>NZ_SJPA01000022.1 GCF_004332115.1 Chlorobium sp. N1
ACCGGCTCAAGAACGAGCCACAGGAAGAGTTAAATGAAAGAGAGGGGCAGCGCCTTTCCGCTGCATAACCAGCAGGTTTCCAACTTAAACTCAGGCCCTTTTTGTCTATAGGACGGGGTCCACTAAATCGTTTGCCAGCGGCACAGCAACAATTGTCGCCCCAGTTTCTATACCGTTCTCCTTTTTGAGGAGTTTATAGAGCTCAGAATAATCATCTGGTTCCAAACCGGTTACTTTCTGAAGCAGCCGCCGACATGCATCTCGTTGCCAAGAAGGTAAAGATTCAGACCACTTTAAAATGTCATTCAAGAGTGCCATTTAACACCTGATTTTAAATGATGGTGTGCTAAAAATGTTCAGTATTGACTCACAGGTCTGGTTCCTGTTGTGGCAATGGGCTAAACGACGACATCCAAACAAGGGCGCTCGATGGGTAAAAGCTCGATACTTTACTACCCGAAAATCCCGAGACTGGATGTTCGTTGCAACGGTAAACTCTAACAAAAGGAAGATGTTGAGGCTCTTTCTCGAAGGAGATACCCCAATAAGACAGCACGTTAAAATCAGAATGGGAGCCAATCCTCACGATCCAGTGTGGAAGCCCTACTTTGAAGCCCGAAAAGAACGGTTAATGAAATCAACCCCAAAGTGTTTCCGGGTACCTGAACAGGGTCTCATTGCCGAGGCTTGAGCCCAGTGCAGCGAAAGTTGCATGCTGGGTTCTTAGGGGACCCCTTTCGCATTCTCATTGTGGTACCCCACATCCCCCGGCGCCATCCCTGCATGCTTCGAGTGACCTTGGAGCAGTCGGGTGATTCATTCGATTTCCTATGTCTCAACTCAAAGGCGCCTTCGCTTCTTCGAGTATTTTGTCATATGTAATATCGAACCGTGATTTGTTGCTTGGATAAATATCAATCATGAAAAATCTTTCATAATACGACTTAAAAAAAACCGGTTGCGTTTGCTTTAGCATTTTTTTTATTGCGCCGATGCCGACTGGTGAAGGATTTGCTGATCTTTTTAACTCTAGGTATATGTTTTTTGCCCGATCCTTTATTTTAAATCCTTTTTGGTCAGCACAGCCTTTGATGTAGCCAACATATATTGATTTAAAAAAATCATCCGCAGTTTGGAAGTAGTATCCGCCGTTAACAATTGGGTAAGAATACAATTTTATTAACGCCGCATTCAGGTCGAGAGAATTGAAAAGCTCTCTATAGAATGTTGTGAGAGGCTTTAATATTTCATCAAAATAGATCTCCTTTGTAGGACTCAGCATTGCCAAGCACGGCGCCCTTTCAACGGGCTGGATTATTTGAACCATATGACCGCCGTAGCAGGCGGCCATTACAACGAGTAAATTGCATTGAGTTGCGATGTTAATAGCTGTTAAGTATGGTTTTAACTCTGCCCAGCTCAGAGAATCGCCGTTAGCAAGAGAAATTCCTGTGGTATCATCTAATCCATGACATTCGATATGAAGGATTGGCCAATCATCCTTATTAGCATCTTGTTCTATAGAGTGAAGTTGAGTCAGGAGTGCTTCTTTCGAATCTACTTCAAAATATTTGATATCAATATCTCGATCCGCCTGAATGGTAATCGGCCGCAGATCTTCATATAGCTGACGACCTGTTTTATTTTTTGCTAAAGACTCAAGTATTACTACACTTGAAAAATGTATGGATGGCATTTGACAAGTATTAACATAAAGTATTTCTCCAATTGCGGGATTATCCCACTACATGTAAAACGATTATAAATGTCGCTAAATAGAGCCACCATATCAGCATTACGCCCTATTCAGTAAATCATCCAAGGATCGGCCCACGACATAGCGCGCAGGACTCTCGCCGATACTGAGCGCCTTAAAATGTGCCTTACCGCACTCTATCTTCGCGCTTTCCTTATCGCCTAAGTCCTCGGTAAAAAGACTACTCTTGGTCTCGACAACAAAATAGATTCGTTCCTCTCCATCCTGTTCCACGAGAACCGCCCAATCTGGATTGTAACGACCAAGCGGCGTAGGAACCTCAAACCATCCAGGTAGCTTTGCATACACCTTTATGGCAAGATTCTTCTCCAACTGATCCGCAAATCTTGCTTCCACATCCGAATCAAATACCACCTGCTCATAGACCGATTTTTCAACCGGGATTAAGTTCTTCAGGTATCCGGTCAGCTCTTTCCGATCAAAAAGCTCCTGTGCGTAATAGTGCTCGTCTCCAAGCCGGTGATACCTGATACCATCCACGACTGCGAGGCGCTTGCATTTATTGATAGCTTCGGCGGCAAGCTCGATGAACTGCTGAGGGTTACGCTTGAAGTCGCTGAGCCGCTCGCTACCTGTAAGAATGCGATGAATGGTACGGCGGGTTAGCTGAGTACGATCTTGCAGATCCGTAAGAAGATCAGGCAACTCAATATCGCTCTCATCGAGGACAACGGTTGCAGCTCCGCTCCGTTCGGTTGCCTCAACACCCGATTTACCAATGACAATCTCGGCTTTATGCCACTGCATACGTGTCTTAGAAATGGCTGGGGCATTCTGTAAAGCCTTTATGCAACTTTCTACCAAATGCTCATTGTCGAACTCCACCCGATAGGTCGTCTTATGCTTGATTCTATTCCATAGTTCTCGGAACTCCGGGCTATGCAATACTGCCTGTCGGGTACGTACCTGACGGCGCTCATCAGCATTTTTTATTTCCAGGCGTCCGGCCAGTTTTTTCAATACAGCGGTAATCTGTTCAAGTTCGCCAGCAAAAGACTCCGGCAACACAAGAGTCCCTGTTTTAAGGGCACTCTTCAGCGAATCCTGAACCTTGCCCTTGCTGTCTATATAGCGTTGCTCTTTCAAATGCTCCCACAACACCTTGGATTGCTCAAATCCCAATGGGCGCAGTTCTCCTTCTGCGTCGGTAACAGAAATAGCGGCGAACTGGTGATCTTCGACAATCCCGAACTGGATACCGGTCTCTTCCTCAATCTCTTTCTGCAGGTTTTCGGCAAACTGCTCATAACTCTCAGTTGCTATGACCGTCAGGGTATTGACTTCAAAGCCACGCAGGCGCTGACCTTGCTGATTCACACAGAGCCGGAGGCCACGGCCAATTGTCTGGCGGCGTTCACGCTCAGAACCCATTTCACGCAAAGCGCAAATCTGGAAGACATTAGGATTATCCCATCCCTCCTTCAGGGCGGAATGCGAAAAGATGAATTTAAGCGGTGTGTCAAAAGAGAGAAGCTTCTCTTTCTCCTTCATGATCAGGTTATAGGCCCGTTCAGCACTTTCCCGATTTCCTTGATTGTTCTCCTCGGTATTGGTCCATCCACCCTTTTTATCTATCGAGAAATATCCGTTATGCACCTCTTCGGCTGAATGAGAAAGGTCAACTTCGCTGAACAGCGTCTGGTAATCGGGAAGCTTCGCTGCACGGCTGTATTCCTCCTCAAAAATGCGGGCATAATCGCCCTTCACAGCATGGCCATCAGCATCATAGGATCGGTATTTGGCGACCTCCTCAATAAAAAAGAGTGAAAGCACCTTAATCCCCTGCGGGCGAAGACGTAGCTCCTTATCGAGGTGCTCCCTGATGGTGCGACGAATCATCTGACGCTGGACGGCGAGGGCATCGACATCACCGTATGCTTGGCCGGGTTTCAGGAACTGTTCACTTCCTGGAACCCGCAACTCCATATACTCATTACCCTTTTCGACACGGATCTCGCCGATAGAACAATTGGCATAAACTGCCCGGCCGGTAAGCATTTCGAGATTATCTCCATCCTGCACGTTGATCTCTTGCCGCTTGACGCCGGACGCCTTCAGCTTATCAAGCTCAACAACTGCGGAAATCCTGCCACGCTTGTTTTCGACCTTCAGAAGTCGAACATACGGCTTGTTAAAGGCATCTTCCACCGTAGCGGCAGCTACCTCGATCTGCTTGACCAGTCCTTTGTCATGCGCGTCAACCGCATCGAGACGATAAACCATGTGGTGCTTGTCCACATGTGTAGCGGAGTAACGCAGGGTGCAGAGTGGGTTCATGGCATCGAGCGCACTCTTTCCTGCACCGGAGAGACCTCCGTCAACGCTTTGCGGTTCGTCCACAATAAGAATCGGCCGAGTTGATTTGATAAGATCAATCGGTTTTTCGCCACCGGTTTTTTCACTCTCTTTGTAGAGGTTTTTAGTGGACCCCGTCCTATAGACAAAAAGGGCCTGAGTTTAAGTTGGAAACCTGCTGGTTATGCAGCGGAAAGGCGCTGCCCCTCTCTTTCATTTAACTCTTCCTGTGGCTCGTTCTTGAGCCGG
>NZ_SJPA01000023.1 GCF_004332115.1 Chlorobium sp. N1
TTTTCAGAGGGGCCGCTGGAGAGCGGTTTCGCTCCCGCTCCACCGCTCTCCAGCGGCCCTCCATTCATCCAATAATATAGCCTATTGAAACCTTGTGTTTCACGACATCAATTCACAATCGCGGGGAGATTCTGCGACATAGGTAACCCTATGCCCACGACTCGATAACGCCAGGGCCAAATGGACCATGTGAGGCGTTATCATCCTCTGCCAGAACCAGACATCCATACAACCCATCACCACTGCGAACAGATAGATTTATAGAACACGAGAGCTCCCACCCCATCAAAAGGGAGCAGGAGCATACTGAAGTTGCAACGGAAAAATGGACAGCTCAAGAAGCCAAACCTTCGGAAGGATGATTGCATAATAACTCTACTGAGAGCTATTTTCAAATCTTGGGAATCTTAATTTCCGATTACAAATGGCGAAAAACTGCTGTTCTTTTTTACCCTTAATCGACTTATCTTTTGCCATGAAGATCTTCACCTTCTGGGTTGTGTTATTTTCAATGGAAATGTCGTCCTTACCCATTCCAACACAACACTTTACGCCCACAGATGAGGGCTTTTTTTATTGCAAATCAATCAGTTCAGGTGTAGGGAATGATGCTTTGGCCGAGCTCGTGCTGATTCCGGTACTTGGTGCCATGAACCCACTCGGTTTTCGGGGTCTTGAAAAATATTTCGGTAGCCGCATCATCGTAACAGTTACCCTTGCCGCTCATACCCTGAATCATCCCGTATTTTTTCCTGAGTTGTGCCATTAGTGCGCAAGTCCCCCAGCAAAAAAGAATCAGAAGCATACAACCCTTGCCTTCTGACTGAAATACGATCCACTATCTGGATATAGAACAGAACGGGAATCAACGCAAACCAGAGACGAGACCCGACGGAAGCCATCCCACCCCAAAAATAGGCCATAAGGGATACATCGAAAAGAATAACGGGAAGAACATACCCTTTTGACGCGTGAATCAAAAAGAACCTTAGTACGATGAGCGTGGCTATCATAACGAACAGACCCACAAGAAACCATGGCCCAAGGAGATAGACCTGCTCTCCTATAAATCCTAGAGATTGGGAATATCCCTCACCATATCCGGCCCTGCCATACATCTCGCCAACAGAGGACCATCCTGCACCGATAGGCTTATCGGGCCACATATCACGCGGCACCCAGTTAAACAGAAACAGTAGATATTGGTCAAGAAAACTGTCAGAAGTATACATCAAGCCGGAATAATAATACTGAAACGCATCAGAAGTAACCGCGATATGATGAGCGGCGGAGCCCAGAGTCAAATCGCTTACATCAGAAACACTTCCATAACGAGAGAAGTGCGACACGAAAGAAGCAACCGGCGAAATCAATACAACAAACCAAGCCCGAAACTTAACATCCATATAGTGAGACGCCAACAAGATAGGGACCAAGACATACCCTAAAATGATCATCCGCCCAAATCCGCTCCAATAAAAGGCCAAATAGACGACGGTCATAAAGACATATAACGCGAGCAACCACACGACGACCTTACGACCGACCCCATACGACAAGATGCGCTCAAAAAAAATCAATGAGACAGCATATGGAACAGTAAAGAGAAACAACGAAAGAAACTTACCTCCGCCGTACCCTATAAACAGACCGGAAAAGGATGCCCACAACAGCAGAAAAAAGAAAACGAACCTATCAACCCCATACTCCCGAATTGAGCTGTATGTTATAGTTCGCTGCAAAGGGATCACCTGCGAGCCCGCAAAAATGGCCCTAAGTATATCAGCAATGACAATGAAGGAAAAAACAATGCCCACGACGTTATCCACTCCGGCGATATATATAAGGCCCAATCCAGAAAAGTAATACATCGAAACGCCAATTATGGCCAACATCATTTCGAGCGAATCTCGAGGGTCATCAATAAGTATCCGCACAAGCTGCGCGATAACCATAACCCACGCGGAGGCAAGCGGACTGAACGGAGCTATATCAAATGCGTTCAACAGCACGGATTGCAATCCGACCAAATACACGACGATCGATAAGAAATTCTTTAACCGACCCATATAAAAAAAACACTAATTTGCATTTAAAGCAACGACGGTCACCGCGAACAGTTTATCCTTTGCGTAAATCGCCATACATCACTCGCCAATGCAATGAGCCACTTGGATCATAAAACTTATTACGAATGACTTCAAACACGCTCTTGTCCTTAAAATGTCGTGCATACCGAAGCAACTGGTACTCCAGTTGCCCAATCTTGCGCTCATTACTCCTTAAAGCGCAAAGCTCATCGCGCAGTTGATCCTTAAACTTACTTGAGACGCCCTCCTCATGAATCCTGAAGCCGCCTACCACTGCATTCATTTTCTCGACAACAAAACGAGAGTACAGCCAATCAGTCAACTCATACTCAAACGCACACGTGTATTTACATGAAAACCCACCGAACTCACCCCATGCTTTCCGGGAAAAAAATAAACTCCCCGTAAACACATTGCCCGCCGATTGAGGCAACCCCCTCATCGGACCGAACGCAATCAAGGTCTTTACGACCTCCCCCTTCTTATTTAAAACAACCGAATCGGCTATAGCAACATCAAACCTCGTTTCATTGTACCTTTTCATAACGCCTTCAAGCGCCGTCCTAGTGACAAGGACGTCATCAGAATTCAGCCAACACACGACGTCGCCCTTCGCCGAATGAAACCCCTGATTCAAGCCGTCAGGGATGCAGCAATCAGAACTCGAAGCAATACGCGCCTTCGCCCCCATCACGGAAAATATCCTCTCCAGGGTGCCGTCTGTCGAGCCCCCGTCACAGACAAGCAACTCGAAATCTTGAAATGACTGCATAGACAGCGACTCCAAAGCATCACCAATAAACTCCTCAGAGTTGAAGGTCGGCATAATGATCGATATTGCCGGCGGCATACTATCCTTTCCTCCCGTCATTGTTCATTTCTCTCTCTCATTTCAGCCATCCATTCAAAAAGACTCCTGCGCCCGCTAAAGCCGGGGGTTAGCGGGCGTGCAGTGCACGATCATTTAGGATCAATCCGTCTCGCGCTTTGAATTGGTTTCATAAAGGGTGTCAGTAATGGCACCCCGATAGATTTCTTCATTGAGAAACTGAAGCAGTCGTTTTGCACCTGATCGATCTGACGGGAAAACAATTTTGCCTTGTTCTAATCGAATCTCTATATCATAAGCCTCGGAGCGTGCAACAATCTGCTCGGCCGAGTAGTGCTCAAGAATCCCTGAATCGCGCAGCATGGCAAAACGCTTTCGAAACCACTGACCAGCGTTCTCTGCCAATGCATCTGCATCTTCTGCTATAAACGTTTCATGGGAGAGAACCGCCCTAATCTCCTGCTCAGACGCATCTGTATAGAATTCCATGAGCGGTAAAAAGGTATTAGTAACGCGGAAGCTCCTGAACAGGAGTCTGCGCTCAGCTCGTAGAATGACTGCATCCAATTTACTGCCAAGAGTCAACGCCGGACGTGATACGCTTTCAAATGTGTCATGCTGAAGTAAAAGGAATCGCCCTGGCTTGATCATGTGCGAACGGTTGAAATCCTGAAAGAGAATTATTTCATCCCCCTGTGCATCTCTTGCAAATGCAACAATCCCCTTGATGGCTTCTAACTGATCTTCGTGAAGACTCAAGGAATCATGATCGCTGACGGTCTGACTCGTCTCATCCTGAAGCCAGTCCGGCATGACATAATCACCAATACTGAATTTCTCATGCGGGTCGGGACTATACCCCGGATCAAAGGGGACCTCAGCCACATCACCCATGAAGTTCGCAAACTGGACACCTAATTCGGGTTTGCTGAAGAATTCAAGCCATCGCCCAGCAGCACTTCATCGCCGCACGGGAAGATGACCACTTGAACAAATTTTGGATTACGTCAAGCTCCAAAAGGAGCCATTCAAACAGGCGCAAAAAAGG
>NZ_SJPA01000024.1 GCF_004332115.1 Chlorobium sp. N1
CCCGTTTCATACAAAAACAGGCGATGATGAGCATCCTTTCGCGGCTTCTCTCAATCTCACAATCGTCAAATAACATGCCTCTTTCGAGGCGTCTCCCCCGCCGCTGAACTTCTGTTCTCAAGCGAAGAATCCTAATGTACCACCCCGACCCTTATCCTCCAAATCCTTTTTCATCTTTTCTGTAAAAAAGTTTCCGGCTCCGCTTCTGCACAAGCGCTCAACTCCCGGAAAGACGCCGGAGTTCCGCCTCGAAAAAGAACGGCTCATCGCCAAATGCCGGGACCAAATCGTCGATCCAGGTGGCATCCGCGTCATATCGGGCAAAGAAGACTCGCCCAACCCAATCGGAATTCCGCCCCTGTATAAACTTGAGCACGAACACCTTTTGCCCGCCAACCTCTGCGATCCCGTCCACGGCCACCTTGCCCGGCGAACAGGACATCGAAGGCCCGCGCACGGTCCGCCCCAGGCCGGACATCCGACGATAGGCCCTGTTGAAAATCCCGAGCGCCTCGACGAGCGGCACCGCAAAATACTCCTTCGGCCCCGTATCGCGCTCAAGGAACATGTAGTAAGGGATGATGCCGAGCTGCAGCTGCTTTTGCCACATTGCCTCCCAGGTGCCGGCATCGTCGTTGATGTGACGCACAACCGGCGACTGGCTGCGGATTACGGCGCCAGTGGATCGGATACGCCGCACGGCAGTCTCCGCCAATGGATTCTCGAGCTCGCGCGGGTGACTGATGTGTGCCATCAACGCCAGCTGACGGCCACTCCCGACGATCTCTTCGAATAAGGCCAGGAGGGCATCGTTATCGGGTTCTGCGACGAATCGGAGCGGCCACCAGCTGAGTGCTTTTGTCCCGATCCGGATGGTCTTCAGTGTCGGCACCTGCAACAGGGGGCGGATATAGCTCGCGAGGGTTTCGCTGGGCATGACCATCGGATCGCCACCAGTAAAGATTACGTCCCTGACTTCAGGATGAAGGCGCAGGTAGCCAACCAGCCGCGTGACGCTATCGTCCTGGAAACGGAGGTTTTCAAGGCCGGAGAACTGCGGCCAGCGGAAGCAGTAGGTGCAGTAGGCATGGCAGACCTGTGCCTCGAGCGGAAAGAAGAGGACACTTTCACGGTACTTGTGCTGCATCCCGTGCAGAGGTTCCCCATCGAGGCTTGGGGTGTTGAGCTCCTTCTGCCCTGCAGGATTGGGGTTCTGGCGGAACTGAATTTCACGGACAGCAGCACTGACCGCTTCGGCGGGAGCGCCTTGCGTCAGAAGAGCGGAGAGTGTGCCGTAGTCATCTTCAGAGAGCATCTCGGCCTGAGGGAAACTCAGCCGGAAAAGAGGGTCATCGGGAATATTCGACCAGTCGATGAGATGTTCGGCGACATGACTGTTGACCCTGAACGGGTAGACACGGGCAACGGTCCTGATGGCCCGGATCTGCTCTTCGGGGATGCTGTCGTACTGGGGAAGTTCGTGGATGTTGGCTGCGGTATATGATCGGTAACTGGTCATCACTCTACTCCGTTCTCTCAAGGTGCATAGGCTACCCCGCCTCGATCCGGCTGCAGGGAGCCATGCTGATGGGGACGGGCATGTGGCCGGCACTAACAACACCTGCCTGACTGGCAGGGAACTACGGAGGAAGGGCCCTAAAAAGGGAGGGACGGATAACCGGTACAGAAAAGAGAACCGCGCTGTACACGGCCTCGCTGGCTATGGGCAGAAATCCGGCCCTTTTACAGTCTACGCATCCTTAAGCGATATACCAAACCGAAGCCGGCCCCGGACACACGGGTCCGGAACCGGACGTGACAAACTCAGGCTTTTTCGATACTGTCGCTGGGACAAACCGCAACGCAGGCGGGTTCGTCATTGAAACCGACGCAGTCGACGCATTTGGTTGCATCGATAACATAAGAATCGTCCCCGGCCGATATGGCCTGTACGGGGCATTCGGGCTCGCAGGCGCCGCACATGATGCAGCTGTCGTTGATTTTGTGTGCCATGAGAACAGTCCTGGGATAGGTTAAAGAAAATGCAACACATTAAATTAACGGTAGTTGCAACACAATATAGCAATAGTTCCGCCATATGATAACCGAGGCCGGTAAAAAGCGCGCAACAATGCGAGAGTGGCCCAATAGCCCAACTGCGTGCGGATTAGCAGCTGAATCGCATCCTTGGCATCGCATGGTTTACGACTGTAGCCTATGCGTTCCCGCAATGGTGGCCCATTGCAGAATGCAGGGAACTAAGCGGCTCGGGCAGGATCATACCTCGCCGGCACGCTGCAGATCCAGAGCGAGCTCAGGAAGAGATACGGCCTCGACCTCCTCCGTAATCCGGTAGCGCACGGCACCGGGATAGACGACGAACGAGCGGTCGGGCAGCAGGTCGGCACGTGCGGAATGGAATTCCCGCTCGAGCTTCGGCGTCATGCTCCGCTTCACTTCGATTGCCCACCGCCTTCCGTCCGGCCATACGAACAGGAGGTCGATTTCCGCACCCCCGCCGGTCCTGTAGAAACAGCCCCGGACGTCACGAGGAGCGCTGTCGAGAAGGTTTTCCATGACGAAGCACTCCCAGCTCTGCCCGACCGCCGGGTGGGAGAGCAGCGCGTCCCTGCCGGTGATGCCGAGGAGGCAGTGCGCGAGCCCGCTGTCGCGGATGAACACCTTCGGGCTCCTCACCAGCTGCTTGCCGATATTGTCGTGCCAGGGCTCCAGGCGACGCACGAGCAGAAGGTCGACCAAGAGGTCGATGTAGCTGCCGACCGTCTTGACGTCGATGCCGAGGCTTCCCGCCTGCTTCGACATGTTGAGCAGCCCGCCCTGGTTCCAGGCCAGCATCGTCCAGAGCCGGCGCAGCGTCTCGACGGCGATGCGAGGCCCGAACTGGGGGATCTCGCGTCGAGGTAAGTGCGGATGAAATCCTGCCGCCAGCGGAGGCTCGCTGACTCACTCGACGCCAGGAGGCTGTCGGGGAACCCGCCCCTCGACCAGAGTTCGTCCACTCCTGAGTCGGCGGCTTCCTGAACACTGAAGGGCGCGAGTTCGATATAGGAGATCCTGCCTGCAAGCGACTCGCCGCCCTGTTTGAGCAGGTCCATGGAAGCCGGTCCGAGCAGGAGATACTGCCCGCTTCGCCGGCTCCTGTCGATAAGGCCCCGCAGCACAGGGAACAGTCCCGGCATGCGGCGGACCTCGTCTAGGATGACGAGGCGGTCGAGATGGCCTGAAAGATAGAGTTCGGGATTGGCGAGCCTTCTACGGTCCTGCTCCGACTCGAGATCGAGGTAGAGGACGTCAGAGCCCTTGCCGATTTCGAATGCAAGCGTCGTCTTGCCAACCATGCGCGGGCCGAGCAGCGCCACGGCAGGATACGCCCCGAGCGCCACCAGCAGGCGTTCAGTTACTATGCGATGGATCATCCTTGCAGATCTGGAACCACGGCACCTGATTGTCAGGAAGCTTGGAGTACTGAGAAGGAGCGCAGGACGGAGCACACGCGGATAAGCCGCAAGCGGGGGGTGAAGAGGGAGGAGGTAAGAGTAGAAACGCGAAAAGCCCATCCTGATAAGGACGGGCTTTTCGTGATGAAAAACTCGGCGACGACCTACTCTCCCGCAGTAAAGCAGTACCATCGGCTCTCCAGGGCTTAACTACTCTGTTCGGA
>NZ_SJPA01000003.1 GCF_004332115.1 Chlorobium sp. N1
TCCGAACAGAGTAGTTAAGCCCTGGAGAGCCGATGGTACTGCTTTACTGCGGGAGAGTAGGTCGTCGCCGAGTTTTTCATCACGAAAAGCCCGTCCTTATCAGGATGGGCTTTTCGCGTTTCTACTCCTTCCTCCTCCCTCTTCACCCCCCTCTTGCGGCTTATCCGCGTGTGCTCCGTCCTGCGCTCCTTCTCAGTACTCCAAGCTTCCTGACCTGTTCCACTACCAGTCCATCGTGGCGTACGCCACGTCTCCATCGTCTCAGCGTCGTGCCGTTTTCTCCAGCGGTGACGACGTAATCGCCAGGTTCTGGCGGTGCCACGCAGTCGATCACAAGCTGGTCTCCCGCCATGAAGAGGCCATCACTAACGTCATCAAGCATTCCGGGTCGTACCGTCAGCCTATAGCGTCCCGGTGCTCCCTGACTCTCCTCTACGCGCCCCGATGAGGTTGCGTGGTGGAGATGGCGAATGATATCGCCTTCACCGGTAAGAATCCATGAGGCATTGCAGCCGATGGCTTCAAGGCGGGTAAGGATGGGGGTGCCGGGCCGCCTCTTGTCGGCCATGTAGAGCTGAAGGTTCGACGCGCTCATCTGCATGGCATCAGCAAATGCCTTGACTGTCGGGTATTTCAGGGCTCCGAACATGCGGATGCGGGTCCCGGTAGTCTGCAATTGCTGACTTTTTGCTTGCATTCCGGTATTCAATTGTATACTATTAGGCGGGGGCTGGATTTTATTCAAGATACGAAAAATACATGGACGAGCTTTGTGCGCCCCTATCCCGCAGGTCGGTGAGGGTGTTGCGGCAGTAGGTAGAAGTAGGTAGTTGTTGGTTGAATAGTATGCGGTTGTTGGCTAAAGTGAAAAATAACTGCATTTCACTACAACGGATTTACTTATGGGAACTTCATCCCGGATCGAGCAGTCGGAGGGCCAGAGGGTCGTGATCGTGGTGAGCGATCCTGCCTGCCGGAGCCGTCTTGGCGAAAAACTCAGGGAGGAAGGCCATGAGGTGCTCACGGCTGGATCGGCTCTCGAGTTCTACGCTCTCCTGGCACAGAAGGAGATTCGCCTGGCGGTACTCGATGCTGGCCTCAAGGACCAGAATGGATTCGTCGTAGCAAGGTTCCTCAGGCGCAATACCGCACTCTCTGCAATCATCCTGGCCGATTCTGTCGACAGGAAAGTCAGGCTGGCTGCCTACAACGCCGGCGCATTGGCCTGTTTCGGCAAGCCCGTTGATCTCAGCGAATTTTCAGTGCTGGTCAGCAATCTTCTGGGCCAGGCCAGAACACACCGGGCGGCATGTGATGCTCCTTTGTTGGATACTGCTTCCGGGCGCTCGGAATGGAAGATTCTTCGCAACGGATGGGTTCTTGCCGGACCGCGGGGGACGATGGTGAAACTGACCATCAAGGAGTTCGAGTTCATGTCGCTGCTTGCCGCATCGAAGCAGATGGCGGTTTCACGCAAGACGATTCTGGAGCGCATGGGCTACCGAAACGACGTGCACGGCAATAAGGCCCTGGAGGCTGTCGTTCACCGTCTCAGGCTGAAAACCCAGATCGCCGGCGGCTCGCTGATCGAGACCGCCCATGGTGTTGGCTGGGGGTTCTCGTGCGAGGTGGCCCTGGTCTGATCGGCTGCGCTCCGTTTTCCGAACGCTTTCTCTCCTTTCGGTGTTGATTATCCTTGTGGCATACTGTCTGTATGTCCGCGATCAGGAGAGTACGCACCGATGAAAACAGGAGGAACGTATGGCTGACTACACGCACGGGTCCCTTCCGGGACTCGATGAACGCCCCCCTTCACCCTGCCTTTCGCTCTATCAGGAGACGCATCGCAGTTATCCCGACAACCGCCAGGACCGGCTTCGCTACAAAAACCTGGTCAACGGGCTCGAGGATTCCCTCCGAAGCAAGTATCCCGGCCGGGATGCACTCCCGCTGCTCGAACCGTTTCGACGACTCGCCGAGGACGACGTTTTCTGGAACCACACACTCGACGGGCTTGCCGTGTTCGGCGCCGAGGGTTTCTTCCGTACCTACCGTTTTGCCTACGTACCGCGTGAAGTAGCGGTTTCCGCCGAGAGTTTCCACATCAAGCCCTTGATCCGTGTGATGCAGTCGACGGAACGTTTCCAGGTCCTGGCGCTTACCCGTCAGGAGATCAGCCTCTATGAAGCGGATCGCTACGGCATCGAGGAGATTGTGCTTCCGGAGGACATGCCGAAAAGCATGACGCAGGTGCTCGGAAGTGAGACGACGCAGCCCGCGGTGACCATCGCAACGTTCGGCTCAGCCGGAGCAGGCGGCGTGATCCGCCATGGCCACAGTTCGAAACGTGATGAGGAGGAACTCGATAACGAGAAGTTTTTCAGGGCCGTCGATTCGGCGGTGCTTGAGCGTTACTCGCAGCCTTCCGGCCTGCCTCTTGTGCTTGTCGCGCTTCCGGCGCACCAGGGGCTGTTCCGCAAGATCAGCCGGAACCCCGCCCTGATGGAGGGGGGGATTGCGGCCGATCCACGCAGCATGAACGCCGAGAGTCTGGGAGCGCGTGCATGGGAGGTCATGGCTCCACTGAGCGAGGCCCGGATCCTGTCTGCGACACAGGCTTCCGTTGCCGCCATCGCTTCGGGGACGGGGACCGACGACCCGGAAGCGGCTGCTCTTGCGGCGGTCGGCGGCAGGATAGGGCGCCTGCTTCTCGATCGCGAGAAAATCATTCCCGGCAAGGTCGACGCCGAAACGGGCTCCGTACGTTTCGCTCCGCTTGAGGATCCGGCCGTCGACGACGTCCTCGACGACATTGGAGAGATCGTGCTCCGGAAAGGCGGAGAGGTGCTGGTGCTTGCTTCGGAAGAGATGCCGACCCTGACGGGCCTTGCCGCGACCTACCGCTACTGACGGGGCGCCGACCCTCTCCGGGAGTGGGAATTCCGGCCGGACTGTGTTATTTTGTTGCAGGCGGTGTCCATGGACCCGCCGGGACTTGCATGGCCGGGATTCCGGCCATGTCTTTTCATGAATTTGAACCCCCGGTAGGCGATGCAGAGAGAGCGTGATTCGTTCATGATCGAAATGGACGTGCGGGACTATGAGTGCGACATGCAGGGGATCGTCAACAACAGCGTCTACCAGAACTACCTTGAGCATGCACGGCACGTCTACCTGAAGCGTGTCGGCATCGATTTCAGCGAATACACCCGGATGGGGATCAATCTGGTCGTCGTCAGAGCGGAGCTCGATTACCGCTCTGCCTTGAAGAGCGGGGACCGTTTCGTCGTCACCGTCGAGATGCGCCGCGAGTCCGCACTCCGGTTCGCTTTTCATCAGGAGATCCTCCGCCTGCCGGACATGAAGCCGGCGGTTAGGGCCAAAATAATCGGTACGGCCCTCAACGGCCGGAACCGTCCCGAAATTCCTGCTGCCCTCGACGCGCTGATGGGCGTCGAGGGCGCATAGCACTCATTACGTCAAGCTTTTCCCCTACCTCTGATGAAACCACTCAAATCGGTTGCCGAGGCCTATCTGGCCCTCAGCCAGGGCGAGCGCCAGCTACGCGAAGGCCTTTACGGCGATGCGGCGGCAAGCTCCCGCGGGGCGATGGACTCGGCCCGCTCGCTTCCTTCCGGCGAGACCTTCGACCATGCCGGTTTCGAGGCTTTCGCCCATGCGGTGCTTGCCGGTGCGCTAGCCGGCCTCGGGGAGTTCGAGCCGGCGCTCGAGTCCGCGGACCGGGCGCTCTACCACTTCAACCGGCGGGGAGAGCTGCAGGAGGATGGCGGACGGCTCTGGATCAGGGCGGTATTTTCACGGGGAGCGGCCCTCGAGGGGCTCGGCCGGAGGGACGAGGCATTCCAGGCGTTCCGGATGGCGGGCGAGATGCTCGACGAGCGCACGGCCGAGATGCCGGGCAAGGCTGAGCTCCGGCGTGATTCCGCCGAGGCGCTGAAGCGGCTCGGCCGGCCCACTGAACCCGAAAAGCCCGCAGGCTACCGAGCCTGGTGGGAGTTCTGGTCCTGAGCGATGGAGAGTGTCCGTTCCATCCTTGTCGTCCGGCTGAGCTCCATCGGCGATATCATCCTCACCACTCCCGTCGTGCGACGGCTCAGGTCGCGCTGGCCGGAGGCCAGGATCGATTTCTGTACCAGGGAGTCCTTTCAGCCGCTGCTTGCAGACAGTCCGTATATAAGCGCACTCTATACTCCCGAAACCCTTCCTGCCGGCTCGTCCTACGACCTGGTGGCGGACCTGCAGAACAACGGCCGCTCCCGCCGTCTCCTGAAGGACGTGGAGGCCGGCCGGCTTGTCCGGTACCGGAAGGGCAACTGGAAGAAATGGCTCCTCGTGCACCTGAAGCTCGATCTCTATGGCGAGGCTCCTTCGGTGGTCGATCGCTACCAGGCGTCGCTCTCGGAGTTCGGCGTGGCCGATGACGATACCGGCTGCGAGCTTTTCGTTCCGGAGTCCGACCGGGCTTATGCCGAGAGCGTGCTGCCGGGCGGAACGCGGGTGCTTGCGGTCTGTTTCGGCGCTCGCCACTTCACCAAACGCTGGCCGCCCGAGCGTTTTGCCGAAGCGATTCGCTCCGTTCTCGGAGCGTTTCCTTCGCTGCGCGTGGTGCTGCTCGGCGGAGAGGAGGACGCCCCGCATGCGATGGAGATCATGCAGCGCCTCGGGGAGGTGCCCCCGGGTTCGGTCGAGAACCTTGCCGGCCGGTGTACGCTCATGCAGACGGCGGCGCTGCTCCGCCGCTCCAGCGCGGTGCTCACCAACGACACCGGACTCATGCACATGGCCTCCGCCTTCGGCCTCCGGCTCTTTGTGCTTTTCGGCTCCTCCTCCGAGGCCTTCGGCTTCCTGCCCTACCGCTCGACCTACGAGCTCTTCGAGGTCCGGGGGCTCCGTTGCCGGCCCTGTTCGCACATCGGCCGCGACCGATGTCCGAAAGGGCATTTCCGGTGCATGAGGGAGATTTCCTCCGAACGGGTCGCCGCCCGCCTCAGCCTGTTCTTCAGGGGTGGCTTCGCGTGAGGATCGCATCCTGGAATGTCAACGGGATCCGCGCCCGCGAGGCTGCGCTCGAAGCCTGGATCCGGCGTGCCTGTCCGGACGTGCTCCTGCTCCAGGAGGTGAAGGCCCTGGAGCAGGACATCCCCTCTGCCCTCAGCAGCCTCGGGGGGTACCGCTCGTTCTGGAACGGCTCGTCGTTCAGGAAGGGCTACAGCGGTACAGGCATCCTTCTCCGGGAGTGCCCGGAGCTGGAGGGGGCGGTTTTCGAAATCCCTCCATTCGATCTCGAGAACAGGACGGTGGCCCTGCATGCCGGTCCGCTCTCCATCATCGGCACCTATGCGCCCCGTGGGGACTCCCCGGAGCATTATGCCGTGAAGCTCCGCTACTTCGAGGACATGCGTGGCTACATTGCCCGACAGTTAGGCGAGGGCCGCCAGGTGCTGCTGTGCGGCGACATGAATGTGGCCCATCGCGACATCGACCTCCACCGTTCGCAGCTGAAAGAGGGCGCCACCGGTGTGCGCCGGGAGGAGCGATCGGCCATCGACGCTTTCATCGCGCTCGGGCTTTCCGACGTGATGCGTGCGCTGAACCCGGAGCGCCGGGATCTCTTCACCTGGTGGCCATACTGGCGGATGGCCCGTGAGCGCAATCTCGGCTGGCGGATCGACTGCTTCTACCTTTCCGGACCGCTGGATGGCCGGGTGCTCAAGGCGGAGGTCGACACGCTGGAGAAAAGCTCCGATCACGCTCCGATCCTGCTGGAGCTGCATCCCTGAAAATCCCCGCCCCGGCCGAGCCGATCTTTTTCTTCGCCTTTTCCTGACGGTTGGAAAAAAGATTGCAATGTCTTACATTTAAGGTCCAAATTTGCACGCGGTGTTTACGCTATCTGCGTGAAGCCGTGGGGCCGGTTTGCGCAATCCCGGACCCTCGCCGCATGCAAGCAGTCGATTACTCTCAATCATTATCTCATTGCGCTATGGAAACAAGCAAACTGTATGAATGTACGGTCATCATCGACGGCGGGCTTCAGGACGAAGCGATCGCTGCTGCGATGGAGATGGTACAGAAGGTCATCACCGAAAAGGGCGGAAGCATCAGCAGCGTCCTTGACATCGGCAGGCGCAAAACCGCCTATCCGATAAAGAAGAAAACCATCGGGTACTACGCCCACATCGAATTCACCGCAGCCACGCCGGTTATCGCGGAGATCGAGCGTGTCCTCCGCTACGAGGAGGTCCTGCTCCGCTACCTGATCGTGCACCTGACCACCCCGCTCCTCGAGATGCGCAAGCGCGTCGAGAAGTACAGCGTGGTCATCGGCAGCCCTGAAGATAACGCAGCAAGTGAGACCGAGGCGGCCGAGAAGGCTGCAAAATGAGATTTGTGACAAGGTTCGACAGCGGTGCGGACTGTATGCTTTTACTTGAGAAACAAACGGAGAAGATGTAATGGCCGAATTGAAAATGCCTGAGATCAACAGCGTCATCATTGCTGGCAATCTTACCAAAGATCCTGTTTTCAGGCAGACCAATTCCGGCGGTACTCCTGTCGTCAATTTCTCAATCGCGTGCAACCGCAGGTTCCGCGACAGCAACCACCAGTGGCAGGAAGATGTCTGCTACGTCGGCGTGGTGGCGTGGAACAAGCTCGCCGAGAGCTGCCGTGACAATCTCAGGAAAAGTTCAGCGGTCCTTGTCGACGGCGAATTGCAGAGCCGGACATGGAAAGCGCAGGACGGAACATCAAGAACCGTGGTCGAGATCAAGGCACGTCGTATCCAGTTCCTCAACAAGCGCCGCAAAGAGGACGGCAGCGAGGACGAGCATGACGGCTTCATCGAGGACGACTATCATGAAGGACATCATGAGGGAGCCCGCAGCGATGAGAACGGCCACATTTATGAATACAAATACCTGTCCGCCGACTAACAAGGCGGGTTCAAGCACAATCTGCACATGAAACCAACGAGAAAATCACCAAGGTCGCAGGGCAACAAGTCCATCAGCAACGCCCTGGCTTCAAAGAGGAAGGTATCGAAGAACCAGGTCGTCTTCTTCGACTACCGCGACGAGCGCAAGCTGAAGCGCTTCATCAACGACCAGGGGAAAATCATCCCCCGCCGCATCACGGGCCTTACCGCAAAAGAGCAGAACCTCCTGACCCATTCGGTCAAGTGGGCACGCTTCCTCGCGGTCATTCCCTACGTTGCAGACGAGTACAAATAAAAAATTTCGCAATCCACTGAAACAAGGAAGCTAGACAGTGAAAGTCATTTTAAGAAAAGATGTGGCTGCCCTTGGCGATGCAGGTGAAGTTGTTGCCGTGAAGAACGGGTATGCCAACAACTACCTTATCCCGCAGGGTATGGCCATCAGGGCTACCGAGGGAACCCTCAAGGCCCTTGAGACCGAGAAGAAGCAGCAGGCCCGCAAGATCGAACTGCAGCGCAAGAGCGCCCGCGATCTGGCCCAGAAGATCGAGCAGATGGTCCTGAAGATCCAGGCCAAGGCCGGCGAGTCCGGCAAGCTGTTCGGTACCGTCACCGCAGGCGACATCGCCGATGCGCTGAAGGGTGTCGGTGTCGAGATCGACAGGCGCAAGATCACCCTGGAGGCTCCCGTCAAGCTGCTCGGCAAGTACGAGGCCGAAGCAAAGCTCTTCTCGGACGTCACCGCCAAGGTCAATTTCGAGGTGGAAGCCGAAGGCGTAGAGGCCTGAAGGCTTCTCTCTCCGGCAGGATTCCCCGGCCGGCCATTCCTGCCGGGGCTCCGCATCCATAGTGCTGAAAGCTCCGCATCCTTCGGGAGGGCGGAGCTTTTTTTTTGTATTCTCCAGTCGGGCCCGGCGGCAGTTTCCGCTCGAGCGCCCATATTCCATGTAATCCTTACCGCTTCATCCTGTCATGATACAGACTCTCCTCCAGGAAAAATATCCCGTCTACACCATCGCCTTCGACCGCTCTGAGACCAGCTGCAAGAACGTCGACGACGTCATTGCCCACTTCAAAAGCCGCATCGACGCCAACCCGGCGGTCTCCTATATCGGTCTTTTCGACCACTACGCCCATACCGCGGCACTGCCGAACGGTGTCATCGGCGAGGGGATCAGGGCTGCCAAGAACATTCTCTTCTGTTTCGGCAAGGAGCTCCCGAATCCGAAAGTGCTGGCGGTTCGTCCCCGTTCGATCGGCGTGGCCGAAATGGAGGATGGTTTCGTGGTGACGTTCCTCGAGGCGCCCAATCCGGCGGCCAACGAGGCCATGGAGTCCTGGACGAAAGAGTTGAGGGACAGGGCAGAGGATTAAGGAGGAGTGTGCCGTGGCGGGCGGCCTCCCGGAACGGGAGGCTGCCGCTTCAGGCGGGGAACTGGCGGAGCATCCGCACGTCGTTCTCGAAGAGAAGGCGGATGTCGTCGATCTTGTACTTGAGGAGCACGGTGCGGTCGACTCCCATGCCGAAGGCGTAGCCGCTCCACTCTTCAGGGTCGATGCCGGCGCTGCGCATGACGTTGGGATGAACCATGCCGCAGCCCATGATCTCCAGCCAGCCTGACTTCTTGCAGACCCGGCACCCCTTGCCGCCGCAGAGGTAGCAGGTGACGTCGACTTCGGCCGACGGCTCGGTGAAGGGGAAGAAGCTGGGGCGGAAGCGGAGCTTGACGTCCTGGCCGAACATCTGGCGTGCGAACGAGTAGATGGTGGCCTTCAGGTCGGCAAAGGTCACGCCCTTGTCGATGTAGAGGCCTTCGAGCTGGTGGAAGACGCAGTAGCTGCGAGCGCTGATGGCTTCGTTGCGGTAGACCTTCCCCGGGCAGATCACCCGGATGGGGGGCTTGCGGTCCAGCATCACGCGAACCTGCACCGGGGAGGTGTGGGTCCGGAGCAGCACGTCGTCCTCTCCCTCTTCGTGCCTGACGAAGAAGGTGTCCTGCATGTCCCTGGCCGGATGGTCGGGAGGGAAGTTCAGCATGTCGAAGTTGTAGCTTCCGAGTTCGAGCTCGGGGCCGGTGGCGATGGTGAAGCCCATGTCGGAAAAGATCTGCTTCATCTCGCCGAGTACCTTCTGCACCGGATGCTCGCTGCCGGTGAAGTGTCTCCGGCCCGGAAGCGAGAGGTCGATCGCAGGACCGGCCGTCTTCGTTTCCGAGACGAGCGCCTGCGACGCCTCCTCGATTTTCGATTCGGCTTCGGCCTTCAGCTGGTTGAGCTGGCCTCCGATTTCGGGTCTCCGGGCGGGATCGACCGACTTCAGCTGTGCGAAGAGGCCTGCAATGAGGCCTTTTCGCACAGTGAACCGGAGGCGGAACGCCTCGAGTTCATCGGCCGTGCCGATCCTGAATGCCGCAATCTCCTCCCGGAGGCTTCGAATGCTGTTCTCCATGGTACTGCGTTCTGGCTCTCTCAGTCGATGATGGACTTGACGAGCTGGGTGAAGGCTTCGGGGTCGCGGACTGCGATATCAGCCATGGTCTTGCGGTCGATATCGACGTTTTTCTTGGCCATTGCGTCGACGAGGCGCGAGTAGGTCGTGCCGTTCAGGCGGGCGGCGGCGTTGATGCGCATGATCCAGAGCGAGCGGAAGCTGCGCTTCTTGGCGCGGCGGTCGCGGTAGGCGTACTGCTCTGCCTTGTCGACGGCGTGCTTGACGACCGTCAGGATGTTGCCGCGCGATCCCCAGTATCCCTTGGCTTTCTTTAAGACTCTCTTCCTGCGGGCCTTCGAGGCGACCGCGTTGTTTGCTTTAGGCATCGTTGTGTGAAGTTAGTGTTGTAGTGTCTCAGGCAAGGATCATGCGCTTGATCTGCTTCTCCTTGGTCGCGTTGTCGAGCATGGTCGACTGATGGAGGCGGCGGGTGCGTTTCCTGTTCTTCTTCTCCAGGTTGTGCGAGCCGTTCATCCTTTCGCGCTTGATTTTTCCCGATGCGGTGGCCTTGAACCGTTTGCATGCACCGCGGTGCGATTTCATTTTAGGCATGACTGTGGTGTTTTTTTTGTCAAAAGAATATGCAAAGTCTTCTTACTCGCCGGCTTCGTCCGACTCCTCCAGGGGAGGCAGGGGTTCGAGCGGCGCTCCGGTTTTCGAGCGGATCCTCTCGTAGGCGTCGATCTTCTTCTTGTCGGGCTCGAAGTAGACGAAGAGCTTCTTGCCCTCGAACTTCGGTTCTCCCTCGCGGTTGCCGACGACGCTGAGCCGCTCGGTCAGGCGATTGGCCAGCTCCAGGCCCTTGTCCTTGTAGATGATCGAACGGCCGAGGAAGACGATCGTGGCTCTGACGCGGTTCCCCTTGCGGAGGAACTCCTCCAGGTGGGCCGTCTTGAAATCGAAATCGTGCTTGTCGGTATTCGGATGGAAGCGCAGTTCCTTCAGGGTCGTGGTCTTCTGCTTCTTCTTCTGGTCCTTGTCCCGCTGGGCCATCTTGAAGAGCATCTTGCCGAGGTTGTCGAACTTGCAGACGGGCGGCTCGGCGTTCGGCTGCACTTCGATAAGGTCCGTGTTGCGCTCCTCGGCCATCCTGCGGGCGTCGATGGTTTTCATGACCTGCTGCGTGCCGTCCTGGAAGATGATGCGGACTTCGGGCACGCGGATCTGGTCATTGACCCGGTACGTGATTTTCGGTTTCTTGGATGTCGCCTTCTGTTTCTTCATTCGTTCATGTTTGGTTTGTGGTCAGGCTTTCCTCTCGATCTCGAGGCGGAGCTTCTCGACGAGGGCGCTGAGGCTGAAGCGCCCTTCGTCGCCCTTGCGGTGGCGGCGGAGGGAGACCTCGCCGCTCTCCTGCTCCTTCTGGCCGATCACCAGCATGCAGGGGATTTTCGAGAGTTCCGATTCGCGGATTTTCTTTCCGATCTTTTCGCTTCGCAGATCGATCTTTGTGCGGATGCCTGCTTTCTGCAGGACGTCGCGGACTTCGCGTGCGTAATCGTGCACGTCCTCAGCTATCGGCAGCACGACGACCTGCGTCGGTGCGAGCCAGAGCGGGAAGTTGCCGGCGGTATGCTCGATGAGCACGCCGATGAAGCGCTCCATGGAACCGAACGGTGCGCGGTGGATGACCACCGGGCGGTGCTTCTGTCCGTCGCTGCCGACGTAGGCGAGCTCGAAGCGCTCCGGCATGACGTAGTCGACCTGGACGGTGCCGAGCTGCCATTTGCGGCCGAGCGCGTCGCGGACGATGAAGTCGATCTTGGGTCCGTAGAAGCTCGCCTCTCCGACGCCGATGAAGTAGTCGATGCCCATGCGTTCTGCGGCCTCCCTGACGTCCTTTTCGGCCTGCTCCCAGACCTCGGGCGTGCCGCCGTACTTGGCCAGATTCTCGGGGTCGTGCATCGAGAGGCGGGTCTGTACCTGGTCGAAGCCGAGCGTTTTGAAGACGTGCTGGGTGAGCTCGATGGCGCCGCAGATCTCCTCGACCAGCTGGTCGGGGCGGCAGTAGATGTGCGAGTCGTCCTGGGTGAAGCCGCGGGCGCGCACGAGGCCGTTGAGCTCGCCGGACTGCTCGTGGCGGTAGACCGTGCCGAACTCCGTCAGGCGGATCGGCAGGTCGCGGTAGCTGCGGGGCTCCGAGCTGTAGATCAGGTGGTGGTGCGGGCAGTTCATCGGCTTGAGGAGGTACTGCTCCGCCTTGCCGTCCTCGTCGTGGTAGGTCAGGGGGGGGAACTGCGAGTCGCTGTAGTAGGGATAGTGTCCCGAGCGCCTGTAAAGCTCGATGTTGCCGATGTGAGGCGTATAGACCGGCAGGTAGCCGCGCCGGCGCTGCTCCTCGCGCAGGAACGCCTCGAGCTCCTGGCGGACGATGGCGCCGTTGGGGAGCCATACGGGCAGGCCGCTGCCGATCTCGGGGGAGAGCATGAAGAGTCCGAGCTCCTGGCCGAGCTTGCGGTGGTCGCGCTTTTTTGCTTCCTCGAGACGCTGGAGGTGCTCCTTGAGGAGTTTCTCCGACGGGAAGGCGATGCCGTAGATGCGCTGCATGCTCTCGCGGGAGCTGTCGCCGCGCCAGAACGAGGAGGAGATGTTGAGGAGCCGTACGGCCTTCAGCTTCCCGGTCGAGGGGATGTGCGGGCCGGTGCAGAGGTCGGTGAAGCCTCCCTCGTGGTAGAGCGAGACGTTCGGGGTGTCCTTCAGGGTGTCCTCGAGGATCTCGACCTTGTAGGGGTCGTGGCGGACCGTCCTGAAGAACTCGATCGCCGCTTCACGCGTCATCTCCTCGCGTACGATCGGGGTGTCGCGCCCTGCGATCTCGAGCATTTTCTGCTCGATCTGGCGGAGGTCGTCCTCATTGAAACGGTGCTCGGAAGCGATGTCGTAGTAGAAGCCCTGCTCGACTGCCGGTCCGGCGCCGAAGCGCGAGCCCGCAAAGAGCTCCTCGACGGCCGAGGCCATGATGTGGCTCGAGCTGTGCCAGAACACCTCGCGGCCTTCCGGCGAGTCGAACGTCAGGATGCTGAGCGCGCAGTCGCGATCGAGGGGCGTCGAGAGGTCGGCGGGCCTGCTGTCGATGGTGACGGCAAGGGCCGCATCGGCAAGGCGGCGGCCGATCGCCATGGCGACGTCAAGGCCGGTGCTTCCTTTGGGGAATTGCTTTATGGTTCCGTCGGGCAGGGTGATGGAGAGCATTCCCTGCGATTCCAGATTGTTCGACATGTAATGTGTCCGGTCGTTTCGGTCCGTGCGCAGGAGGCGTTCGGCTGCTGAATGCCGGCCGCAGGCACGGGTAAATCTCAACACAGCCTCTTGTTGATGGTATTGTCCAGGCCGGGAGGGCTGTCGGGACTTCCATGGTCCCCTTTCCCCGGTTCCGTAAAGTGGACTTGAATGGTACGAAGAATATCCGGCAATTCCAAATACGGAGTTCTTCGTGCCTGGTATGGTGGCGGGTGCGGCCCCTGCTTACTGCAGGAGCCGGATGATGTCGGGCGTGACGGTGTCGAGGCCCTGTTTTGCCGCCAGCGCCTCGGCTTTCTTGCGCATTTCGCGTCCGAACGAGATCTGGCTGATGAAGGGGGCGCGGGCGACGATCCGGTCGAGGAGTTCGCCGGCTTCCGCGCTCCACGGAAGTTCCGGAGCGGGCGCTTCGCCCGGCCCGGCGGCCCGGTTGATCGGCAGGAAGTTGAAGAGCATGTCGTAGAGGGCGTTGACGATCTCCTGGATGAGCCAGACCGCGCCGCTGTGTCCCATGAACGGGGTGCCGAGGGCGCGGCGCACGACGGGGCCGGGGAAGCCCGCCGGGATGAAGCGGGCCTTGGCGTCGAGCTCGGCCAGGTAGATCTTGTCGACGATCCTGCCGAAGAGGAACTGCGGCTGTTTCTCGGCGATCTCCAGGCGCAGTGCGGTATTGTCCGCCGTGGCGGAGTCGTGGCTGAAGAGGCACTGCATGCCCATCTCCTCAGAGAGGAAGCGCCGGAGTCCTTCGGAGTAGGTGCGGGCCGCGGCCACGCCGAAGCGCACCGTCGGGAACCATTCGGCCTGCGGTCCGCGCCACAGGTCCCAGATGGGGCGCAGCGTGGTCCGCTTCTCCTCCTGCAGGAACGCTTCGGCCCGGGCTTCCTTTCCGATGAGGCGGCCGAGCTCCAGGATGAAGCCGGCGGTCTCGTCGAGGCCCATCGGGGCCTGGAGTACCGGCCGCCGGAGCGCTTCGGCGAGCGCTGAGCCGAATTCGCGGTACATGACGACGACGACCTCGGAGTTCTTCAGTTCCGAAATGTCCCTGAGGCTGCTTTCCATCGGAAAGACGTGTCGGAGCTCCCCTCCCGTTCCCTTGATGAGGCGCTTCAGCTCGGCCAGGTCCGACGGGCTGTTGAAGCAGCCGTAGGTGGGGCCGATGATGCTGACGGTGCCCGGAACGATCTCGGCCGGCTTCCCGTCGTCGAACTGCCGGTGGAGCCAGAGGAGGGCCCGATCCCTGCCCTCCCACTCGTTCTCCTGGAGCGAGTTGGAGGAAAAGAACCGGACGTCGGGGTAGCGCATCTGGAGCATGCGCTCATGGTCGCTGCCGATCATCTCGCTTTCGGCGCTCGAGACGAGGATGAGCTGCCGCCCCTCTTCCCGGAGTTTCTCGATGGTCTCCTGCACGACCTCCGAGCTGCCGGAGGAGGCGATCTCCTTTTCGGTGAGGCTTGTCGGGGTGAAGTTCTCCAGGTAGGGGATCGAGTCGGTATAGTCCATGACCGCCACGCCGACCAGGTTGTAGCATCCTACCGGGGCGTCGGCGATGACATGGACGTCCTGGAGCGGGCAGAAGGTGTTGACGGCAGCCCAGTAGGCGCTTGCGGTGGATTCGTCACGAATGGTACTGGTCATGGCTGTTCGTTATGGTGTTGTGGTGTTCGCCCCTTCCGGCATTTCCAGCGAGACCGGCAGGCGGCCTCGGGCTTCGAGCTTTCCGCTGAGGACCCTGAGGGCCCTTTCCTGGCTTTCCTCACCGTCGTCGTAGGTGCAGATGGCGCAGTCGATTTCCGGGAAGCTCCGGAGCATGTAGGGGGAGCCGAATGCGATGAAGACGACCGGTTTCTCTTTCCGGTACCGTTCCGCAATCGAGCGGATGCAGTCGGTCTGGAGGCTGCTGAGCCTGGACGGGTGCGCCACGGCGGCTGAGATGATGACGGCCGGCGCCTCGGCTGCGGCCTCGGTTGCAGCCCGGCACTCCGCTTCGGTACTTTCGGGGGTGAGCCTCAGGCGGGTCGTATTCCAGGTGCTGTCCAGTCCGGCGAGGAATGTCGCGGCGGTTTCCCTGCCGGCATGCTCTTCGAGCGTGATGTCCAGGATGGGGGGGGCCTCCTTTTTCCGTCGGAGCGGAAAGGGGGGGCGGCCGGTACCGATGAAGGTGAGGGAACGCGAGCCGATCTCTCCGGCAAGGGCCAGGTGGCCGGCCGGCCTGGACATGTCGCTGACGCGGTTCAGGTCGACGAGGGCCGGGCTTTTGAGGCCGAGCCAGCGCTTGGCCTGCAGGATCCGGCGTACCGACCGGTCGATCCGCTCCTCGCTGATCCGCCCTTCGCGGACGGCTGCCATGATGGCCTGGAACGAGCGGTCGGGGTCGGGGGAGAAGAGCAGGACGTCGTTGCCCGCTTCGACCGCCCGCAGGGAGATCTCTTCGACGTTGTGTCCGTTGTAGAGCGCCTTCATGTTCAGGGCGTCGGTGACGATGAGGCCCCTGAAGCCAAGCTTGTCGCGGAGGAGCCCGGTGACGAGGGGTCTTGAGATCGAGGCGGGGTCCATCGTTCCGGTTACTTCGGGGACGGCGAGGTGCCCGGTCATGACGGCGAGCACTCCGTGCCGGACGGCCGAGCGGAACGGCTTGAGCTCATAGGCTTCGAGCCGGAGGCTGTCGGCCTTGAGCACGGGAAGCGCCAGGTGGCTGTCGACCGTCACGTCGCCATGGCCGGGAAAGTGCTTCGCGGTAGCTAAGAGGCCGCGGGACTGCATCCCTTCGATGAGGGCGTCGGCCATCAGCGATGCCTCCTCCGGGGTGTCGCCGTAGGAGCGGGTGTTGATGACCGGGTTCAGGGGGTTGCTGTTCAGGTCAACGCTCGGCGCGAAGTTCCAGTGGAGGCCCGCCGCACGCGCCTCCTCCGCGATCGCTTCGCCCATCTTCGCGGAGAGTTCCGGCTTTCCGGCGGCCGACACTGCCATAGCGGTCGGGAAGCGGGTCGCCCCTTCAAGGCGCATGGCGAGCCCCCGCTCCATGTCGGCGCTGATGAAGAGCGGAATCGGGGCGATGGACTGGAAGTGGTTGGCCAGCATGGCCGCGCTGAACATGCTTCCTTTCAGGAACATGATGCCGCCGATGCGGCCTTCCCGGACGAGGCGGTCGAGTTTTCGCCGCGCGGGGTCGTCTTTTTCGGTGTAGGCTCCGGGGCTGTCGGCCATCTGCATCTGGCCGACTTTCTCCTCGAGGCTCATCGAGCCCAGCCGGGCGTCGGTTTCGGGGTCGTTTGCCCTGAAGACCTGTTCCGGGCTCCACGGCCGCTCCGTGGGGCCGGCCTGGAGGCGGCCGCCGGCAAGGGTCGAGAGCAGGATGATGACTGTGAGGCAGCGGCCGAATCGGTGCGGAAGTCCGGGTTTCATGCGGCGGATCGAGGGTTCGTGTGCGTTCCTGCGGCCGGGCGGCGGCCGGGCCGTTCTGAAAAGTAAAAAAAATCCCGTGAATCCATCCGTTTTCCGATGCGTTGGAGGGCGGATGTTCTCAGCTCATGTAGAGGTAGGGCTTCCAGTCCTCCGTGGCGGCGGTGGTGAGCTGCTGCATGAACATGAGGTGGTTGGGCCGCTCGGCCTTCTTCATGAGCTGCATCGAGGCCTCCTTGGGGGTGCGGTTGCCTTTTTTCGTATTGCACTTCCTGCAGGCGGTGATGAGGTTCTCCCAGGAGTCCTCCCCTCCGCGTGAACGGGGGATGATGTGGTCGATGGTGAGCTGCTCCTCGGTGCGTCCGCAGTACTGGCACTGGTAAGCGTCGCGGCGGAGGATGTTCTTGCGGTTGAGCATGATGCGTTTGTAGGGGAGGCGGACGAACATGGTGAGCCGGACGATGCTCGGCATGGGGTAGCTTCTCGTGACGGTGCAGATGAAGCGTTCGGGGTGATGGGTGACGGGGACGGCTTTGCCGCCGAAGAGGAGGAGGATGGCTTTCTGGGCGTCGCAGACGCTCAGGGGTTCGTAGCTGCTGTTCAGCACCAGGACTTTCGATCGGGTCATTGGCGTCTCCCGGGGAGGTTTGGCTGCGGCGCAGGCCCGTTACCTGTAACTATACGTGCATTGTCGGGTACTACAAAGGATGTTGTGTGAAACTTCTGTAAACAGTGCCGCCGCCTTTTCGGGCGGCGGTGCTTGTTGCTCTTACATGCAGCAGATGTTGAGCTGGCGAGAGGCCATGGCTTCATCGAGCCGCGTGACCGGAGTGTTTACTGGCGCCCCGGTGACCGTTTCGGGACTCTGTTCGGCCTCCTCGGCGATCTTCAGCATGGCGTCGGCGAACAGGTCGAGCGTTTCCCTGGACTCGGTTTCGGTCGGCTCGATCATGAGCGCCTCGCTGACGATGAGCGGGAAGTAGATGGTCGGCGCATGGAAGCCGTAGTCGAGCAGCCGTTTTGCAATGTCGAGCGTTTTGACTCCGTGCGACTTCTTCTGGCGGTCGCCGGAGAGGCAGAACTCGTGCAGGACCTGCTTGGGGAAGGGGAGGTCGTAGCTCGAGGTGAGGCGGCTGAGCAGGTAGTTGGCGTTGATGATGGCGTTTTCCGACACCCGGCGCAGCCCGTCGGGGCCGAGCATGCGGATGTAGGTGTAGGCGCGCACGAGCACCGAGAAGTTGCCGTAGAAGTTCATCATCCGGCCGATGCTTCCGGGGCGGTCGGAGACGAGTCGGTAGCGTGGGCCGTCGGGGCCTTCCGTCTTTTCGACGACCGGAACCGGCAGGAACGGCACGAGCGCCTCTGAGACGCCGACCGGACCGCTGCCCGGTCCGCCGCCGCCGTGCGGGGCCGAAAAGGTTTTGTGGAGGTTGTAGTGCACGACGTCGAAGCCCATGTCGCCGGGACGGGCGATGCCGAGCAGTGCGTTCATGTTGGCGCCGTCCATGTAGAGGAGGCTGCCGTTCTCGTGCACCATTCTGGAGATCTCGACGATCTCCTTTTCGAACAGTCCGATGGTGTTCGGGTTGGTGAGCATGAGGGCGGCGACGTCCCCGTCGAGCTTCGAGCGGAGGTCGTCGAGGTCGGTACGTCCGATCGCGTTGCTTTTGACCGAAACGGTCCGGTAGCCGGCGATGGCCGCGGAGGCGGGGTTGGTGCCGTGTGCGGAGTCGACGACGAGGAGCGTGGATCGCTTCGAGCCTTTCGACTCGTGGTATTTCTTGATGAGGAGGATGCCGGTCAGCTCTCCATGCGCGCCGGCGGCGGGCTGGAGGGTGACGGCCGCCATGCCGGCGATTTCAGCGAGCATCGAGGAGAGCTCGTGCATCAGCTGGAGCGCTCCCCCGGCCGTCTCCTCCGGCTGGAGGGGGTGCAGGGCGCTGAAGCCCGGAAGGTCGCAGGTGTAGTCGTTGATTTTCGGATTGTACTTCATCGTGCAGCTGCCGAGCGGGTACATGTTCTTGTCGACATGATAGTTCAGGTTCGACAGGCGGATGAAGTGTCGCACCACCTCGCTTTCGGGAACCTCCGGCAGCGCGGCGGGCTGGCGGCGGAGAAACTTTGCCGGCAGGAGCTTTTCGGCCGGCTGCATCGGCAGGTCCCTGCCCGAGAGGCTGTAGCCCTTGCGGCCGCTGGCCGAAAAATCGAAAATCAGTTTTTCTTTCATGGTTGTGCTGTGGGGCGGTGAAGTGCGCCGTTCCGGCGCTTGTGCTGTTTTTCCAATATAGCAGACGCCGCTCATATGCTCAAGCGCCGCCGCCGTTAATTTACGGCACCCCGTCCGGACTCCTCCCCGGCGGCTTCGATGGCGTCCATCGCTTCGCGGGCGGCGAGCTGTTCGGCCTCTTTTTTACGGCGCGCCGTGCCGCGTCCGAGCGGCTTTCCCTCGCAGGATACCTCTATGGTGAAGGTCTTTTCGTGCTCGGCTCCCTCCTCGGAAATGACGGTGTAGACGGGAGGGGGGAGCTGGTGCGACTGGGTGTGCTCGATGAGGCGGCTTTTGTGGTTGTGTTCGGTGCTGACCATCGAGTCGAAGGCCGGGCTGCCGACGACATGCTCCATGATGAACTCCCGTACGGCCGGAAGCCCGCGGTCGAGGTAGACCGCTCCGGTGAGCGCTTCGAAGGCGTCGGCAAGGCTCGCCGTGCTCTGGCGGATGCGCGCTTCGTCAGCTGATTCGCCGATGATGAGGTGCTCCTCGAGCCGGAGGTCGCGCGCGAAGCCCGCGAGGGACTTGCCGTTGACGATTCTGGCGCGGTTGCTGGAGAGCTCTCCTTCGGCGCTTTCGGGAAAGCTTGCGAAGAGGTATTCGGAGATGACGAGGCCGAGAACGGAGTCTCCGAGGAACTCGAGGCGCTGATTCGAGGTGGTGACTTCGGGTGAGGCCGTGTCGTGCACCATCGAACGGTGGGTGAGTGCTGTGAGGTAGATCGCCGTGTTCCGGGCTTTGCCCCTGAAGAGGCGGCGGATGAATGCGAGGGTGGCGGGTGCGGCTGCCGCACACTCCCCTTTTTCCGTTCGGTTGTTGAAAAAGGGGAGGTCGGTGAGTTTATGCCAGAGTGGCTCCATGGCCTTCGGGGCTCAGAGTGAGGCGCCGTTGCGGAAGATCAGCGATGCGTTGTGTCCTCCGAAACCGAATCCGTTGTTCAGCGCGTACTCGATCGGGCGCTGTTTCGGAGTGTTCGGCGTGATGTCGACGTCGATTTCCGGGTCGACGTTCTCGCAGTTGATCGTCGGCGGGACGGTCTGGTTCTGCATGGCCAGGATGCAGGCGATCGATTCGACGACGCCGGCGGCTCCGAGCAGGTGCCCGGTCATCGACTTCGTGGAGCTGATGCTGAGCTTCTTTGCGTGGTCGCCGAAGAGTTTCTTGATGGCGGTGACCTCGGCGATGTCCCCGAGCGGGGTTGCCGTGCCGTGGGTGTTGATGTAGTCGATCTTGTCGGTGCCGATGCCGGCGATCGAGAGCGCGGTCTTCATCGCGTTCAGCGCGCCCTTGCCTTCCGGATGGGGGGCGGTCAGGTGGTGCGCGTCTGCGGTGGCGCCGATGCCGACCAGCTCGGCGTAGATCTTCGCGCCGCGTGCTTTGGCCGATTCGAGGCTCTCCATGATGAGCGAGCCTGCGCCCTCTCCCATGACGAAGCCGTCACGGTCGCGGTCGTAGGGGCGCGATGCCCTGGAGGGGATGTCGTTGGCTGTCGAGAGCGCGCGTGCGGAGTTGAAGCCTCCGACGCTCATCGGGGTGATCGGTGCTTCCGATCCGCCGCAGACCATGTAGTCTGCCATGCCGGACTGGATGAGCATGTATGCGTCTATGATGGCGTGCAGCGAGGTCGCGCATGCCGATGCGGTGGCGTAGTTGGGACCCATGAGCCCGTGCCGCATGGAGATCTGTCCGGCGGCGATGTCGGGGATGAGCATGGGGATGAAGAAGGGGCTGATGCGTCGCGGACCGCGGTTCAGGTACTGGCGGAACTGCTGGTCGTAGACGGTCATGCCTCCGATGCCCGAGCCGTGCACGACGCCGATCCTCAGGGGATCGATCGACTGCAGGTCGAGGCCTGAATCCTTGAGTGCCTGGTCTGAGGAGACGATGGCATACTGGCAGTAGGGGTCCATGCGGTCGGCCGTTCTCTTGTCGATATAGTTTTCGACGACGAAGTCCTTGAGCTCGCATGCGAAGGTGGTCGCAAAATCGGTGGCGTCGAAGTAGGTGATCGGTGCCCCGCCGCTTTTGCCTGCAACGAGTGCGTTCCAGAATTCCTCTTTCGTGTGGCCGATGGGGGTGAGCACCCCGATGCCGGTAATGACAACCCTTGTTCGTTCCTGACCCATCTCTAAGTGTTTGATTTATTAGCGTCTGTTAACTGCAGGAACCGGTGAAGGACAAATCGCCCGCACCGGTTCGGCAGTGTTTTCGTCCGTATCGGAGCTATCCCGGGAGGGGGACTTACTTCTTGACGATGTAGTCGATGGCCTGCTGGACGGTGCCGATCTTCTCAGCATCTTCGTCGGGGATCTGCACGTCGAACTCGTTCTCGAGCTCCATGATCAGCTCAACGGTGTCGAGCGAGTCGGCGCCGAGGTCGTCGGAAAACTTGGATTCCGGCTTGATCTGGTCCTTGTTGACGCCCATCTTGCTGACGATGATATCGTATACTTTGTCTCTGATTTCTGCTTCGGTCATGTTGCTTCTCCGGTGTTGGTTGTTGATAAAAAAACCTGAAAAAAATGTCGTGCAATATACAAAGAAAAAGGGCTTGCCCAAATCACATCACCATGCCGCCGCTGATGTTGATGACCTCGCCGGTGATATATGCTGAGCGGTCGCCGGCAAGGAATGCGACGACGTCGGCCACGTCCTCGGGATTGCCGAAGCGGGCGAGCGGGATGGCCTCGAGCATCTTCTGGCGGACCTCTTCGGAGAGGGCGTCGGTCATCTTCGATGAGATGAACCCGGGAGCCACGGCGTTGACGCGCACTCCGCGCGAGGCGAGCTCCTTGGCGACCGACTTGGTGAAGGAGATGACCCCGCCTTTCGATGCGGCGTAGTTGGCCTGGCCGGCGTTGCCCATGAGCCCGATGATGGAGGCGATATTGACGATCGAGCCGGAGCGCTGTTTCATCATGATGCGGCTGACCGCCTTGGTGCAGGAGAAGGTGCCCTTGAGGTTCACGGTGAGCACCGCATCCCAGTCCTCTTCGCTCATGCGCATGAGGAGCCCGTCGCGGGTGATGCCGGCGTTGTTGACGAGGATGTCGATGGTGCCGGTGGCGGCGGCGATCTCGGTGAAGGCTTTCTGGACCGCGTCGGTGTCGGTGACGTCGAGCTCGAAGCACCAGACCCTGCGGCCGGCTTTCTTTACTCCGTCGGCGGTCTCCTGGAGCCACTCTTCCTTGATGTCGCAGAGGACGATGTCGGCTCCGCCGGCGGCGAGGTTCCAGGCGATGGCCTGGCCGATGCCCCGGGCTGCCCCGGTGATGACTGCGATTTTTCCTTCAAACATGGTTGCTCTCATTTTAGAGGGTTGCGGTAGTCTCTCTTGGGTTCTTCTCTCAGGACCCCTGGATGTCCCGGGCGGTGTCGAAGCCGCTGAGGGCGGCTCCCTTCTCGATGCGCTTGATCAGTCCCTGCAGCACTTTCTGCGGGCCGACTTCGACGAACTCGCTGACGCCCGCCTTCCCCATCTCTCCGATCGACTGGGTCCAGAGGACGGAGCTGGTGAGCTGCAGGACCAGGTTCCTGCGGATCTCGGCGGCGTCGACGACCGGGCGCGCGACGGCGTTCATGCAGACCGGGACCCGTGCGTCGCTGATGGTGACGGTTTCGAGTGCTGCGGCCAGTTTGTCCTCGGCCGGCTTCATAAGCGGCGAGTGGAATGCGCCCGAGACGGCGATCTCCTTTGCCATGCGGGCTCCGTGCGATGGGGCGAGCTCGACGGCCTTCCTGACGGCTGCGACGTTGCCGGAGATGACGATCTGGCCGGGCGAGTTGAAGTTCGCGGCCTGGACGACGCCTTCGCCGGAAGCCTCGGCGAGCAGGCCCTCAAGCGCACTGTCCTGCATGCCGATGATGGCGGCCATGGTGCCGGGGTTCTGGTCGGCGGCCTGCTGCATGAGCCGTCCGCGCTCGGCGACGATCCTCACGCCCTCCTCGAAGCTGATGGCTCCGGCGAAGCAGAGCGCGCTATACTCTCCGAGGCTGTGCCCTGCCGTCATGGCGACGCCTTCGCTCGGGAGCTGGGAGGCTGCTGCCATGCTGTGCAGGAAGATGGCCGGCTGCGTGTGCATGGTCTGGCGGAGCTCCTCTTCGCTGCCGGTGAACATGATGTCGGTGATGCGGTAGCCGAGGATCTCGTTGGCCTGTTCCATGAGCTCCTTGGCTTTCGGGAAGGCCTCGTAGAGGTCCTTCGCCATGCCGCAGTACTGGGATCCCTGTCCGGGAAATACGAATGCTTTCATTGCTTTCTTGGGGTCTTCGTCCGTTGTATTCCTGAGTGTGCGCTTACTGCCACTTCACGTAGATGCCGCCCCAGGTGTAGCCGGCGCCGAAGCTGACGAGCACGAGGTTCGAGCCGCGCATGAGGTCGCCGCGGTCGTCGAGTTCCGAGAGGCAGATCGGGATGGTGCCGGCCGTTGTGTTGCCGTAGCGTGCCACGTTGGAGATGACCTTCGAGTCGTCGATGCCCATGCGCTCGGCCGTTGCGCTGATGATGCGCTGGTTGGCCTGGTGCGGCACGAGCCAGGATATGTCGTCGGAGGTGAGGTTGTTGCGCTCCATGATCTCCGCCGCCACGTCCGCCATGGAGGTGACCGCCGACTTGAAGACCATGCGTCCGTCCTGGTGGATGTAGTGGAGGTGCTGGTCGACGGTTTCGTGGGTCGCGGGATTGAGGCTTCCGCCACCTTTCATGAGGAGGTGGTCCTTTCCGCCGGTGCCGTCGCTGTACATGCGGGCGTCGAGCACGCCGTAGCCTTCGCTTCCGGCCGCTTCTAGGATGACGCCGCCGGCGCCGTCGCCGAAGAGGATGGCCGTCGAGCGGTCGGTGTAGTCGATGATGGAGCTCATCTTGTCGCCGCCGATGACCATGACGTTTTTATGGGTCCCCGCCTCGATGAACTTCGATGCGGTATTGAGCGCGTACATGAAGCCCGAGCAGGCGGCGTTGATGTCGAACGCCCAGGCGTTTTTTGCCCCGATGATGTCCTGCACGAGGCATGCCGTGGAAGGGAAGAGCATGTCGGGCGTCATGGTGGCCACGATGATGAGCTCGAGCTCATCGGCCCGGAGTCCGCGCTTCTCGAGCAGCTGCTTTGCCACCTTTCCTCCCATGAAGGCGGTCGCCTTCGCCGGGTCCCTGAGGATCCTGCGTTCACTGATGCCGGTCCTTGTGCGGATCCACTCGTCGTTGGTGTCGAGCATGCGCTCGAGGTCCTTGTTGGTGAGCACGCCCTCGGGCAGGTATCTTGCGGTAGCGGTGATTGCTGCGTTCATGCGGTTGGGTGGGGTTAAAAGGTGGTTGACGGTCCCCGGCCGTCCTGGTCGGGAACCACCGGCGGCTACTTCTCCGCCAGAACCTCGGCGATGTGTTCGTTGACCTTCCGCTCGACCATGTGCTCGGCCATGTAGATCATGTTCTTGATCGCCCTGGACGAGGAACGGCCGTGGCCGACGATGGAGATGCCATCGACGCCGAGGAAGGGGACTCCGCCGAACTTTTCCACGTCGAAGGGCTCGAACATGCCTTTGAACATGGCTGTCGCGGCACCGGCAGCCTTCTGGTCCATGGCACCGGATGCGACGGTTTTTTCAAGCGCACGCTTGAAGAGCGCGCCGAGGAATTCGGGGATGCTTTCGCCGAACTTCAGGATGGTGTTGCCGACGAGTCCGTCGCAGACGACGATGGATGCGTTGCCCTTGAGGATGTCGTGGCCTTCGATGTTGCCGATGAAATTGATCTTGCCTGCTTCGTGGGCCGCTTTCAGGAGCGGGTGGGTCGCCTTGAGGGTTTCGGAGCCCTTGCCCTCCTCCTCGCCGATGTTGAGGAGGCCGACCTGCGGGGTTTCGATCCCTGCGCCGTAGCGCTGGTAGATGGTGAGCATCTCGGCGAACTGCACCAGGTTTTCCGGTTTGCAGTCCATGTTGGCGCCGACGTCGACCATGTTGGTCAGCCCCTCCTGCAGACGGGGCAGGTAGGCGTAGATGGTCGGGCGGAGCACGCCGGGAAGCCGGCCGAGGATGAAGAGGGACGCGGCCATCTGGGCGCCGGTGTTGCCGGCGCTGACGAACGCGGCAGCCTCCCTGGCCTTGCAGAGCTGCAGGCCCCTGACGAGGGAGGAGTTCTGTTTGGTCTTCACCGCCGTGGCGGGGACGTCATCCATGGTGACCGCCTCGGGGGCGTGCATGAATTTCAGGTTGAGTCCCGAGACGTCGTGCTTGGCCAGAAGGGGTTCAACCTTCTCCGACTGGCCGATGAGGATGATTTCAAACCTGTTGCCGCTTTCCTGCAGGGCCTCGAGGACCCCGTCAATGACGCATGCCGGGGCATGGTCTCCGCCCATGGCATCAACAGCAATGGTCAGCATTGTGGAGTGGTCTTGGGGTTTGACGGTCAGCTGTTGGCCGATTTGGCGACGACAGTGCGTCCGCGGTACTGGCCGCAGTGACGGCAGGCGCGGTGCGGCAGGGTCGGCTCGCCGCAGTTCGGGCAGATGACGGTTGTCGCCGCCTTGGTCCGGGCATTGAACTGGGCACGCCTTTTGTCGCGCCGTGACTTGGACATTTTGGCTTTCGGGTTTGCCATGGTTGTCTCTCTGTATTATAGTCGGTTAACGATACTTCTTTTTCAGTTTCTCCAGGCCCTCCTTCCAGGAGCTGCTGCCCCCTTCGGGTTCCTGTCCTTCCTGCTCTTCTTCCGTTTCCGTGTAGATCCTGCATTCGGGGTTTCCGGTGCAGGTCACCTTCATGGGGACCGAAAGGAGCAGCGTTTCGCGAACGTCTTCGGTGAGGTCTATCTCCACCGCGCTCCTGTCGAGGATCCGGTATTCGTCGCCATTCTCCCCGGGAGCTCCCTGCGCTTCGCTGCCGCTGCAGTCGTAAAAGATCCGGTACGATCCGCTCAGCTCCCTTCTGATGGGGGCCAGGCAGATGTCGCAGGTGAAGTCGCATTCGGCTGCGGTCTCTATCGTCAGTGCGATTTCGCCGCCGGCCTTCTCTACTGTCACCCTTGCCCGGACGGGGCCGGAAAAACCGGCCTCTTCAATCTTAGGATCCTTGAAATCACCAGCCGTGCAGGTGAAATCGAACTGGCGGGTTCCCTCCGTGAGGGCCGAAGTGCGGATCGCTATGAGTGCGTGTTCTCTGTGCATCCCTACCCGTCGTTTCTCGAATAAAAGAACACCAATGTACAAAAAATCCGTTCGAAAATGAAAAAGCAGAAGAACCGCGGATCTTCTGCTTTTTCGTTTGCTCCGCGAGTAGGACTCGAACCTACAACCCTGCGGTTAACAGCCGCATGCTCTACCATTGAGCTATCGCGGAATGCGATCTCTGCTATCGAGGCAGATGGGTGGTAAATATACACCCGTTTTTTTTATTTCCAAGAGAGGGGAATCTTTTTTTTCTGCCGCCGAAAAGGCTGCGGGCCGAACGCTCGGGGTTTGATTCCGGCGCGGCAGTTGTTACCATGTAAGTGAGGGGTTTCCGGAGGTCCGGAAGCGGATGTGCATTCACTTCAAAGACGCGTGGGAGGAACAGCGATGAGACGTATGAGGAGGGGGATCGGAGGTATGATGGCCATGATGCTCGTCGTGGCGATGGTTGCGGTGGCTGGCTGCACGCCGGAGCGCGGGGCGGTGTCGCCGGAGGTGCGGCTGCGGGGCGCCCTGTGGCGCGCCGTCGAGATCGACGGATCGAGGGTGGAGTTCCTTCGGGGGCAGAAGCTCGACGTTTCCCTCGTCCTCTACGCGAGCGGAACCTTCCGCGCCGCGACGGGGTGCAGCAACACGACGGGCTCATACAGCCTGAAGGGCAGCCGGATCGCATTTTCGGGCATCACTCCCGAGAGCCGGCCGTGCCCGCCCGCCATCACGAAGCGCGAGGCGGCCTTCCTCAGGGCCCTCAAGAGAGCGGCCACGTATGAACGCCGCGGAGGCCGGCTCTCGCTTTACGACCGCAAGGGGGGAGTGCTGCTGCGTTGCATTGCGGTGCAGGGGCGCTGAGTGCCGGGGGAACGGACGGTTCCCTCCGTGTGTTTGATGAGGTGTGGTCCTCTTCGGGCGCAATTGCTTGCTTCACGTATTTTATTATATTTTGACGAATGCGGCATGCCGGTGGAGTGCATGCCCGCAAGAAACCCGGTATTTCCAGCAGACTGATGAGCGTTACGACCAGTATCCGGCAGCTTCTCCTTAGCGAGCCCCTTCCGCCGGCAGGCGCGAAGCGGGGCGTAGGAGGGGTGTTTTAGTCTGTTGCTGCCGAAGATTGTGTCCGGCAGGACCGTGATAAAGCCGCCGCCCTCCGGGAATGGCGGCTTTTTCTGCTTTTACAAGGAAAAAGGAGGCGTACAGCTGTTATGAAGACAATGAATTACAAGAAGTATTCAGCCTATCCGGAGGTCGGCCTCGCCGACCGCACCTGGCCCGACCGAACCATCGAGGCCGCACCGGTCTGGTGCAGCGTCGACCTCCGCGACGGCAACCAGGCCCTTCCGGTGCCGATGAGCGTGGACGAGAAGATCGCCATGTTCCGCCTCCTCGTCTCGGTCGGCTTCAAGGAGATCGAGGTCGGCTTCCCCTCAGCCTCCGCCACGGAGTTCGCCTTCGTCCGCCGCCTCGTCGAGGAGAGCCTCATTCCCGACGACGTCACCATCCAGGTCCTGACGCAGGCCCGCGAGCACCTCATCCGCAGGACCTTCGAGGCCATCAGCGGGGCAAGGAACGCCATCGTCCATCTCTACAACTCGACCTCGACCCTGCAGCGCGAGGTGGTCTTCGGGAAGAATATGGACGAGATCCGCCATATCGCCGTCGAGGGGACCCGCCTCGTCAGGCGCCTGAAGGACGAGAGCGGCAATGCCGGCATCCGCTTCGAGTACAGTCCGGAGAGCTTCACCGGCACCGAGCTCGACTACGCGCTCGACGTCTGCCATGCCGTGATGGAGGCCTGGGGAGCCTCGCAGGACGAGCCCGTCATCCTGAACCTTCCCTCAACGGTGGAGATGTCGCGGCCGAACGTCTATGCCGACCGGATCGAGTGGTTCTCGCGCAACCTCCGCGATCGCCGGGCGGCCATCATCAGCGTCCATGCCCACAACGACCGGGGCACGGCCGTCGCGACGGCGGAGTTCGCCCTCATGGCAGGCGCCGACCGTGTCGAGGGGGCGCTCTTCGGCAACGGTGAGCGGTGCGGCAACATGGACATCGTCACCATGGCGCTGAACCTCCTGACCCAGGGGGTGGATCCCGGCCTGGACTTCTCCGACCTGCCGCGCATCCGCGAGGTCTACCACCGCTGTACCCGCATGGATGTACACCCCCGCCACCCCTATGCGGGTGAGCTGGTCTACACCGCATTTTCGGGATCGCACCAGGATGCCATCAGCAAGGGGCTGAAGGCGCGCGGCCGGAAGGGCGGCGGACCCTGGGCGGTGCCGTACCTGCCGATCGACCCCGAAGACGTGGGGTGCACCTACGAAGCGATCGTGCGCATCAACAGCCAGTCCGGCAAGGGCGGGGTGGCCTACGTGCTCGAAAAGGAGTACGGCATCCAGATCCCAAGGTGGATGCAGCCCGACTTCGCAGAAGCGGTCCAGGCGGTCGCCGACCGGACGGGCGAGGAGTTATCGGCCGCCGACATCCACGAGCTCTTCCAGAGGGAGTACGTCCGGCCGCAGGGTGAGTTCGTACTGAAGAAGTGCAACATCAGCTGGGCCGACGACCCGGGTGCGGCGGCCGACGGGGCCGCCACCCGCATCTCGAGCGTTGTCGCCATGGACGGCCGCGACCTCTCGTTCGAGGCCGTGGGCAACGGTCCGCTCGACGCATTCTCCAAGGGGCTCATCGAGGCCGGCGGCCCGCAGTTCACGGTGGACGACTACGCCGAGCACGCCATCGGCCACAGCGCCGGTGCCACGGCCATCGCCTATGTGCGCGTCGGCTTTTCCGACGGCCGCGTCTCGTTCGGCGCAGGCACCGATTCCAATATCAGCCTTGCCTCCATCCGCGCCACCCTCAGCGCCCTCAACCGGCTCTACTGATGCATCGCGCGCTGCGCATCCTTCTGCTGCTCCTCATGGCGCTGCCTTCGGGCTGCGCCGTACCGGAGCGGGACGGCCGCATGCGGGTGGCGGTCTCCATCCAGCCGCTGGCATGGTTCGCAGAGAGAATCGCCGGCGGGCGGGCCACGGTGGAGGTGATGGTGCCGCCGGGCGGCAACCCGCATACCTACGAGCCGCTTCCGCGCCAGATGGCCGCGCTCGACGGCGCTGCGCTTTTCGTCAAGGCCGGATCCGGCGTCGAGTTCGAGCTCGACTGGATGCCTCGCTTCCTCGCCCTCAATCCCGGGCTCAGGGTGTGCGACGCCTCCAGGGGGGTGCGGCTGCTTCCGATGGGCGGGGAGGCGCACGCCGGAGGCCACGACCACCGCATGGATCCCCATTTCTGGCTCGATCCCTCCAACGGCCTTCTCATCGCCGACAACATCGCCCGTTCGATGGCCGGGGCGGATCCTTCCGGTGCCGAAACCTACCTGGCCAATGCCGAGCTGCTGAAGCGCGAGCTGCGGGAGCTGGACCGCTCGATCCGCACCGCGCTTGCGCCCTCGCGCGGCGGCAGCTTCCTGGTCTTCCATCCCGCCTGGGGGTACTATGCCCATGCCTATGGACTGCGCCAGCTTGCCGCCGAGTCGGGCGGCAAGGAGCTGACGCCCCGCCAGATGCGCAGCGTCGTCGATCGGGCCCGGGCCGAGGGTATCAGGGTGGTGTTCGTCTCTCCCGAGTTCAGTTCCGCCCAGGCCGCCGCCATCGCCAGGGAGATCGACGGCGTCACGCGTGTCGTCGATCCGCTTGCCATGGACTATTCCGCCAACCTCCTCAGGGCGACGGAAGCGTTCCGGGAGGCGATCAGGTGAAGGAGCCCGTCGTCGCCTGCGAAGGGCTCCGGGTCCGCCTCGGCGGCGTCGATGTCTTGAGGGGGCTTACCCTCTCGGTCTTCGAGGGGGATTTCATCGGCATCGTGGGTCCCAACGGCGGAGGGAAGACGACCCTGCTTCGCTGCATCCTGGGGCTCCTTCGTCCGACCGAGGGCACCATCCGTGTTTTCGGCGATCCGCCGGGCGCCTCTTTCGGCCGGGTCGGCTACGTGCCGCAGCGGCTCTTCTTCGATCGCGATTTCCCGATCGATGTCGAGGGGCTCGTGCTGATGGGCCGGCTTTCCCGCAAGCGTCTTCTGCAGCGCTACGGGCGGGACGACCGACGGAAGGTTGACATGGCCCTCGAAACGACAGGCCTCGGGCCGATCCGGCGCCGCCAGGTCGGGGCCCTTTCCGGCGGCGAGCTGCAGCGTGCCCTCATCGCCCGCGCACTGGTCGGCGACCCCGAACTGCTGCTGCTCGACGAGCCGACCGCCAGCGTCGACCCCGACATGAAGACAAGCATCTACGACCTGCTCGAGGGACTGCGCGGCCGGATGACCATCATGCTCGTCAGCCACGATACCGGGGCGATCAGCCGCAGGGTGACGAGGGTCGCCTGCCTCAACTGCACCCTCGACATGCATGAGGAGGGCTCCTCGCTTCCCCACGGCACCCTCGACGATCTCTACCGCTATCCGGTCGACGCCATACGCCACAACCAGCCGGTGCCTCCGGCACGAACCGGAGACTGAAGCCATGGTGCACGAGATCCTTTCCTACGAGTTCATGCGCAATGCGCTGCTTGCGGCCCTGCTCTCGAGCGTGGCCTGCGGTATCATCGGCAGTTACGTGGTGGTCCGCCGAATCGGCTTCATCAGCGGCGGCATCGCCCATACGGCCTTCGGCGGCATCGGGCTCGGGTACTGGCTCGGGGTGAACCCGCTTCTCGGCGTCATTCCCGTCAGCCTGCTGGCGGCGCTCGGCATCGGGCTGCTCGGCAAGAAGGCGAAGGTGTCGGAAGACACCGCCATCGGGACCTTCTGGGCGGCGGGCATGGCTGTCGGCGTGATTTTCATCGGCCTGACGCCGGGCTATGCTCCCAACCTCTTCAGCTACCTGTTCGGCAACATTCTCACCGTCCCCTCCTTCGACCTCTGGATGATCTTCCTGCTCGACGCGGTGATCGTCGCCACGGCCTTCCTGTTCCAGAAGGAGCTTCTGGCAATCTCCTTCGACGAGGAGTACGCCAGCGTTTCGGGGGTTCCCTCGACGGCGTTCTACCTCCTCCTGCTCTCTTTGATCGCGCTGACGGTGGTGGTGATGGTGAGGGTGGTGGGAATCGTGATGGTAATCGCGCTCCTGACGGTGCCGGCCGCCATCGCAAGGAGGTTCAGCCGGAGCCTTCCGGCCATGATGGCGCTGGCAACCGTCCTTTCGCTCCTCTTCAGCGTCATAGGGCTCTGGCTCTCCTACCTGTTCAACCTCGCCTCCGGAGCCACCATCATTCTCGTCGCCGCCGCCGCATTCCTCCTCGTGCAGCTCGCGGGTTTTACCCGGGGGTCTGCCGCGGAACGATAAGGACCGGGCAGGTTGCCTTCCTGACGACCCCTTCAGAAACGCTTCCAACCAGCAGGTGGAAGAGCGCCCCGTGGCCGTGCGATCCGACGATGATCATGCCGGCTCCTATGCGCTGCGCTTCGCCGACGATGCGCTCGACCTCATCGCCGTCCACGCCGAGCGCCGTGGCCCGGATGCCGCTTTGGCGGAGGGCTTCTGCCATGGCTTCGATCCGATCCTTTCCCGAGCCGTCGGTGCCGTCGGGCAGGGCCTCTCCGCCTGCCGGCAGCGGGATGAGCTCGGTTTCGGGGTAGAGGTCGAAGGCACTCGATACCGGCGGCCGGACGTGCAGGAGGACGGCTTCTGCGGAAAGCCCCCTGGCGAGCCGCTCCGTTTCGCGGAGGACGGGCTCCGTCAGTTCCGAAAAGTCGATGGCGGCGAGCAGTTTCATTGGCGGCGGTTCTTTCTTTCGGAAAACGCCTGCTGCGCAACAGAGCGTTCCCCGGGGGTGTTGATGTTCTGCATGAAGAGGGCGTCCGGGGCCTCGAGCTCCTCGATGGGAACGTTGGAGAGGAAGTCGCTGAGCCCGTTGAGCCCCTCTGCGTGGCGGAGCAGGAGCGGGGTTCCGGACTTCGGTTCGTAGCAGGCCGGAAGCGGCTCGAAGCGGCCCGACCGGGGGCTGCGCCAGGCCGTGGCGAAGCGGAGCGGGTTGCGGCCGGCGGCGAGTCGCCCCAGGGTGTCGCAATCGAGGAAGGGGAGGTCGCAGGCCAGGACCAGGAACGCCCTTCCCGGCAGCGCGCGCTGTGCGGAGAGCAGTCCGCCCATCGGCCCCATGTCGAGGTAACTGTCGGTGATGATCGGCATGCCGGAGGCCGCGTACTCTTCCGCCTGCTCGCTCCTGCAGGAGATGCAGACCTCCCGGCAGAACGGGGCGAGCAGCTCCCGGGCGTACTCCAGCTGGTTCTTGCCGTGGTAGTCCAAAAGCGCCTTGTCGCAGCCCATCCGGGAGCTTCTGCCGCCGGCGAGCACGAGGCCTGCGAGCGGTGCGGCGCGTCCGAGCAGGTGGCGTTCGACGAAATCCGCCACGGCCCTGGTGTCGTCGCGGTGAAGGACGGGAACACCCTCGAGGAAGGGGGTGCGGTAGGAGGACGGATCGTCGGGGACTGCAAGCGCCAGGACCTCGCCGACCGAGCCTTCCTCGATCAGCCGGAGGATCTTCCTCCCGGAGTCGACGAGGACGATTTTGGGGATGGGGAGCTCCTTGAGCCCTTCGACGATGAGCATGTCGCAGCTCCGGAAGGCGAAGCGCTCGAACTCCATCGGTTCGGGAGGGGCGTGGGAAATGGCGGCCTTTTTGTCGGGTCCCGACACCATGACGGTGGCGGCGCCCGCCCTGGCCGCCAGATCGGAGTCCTTTCCTTCGCGGTCTATGTCGAAGCGGTGGCAGCCGTGCTTGTAGTAGCCCACCCTGTGGCGGGCCGCAAGATCGCGCACCACTGCGGTGGCCAGGGTGGTCTTGCCCGAGCCGGAGTAGCCGCAGAAGGCAAGTTCAGAGGGGTGGAAGAGCATGCCGGCCTCTGCTCCGGAGGAGCTGCTCAGGCTTTCGGCTGGCGCTGTTCCCGGGCCATCATCACCAGGGCGGCGACCACGCCGGGAACCCAGCCGAACACGGTGAGCAGGCCGGTGAGCATGATGGTGCCCGCTTCCTTGTTCATGACGGCTGCAGGGGGGAGGACGAAAGCGAGAATGAGTCGTTTGGTGTCCATATGGCGCTCCGTGGCGGTTGGGTTGATCGTTGTAGGGCTATGTGCTGATAATATATGAAGCGGGGGCCTCCAATGCAAAATCGCCCACGGACCGGGCGCTGCTTGCATATTGAACTGAAAATGGTAAATTAGACTCCCTTCAGCATGGTTCCTGCTCTCGTCAGGCATGCGATCACACTCTGAACATAAATTGCAATCAACTTGGTGAACACACTTCATCCCAGCGTCCTGCCGGATGATTTCGACGAGGTTGTCGACGAGCCGAATTTCAACAATCCCAATACCTCGCCACACCCGCCCAGCCCTTACGCAGACCTCGAAAAGAAGTACCGCAAGAACCGTTTCAACAAAAGCAGGAACCGTGCCTCGTCATCTGCCTCCGGCATCGGCGGACAGGCCGGCAGCGCCGCCTCCAGCGGCACCGGCGGCAACCGACAGCAGAAGCGGAAGTCGAAAAAGAAGTCGTCGCAGAACTCTTCGCGTCCTGCCTCCAAACGTCGCAACGCATCGTCTAAAAAGCAGTAACGCCCTTTCATCCCCTCGCCCGACGCCCCTTTGCAGGCGGCTCCATTCTCATGGAACCGTTTGAACTCTCCACGGAAGATGCGTAGCTTATAGTTGCAGGCCGCGAGTATGCCTGCATCCTGTACTACACCAAAAAATGCCATCGTCATGCTGCTCATCAACCGTTTCATCAAGCTCATCGAAAACCATGCCGAAACCCTTTCGGCCAAATGGGTCGATGCCGTCCGCAAGAGCCCGCTGACGGCCGGGTATGCCAAGCTTTCCAAAGCGGAGCTGCACGATATCGTCTACGGTCGTTTCCGCAAGCTCGGCGAGTGGGTGGAGAAGAAGGACGGCCTTGACCGCCAGATCGCCGAGCACTTCCTCCAGGTCGGAGCGGAGCGGGCGGAGACCGGCATCAAGGTCAGCGAAATGGCCTACTCCCTGATGCTGGAGCGCGACCTCATCTGGCGCTACATTCTCGAAGAGGGCATCATCACCGAGGGAATCGATCTCAACCGCGCCATCGAGTTCTCGCACCGGCTGAACCATTTCTACGAGAAGGCGGTCTATTTCGCGCTGGTCGGTCATGAGAACCACGGCGTTCCGGCACCCCGGACGCAGGAGGAGGGCTTTTTCGAGAGCACCTTCGAAGGGTTCCGCCACTGGCTCATGGTTGAGTAGTCTCCCCCCGTCGTGCCGTCCCTTTCCGCGGGGCCCCTGGCCCCGCAGACCCCTTCCCGCCCTTTTGAGATACAGGCGCACCGCGGCGCCCGCTCCCTTTTTGCAGAGAACACCATTCCGGCGTTTACGGCTGCCGCCGACCTCGGCGTGCGGGTCGTCGAGCTCGACCTCACGGTGTCGGCCGACATGCAGGCCTTCGTCGCCCACGATCCCTGGATCGAGCTTCAGGGAGGGCGCCGCCGCCCCATCTACGCCATGCACTCGCAGGAGGTCGTGCGTTTCGACTGCGGCGCGCCGGATCCCCGTTTTCCGGGCCAGCAGCGCGTCCGCTCCTCCCGTCCCCTGCTCTCCGAGGTGTTCCGTTCGGTCGATAGGCATCTTGAGGCTTCCCGGGAGCCCATGACCTACAATCTCGAACTCAAGTCCTGGCCCTCGAGGGACAATCTCTTCCATCCACCCCCGGCCGTGTTCGTCCGTCTGGTGCTCGAAGCGGCGCGCCGGGTCGGCGTGCTCCGCCGGATCCGCATCCAGTCGTTCGATTTGCGGGTGGTCCGCGAGGCCTGGCGTCAGATGCCGGAGGTTCCCTGCGGCCTGCTCGTCGAGCGGTCCGACGCCATCCGTCCCTCCCTGCGCCGGCTCGGCTTCCGCCCGGCATGGGTGAACCCCCGCCACCCGCTCCTCACCGCGGAGCTGGTCCGCCATCTCCACGCTCTCGGCATCAGAACGGCCGCATGGACCGTCAACGACCCCCGGGAGATGCTCCGGCTCTCCGGGATGGGGGTCGACGCGATCATCACCGATCATCCCGAACGGGCGCTGGCCTTTGCATCTGAGGGAGGCAATCGCTATCTATAATGCAGCCAAGACCTCTTCGGGAGGCCCAACCAATCCATTGTGACCCCTATGGCATTCACCCATCTTGACGGCGACGGAAACGTCGCCATGGTCGACGTTTCCTCGAAACCCGGTACCCTGCGCACTGCACGGGCCGGGGGCCGGATATCCCTCCATCCTGACACCGTCCGGATGATCCGGGGTGATGGGATGCCGAAAGGCAACGTGCTGACCGCGGCCAAGATCGCCGGCATCCAGGCGGCCAAGCAGGCATCCTCGCTCATTCCGCTCTGCCACCAGCTGAACCTCTCCTGGATCGACCTCTCCTTCGAAATCGAGCCGGACGGCGTCAGGATCGAGTCGACGGCCCGTACGAAGGAGTCGACCGGCGTGGAGATGGAGGCCTTGACGGCCGTCTCTGTTGCGGCCCTTACCATCTACGATATGTGCAAGGCCGTCGACAAGGAGATGGAGATCGGCGGTGTGCGGCTGCTCTCGAAGAGCGGCGGGAAGGAGAGCGCTTCCGGTTTTCGGCCGAAAAGCGCTGTCATCGTGCTCTCGGACTCCGTTTCGGCCGGAAAGGCCGTCGACCGGTCGGGCGCCATCCTTCGCGACGGGCTGCTCGCCGCCGGGTGCGAGGTCGGCGACGTCCGGGTGGTTCCTGACGAGCCCTCGGAGCTCGAGAGGGTTCTCGATGCGCTCCTGGCCGAGGGGGTGGAGCTTGTCCTCACCTCCGGCGGAACCGGGCTCGGGCCCCGCGACATTACCGTCGATACCCTTCTCCCGAAGTTTTCGCGCCGTCTTCAGGGCGTCGAGCAGGCGCTCCAGGGGTGGGGACAGACCAAGACGCGCAGGGCCATGCTCTCCCGGCTCGCCGCCGGCGTGATCGGTCACAGCGTCGTCGTCTGCCTCCCTGGCAGCGCCGGGGCCGCCGCCGATGCGCTCGAGGTGATCGTGCCGCCGCTCTTCCACGCCTTCGCAATGCTGAACGGGGAGGGCCACTGATGCTGACCAGCGTACCCGATGCCCGACGCATCGTCATGGAGTCCCTTCCCGCACCCGTCGTCGAAGAGTGCCCGCTCGGAGAGCTGCAGGGCAGGGTGCTCGCCGCCCCCGTGTCGGCTCCCTTTCCCATGCCCCGGTTCACCAACGCCGCGATGGACGGCTTCGCCTTCCGGATGGCCGGTGCCGGGGAGGCCTCTTTCGACGACCCCCTCCGCCTGCCCGTCAGTCTCCGGATACCCGCCGGCAGCAGCGCAGCCGGGAGTCTTGCCGAGGGGCATGCCGCCGAGATCATGACCGGCGCCCCGATGCCCGAGGGGGCCGATACGGTCGTGCCGTTCGAGAACACCAGCGGGTTCGGGCGGGATGAGGTGGAGATCTACCGCCTCCCGAAACCGGGCGCCAACGTCCGCCACCGCGGTGAGGAGCTGGCCGGGGGGGAAGAGGTGCTGGCTGCGGGGCGGAGGATCACGCCTGCCGAGATCGCCGTCATGGCCTCCTTCGGCATGGAGTCGGCATCGGTCTGGCGCAGGCCTTCCGTCGCCCTCGTCGTGGTCGGCGACGAACTGCAGCGTCCGGGCGGAGAGCTCGGACAGGCGGCCATCTACGATTCAAACAGCCATATGCTCCGCGCCGCATGCTGTTCGGCGGGCATCGAGCCTGTCGCGACGGAGTACGCCACCGACGATCCCGATGCCGTCCGGGAGGCGCTTCGCCGGGCCCTCGATGCGGCCGACGTACTCGTTACTTCGGGGGGTATCTCGACGGGGGAGTTCGATTTCGTGCAGGAGGAGCTCGGGAAGCTCGGCGTGGAGAAAAAATTCTGGACGGTGTCGCAGAAACCGGGCAAGCCCTTCTATTTCGGCTGCACTGCGGACGGGAAGGCGGTCTTCGCCCTGCCCGGCAACCCGGTCTCGTCGCTGATCTGTTTCACGGAGTACTGCGTGCCGGCCCTTCTCTCCCTGCAGGGGCTCGGAAGGCCCAGGAAGATGCAGGCCGCGCTCGAGACTCCCTTTCCTTCCGACCGGAAGCGCTACCGGTTCCTGCCGGGCGTGCTGCGCGAGGAGGGCGGGAGGCTGTACTGCCGCACCTCCCCGCTCATCGAGTCGCACATGGCGACCTCGCTCGTCGGCGCCAACTGCATCATCGAGTCCCCGGCGGCAGAGGCTCCGGTCCCGGCAGGGGAGCTCATCACCTGCTCGCTGCTTCCCTGGTCCCGCCTTCCCCTCTGAGCGGGGACGGGGTCAGCGGCCGAGTTCCCTCGATCGGCTTTCGGCCGCGGCGACGGCCTGCATGAGGATATCGCGGATCCCGAGTTCGTCCATCACCTTCAGTCCCGCCTCGGTGGTTCCTCCCGGGGTGGTGACCTCCCGCTTCAGCTCCTCGGGGGTTCTGGTTCCCTCAAGCACCATCGTTGCCGCTCCGAGCATGGTCTGGGCGCCGAGGAGGAGCGCCTCCTTCCCGGAAAGGCCGCATCGCACGCCTCCTTCGGCCAGCGCGGCGAGGATGTTGAACATGTAGGCGGGGCCGCTGCCCGAGAGCGCGGTCGCGGCGTCCATCTGCGACTCCTCGAGCACCGCGACCCGCCCGATGGCGCTGAAGAGCCTTTCGGCTATTCGGATATCCTCCCCGGTGGCCATCGCTCCTTTGCAGATGGCCGTCATGCCCTTGCCGACGAACGCCGGCGTGTTCGGCATGAGGCGTACCACCCTCGTCTCCGGAAGGGCGTTTTTCCTGATGAACTCCGATGAGATACCGGCCGCCACGCTCAGGAGCAGATGTTCGGGCGTGAGCGAGGCCCGCAGCCCGGTGACGACCTCTTCGATCTGGTAGGGCTTGACGGCCAGGATGATGACTGTCGCTTTCGAGGCCAGCTCCTCCACGGAGGCAGAGGGGGTGACGGGGTGCTCGGCGGCGACGGCCTCCACGGCCTTCGGCTCCCGGTCGTAGCCGTAGATGAGGATCTCTTCGTCCCGGCCGAGGCCGGCGATGATGGCCCGGGCGATCCGGCCCGTTCCTATGAATCCGATGCGGATGGGTTCCATGGTGCTTGCAGTCTGGAGGTTGATGGGGCCCGCCCGGCTAGCCGTACCGGAGCTTGAGCAGGAGGATGGTCATGAGCAGGATGAGGGAGAATGCGTTGGCGGCGATCATCGGCGGGTCCTGGCGGGCCAGGCCGTAAAGGAGCCAGAGGATGACGCCGATGTTCATCGCAATGGCCCAGATCAGGCTGATGTCGCGGGTATGGCGGGTCGAGAGGATCTTCAGCGCCTGCGGAAGCAGGGACAGCGTGGTGATGATGCCGGCCATGTAGCCGAGGTATTCGGAGTGGTTCATGCCGCCCTTTTCCTATAGCGTGTTGTTGCGGGGCCGTTTTCCGGCGCCCCCGGAAAGATACGTCCCGCCGTTTGTTTTCCCCATAAAAAAGAGAGGGCGGGATGATGATTCCCGCCCTTTCTCAGCGATGTGGAGCCGAACCGGGCTTACTTGCCCTGCTGCACCATATAGGCGACGGCGTCGCCGACCTGCTGGTTGGTGAGCTTCGCGTTGCCGCCTTTGGCCGGCATGGTGTTGAAGCCTGCGATGGACTTTGCGACCATCTTGTCGAGGCCCTGGCCCATGCGGGCGGTCCAGTCGGCCTTGACGCCGATTTTCGGTGCGCTCATCATGCCGGTGTTGTGGCACATGCCGCAGCTTGCGTCGTAGACGGCTTTGCCGGCGGCGGGGTTGTATGCGGCACGGGCGTCGACGGTGAACGATGCTGCGATTGCCACGCATGCGGCTGCGGTGAGGAAACGAGACATGGCGGTTTCTCCCTTGAATATGATGGTTGTTACGGTACTGTGTTTTACTGTATGAGCATATGTTGAACGGCTCAATCTGGTCAGTTTAGCATTTCGGCGCGTTCCTTCCAAACGGATTTGCCCTCCGACAGGCAAAAAAAGAGCCGCCCGGTCGGGGCGGCTCCAGTCTGACGGGACAGGTGGCCGTAAGAAGGCTTCTTACTTCACGGTGTCGGCCATCCATGCGACGGCGTTGGCGATCTCCTCGTCGGTGAGGCTCGGGTTGCCGCCTTTGGCAGGCATGCCGGCGAACCCTTCGATCGATTTCTGGGTCATGACGTCCACGCCCTGTGCGACGCGTGCTTCCCATGCCGCCTTGTCGCCGGGTTTGGGGGCGCCCATCATGCCCGAGTCGTGGCACATCGCGCAGTTGGCGGCATAGACCTCCTTGCCTGCGGCGAGCTTGGGATCCGCCGGGGTTTCGTCGGCTGCGGGAGCGGTCGCCTCGGCTGCGCTCTCTTCGCCGGGGAACTCGAGCTTGGCCGGGGGTTTCTCAAGGCCGCATCCGCCGAGGAAAAACAGGCCGAGGGTCAGGAAAGGAAGGAATTTTTTCATGGTCTTCTCCGTGTGCTGGTTTGATGTTGTGGCTTCCGGCCGGGGTTTTTGGCGCGCCGGGAGCGCCGTAAAATCGCAAAGGTACAGTTTATAAATTATTCGCCGGACGGCAAAATGGTTTTTTCCCTGAACTCTTCGGCCTGGCGGAAGAGGTCGTGGCGCGAGAGGCCGTAGAGGTGCGTGTAGAAGAGGTTGAAGATGCCGACGGCGGTCTTTGCCGATGGCGCGGCAAGGGCGCGCTTCAGCGATGCCGGCACGGTGAAGATGGCGGAGGTGAGCGCGGCGTAGCTTTCGATGAACCGGTCGAGGGGGATCTGTTTGGGTCGGTAGAGCATCTCCTGGCCGAAGGTATAGCGGAACGCCGACGGGTCGTCGGGATCGAAGAGCAGCCGGCCCTCCCGTCTGAGGCGCTCGAAGAGACGCGTTCCGGGGGTCGGCCGGAGGATGTTCACGCCGGGAACGTCGAGCCCGGTCCGGTCGATGAAGTCGAGGATGGCCGGGGGGGTGTCGAGCGTGTCGCCGTCGAGCCCGTAGATGAAGCTGCCGTAGAGGCTGATGCCGGCGTTGCGGATGTTCCGGATCGAGCCGATGAGTTCGTCGCTGCGGCTCTGGTTCTTGCTGTGTGCCCGTCTGCTTTCCGGCTCCACGCTTTCGATGCCGACGAGGAGGGCGCGGCATCCCGAGCGGGCGAAGGTCTCGAGCAGGCGCGGCTGCATGCCGAGGGTCGTGGTGGCCTGTCCGAACCAGGTGATGCCGAGCGGCGTGATGCGCCGGAACAGCGCTTCGGCGTAGCCGGGGTCGGCGTTCAGGGAGTCGTCGACGAAGAAGAAGATCCTCCGGTCGTGGAGCCGGAATCGCTCGACTTCCCGGACAACGTCTTCGATAGGCCGCTGGCGGAGGCGGTGGCCGTTGAGGACGTGCACGTTGCAGAAATCGCAGTTGTGCGGGCAGCCCCGGCCGGTCTGGATGAGGTTGGTGGTGAAGTAGCGGCCTGGATCGAACAGCTCCTTATGGACCGGACGCGGAATCGAGAGGTCGGGGAGTTCCTGCTGTACGTACTCTTTCCGCAGGGTGCCGTTCCGCAGGTCGGTGAGTACTTCCCGCCAGAGGTCGTCGGCCTCTCCCCGGACGATGAGGTCCGCGTGCCGGGCCGAGGCTTCGGGGAACATGGTGACGTGCGGCCCTCCGAGCGCCACCCGGGTGCCGCCGCTGCGGAGCCGGTCGGCCAGTTCGTAGGCTTCCGATGCGGTGCCGGTCTGCACGCTGATGCCGACGAGATCCCAGCGGGTGTCGCCGGGGAACGGCTCGAAGCGGAGGTCGCAGACGCTCTGGCTTACTCCCTCGACCCTGATGGAGCTGAGGATCATGAGCGAGAGCGGGGGGATGGCGAAGGGGCTTTTCCGGATCAGGCGGCGCAGCGGGCGGTCGAACCAGCGGGAGGGGGCACTTCCTCCCGCATCCGCGTGGATGGAGCGGGCCCCGTCCACGCCGCTTCGGGTAGGCAGGAAGACGAGCAGGGTCTTTTTCGGCGTTCCCATGGAGGCTGAGGTGTTCGGGACGTGTCGCCCGAGGGAGGGTTCAGCTGCCGAGGAAGGCCTGCTGGACGGCTGTGACGCCGGAGCCGGCAGGGAAGTTGTAGCCGATCTCCCTGAGCGCCCGCTCCAGGGCTCCGATGATGGTGAGCATGTCGAGCTCGTCGTAGTAGCCGAGGTGGGAGATGCGGAAGATCTTTCCCTTGTAGTCGTCCTGGCCGGCTGCCACGGTGATGCCGTTGCTGTATTTGAGCGCGTTGTTGAAGGCGTTCCACTCCACCCCTTCCGGCAGCCATACCGGCGTGACGGCGAACGAGGGGGAGCTGCTGAAGAGCTCCATGCCGAGCGCGGTGCAGCCGGCCCTGCAGGCGGCGGCAAGGCTTTCGTGGCGGGCCCATACGTTCTCGATTCCCTCCTCCCGGATCATCGTGAGGGCTTCGTCGAGGCCGATGATGAGCGATACGGCCGGGGTGAAGGGGGTGTCGTCGCCGGCGTGGGACTTGAGCGCCTTCTGCAGGCTCAGGTAGAAGTTCTGCGAGGTGCGGCCCGGGGCGTTGATGATGTCCTGCGCCCGTTCCGACACGGCGACGAGGGCCAGACCCGGAGGCATCATGAGCCCTTTCTGCGAACCGGTGATGCAGACGTCGACGCCCCAGTCGTCGAAGCGGAACTCATGGGCGCCGATGGCGGTGATGCCGTCGACGAGCACGAGGGCGTCGGACTCCTCGCGGACGACCGCCGCGAGGGCCTGGATGTCGGAGGCGGTGCCGGTGGAGGTTTCCGAGTGGGTGAGGCAGACGCCTCTGGTATCGGGATGCTCACGGAGGAGCTCCTTCAGACGCTCGGGGGTGACGGCCCGGCCCCACGGCACGCTCTCTTCGATACAGTCGCCCGTATAGAGCCTGACGAGCTCGCCCCACCGTTCGCCGAATTTGCCGGCGTTGACGCTGATGACCTTTTCGCCTTTCCCGAAGAGGCTCGAGATGGCGGCCTCCATGCCGCCCGTGCCCGAACAGCTGAGCACCACGACCGGCTGGGTCGTCTGGAAGAGGTAGCGGAGGTTTTCATGGACCCGCTGGAGGATCTCCATGAACTCCGGGTTCCGATGGTGGATGATCGGGGCGGCCATGCTGAGCATGACGTTTTCGGGAACCGGTGTGGGGCCGGGGGTGAAGAGTCTTTTTTTCATGTATCGGGCCTTGATTGAGAGGCTTATGGACGCATTTCTTCGGGGCTGCCATTCGGCCGTCGAGCCGGATGTAAGGGCTTGCTGACCTTAAATATACGCAATTCTATGACGCTTGAAAGTGCTGGAAAAACGGATCGGTTTTCCCGAAGGTCCGGGACTGGGTTCTTTCAGGAGCCGGGCCGGTTTGGTGCCCGGACGTCGTTGTCCTCTGTGGCCCGTTTTCCCCGGAAAAGAAAAACCTCCGGTTTCCGGAGGCTTTTCTTCTTGCCTGGATTTTCCGGGCCGGTATCAGTTTTTCGCCCTGTCCATCATGGCGGTGAACTCGTCGAAGAGGTAGTGGGAATCATGCGGTCCCGGCGCGGCTTCCGGATGGTACTGCACCGAGAAGCAGGGGAGCTCCGAGTGGCGGATTCCCTCGACGGTCTGGTCGTAGAGGTTGAGGTGGGTCATCTCGACCGTGTCGGGAAGCGAGTCCATGCTGACGGCGAACCCGTGGTTCTGCGAGGTGATCTCAATGCGTTTCGACTGCATGTTCTTCACCGGATGGTTGCTGCCGTGGTGGCCGAACTTGAGCTTGTAGGTCGTGGCACCGAGCGCAAGCGAGAGGAGCTGGTGGCCGAGGCAGATGCCGAAGATCGGCAGGGGCCGGCTGGTGCGGCTGTACTCGGCAAGCTCGCGGATGGTCCGAATGGCGTACTCCACAGCGGCCGGGTCGCCGGGTCCGTTGGAGAGGAAGACGCCGTCGGGGTTGAGCGCCAGTACCTCTTCGGTCGTCGCTTTGGCCCTCAGTACCGTTACCCGGCAGCCGGCGTTCTGGAGCAGGCGCAGGATGTTGGTCTTGATGCCGTAGTCGAAGGCGGCCACGTGGTAGCGGGCCCCGGGGGTCTCAAGCGTGTAGTTTTTCTCGGTGGTGACGGTTCCGGCCAGGTCCTGCCCGCTCATCTCCGGGATGCTGAGCGCCTTCGCCTTCAGGCTCGCCTCGTCCTGGTCGACGGTCGAGATGACGCCGCGCATGGCGCCCATCTGGCGGATCTCCCGGACGAGCTTGCGGGTGTCGATTCCGGCAAGGCCCATGACACCTGCGTTCTTCAGCGCATCGTCGAGGCTGCCGGAAGCTTCATGGTTGCTGTAGATGTTGGATGCCTCACGGACGATGAAGGCACTCGCCCAGATCTTCGAGGACTCGTTGTCGTTGGGCGTGATGCCGTAGTTGCCGATGAGGGGGTAGGTCATGACGACCATCTGGCCGGCATAGGAGGGGTCGGTGAGGATCTCCTGATACCCGGTATGCGAGGTGTTGAAGACCACTTCGCCCGCCGCTTCGCCGATGTGGCCGAACGCGGTCCCCCGGTAGACGGACCCGTTCTCCAGTACCAATGTTGCTGGTGTTCGCTGCATGTGCCTCTTATTCTCCGGTCGTGAGTTTATCGCCAGATTCCTGCCTGTCGACGCTGGCCACCGCCGAGCGGTCGAACTTGATCTTCGTGTTGTCGGCCACCTGCACGAGCACGGTCTTCTTTTCCGTGTCGATGCCGGCAACGGTTCCGTGCATGCCGCCGATGGTGACGACGCGGTCGCCGCGCTTCAGGCTCTCGAGCACTTTTTCGCGATCCTTCTGCTTCTTCTGCTGCGGGCGGATCATGAAGAAGTAGAAGACGATGAAGATGAGGACCAGGGGGACGAGCTGGACGATGGGGTTGGGTGCCGCGCCTCCGGTCGTCGGGGGAGCGAAAAGGAGCATGGTCTGTATGAGGTCGTGCATGGGTGTCTGGGGTATCTATGGATGGTTAAAAGGGCGTACTCCTCGGTACCGTATTTATATGGTCTGAAATGTAATGCATTTGGTGAACTATTTCAATCACGGATTCGTCTCCTCCGTGCGGAAAGCGGCGAAGGGCGCCCGGTCGTAGCGGCACTCGGGCCGGAGCCCCCGGGATATCTTCAGTGCGGCGAGCGTGGCGATCATGGCGGCGTTGTCGGTGGAGTAGGCTGTGCTCGGGATGAAGAGCCGCAGGCCCTCCCTCCGGCAGGCTTCCTGCATGGCGCGCCGGAGCGCGGAGTTGGCGCTGACCCCTCCGGCGACGGCGACCGAGCGCGCGTTGTGGCTTTTTGCCGCCCCGACCGCCTTCTCGACCAGCACGCCGACGATGGCGTCCTGGATGGATGCGGCGATGTCCGCGCGGTGGCGCCCGATGAAGGCTTCGTCGTGCTGGCCGAGCCAGGTTCGCACCGAGGTCTTCAGCCCGGAGAAGCTGAAGTCGAAGTTGCCGCGGTAGCTTTTGCTCGTCTGCGACTGGCGGGTGAGCGCCCTCGGGAAGCGGTGGAACGACGGGTCGCCCTCCCTGGCGAGCCGGTCGATCGCCGGGCCTGCCGGGTAGGGGAGTCCGAGCATCTTGCCAGTCTTGTCGAAGGCTTCGCCGGCCGCGTCGTCGAGCGTGCGGCCGATGATCCGGTAGGAGAGGTCTTCCTGGACGAGAGCGAGGAGGGTGTGGCCTCCCGAGACCGTGAGCGAGACGAAGGGCCCCTCGGGGGTTCCCTCTTCCGCTCCTTCGTCGATGAACGGGGAGAACATGTGAGCCTCGACGTGGTTGACCGGCACGAACGGCACTTCGAGCGCCCAGGCCGTCGCCTGCGCGAACGAGAGGCCGACCATCACGGCGCCGATGAGCCCGGGACCCGCCGTGGCGGCTATGACATCGATCTCCTTTTTTGTTATATTTGCTTCGGTGAGGGCAGCCTCGGTGATCCTGACGATCAGCCGCTCGTGCTCCCTCGAGGCCAGTTCGGGAACGACACCGCCGAACCCCGTGTGGCAGAGCTGCGAGCTGACGGCGTTGGAACGCACTTCGCCGTCCACGAGGACGGCCGCGGAGGTTTCGTCGCAGCTGGTTTCCAGGCCGAGAATGATCATATGAAGAACTGATTGGTTTCAAGTCGTATGCGGAAAGCTAACAAACCGACCGGCAATAGCAATGCCAAACGCCCGATGAAGGCGGGCTGCCTGAACGTCCTCCTGATCCTGGCCGGAGCGGACCTGATACTCCTGCTCGCTCCCCAGATCGGCATTCTCAACGCCATCTACTACATTCCCGGCGTCTACACCTGGCCGGCGCTCCTGCTCGGCATCGCCCTGCTGCTCCTCGGCTTCCGCCACCTCTACCGGCCGCGATGACTGCCCGCCGACGAAAAATGTTACCTTTCTTCCATACGGAACGTTTTCCCCTACAGACCCTAAACCCAGAATGCCATGGAACAGCAAGCGAGCGCAAAGAAAATCCTTGATCCGATCGAACGGGCCAAACTCGGCGTGAAGGTGTTCAATATGCCGTACAGCGAGGCCGAGCGTGTGATCGACGAGTATGTCGCCAAAGGCGATTACGACAAGGCGAGTGTTGACTTCTTCAAGGACCAGGTCGCAACCCAGAGCCACATCGTCGAGAAAGGTTCCGAACTGCTTGCTACCGGCAGCGAAATCCTCCGGGTCGTGGCCGGCGCGGTGGTCAAGAACTGGCCGAAGCCCCAGGCCGGGGATGGCGGCCCGAAAGCCTGAGCCTCCGCTGATGCCGTTCCAGCCGCTGGGCCCTTCCGGGGTTCCGCGGCTTTTTTTTTGCCCGGTCGGCGGGGATGGGTTGCAGTGATAACTTTTTTTGCTTGTACATTGTTATACAAGGGTGAAGCTTACCGAACAACAAACCCGAACGAGCCATGCAGTTTGATCCGAACCGTTTCACCATCAAGGCCCAGGAGGCCCTTCAGGCGGCAGCCGCGTCGGCTTCCAGCCGCCAGCACCAGCAGGTAGAGCCGGAACACCTGCTCCTTGCCATGCTTGAGGATCGGCAGGGCATCGCCTCGCAGATATCGCAGAAGCTCGAGGTCCCGGTCGACAATCTTTCCGCGGCGCTCGACCGGGAGCTCGAACGCGCCCCCAAGGTCACCGGCGCGTCGGCATCCGGGCAGTACATGTCGCAGAATCTCGGCAAGGTTTTCGACGCCGCCCTGAAAGAGGCCGAGAAGCTGAAGGACGAGTACATCAGCTCAGAGCACCTCTTCATCGCCATGAGCCAGACCGGCGGAACGGTCTCCCGCCTCCTCGGGGATGCCGGCGTGACGCCTGAGGCCATCCTCAAGGTGCTGGCCTCCATCCGCGGCAGCCAGCGCGTCACGAGCCAGAGTGCCGAGGAGACCTACAATTCGCTGAAGAAGTATTCGAGAAACCTCAACGACCAGGCGCGCAAAGGCAAGCTCGATCCGGTCATCGGCCGCGACGACGAGATCCGCAGGGTGCTGCAGATCCTCAGCCGCCGCACCAAGAACAACCCCGTGCTCATCGGCGAACCGGGCGTGGGCAAGACGGCCATCGTCGAGGGTATCGCCCAGCGCATCGTGGCCGGCGACGTGCCCGAGAACCTCAAGAGCAAGCAGATCGCCGCGCTCGACATCGCCCAGCTGGTCGCCGGCGCGAAGTTCCGCGGCGAGTTCGAGGACCGCCTGAAGGCGGTTGTGCGCGAGGTGCAGTCCTCCGACGGGGAGGTCATCCTCTTCATCGACGAGATCCACCTGCTCGTCGGCGCCGGATCGGCCGAGGGGTCGATGGACGCGGCCAATATCCTCAAGCCGGCCCTGGCGCGCGGCGAGCTCCGCTGCATCGGCGCCACGACGCTCGACGAGTACCGCAAGCACATCGAGAAGGATGCCGCCCTCGAACGGCGGTTCCAGACGGTGGTCGTCGACCAGCCGAGCGTCGAGGATACGGTCTCGATCCTGCGCGGGTTGAAGGAGAAGTACGAGATCCATCACGGCGTGCGCATCAAGGACGCCGCCATCGTTGCGGCTGCCGAGCTCTCGAACCGCTACATCTCAGACCGCTTTCTTCCCGACAAGGCCATCGACCTCATCGACGAGGCCTCCTCGCGGCTCCGGCTCGAGATCGACAGCAGTCCGGAGGAGCTCGACCGGCTCAACCGGGAGGTCAGCCGGCTCGAAATCGAGCGGGAGGCTCTCAAGCGTGAGCTCGAGGCGGGCGGCGGCCGTTAATATGTTGCGGGGAAATCGTATATTATGGGCTGTATCGTTATTGTATGTTTGATGCTGTTTGGTTTTATTGCAACACAAAAAAATCGACCGACATGATGAAAATGATGAAGGCCGCCATGCTCGCCCTGTTCCTGCTCGGAACGGTTGCCGGCGCGGCCCGTGCAGGATGGGATCCCGATGAGGCCGACAAGGGGCGCGACGCCGTCGCCTACCTGAAAAAGCACGACCCGTCGCTGGACCGCTTTTTCGCCAAGGCTTACGGCTATGTGGTTTTCCCTGACGTCTACAAGGGCGGACTCTTTCTTTTCGGCGGCGGCCACGGCCGCGGCTATGTCTACGAGGGCGGAAGCCTGGTCGGCCGCTCGACCATCACCCAGATCAACGTCGGCCCCCAGTTCGGCGGCCAGTCGTTCACCGAGGTGATCTTCTTCAAGGACCGCAAGGCCCTCGACGACTTCAAGCAGGGCAACTTCGAGATCAGTGCGCAGATGACGGCGGTCGTGGTGACCTCCGGAATTGCGACGAATGCGGACTACTCCGACGGCGTTGCACTCTTCGTGCTTCCGAAGGCGGGCGTCATGGCCGATGCCACCGTCGGCGGCCAGAAGTTCTCCTACGAGCCGATCAGGCACTCTCCGGCCGCGGTTCCCGAACCCGCCCGCCAGGACGTCTCCCCGCTCCAGCCCTATCCCGGAGCATCGACGACCTCCGAGGCCAAGCCCTACGAGGAACCCCGACCCTACAACGACACGCCCTTCGAGCGGGCCGACCAGGGGGCGATCCAGTATTAACAATAGCGGGCATCAGAAGTCCCGAACGATCAGCGTACCATGAAGTATGAATTAGTCGTGGGCCTCGAGGTCCACTGTCAGCTCAATACGGCAAGCAAGGCCTTCTGCGGTTGTTCCGCACAGTTCGGCAAGCCGGCCAACAGCAACGTCTGCCCGGTGTGCCTCGCCCTTCCCGGCGCCCTGCCGGTGCTCAACCGCCGGGTGGTGGACGATGCCGTCAAGCTCGGCCTTGCGACCGGCTGCTCGATCGCTCCCCATTCGGTGATGGCCCGCAAGAACTACTTCTACCCCGACCTTCCGAAGGGGTACCAGATCTCGCAGTTCGAGGAGCCCATCTGCACCGAGGGGCATCTCACGGTCGACGCCGGAGAGGGCGAGAAGCTCATCCGCCTGATCAGGATCCACATCGAGGAGGATGCCGGCAAGTCGATCCACGACATCGGGGACGACACCTACATCGACGTCAACCGTTGCGGCGTGCCGCTGCTTGAGATTGTCAGCTACCCCGACATCCGCACTCCGAAGGAGGCCTCCACCTACCTGCAGAAGCTGCGCCAGATCGTCAAGTATCTCGGCATCTCCGACGGCAACATGGAGGAGGGGAGCCTGCGCTGCGACGCCAACGTCTCCCTCCGCCCCGTGGGGGACGACGAGTACGGCACCCGTACCGAGATCAAGAACATGAACTCCTTCAAGAACGTCGAGAAGGCGATCGAGTATGAGGCCGAGCGCCACCGCCGGATCCTCGAATCGGGCGGCACGATCGTGCAGGAGACCAGGCTCTGGGACGCCGACAAGGGTGAGACCCGCTCGATGCGCGGCAAGGAGTTCGCCCACGACTATCGCTATTTCCCCGACCCGGACCTGGTTCCGGTGCTCGTCGATGATGAGATGCTCCTGCGCATCCGCCTCGAGCTTCCCGAGCTCCCCGAGAACCGTGCGGCCCGATTCGTCGAGGAGTACGGCATTCCCGCATACGACGCCGCCGTACTCACCGTCGAACGTGAGACGGCCGACTATTTCGAGGGGGTCGTGGCGGCCGCGGCGGATGCGAAAGCCGCCTCGAACTGGGTGATGGGCGAGGTGATGCGGACCCTGAAGGAGAAGTTCCTCGACATCGCCGATTTCCCGGTCTCCCCTGAGCGCCTCGGTGGCCTCATCAGGATGATCGGCACCGGCGCCATCAGCAACACCATCGCCAAGCAGGTTTTCGAGCTCATGCAGCAGTCGGAGGATACGGCGGAGGCGATCGTCGAGAAGGAGGGGCTTGCCCAGGTGTCGGATACCGGCGAGATCGAGCGGGCGGTCGACGAGATCCTCGCCGCCAACCCATCCCAGCTGGAGGGTTACCGCGCGGGCAAGGTGAAGCTGTTCGGGTTTTTCGTGGGCCAGTGCATGGCCCGCATGAAGGGAAAGGCGAACCCGAAAGTGGTCAACGAGGTCCTGCAGAAGAAGCTGCAGGGCTGAGCGGATTCAGGGCTCGAGGTCGAACAGCCCTTTCGGGTGTGCGGATTCTTCCCGTACCTCCGGGGCCGTTTCCGGGTTGATCAACTCGATTCTGGTCTTCGCTGCCTGGAGCCGTTTGCGGCACTGTTCGGCAATGGCGATCCCCTCCTCGTAGAGCGCGATCGAGCCTTCCAGGCCGGTATCGGGCTTTTCCATGGTGCGGGTGATCTCTTCGAGGCGGCTGATGAGCGCTTCGATCGTGGGTTTTCGGGCTGCGGTATCGGCCATGGCGAGGCGGCGGTTCGGGTGTTGAAGGATTCCATTCCATAATAGGCAAAGAGCAAGAGTATTTCAAAAAGGCAGGTGTAAGAGTGAAGTTTGTCGACAGCGCATCCATATTCGTTCAGGCCGGCGAAGGAGGCAGGGGCTGCGTAAGCTTCCGCCGCGAGAAGTTCGTGCCGAAGGGCGGTCCCGACGGCGGCGACGGAGGAGACGGCGGCAGCGTCTGGCTCCGTACCAACAGCCACCTGACGACCCTGCTCGATTTCAAGTACCGGAAGAAGTACCTCGCTCCCCGCGGGGCCCACGGCCAGGGCGCGCGCAAGTCGGGCCGGAAGGGTGCCGACATCTACATCGACGTGCCGTGCGGCACGCTGGTGCGCAACGCGGAGACCGGCGCGGTACTTGCCGACCTGACCGGGGATGGCGACGAGGTGCTGATCGCGCGCGGCGGCCACGGCGGTCGCGGAAACCAGCATTTCGCAACGTCGACCAATCAGGCGCCCCGCCGTTCCGAGCCGGGCTGGAAAGGGGAGGAGCTGCAGCTCGACATGGAGCTGAAGCTGATGGCCGACGTCGGCCTGGTCGGCTTTCCCAATGCGGGCAAGTCCACCCTGATCTCGGTGCTCAGCGCCGCACGCCCGAAAATCGCCGACTACCCGTTCACGACCCTCGTGCCGAACCTCGGCATCGTCCGTTACGAGGAGTACAAGTCGTTCGTCATGGCCGACATTCCCGGCATCATCGAAGGGGCGGCCGAGGGGCGTGGGCTCGGCATCCAGTTCCTGCGCCATATCGAGCGCACCAAGATCCTTGCCGTCCTGGTATCGGCCGACAGCCAGGATGTCGAGACCGAGTACCGGACGCTGGTCGGGGAGCTTCGGAAGTTCGGCCGTGGCCTTCTGGAGAAGCCGAGGGTGCTCGTCGTCACGAAAATGGATGTCGCCCCCGAGGACTTCTGTCTGCCCTCGCCGGACGACGGGGTGAAGGTGCTTGCGATTTCGAGTGTTGCCGGAAAGGGGCTCAAAAAGCTCAAGGACGAGCTCTGGCGCGAAATCTCCACGCGCGAGCGGCCGGCCGGGACGGAGGCGGACGAGCTGGAAGGAGATGCGGAGCGGGTATGACGCAGGAGGGAGTTTCGGTCCGCAACGCCCGCCTCGGCGACGCGGCGGCGATTGCAGCGCTGACGAAGGAGTACGCAGGCGAAGGGATCATGCTGGAGCGGCCGGTGGACAACATCATCGAGAATATCCGCAACTTCTTTGTTGCCGAGCATGCCGGCAGGGTCATCGGGTGCTGCGCCGTCGCCTTCTACACGCCGAAGCTGGCGGAGATCCGCTCGCTTGCCGTCGAGGGCGGCTGGAAGCTCCGGGGCACCGGACGGCAGCTGGTCGAGAAGGCCGAGTCGATCCTCAGGGACGAAGGGGTGGCGGAGGTGTTCGTCCTGACCCTCAGCCGGGAATTTTTCCTCCGCCTCGGTTACGGCGAAGTCGAAAAAGAGTATTTTCCGCAGAAGATATGGCGCGACTGCACCCGCTGCCCGAAGCTGATGGCATGCGACGAAATCGCCATGAAGAAGACGCTGGTTCCCACTAACATCCAAACCTGAGGCCTGCCGTGATTGTCCATGAAGTCATAGTGAAGAACAGGGCCGGGCTGCATACCCGTCCCGCCGCCGCGGTCGTGAAGCTGGCATCCCGGTTCAAGGCCGACTTTTTCATCGAGATGCAGGGTGTCGAGATCAACGCCAAGTCGATTATCGGTGTTATGAGCCTTGCCGCCCCGAAGGGGACCAAGCTCACGCTGAAGCTTGCCGGCGAAGACGCCGACGAGGCCGCCCGCCAGCTTGTCGAGTTTTTTGAACAGGGGTTCGGAGAGCAGTAGCCCCTCAAGCGCCGGGGAGGTTCATTGAAGAAACTGCAGATTGCCCTCATCAGTCCGTTTCCTCCGATGCCGGGGGGGATATCCCGCTTCAGCAGCGAACTTTCCCGGGCGTTCAGGGCCACGGGCCACGGTCTTCATCCGGTCGGCTTCCGTGCACTCTACCCCGGATTTCTCCTCCGCATCCTCGGCGTCCCGCCCTCCCGTCCCGAACCCGCTGCCGGCGGTACCCTCGTCCTCTTTGATCCGCTGAGCTGGATCCGCACCGCCCTCGAGCTTCGCCGCCGCCGTCCCGATGTCATCCTCATCGCCTATTGGGCGGGTTTCCTCGCACCGCTCTGCTTCGTCATCCGACGGCTCAGCGGAATCAGGACGGTCGCCCTGCTCCACAACCTTACCTCGCACGAGTCCTTTTTCTTCGAGCCGCTGATGCGCCGCCTTCTTTTCCTCTCGGTCGACGGGGTCGTCACCCTCTCGGAGACGGTCGCGCGCCAGGCGGCCGAAAGCCTTCCGCGGACACCCCGCCTGGAACTGCAGCATCCCGACTACGCGTTTTCCTGCGAACCGCCCCCGAAGGAGGAGGCCCGCCGCCAGCTCAAGCTTCCCCTGGACGGGACGCTGCTGCTCTTTTTCGGCTACGTCCGCCGCTACAAGGGGCTCGACCTCCTGATCGAGGCCCTTGCGCTCCTTCCTTCCGGCAGCGATGTGCGCCTCGTCGTCGCCGGCGAGTTCTACGAGCCGCTCGAGCGCTACCGCAAGCTGATCTCCTCTCTCGGCCTTGAGGATCGTGTCGTCATCCATCCCGGTTATGTGCCGGCCGGCCGCACCCAGCTCTATTTCGCGGCGGCAGATGCCTGCGTCCTGCCTTACCGGAGCGCGACGCAGTCGGGGGTCGCCGGCATCGCGCGCGGCAGCCGGCTTCCGATCATCGTGACGCCGGCCGGCTCGCTGGCCCAGTCGGTGCACGGTCCTTCGTCCGGAGTGATTGCCGGCGGCTGCACGGCCCCCGCGCTCGCCGGGGCGATCGAGGCGTTCCTCGGCGCGGCCTCCCTCGGACTCGAGTACTGTGTGGACGGAGGCCTTTCATGGGAAGGCTTCGCCCGCTCCGCGGCGGATTTCCTCGCAGAGGGGACGGGAGGCCGGCCATGAACTCCCCGACCTGCATCGTGGTGGTCAACTGGAACGGAACCGAGGATACCCTCTCTTGTCTCCGTTCGCTCGAGCCGGTTCGTTCGAGGACCTGCATGGTGCTGGTGGTCGACAACGGTTCGAGCGACGGATCCGCCGGGAGGATTAGCAGCGCCTCTCCCGCAACCGAAGTGCTCGAGCTTCCCCGCAACCTCGGCTATGGGGGCGCATGCAACGCCGGCTTCCGCCGTGCCGAGGAACTCGGCGCCCGCTCGGTGATTTTTCTCAACAACGACACGCTGGTCGAGCCGTCGTTTGCCGCTGCGCTGCTTCTCGTGCTCTCGGAGGATCCCTCGGCGGGGATCGCGGTGCCGAAGATCCTCTATCTCGACCGGCCCGGCACCATCTGGTACGCCGGCGGCGAGGTGGACCTCCTGCGGGGGCTCGTGCGCCACAGAGGCATCCGGCACAGGGACTCGGCCCGCTTCAGCCGGCCCGGCCATACCGACTATGCGACCGGCTGCTGCCTGGCCATGCGCACCAGGGACTTCAGGGCCGTCGGGGGATTCGACGAGGAGTTCGGCATGTACGCCGAAGACGTCGATCTCTCCCTCCGGGTCCGGGCGCTCGGCTTCAGCATAGACTACGAACCCTCGGCCGTCGTCCTGCACCGGGTCTCGTCTTCCTTCAGAGGACGCTTGGCGAGGAAGGCCTGGCTGCGATCGAAGGGCACCCTGCGGCTGCTGCGCAAGCACGGCTCGTGGCCGGCGATCCTCTTTTTCATCCTCCTCGAGCCGCTGCGCCTCATGAGGGGCGCCCTCTCGACAGTCGTGCGGCTTCCTGCCGGCAGGCTCCGCGAACGGGAGGCGGCGAAGTGATCGGAAAGAATCCGCTGCGGACCCGCATCGACGGCCGCTACCTTGCCGAAGCGGCCCACCGGGTCCGCTGGCGGAAGAGCGTGCGCTTCCTCGAGGGGTGGGACGTCCCGGCAGGGCTCCATCAGCGCGGACTGGACCTCGGAGACCGGACCCCGATGACGGGGTTTGCCGAAGAGCTCTTCGGCTTCCCGTTCGACTCGAGTGCGGTGGACCTCGACCTGGAGGCGCTCTCCGGCCGGTACGGCGTGGTCTGCGCCTTCGAAGTGCTCGAGCATCTCTTCAACCCGCTGCACGCGCTGCTCGAAGTCCGGAAGGTGATGGCGGGCCCCGCCGCACGCCTTTTCGTCTCGATGCCCCTCGCGAAGCCGGAGGCGCTCCGGAGCCCCGAGCACTTCCATGAGATGAGCCGGCGGGAGGCCCTCGCCCTCTTTGCTCGGGCGGGCTTCAGGGTGGAGCGCAGCGCACTCGTGCGCATACGCCGCCCGCTGTTCTACCTCACCGGCATGAAGCCGCTTTTCCGGTTCTTTTTCGAGCGGGTGCAGCTGTTTGAATTATCAACAGCCGAAGTCCAGTCAACAGCCGAAGTCCCCTCAACAGCCGAAGTACCGCCCGCAACCGAAATCGGGGAGGGCGGAGCATGAGTCTCGCTCAAGCGAAGCCAGAAGCGAAACGCCCGGCCGGACGCCGCCTGGTGTGGTTTTCGGAGGTCCAGTGGGATTTCCTCTCCACCCGAAAGCAGCGCCTGCTCGCCCGGTTTCCGGAAAACTGGCGGATCCTCTTCATCGAACCCTTCGCGCTCGGTCGCCCGAACCACTGGATTCCGGTCCGCCGGGGCAGGGTGGTGGTGGTCGGCATCCCCTTTCTCAAGCGGGTTCCCTTTCGGTTCGGCCGCCTGCTCGATGTTCGGCTCATCCGTCACGTTGCCGCTCTTCCCGGCGTGCTGCTCCTTCATTTCTGGCTCATGCTTCTCGGCTTCGCCGGCCGGCGGCGCATCGTCGGACTCAGCAACCTCTACTGGGCGAAGGCGGTTTCGCGCCTGTCTTCGATCCTCAGCTTCTACGACGCCAACGATGACCATCTCGCCTTTCCGGGCACGCCCTCCTGGCTCCGGCCGGAGCTCCGACGCTGGCTTGGACGGGTGGGGCTGGTCTTCAGCGTCAGCCGGACCATGACGGGGCGTCTTTTGCTTCCGCCCTCCGTCCGTGTCGTTACGCTCGGCAACGGTGTGGAGTTCAGCCATTTCGCCGAGCCCCGCTCCGCCGTGCCCGAGCCGTTTCGGGAATCGGGCGGTCCGATTCTCGGCTACGCCGGCGCCATGGACTGGCTCGATGTGCCGCTGCTCGTGCGCACCGCTGCGGCCTGGCCGGACTGCCGGATCGAACTTGTCGGGCCCGCCTACGAGCACGGCTGGTGGGAGCGCCAGTCGGAACTGCGGGCCCTGGGGAATGTTCGCTGGCACGGCCGTGTGGCATACGCCGAGCTGCCCTCCTGGATGCAGCGGTTCGATCTCGGGCTCCTGCCGCTCGAGCGAAGCGAGCTCAAGCGGGCCTCGAATCCCAACAAACTTTATGAATATGCCGCCGCCGGGGTACCGGTACTCGCCCTCAACTACTGCGACGCCGTCGACGATGCCCGCGGGGAGGTGATGGTCGCCGATACGGAGGACGAGTTCGTGCGCATGGTTCCCATGGCGCTCAGGGACGGTCGCCGGGAGCTCCGCCAGGCGTTCGCCCGACGCCACAGCTGGGACCGGCTTGCTTCCGAAATGGTCGATGAGCTCGAGCGTTCGATCAGGGAGGCGCGGTCGTGAGGAGCACCGTTTCCATCGCCGCCGGCGCCGGCGTCTCCTTCGGAGGATACGTCGTCGGCCAGGGGGTCCGTTTCCTTTTCAGCCTCGCTGTGGCGCGTCTGCTCGGGGCCGACGCCCTCGGCACCTACGCGCTCGCGATGGCCATGATCCAGATCGCCGAGGTGGCGGCCCTCTTCGGACTCGATTCGGCGCTCCTGCGTTTTGCGGGGATGCATCGGGCCGATCCCCAGCGGAGGCGTCGGCTGATCGGTTTCGCGCTCAAGGCCGGCCTGGTCCTCTCCGTCCTGGTTATGCTGCTGCTGGAGATGTTCTCCGGTGCCCTTGCCGAGTTGCTTCACGGAGGCCGGCTCCTCCAGCTGGCCATCTCCTGCTATGCGGCGGCCATCCCCTTCAATACGGCCGCCATGCTCTACGGCCACGCCATGCAGGCATGCGGCCGCATCCAGCCGAAAATCATCGCCACCCAGGTGCTGAGCCCGGTGCTGCTCCTCCTTTTCACGCTGTTGTTCAACGCCCTCCTGGGGCGCCAGGCCGCCCTGCTTCTTCCCGTGGGGCTTTCGGCCGCCGCCGCGTTTGTATGGATCCGCCCCCGCCTGCGTCCGATCACCGGCCTGCAGCCGGGGGATGTCGGGGGGGCCGCCGTCGAGCAGCCCGTGCTCTCCTATGCGCTTCCGTTCATGCTGGTCTCCCTCTTCAGCATGACCTCCCACTGGCTCGATGTCGTCATGCTCGGCATGCTTACCGATCCTGCTACGGTGGGTCTCTACCATCCGGCTGCGCGGACCGCCGGCCTCGTGCGCGCCGTCCTGCCGGCGTTCGCCGGCATGGCCGCACCGCTCTTCGCCGAACTGCACGCGGCAGGCCGTATGGAGGAGCTGGGCCGCATCTACCGGCTTGTCACCCGCTGGATGGTGACGGTGGCGCTCCCGCCGGTTCTGCTCCTGCTCTGCTTTCCTTCCGAGGTGCTCTCGGTTTTCGGCCGCCACTTCAGCGCAGCCGCACCAGTCCTCGTGCTGCTCTCTTCGGCCTCGCTCGTCCAGGCGCTCTTCGGCATCGCCGCAACACTCCTCGCCATGGCCGGCCATGCCCGGCTCAGCCTCCTCAACGCCCTCTTCGGGCTGGTGCTCCAGGCCGGACTGAACCTCCTCCTGATCCCTCGGATGGGGATCGAGGGAGCCGCCCTCGCCGGACTCGTGCTGTTCGGCGCGCTCGCCGCGGTGCGTCTTTTCGAGGTTCGTCGGCTCCTGCGCCTGCATCCGTTCTCCTCCCCGCTGCTGAAGCCTTTCGCTGCTGGTGCCGGTGTCCTCGCTGTGCTCCTGGTTCTTCGTCCGTGGCTCATCCTGCTGCCGCTTCCGGTTCTGCTCGCTGCGGCGGCCGTTGCCGCCGTTGCCGTGTATGGCGGGCTTTTGCTGGCCCTCGGGTTGGAAGAGGAGGAGCGGGAGATTATTTTACGTGCAGGCTCGCCGTTCAGGCCGAACCGCTGATTTCCGAAACACACACAAGAGAACCGAGAGGCTTGAAAAAGACGATCCTTCCACCATTTGCCGCCGCCTTCGGCTACCTGCTCCTGGTCATTGCGCTCTACTGGCCGGTGGCTTTCCTCTCCTACGTCCCGGCGGTTCCCGACAGCCTCGTGCCCGCCGCCACCTCGGCGGCGCTCCGCCAGCTGCAGGACGCCAGCGGCCACTACCCGCTCTGGCAGCCGTGGGTCTTTTCCGGGATGCCGACGGTCGGTGCCTTCAGTTACCTCAGCGCTCTCTATTTCCCCAACCTCGTTTTCTCCCTTTTCGGGGCCGATGCGATGCACCTGCAGCTGCTCCACCTGGTCTTCGCCGGTCTCGGGACCTTCCTTTTTCTGCGTCGGTCGGGCGTTGAGCCCGTTGCCGCTTTCTTCGGCGGTGCGGCTTTCCTCCTGAACCCCTATTTCTCGGCCATGCTGGCTCACGGCCACGGGAGCCAGCTGATGACGGCGGCTTATATGCCCTGGATGCTCTGGGCCCTCATGCGGGTCGTCGAGCGTGGGCGGCTCGCCGATGCCGGCATCCTCGCCCTCATCGCCGGCTTCCAGCTGCAGCGTTCCCATGTGCAGGTAGCCTGGTACTCCTGGCTGCTCGCCGCCCTTCTCGTCTTCTTCCTCTTCCTCTCACAGCGGACTCCGTTCAGGGAGAAGCTTCGTCCTCTGGGACTGCTCGTGCTCGGCCTCGCCTGCGGGGTGGCCATGTCGGCGGTGATCTACCTGCCCGCATCTGCCTATGCGCCCTTCTCGGTGCGCGGGATGGCCGGCGGAGGAGGTTCGTCGATGGAGTACGCGACGCTCTGGTCGATGCATCCACTGGAACTCATGACCTTCATCGTGCCCGGCTTTTACGGCTTCGGGGGAGTCACCTACTGGGGGTTCATGCCGTTCACCGATTATCCCAACTACGCCGGCATCCTGGTCCTGCTGCTCTCGCTCGTCGGGGCATGGGCCGGCAGGCGGGACGGGGTGGTCCGGTTCCTCGTCGCCTCGTCGCTCCTCTCGCTCCTGCTTTCATTCGGCCGTTTCTTCCCGCCGGTCTTTGAGCTGTTCTACCATGCCGCTCCGCTCTTCAGCCGGTTCAGGGTGCCCTCCATGGCCCTGCTCATGCTCTATCTGTCGGTGGCCGGCCTTGCCGCATACGGCCTCTCGGCCCTGCTTCGTGCCCGGGCCGAACGCCTCCACCGGCCGCTGCGCCTGGCTTCGCTTGCATTTGCCGCCCTGCTCATCGTCTCCCTTGCCGCCGGGGGGGCGTTTGAGGAGCGGCTTCGTTCGATTTTCCCCTCCCCCGCGGTCGGAAGTTTCGAGCTCAGCCTCCTCGTCAACCGGGTGCGGCTCGAGGGTCTCGAGCACGGCGCCTTGCTCCTTGCCGCCCTGCTCGGCCTGGGCATGCTGCTGCTCTGGCTCGGCCTCAAGCGCTTCCTGCCGCATCGGACGGCCGTCCTGCTCTTTGCCCTGCTCTCGATCGGCGACCTGTTCTGGTGCAGCATGCGGGTCGTCCAGCCTTCGCCTTCCTCGCTGCGCCCGTCCGTTCTCGTGTCGCGCCCTGCCCTCCGTCCGGCGCTCGAGCCCGACGAGGTCACCCGGTGGCTTGCCCGGCAGCCGGGGCCTTTCCGCGTCTATCCGGCCGGCAGGCTCTTCGGGGAGAACAAGTTCGCGATTTCGGGCGTCGAGTCGGTGGGCGGCTACCATCCGGCAAAGTTCAGCAGCTACGAGCAGCTGATTGCAAAGACCGGGAACCTTGCCAGTCCGGCAGTCCTCCGGATGCTCAACGTCCGTTACGTCATCAGCGAGCAGGCGGTCAGCCATCCCGATCTGGAGCCGGTGATGGTGGGGGAGCTCCTGCTGGCCTCCGGCCCGCTCACGGCTCATGTCTATCGGCTCCGGGGATCCCTGCCGAGGGCCTGGGGCGCGCGGAAGGCCGAGAGTGTCGCGAATTTTGACGAACTCGTCTCGCGGCTGGAGTCGACGGGCGCAGATCCCGCAACGGTGTACGTCGTCGGCGATTCCCCGCTTGCCGGCCGTTCGTTCGCCCCGGCGGAGGTCAAGCTCCTGTCCCGTACTGCCGAGTCGGCTGCATATGATGTCGTTGCCGAGGGCGAGGGGCTGCTCGTCGAGAGCGAAATCAGCTACCCGCTCCGCTGGAAGGCGGCGGTCGACGGCAACCCCGTGCCGGTCGAGACCCTTAACGGGGTGCTCAGGGGCGTCGTCGTTCCCGCCGGCAGAAGCCGGGTCAGCCTCTCTTACGACCGTAGCGGTTTCGAGCGCGCACGCGGGATCTCCTACGCCGCTTTCGGCCTCGCCCTCCTTCTTACGCTCACCGGCGCGCTTCCCGGACGGCGCAGGAACTCGTAGGGGATTGCTATATTTATATAATAGTATATAATAAGAGCGTATCAGCAACGCGCGTCCGCCGGATTCCAGACGGAAGGATGCTTCAACGATAACCGAGAGACGTGAAAAAGATCCTGTTCCTTGCCGCCAGCTACCCCCCGTACATGACCGACGGCGCGTCGCGCGCCTACCGGATGGCTTCCCGCCTTCCCGGATACGGATGGGAGCCCGTGGTTGTCGCGCCTCCCGCGTTTGTTTCCGGCGAGGGTGAAGCGGGTTCAGGGGTGGCCGGCCCTGTGCGGGTCTACAGGACCGGTGCGCCGGTCGAAATCGGTGCGCTGGAAGCCTGCCAGCTCGCCTCGTTCGCCAGAGGCGAGCGGATCGCGCAGGGCGGGAGGCTTTCGGCGGTGATTCCCACGGTTTTCCGTCAGGCGCATCCCTCTGAGGCCTGGGAGAAACAGGCTTCCGTGGTGGCCGAAGAGGTGATGAAGGAACATCCCGACATCGAGGCCATCTACGCCCAGGGCCCCCCATCCGCACCGCTCAGGCTCGGCCTTGAGCTTTCGCTTCGCCACGGGGTTCCGGCCATGTTCGACCTCACCGCTCCGCTCGACATGGCGCGCCCATGGTCGCCGCTTTCCGACCAGCACGGAGATGAGCTGGCCCGGCTCGAGCAGAAGGTGCTCTCGACCGGCTACAGCGTCATCACTCCGACCCGGGCCCTGAAGGAGCATTTTCTGAGGAAGCATTTCGGCAAGGTCGCCCATGACGACATCACGATCATTTCGGACTGCGGACCGCTCGGACCTGCAGCGGCGAGCGGGGGTCCCTCTGCCGTATCGCGCCCGCTCGTCATCGTCGAGCGTGCTGAGGAAAAGGGGCTCAGGGTGTTTTTCTCAGCCCTCGCTTCCCTGATGCGGGAGAGCGGCGCCGGCTCGATCTTCAGCGGCGCTACCGTCGTGGACTCCTCCGGCGGGATGGTGGCGAAGCAGCTGCGCAAGGCCGGTATCGAGGGCGACCTCGTCACCTGCTGCACCCCCTCCGAGGAGGAGGAGCTCGCCCTCCTGCGTGCCGCCTCGGCCGTCGGTGTCATAACCGGGGGCTACAGGTCCGCCGAGCTCTGGCTCCCGGGCCGGCTGATCGACGCGGCTTTCAGTCGCAAGCATCTCTTTACCGTCGCACCCGAGGGTGTCGCAACCCGTTTCGTGGAAGAGTGCGGAGGGTCCCACGCCCGGCCCGCGGACCGGGAGGCCATCGGCGGCATGCTCTCCAGGCTCGCCGGGGTGCTTGATGGCGGCCTCCAGGCCGAGGTGCCGGCGGAGCTGCTGGCCCGCCACGGCGAGGAGGAGACCCTCACCGAGCTGGTCCGCTCCATCGCCATGATGCTGCCGGTCTGAATCCTTCTTCCGGCCGGAGCGCGACCGTTTTTTTTCGTTGCGCTCCGTTTCCCCTCCCTCCCGATCCCTGCCTGTCCATCTTTCTTTTTTGCTCCGGATCTTTCTTAAGCCCGTCCGGACGGGGTTTTCGGGCGATTTATCCCGCCTTCGGGACGATTAATTTTCATCCGGAAAAATGATGTTTTCCGTTTTGTTTTTTTTTGTAATTCGCTTACATTGGTGGTCCTTATGGATTTTTATGCCAGAAAAGGCACCAACAAGAGATTTTAAATAGAAAGAGAGTCACAGTATGCCGACGATTCAGCAGCTCATCAGGCGCGGAAGAAGTGTGAAAGCGTCAAAAACAGCCTCACCGGCGCTTGAGAAGTGCCCGCAGAAGAGGGGTGTGTGTACCCGTGTGTACACGACGACGCCGAAAAAGCCTAACTCGGCGCTGCGCAAGGTTGCCCGTGTGAGGCTCTCGAACAAGATCGAGGTGACGGCCTATATCCCTGGTGAGGGTCACAACCTCCAGGAGCACTCCATCGTGCTGATCCGCGGCGGAAGGGTCAAGGATCTTCCCGGTGTGCGCTACCATATCGTCCGCGGTTCGCTCGATACGTCGGGTGTTGCCGACAGGAAGCAGAGTCGCTCTAAGTACGGCGCCAAGCAGCCGAAAGCTGCTCCGGCCAAGAAGTAAGGGATATAACCGAATCTAAATCCAAGTCAGGAATTATGTCGAAAAAAGGTGGCTATAAAGGTGTTGCAGTTGATCACCGTTACAATGACGAGAGTGTTGCCCGCTTCATCAATGCGGTGATGCTTGACGGCAAGAAGGATGTCGCAACCAAGATTGTTTATGATGCGTTTGCGATCATCGGCGAGAAGATGCCTGATGAGAATCCGCTCGAGGTGTACCATCGTGCGATGTCGAATATCGCTCCTGTCGTCGAGGTCCGCAGCAAGCGGGTCGGCGGTGCGACATACCAGATCCCGATGGAGGTCAAGCCTTCCCGCAGGGGTGCGCTTGCATTTCGTTGGTTGAAGCAGTTCTCCGTCAGGCGTGGCGGACGCTCCATGGCCGAGAAGCTCGCCGCCGAACTGATGGATGCCGCTTCCGAGCAGGGTGCATCGGTGAAGAAGCGCGACGAGGTCCATCGCATGGCCGACGCCAACAAGGCATTCGCGCATTTCAGGTTCTGAGGGTTGTTTGTCCCGACTAGATTAATAGACTAAACTTTTGTTATGACCAGGCAGGTTGCACTAGACAAGGTTCGCAATATCGGCATCATGGCTCACATCGATGCCGGCAAGACCACGACCACAGAGAGGATTCTCTACTACACCGGTCGTCTGCACCGCATGGGCGAAGTGCATGATGGCGGCGCGACGATGGACTGGATGGACCAGGAGAAAGAGCGCGGCATCACCATCACTTCCGCTGCCACGACCTGTTTCTGGGCGCCGAAGTTCGGCAACTACGAGGGAGTGAAGCATCGCATCAATATTATCGATACTCCCGGTCACGTCGACTTCACTGTCGAGGTCGAGCGTTCGCTCCGCGTGCTTGATGGCGCCGTCGCGCTGTTCTGTGCTGTCGGTGGTGTCGAGCCCCAGTCCGAGACTGTCTGGCGCCAGGCCAACAAGTATGGTGTCCCCCGCATCGCCTACGTCAACAAGATGGATCGTACCGGTGCCGATTTCTTCGATACCGTCAATTCGATCAAGGAGCGCCTCAACGCCAATCCCGTACCGATCCAGATTCCGATCGGCGAGGGCGAGATCTTTGCCGGCTTTGTCGATCTGATCCGTATGAAGGGCATCATCTACGACAAGGAGGACGGCAGCACCTACGAAGAGGTCGCCATCCCGCACGATCTCGAGAACGAGGCCCGCACCTGGCGTATCAATATGCTCGAGGCCGTTTCCGAGGTCGACGAGACCCTACTTGAGAAATATCTGAACGGTGAGGATATCACCGAGGCTGAGATCCGCAAGGTTCTTCGCCAGGCTACGCTCAATGTCGACATCATTCCTGTCCTCTGCGGATCATCCTTCAAGAACAAGGGTGTGCAGTTCATGCTTGATGCTGTTGTCGACTATCTTGCTTCCCCGGTCGACGACGGCGAGGTCGAGGGTCACCACCCCCGCACCGAGGAGCCGGTTGTCCGCCATCCGAAAGACGAGGAGCCGTTCGCCGCGCTTGCCTTCAAGATCGCGACCGATCCGTTCGTCGGTAAGCTTACTTTCTTCCGTGTCTATTCCGGTACGCTGAAGGCCGGCAGCTATGTTCTGAATTCCATCACCGGCAAGAAAGAGCGCATCGGCCGCGTGCTGCAGATGCACTCCAACAAGCGTGAGGATATCGAGGTCGTCTACGCTGGTGATATCGCCGCCGCCGTCGGCCTCAAAGAGGTCCGAACCGGTGATACGCTCTGCGACGAGCAGAATCCCGTCGTCCTTGAGAAGATGGTCTTCCCCGAGCCGGTGATCCAGATCGCCATCGAGCCGAAGACCAAGGCCGATTCCGATAAGCTCGGCATGTCGCTTGCAAAGCTCGCCGAGGAGGATCCGACCTTCCGCGTGAAGACCGATGAAGAAACCGGCCAGACGCTGATCGCGGGTATGGGCGAGCTCCACCTGGAGATTCTCGTCGACCGCCTGAAGCGCGAGTTCAAGGTTGAGGCCAACGTCGGCCAGCCGCAGGTCGCCTATCGCGAAACCGTTCGCGCCAAGGTAGATTTCGAGGGCAAGTTCGTCCGCCAGTCGGGTGGTAAGGGTCAGTTCGGTCTCGTCAATATCACTGTCGAGCCTCTCGAGGAGGGCAAGGGTTACGAGTTCGTCGACGCCATCAAGGGCGGCGTGATCCCCAGGGAGTACATCCCCGCGGTCAACGCCGGTATCCAGCAGGCGATGAAGGATGGCGTGGTCGCAGGTTACCCGATGCAGGATATCAAGGTTACGCTTTTCGACGGCAAGTACCACGACGTCGACTCTTCGGAAATGGCGTTCAAGATCGCCGGTTCGATCGGTTTCAAGGGTGCGGCACGCAAGGCTTCGCCGGTGCTGCTCGAGCCGATCATGAAGGTGGAGGTCATCACCCCCGAGGAGTATCTCGGCGACGTGATGGGCGACCTCTCCAGCCGTCGCGGACATATCGAGGGCATGGGCCAGAGGGCAGGCGCGCAGTTCGTCGGCGCCAAGGTCCCGCTCTCCTCCATGTTCGGTTACTCGACCGACCTGCGGTCGATGACCCAGGGCCGTGCGAACTACTCGATGGAGTTCGAGAGCTACCGCGAGGTTCCGCGCAATATCGCCGACACGCTCCAGGAGAAGAGGGTCGAGAAGGATGAGTATTAAGACGAGAGATTGAGCAGTTCATTTTTCACTACCAACAACAAACAGACAGACCGGAGATACAGTTATGGCAAAAGAGTCCTACAAGAGGGATAAACCCCATGTCAATATCGGTACCATTGGCCACGTTGACCATGGCAAGACCACGCTGACCGCAGCGATCACCACCATTCTGGCCAAGAAGGGCCTCGCCGAGTCCCGTGAGTTCGGTGACATCGACAAGGCTCCCGAGGAGCGCGAGCGCGGTATCACCATCTCCACCGCCCACGTCGAGTACCAGACCGAGAAGCGCCACTATGCGCACATCGACTGCCCTGGCCACGCTGACTACATCAAGAACATGATCACCGGTGCTGCCCAGATGGACGGCGCTATCCTCGTGGTCGCCGGTACCGACGGCCCGATGCCCCAGACCCGTGAGCACATCCTGCTTGCCCGCCAGGTGAACGTTCCTGCGCTCGTCGTGTTCCTCAACAAGGTCGACATCGCAGATCCCGAGCTCCTCGAGCTCGTCGAGATGGAGCTTCGTGAGCTCCTCACCGAGTACGGCTTCCCGGGCGACGACATCCCGATCATCAAAGGTTCCGCCCTCAACGCCCTCAATGGCGACGCAGAAGGCGAGAAGGCCATCATGGAGCTCATGGACGCAGTCGACTCCTATATCCCCGAGCCGGTCCGCGACGTCGACAAGCCGTTCCTGATGCCGGTCGAGGACGTGTTCTCCATCTCCGGCCGTGGTACCGTCGGTACCGGCAGGATCGAGCGCGGCCGCATCAAGATCAACGAAGAGGTCGAGATCGTCGGCATCAAGGACACCCGCAAGTCGGTCGTCACCGGCATCGAGATGTTCCAGAAGCTCCTCGACGAGGGTCAGGCTGGCGACAACGCAGGTCTGCTTCTCCGCGGTGTGGACAAGACCGAGCTCGAGCGCGGCATGGTTATCGCCAAGCCCGGCACCATCAAGCCGCACACCAAGTTCAAGGCTGAGGTCTACATCCTGAAGAAGGAAGAGGGCGGCCGTCACACTCCGTTCTTCACCAACTACCGTCCGCAGTTCTACTTCCGTACCACCGACGTTACCGGTGCGGTTACCCTTCCTGAGGGCGTTGAGATGGTTATGCCCGGCGACAACCTCTCCATCGATGTCGAGCTCATCGCTCCCATCGCAATGGACGAAGGCCTCCGCTTCGCTATCCGCGAGGGCGGCCGCACGGTTGGTGCTGGTACCGTTACCAAGATCAGCGAGTAAGGCAGTTTGTATGGCGTCCCGGGGCGGGATGAAAAAATCCCGCCCCTTTTTTATTGATAACACGAAACAGGGTTGACAAGTGGCTGTACAGCAAAAGATAAGGATCAAGCTCAAGTCCTACGACCATAGCCTGGTTGACAAGTGGGCTTTACGGATTATTGATGTGGTCAAGCAGACTGATGCCATCATCTTTGGTCCCATACCGCTGCCGACGAAATCGCATGTGTATACCGTTAACCGGTCTCCCCATGTCGACAAGAAGTCCAGGGAGCAGTTCTCGTTCTCGTCACACAAGCGGCTTATCGAGATCATGAACCCGACTTCCAGAACCATCGATATGCTCATGAAGCTTGAGCTTCCGAGCGGTGTAGATGTAGAAATCAAGTCTTAAAGAATTAGATAAAGCTATTGATATGGGTGCGATTCTTGGAAAGAAAATCGGCATGACCCGTTTATATAATGATAAACGCGAGGCCGTGCCCTGCACGATCATCCAGGCAGGACCGTGCTTCGTGACGCAGGTCAAGAATGCGGAGAAGGATGGCTACGATGCGATACAGATTGGTATCGGTGAGCGTAAGGAGCATAAAGTGACCAAGCCGATGCTCGGCCATTACAAGAAGGCCGGGGTCACCCCGGGCTACATGATGGCAGAGTTCGATGCATCCATGTTCGATGGCGAGCTTGCAGCAGGCAGCCCCGTCAGCGTAGAGTCCTTTACGGAGGGCGAGATCGTCAACGTTCTCGGCGTCTCCAAGGGCAAGGGCTTTGCCGGCGTCGTCAAGCGCCACAACTTCGGCGGCGGTTCCCGTACCCATGGCCAGTCCGACAGGCTCCGCGCCCCGGGTTCGGTCGGTGGATCGAGCGACCCTTCGCGTACCTTCAAGGGTACCAGGATGGCGGGTCGCATGGGATCGGACAACGTCACCGTCAGGAACCTCCAGGTCGTGAAGATCATGGCCGAGTCGAACCTGATCATGGTGAAGGGTGCCGTTCCCGGTCCGAAGAACTCCTATGTCAAGATTGTTTCTATAAAAAAGTAAATGCTGAGAGCGCGAAGCTATGGAACTTAAAGTCTTAAATACTGCCGGTGCTGAAACCGGGGAAGTGGTTACGCTCCGTGACGATATATTCGGCGCCGAAGTATCCGAGCATGCGATCTGGCTCGACGTCAAGTCGATCCTCGCCAACAAGCGCCAGGGCACGCACAAGGCCAAGACCCGCGCGGAAGTCCGCGGCGGCGGCCGCAAGCCCTACCGCCAGAAGGGAACCGGCAACGCCCGCCAGGGTTCGACCCGTTCCCCCCTCATGGTCGGCGGTGGCACCATCTTTGGGCCCACCCCCCACGGCTACGACCAGAAGGTCAACCGCAAGGTCAAGCAGCTTGCCCGCCGTTCGGCGTTCAGCTCCAAGGCCCAGGAAGGCAGGATCCTCGTCGTCGAGGACTTCGCGCTCGAGCAGATCAAGACCAAGCCGGTCGCCGATATGCTGAAGAACCTCGGGCTCGATGAGAAGAAGACCCTCATGCTGACGCCCGACTATAACCTGGTCATCGCCCGTTCCGGCCGCAACATCGAGGCGCTCAACATCATGACCGCCGAGAAGGCTTCGACCTACGACATCCTCAACAGCCACACCGTGCTGTTCCAGAAGGCCGCATTGAAGAAATTAGAAGAGACTTTAGGGTAACCGCTGATTCAGCAAAAAGGAGTGAAGAGAATGAAAAACCCGTTGTTGCGCCCCTGGCTGACCGAGAAAAGCACCGGGCTCACCGAGCAGAAAGGGCAGTATGTGTTCCAGGTCAAGCTGGATGCCGACAAGATCGATATCAGGATGGCGGTAGAGGAGAAGTTCGGCGTGGAAGTCAAAAGCGTCCGCACGGTCAACTGCCTTGGAAAGTCCCGTCGCCAGTACACCCGCAAAGGGCTCATCGCCGGCAAGAAGAACGACTGGAAGAAAGCGATCGTCACCCTCCAGGAGGGCCAGTCCATCGACTACTACTCCGGAGCGACTCCGAAGGGCGAAGGATAGAAATTACTTTTAAAGGATAGATCTTAATTCACAATGGCTATTAGGAAATTAGCGCCGGTCACGCCTGGGTCACGATTCATGTCGTACCCGGCATTCGATGAAATCACCAAGAGCGAGCCGGAAAAGAGCCTGCTCGTCCCCCTCAAGAAGTCGGGCGGACGCAACGCTGCAGGCCGCAAGACCTCGCGTCATCGTGGCGGCGGACACAAGCGCCAGTACCGCATCATCGATTTCAAGCGCAACAAGGACGGTATCCCCGCCACCGTTGCCGCGATCGAATACGACCCGAACCGTTCTTCGCGTATTGCATTATTGCATTATAAAGACGGAGAAAAGCGTTATATTCTCGCCCCGAAGGGTATCGTCGTGGGTGACGTCCTTGAAAGCGGAGAGAAGGTGGAGATCAGGGCTGGCAATACCATGCCCCTGAAAAACATCCCGCTCGGCACCGACATCCACAACATCGAGATGCGTGCGGGTAAAGGTGGACAGATCGTCCGTTCGGCAGGCGCTTTCGCAGTGCTCGCCGCCCGTGAAGGCGACTATGTCACCCTCAAGCTTCCTTCCGGCGAGATCCGCAAGGTCCGTGTTGAGTGCCGCGCCACCATCGGCGTCGTCGGCAACTCCGACCACGAGAACCTGGACCTCGGCAAGGCAGGACGCAGCCGCTGGCTCGGCATCCGCCCGCAGACCCGCGGTATGGCCATGAACCCGGTCGACCATCCGATGGGCGGCGGTGAAGGCAGATCGAAGTCCGGCGGTGGCCGCAAGCATCCGAAGTCCCCGTGGGGCCAGCTTGCAAAGGGCCAGAAGACCCGCAACAAGAAGAAAGCGTCACAGAAACTGATCGTGCGCGGCAGGAATGCCAAATAAACGATAGAGGATAAAAACTTCAAGCAGAGAAACAATGCCAAGATCACTTAAGAAGGGCCCGTTCATAGACATAAAGCTGGAAAAGCGGATCCTTGACATGAACAGCAGGAGTGAAAAGAAGGTCCTGAAGACCTGGTCGAGGAGCACCATGATCTCCCCGGACTTCGTCGGCCACACGATTGCGGTCCATAACGGCAAGACCCATGTTCCCGTCTACGTCAGCGACAACATGGTCGGTCACAAGCTTGGAGAGTTTGCCCCGACGAGGACCTACCGCGGCCATGCCGGCGGAAAGGCCGAGAAAGGCGGTTCGGCCCCGAAGAGAAAATAAAAAGCAACAACGCACGCGTAAAGACACCATCATGCAAGCTAAAGCAATTTTACGGCATACGCCGACATCGCCCCGCAAAATGCGTCTCGTTGCGGGCCTCGTCCGCGGCAAGCAGGTCGCAGAGGCAAAGGCCATCCTGCTGAACTCGACGAAGGCGGCATCGCGCAACGCGCTCCAGACCCTGAAGTCTGCAGTCGCCAACTATGCGCAGCTCAACCCCGAAGAGCGCGTCGGCGACCAGGAGCTCTTCGTCAAGTCGGTGTACGTCGATGAAGGCGCAACGCTGAAAAGGATGCTTCCCGCACCGATGGGTCGCGCATACAGGGTCCGCAAGCGGTCGAACCACTTGACCATCATCGTGGACAAGGTCAAGAATCCAGCAACTAAATAACTTAGAAGGAGAGAACATTGGGTCAGAAAGTCAATCCTACTGGATTCAGGCTCGGCATCATCAGGGACTGGACCTCGCGCTGGTACGATGACGCACCGGTCATCTCGGACAAGATCAAACAGGACTATGTCATACGCAACTACGTCAATACCCGTCTGAAGCGTGAGAAGGCCGGCATCGCCCGTATCGTCATCGAGCGTACGACCAAGCTCATCAAGATCAATATCTACGCAGCCCGCCCCGGCGCCGTTGTCGGCCGCAAGGGTGAGGAGATCAACAACCTTTCGCAGGAGCTCGGCCGCATCACCGGCAGGGATGTCAAGATCGACGTCGTCGAGGTGGTCAAGCCCGAAATCGAGTCGCAGCTGATCGGCGAGAACATCGCCTACCAGCTCGAGAACCGCGTCTCCTTCCGCCGTGCCATGAAGATGGCGATCCAGCAGGCCATGCGCGGTGGCGCAGAGGGCATCAGGATCCGCTGCGCAGGTCGTCTCGGCGGCGCCGAGATCGCCCGTTCCGAGCAGTACAAGGAAGGCAAGATCCCGCTTCACACGATTCGTGCCAACGTCGACTACGCAAGCGTTACCGCCCACACCATCGCCGGCACCATCGGCATCAAGGTCTGGGTCTACAAGGGCGAGGTCCTCAACCAGCGCATCGACGCCATCGAAGAGGAAGAGATGAAGAGGATCAAGGAGCGCCGCAGCGATTCCGGTCCGCGTTCACGCGGAGATCGCAGCAAGCGCCGCCGCCGTCCCGCTGGCAGGGACTGAAGAACCAGTACAATACAATTAGAAGAAAACAGATGGAGTTGCCGGTATGTTAATGCCAAAGAGAGTTAAATACAGAAAGACGCAGCGTGGCCGCATGAAGGGCAATGCCGGACGGGGCACCTCCGTCTCTTTCGGTTCGTTCGGTCTGAAAGCCCTCGAGCCGGCATGGATCACCAGCCGCCAGATCGAGGCCGCCCGTGTGGCGATGAACCGGTACATGAAGAGGGACGGTAAGATCTGGATCAGGATTTTCCCCGACAAGCCGGTCACCAAGAAAGCCGCCGAGACCCGCATGGGTTCGGGTAAGGGTTCCCCCGAGTTCTGGGTCGCCGTCGTCAAGCCGGGCCGCGTCATGTTCGAGGCCGATGGTGTGCCGCGCGAGATTGCCACCGAGGCGTTCCGCCTTGCCGCAAAGAAGCTGCCGATCAAGACCCGCTTCATCGTCCGTCCCGACTACGAAGGATAAAGAGAATCATCAAGCAAGAGCGCCAATACTATGAAAAAGCACGAAATAGCGGCAATGAACGAGAAAGAGCTTGTCGAGCGGATTACGGAGCTTGAGGATCGACTCGCCGACATCAATTTCTACAAGGTCATTGAACAGCCGCAGAACCCGATGGTTTTCCGCAACTCCCGCCGGGAGATTGCCCGCATGAAAACCCGTCTCCATCAGCTGCAGGCCGCAGCGCCGCAGCAGGGCTGAGCTGAGCATCATAAATACAACAGATCACTTACATGGGAGAGAAGAACATGGCCAGCAGCTCAACAGAAGGGCAGGCAGAAGCAAGGGGCAGGAAGAAGAGCTGGACCGGCAAGGTCGTCAGCGACAGGATGGACAAGGCCATCATCGTCGCCGTTGAGCGCAGGGTGCAGCATCCCGTCTACAAGAAGTATTTCAAGAAGACCACCAGGCTCATGGCCCACGACGAGAAGAACGAAGCCGGAATCGGCGATCTCGTCAAGGTCACCGAGTGCCGCCCGCTGAGCAAGCGCAAGAGCTGCCGTCTGGTCGAAATCGTCGAGAAGGCGAAGTAAGAGTCTCTTATCCATACACTTATTAAAGTTTGATACAGGATGATCCAGAAAGAAACCAATCTGGTTGTAGCAGATAACAGCGGGGCGAAGAAGGTACGCTGCATTCATGTGTTCGGCGGTACCGGTAGGCGCTACGCCTCCCTCGGTGACCAGGTCATCGTTTCGGTGAAGGCTGCCGTTCCCGGTGGGGTCGTCAAGAAGAAAGAGGTCTGCAAGGCCGTCGTCGTCCGTTGCGCAAAGGAACAGCGCCGCCGTGACGGTTCGTACATCCGCTTCGACGAGAACGCCGTCGTGCTGCTCAACGCGCAGGGCGAGCCGAGGGGAACCCGCATCTTCGGGCCCGTCGCACGCGAGCTTCGCGACAGGAAGTACATGAAGATCGTTTCGCTTGCACCGGAAGTCCTCTGAGGCAAGTCAGGCGGGAGTAACTCAGTTGGTAGAGTCACAGCCTTCCAAGCTGTTGGTCGCGAGTTCGAGTCTCGTCTCCCGCTCAGGATTCAAGAATACTTACCATTAGCATACAATGAAAACAGGTCTGAAGAGAGTCAAGCTGCACGTGAAGAAGAACGACATGGTCGTCGTCCTCAGCGGCAATGACAGGGGCAAAAGCGGCAAGGTCCTCCGGGTGTACCCCGTGAAGAATCGCGTGATCGTCGAGGGTGTCAACATCCGCAAGCGTCACATGCGCCCGACCCAGAGCAATCCCCAGGGATCGATCATCGAGCGCGAGTTCCCCATCCACGCTTCGAACGTCAGGAAGAGCTGAGTATTTCAATCAAAGACGGGATGACCAAGACCATCCCGGCAAAACAACACCCTTACATGGCCCAGAACACAGAGACGGCTGCCCCTTCGAATTCGAAGGCACGCTTCGAAACCCTCTACAAAGAGAAAGTCACCAAGGCGCTCAGCGAGCGTTTCGGCTACAAGAATGTCATGAACATTCCGAAGCTCGAGAAGATTTCCATCAACATCGGCGTCGGCGAGGCCGCTTCAGAGCCGAAGCTGCTTGAGACCGCGATCCAGGAGCTCAGCCAGATCACCGGCCAGAAGCCCCAGATCCGCAAGTCGAAGAAGGCGATCTCGAACTTCAAGCTTCGTGAGGGACAGGCCATCGGTTGCCGTGTCACCCTCCGCCGCAAGGCCATGTACGAATTCTTCGACCGCTTCGTTTCCCTTGCCGTTCCGAGGATCCGCGACTTCCGCGGTCTCAGCGACACGAGCTTCGACGGTCGCGGCAACTACACCATCGGCGTTCGCGAGCAGATCATCTTCCCGGAAATCGACATCGACAAGATTCCGAGGATCTGCGGCATGGACATCAGTTTTGTTACGTCGGCAACGACCGACGAAGAGGCATATGTGCTGCTCGCCGAGCTTGGCATGCCGTTTAAAAAGAAGGACTAACCATACAACCAGGGAAGAGAGATGGCCAAGAAAAGCGTAATAGCACGTAACGAGAAAAGGAAGATGCTGGTGGAAAAGTATGCCGCCAAGCGTGAGGAACTGCTGAAAGCCGGCGACTACGAGGCGCTCCGCAAGCTCCCCCGCGACAGCTCCGCCACCAGGGTCCGCAACCGCTGCGTCCTGACCGGCCGCGGCCGCGGTGTCTACGAGAAGTTCGGCCTCTGCCGCCATATGTTCCGCAAGCTCGCCCTCGAGGGAAAGCTTCCCGGTGTCAAGAAGGCCAGCTGGTAACGCCGGCGCCTTCCTATAGAGAAAGGTATTTGTCCATTTTCGAAAGTAACCAACTTTGTCATGCCTGTTACGGACTCCATTGCAGATTATATCACCCGCATCAGAAACGCGGGACGAGCAAAAAACAAAACGACCGATATCCCGCACTCGAAACTCAGGGAGAACATCTCGCAACTGCTCCAGGATAAGGGGTACATCAAGAGCTTTACGGTGATCAACACCGAGAAGTTCCCCTTTATCCGCATCGAGCTGAAGTACACCGCTTCAGGCGAGCCCTCCATCAAGGAGATCACGAGGGTCAGCCGTCCCGGCAGGCGCATGTACGAGGGTAAGGATATCAAGAAATACCTCGGCGGCCTCGGCCTGTACATCCTCTCTTCGTCGAAGGGTGTGATTACAGACAAGGAGGCCCGGGAGCAGGGCGTCGGAGGAGAGATCCTGTTCCGTATCTATTAATCCACACAAGCCGGAAAGCAAGAGAATATCATGTCAAGAATTGGAAAAATGCCCATCGCCATGGGCAACGGGGCGAAGATCGAGGTCAAGGGTGGCATCATTACGGTGACCGGCCCGAAAGGAACGCTCGACCAGCCCATGGTTGAAGAGGTGACGATCACTGAAGAGGATGGCAAGGTTCAGGTGCAGCGCATCAACGACAGCAAGCGTGCACGCGCCATGCACGGCCTGTATCGCATGCTGGTCAGCAACATGATCCAGGGCGTGACCAACGGCTTCACCCGGAAGCTCGAGATCGCCGGTGTCGGTTTCCGCGCCGAGATGAAGAGCGACCTGCTCGCCCTTACCCTCGGGTATTCGCACATGATCTACTTCAAGGCTCCGGAAGGCATCAAGCTGGAGACCCCCGACCCGGTCACCGTGCTCATCAGCGGCATCGACAAGGCACTCGTCGGACAGGTCGCAGCCAAGATCCGTTCGTTCCGCAAGCCTGAACCCTACCGTGGCAAGGGCATCAAGTATGAAGGCGAGATCATCCGCCGCAAGGAAGGCAAGGCTGCAGGCAAGTAAGGCCTCGGCGCTAGAAAGGGAATTAACATATACAACGGTTCAAGAGCATGAGCAAGATCGACAAGGCCTCACGGAGGCAGAAAATCAAAGACAGGAGCAGGTTCTCGGTCGCAGGTACCCAGGAAAAGCCGAGACTGTGCGTCTACAGGAGCCTCTCCCAGATTTACGCACAGCTGATCGACGACAACGGACAGAAGACCATCCTCGCCGTTTCGAGCATGTCCAAAGAGAACAAGGGACTCAAGGGTTCGAAGACGGAAGTCTGCCACACGGTTGGAAAGCAGCTTGCCGAGAAGGCCAAGGCCAAGGGCATCACCAACGTGGTCTTCGACCGCAACGGGTTCCGCTACCATGGCAGGGTCAAGGCTCTCGCTGATGGCGCACGTGAAGCTGGACTGATCTTTTAAACTTCTGACAAGAGAACGATACACATGGCGAAAACATCAGCAAAGAATATCCGGCCCGGCGAACTGAACCTCAAGGAGAAGCTCGTCCACATCAACAGGACCGCCAAGGTGGTCAAGGGTGGCAAGCGCTTCGGCTTCAATGCCATCGTCGTCGTCGGCGATAAAGAGGGACATGTCGGCTACGGCCTCGGAAAGGCCAACGAAGTCCAGGACGCCATTGCCAAGGGTGTCGAGGACGGCAAGAAGAACGTCGTCAAGGTTCCGATCATCAAGGGAACCATCCCGCACCAGATCGTTGCCAAGTATGGCTCGGCAAAAGTGCTCATGAAGCCTGCGACCCCGGGTACCGGACTCATCGCCGGCGGTGCCGTCAGGGCCGTGCTCGAAATGGCCGGAGTACACGATGTTCTCACCAAGTCGCTCGGATCCTCCAATCCCCACAACGTGGTGAAGGCTGCGATCCTCGGACTGAAGAGCATCTCCGATGCCAACGATGTTGCCGAGCGTCGGACGAAGAGCCTCAAAGAGGTATTTGAAAGCTAAAATCTGTGAATGCGATCATGAGCGATAAAAAACTGAAAATCACCCAGGTGCGCAGCATCATCGGTGGAACCAAAAAGCAGAAAGCCACCATCCAGGCACTTGGCCTCGGCCGCCCGAACTACTCGGTCGAGCGCAAGGACAACGCCTGCACCAGGGGGCAGATCAGGGTTGTCCAGCACCTCGTCAAGGTCGAGGAAGTCTGAGATTTTTACTAATAGCAAGTCGGGAATTGAAACCATGGATTTAAGTTCACTTCGTCCTGCAGAAGGCGCGGTAAAAAACAAGAAGCGTGTCGGTCGCGGCCAGGGTTCCGGCAACGGTACCACCGCAGGCAAGGGCAACAAGGGCCAGCAGGCGCGCAGCGGCTACAAGAAGCCGATTAACGAGGGTGGACAGATCCCTGTCTACCGCAGGCTTCCCAAGTTCGGCTTCACCCCCGTCGACCGCAAGTCGGTCACCGCGGTGAACCTGTCCCAGATAAGCCGCTGGGTCGAGCAGGGTCTCATCGAGAATGAGCTCGGCATCATCGAGCTGAAAGTGCTCTGCCACGCATCGAACACCGACTACTTCAAGATTCTCGGTAACGGCGAGATCACTGCAGCCCTGAAAATCACCGCGCATGCGTTCAGCAAGTCGGCCGAAGCCAAGATCCAGGCTGCCGGCGGTGAGACGGTCACTGCCGTCCGTACCCTCGAGGAAGCGGCTCGCGTCAGGGATCTTGCGGTTGAGGACGCTCTCCTGAAACCGAAGGCCAAGCTGGTCAAGAGATCCCGGAAAACCAAAAAGGACTGACAGCACTAAAGGACTCTCATGAAGCTTACCGAAAGCATACGGAACATCAACAAAATCCCTGAACTCCGTCAGAGGATCCTTTATACGCTACTCCTCCTGTTTGTGTACAGGCTCGGTTCCCACATCACCATACCTGGTGTCGATGCGTCCGCCGTTGCGGGCGCATCGTCGTCACACTCGAACGACCTGTTCGGCCTGTTCGATCTCTTCGTCGGTGGCGCGTTCGCAAGGGCGTCGATCTTCTCGCTCGGCATCATGCCCTACATCTCCGCCTCGATCATCATCCAGCTTCTCGGTGCCGTTACCCCCTACTTCCAGAAACTCCAGCAGGAGGGCGAAGAGGGACGGCAGAAGATCAACCAGATGACCCGTCTCGGGACCATCTTCATCGCTGCGCTGCAGGCCTGGGGCGTGAGCGTCAGCCTTTCGAGCCCATCGTCCTTCGGCCATTCGGTCGTGCCCGACCCGGGATTCTTCTTCTCGCTCAGCGCCGTCATCATCCTGACTGCATCGACGGTCTTCGTCATGTGGCTCGGGGAGCGCATCACTGAGCAGGGGATCGGCAACGGCATCTCGCTCATCATCATGATCGGCATCCTGGCAGGATTTCCCGCCGCCCTTGTCAACGAGTACCGTTCGCTTTCGCTCGGCAGCAAGAACTGGATTATCGAGATCATCATCCTGGCCATGATGGTGGCCATCGTCGCCTTCGTCGTACTGCTTACCGTCGGTACGCGCCGCGTTCCCGTCCAGCACGCCAAGCGGGTCGTCGGCCGCAAGGTTTACGGCGGGGGAACCCAGTACATCCCGATGCGCATCAATACGGCCGGCGTCATGCCGATCATCTTCGCGCAGTCGATCATGTTCCTTCCGAGCACGTTCCTCTCTTTCTTCCCCGACAGCGAGGTCATGCAGAGCGTCGCCTCCATCTTCGCCTACGATTCATGGTGGTACGCCCTCATGTTCGGCACCATGATCGTCTTCTTCACATACTTCTATACTGCCATAGCCTTCAATCCGAAGGAGGTCGCCGACACCATGCGCCGCCAGGGCGGGTTCATTCCCGGTGTCCGTCCCGGCAAAAGCACTGCCGACTTCATCGACAACATCCTGACACGCATCACGCTTCCCGGAGCGGTCTCGCTGGCGCTGATCGCGGTTCTGCCGACCTTCCTCACCAAGTTTGCCAACGTCACCCCCGGCTTCGCCCAGTTCTTCGGCGGAACCAGCCTGCTCATCATCGTCGGTGTCGGACTTGACACCCTGCAGCAGGTCGAGAGTCACCTCCTCATGCGCCATTACGACGGCTTCATGAAAGCCGGTAAGACCCGCGGCCGCCAGGGGCGCTAAAGAAAAGGGTACGCATGATCACCATTAAAAGCGAAAGGGAAATCGAGCTGATGCGGGAGTCCGGAGCGATCGTCGCCCGGACCCTCGACATGCTTGAAACCGAGATTCGCTCCGGCATGACCACAAAGGATCTCGATGTCATGGCCGAAGAGTTTATCCGCAGCCAGCAGGCCGTCCCGAGTTTCCTCAACTACGCTCCGAAAGGAGACCCCGACGCCACCCCCTATCCGGCGACGCTCTGTGTCTCGATCAACGAAGAGGTGGTACACGGAATTCCGAGCAAGAAGCGCGTCATCAGGGAGGGGGACATCGTCTCCGTCGACTGCGGCGCCCTGAAGGGGGGTTACCACGGCGACTCCGCCCGCACCTTCATCGTCGGCGAGGTTCCCGATGAGGTCCGCCAGCTGGTAGAAGAGACGCGGGAGTCGCTCATGCGCGGCATCGAAATGGCCGTGGCCGGCAACCGCCTGCACGACATTTCGGCCGCCGTCGAACAGCATGCCCGCTCGTTCGGCTACAGCGTCATCGAGAACATGGTCGGCCACGGCATCGGCAGCGAACTTCACGAGGATCCGCCGGTGCCCAATTACGGCCGCCCTCACACCGGTGTCACGCTCCGCGAGGGGATGACGCTCGCCATCGAGCCCATGATCGCCCTCGGCCGTTCGCGCCGCGCGGTGACGAAGCGGGGCGGATGGGTTGCGGTCACCGAGGACGGAAGGCCGTCGGCACATTTTGAACACACGATCGTGGTACGCAAGGGGGGAGCCGAGATTCTGACCGGTTCGTTCCTCCCTGAAAGCGTCGCGAAAACACACTAGAGCACAAAGGAGCGATTACCGTGGCCAAGGAAGAAGCAATTGAGATCGAAGGCGAAATTCTTGAAGCGCTGCCGAACGCGCAGTTCAAGGTGAAGCTTGAAAACGGCCTTGAAGTGCTGGCGCACGTCTCAGGCAAGATCCGGATGCACTACATCCGCATCCTTCCCGGAGACAAGGTGAAGGTGCAGATTTCACCCTACGACATCAGCAAGGGGCGCATCACCTACCGGTACAAATAAATACATTATTCAGGCTGTGTAGTGTTGGTTCTTTGAACTTTATTCGTTACATTACATGCCTTTTCAGATTTTGCACTTTTCGTTGATTTAATTTTCGCATGTGAGGGCTACTATGAAAGTCTATTCGTCTATCAAAAAAAGGTGTGAGCACTGCCGCATCATCAAGCGCAAGGGCAAGCGGTTCGTCATCTGCAAGGTGAATCCGAGCCACAAGCAGCGCCAGGGTTGATCTTCTGCGTACAATCAAACAGAACTTTATAAGAGAATATGAGGATAGCTGGGGTAAATCTGCCGTTAAACAAGCATGCGGTCATTGCACTGACCCATGTCTATGGCATAGGGAACACAACTGCAAAGACCATTCTTAAGAGGGCCGGCATTGCACCCGACAGGAAGATTTCCGACCTGAACGACGCCGAAGCGCATGCGATCAGGGAGCTTATCGCCGAAGAGTACAAAGTCGAGGGTCAGGCCCGAGGCGAGCAGCAGCTTGCCATCAAGCGCCTGATGGACATCGGCTGCTACCGTGGCCTCCGCCACCGCCGCTCGCTGCCTGTCCGCGGACAGAACACGCAGACCAACGCCAGGACCAGGAAAGGTAAGCGCAAGACGGTTGCCGGCAAGAAGAAGGCGGCCAGGAAGTAACAGGATACAGAACTACAAACTTCGAGATTAAAGCGTTTATAACCCATGGCTACAGTCAGCAGGAAAAAGAAGAAGGTCAAGGTCACTCCCGAGGGCGTCGTCCACATCAAGGCGTCGTTCAACAATATCATGGTGACCATCACCGACGTGCAGGGCAACACCGTCTCCTGGTCGAGCGCCGGCAAGAACGGCTTCAGGGGATCGAAGAAGAATACCCCCTACGCCTCACAGGTAACCTCCGAAGGTGCCGCCAAGGAAGCCTACGATCTTGGTATGCGCCATGTCGACGTCTTCATCAAGGGCCCCGGCGCCGGTCGTGACGCGGCTATCCGCGCACTCCAGGGCGCAGGTCTCGAAGTCCGCTCGATCAAGGACATCACCCCGCTGCCGCACAACGGCTGCCGCCCTCCGAAGCGCAGAAGGGTCTGATATTTCATATTCATAGAATTTTTCAATGACGCAATTGATATGGCACGATTCAGAGGTTCAATAACGAAAGTTTCCCGCAGGCTTGGCGTTGCGCTTTCCCCGAAAGCCGAGAAATATCTGGAGCGCCGCCCGTTCGCTCCCGGCCAGCACGGCCAGGGCCGCAGGGGCAAGATCTCCGAATACGCACTGCAGCTTCGCGAGAAGCAGAAGATGAAGTACCTCTACGGCATCCTCGAAAAGCAGTTCCGCAACTACTACAAGAAGGCTGTTTCGCAGCGCGGCGTCACCGGTGACAACCTCGTGAAGCTGCTCGAGCGCCGTCTCGACAACGTGGTGTTCCGCGCAGGATTCGCCCCGTCACGCGCAGGCGCACGCCAGCTCGTTTCGCACGGCCATCTTCTCGTCAACGGCAAGAAGGTCAACATTCCCTCGTTCCTCGTCTCTCCCGGCGACCTCATCGAGTTCCGCCAGAAGAGCCGCAACATGGATGCTGTGGCCGATGCCCTCAACCGTACCCCCGAGTCGCGTATCCCTTCATGGGTGCAGGTCGACAAGGCCAACCAGAAAGCAGTTTTCCTCAGTGTGCCTGAGCGCGTCGATGTACAGGAACCCTTTAACGAGCAGTTGGTCGTTGAGTTGTATTCGAAGTGACTTTAATGAATTCTAAGGTATAAATGACTATGATATACCAGATGCAGATGCCTGCGAAAATAGAGGTTGACGAGGCTACTCATACTGACCAGTTCGGCCGTTTCATCGCCCAGCCGCTCGAGCGCGGATATGGTGTGACGCTCGGCAATATGATGAGAAGGGTGCTCCTTGCCTCCCTGCCGGGGACTGCGATCACCGGAATCAAGGTGGATGGTGTATTCCATGAGTTCTCCGCGATCGAAGGCGTCCGCGAGGATGTTCCCGAAATCGTCCTCAACCTGAAGAAAGTCCGTTTCAAGTCGACCTGCAAGAGAAGCTGCAAGACCACGCTCAGCATCGTCGGCCCGAAAGATTTCACCGCCGGTGACATCGTGGCCCAGGAGGGCGAGTTCGAGGTTCTCAACAAGGATCTGCACATCGCAACCGTCAACGAGGGCACCACGCTCAATATCGACGTGTATGTAGGCCGCGGCCGCGGCTACACTCCCGCTGAGGAGAGCCGCCCCGACAGCATGCCGATCGGCTACATCGCCATCGATGCGATCTACACCCCGATCCGCAATGTGAAGTTCGCTGTCGAGAACACCCGCGTCGGGCAGCGTACCGACTACGAGAAAATGGTGCTCGACGTCGAGACCGACGGCTCCATCACCCCCGATGACTCCATCAGTCTTGCCGGCCGGATCATCAACGAGCATGTCACCTTCTTCGCCAACTTCTCGCCGACCGAGGAAGAGTTCACCGAAGAGGAGTACAAGCAGCAGGACGACGAGTTCGAGACCATGCGCCGTCTTCTCAATACCAAGATCGAGGATCTCGACCTTTCCGTCCGTTCGCACAACTGCCTCCGCCTTGCCGAGATCGACACCATCGGTGACCTGGTTTCACGCAAGGAGGACGAACTGCTCAACTACAAGAACTTCGGCAAGAAGTCGCTGACTGAACTGAAGGAGCAGCTGGAGAAGTTCGAACTCAAGTTCGGCATGGACATCACCCGCTACCAGATGAAGGGCTAATACAGTTAACCGTTTTTAAGAATTTTTGAGATCAGGAACCAGTCATGCGTAAAGTCAAGCCGGCAAGAAAACTCGGAAGGAACGCCGCCCACAGGAAGGCTACGCTCAGCAGCCTTTCCACCCAGCTGCTCCTCCACAAGCGCATCGAGACCACCGAGGCCAAGGCCAAGGAGACCCGCAAGGTCGTAGAGAAGATCATCACCAAGGCCCGCAAGGGTACTGTCCACGCGCAGCGTGAGATCTTCAAGGATATTCGCGATAAGGAAGCCATCAAGACCCTGTTCGAAGAGATCGTCGGCAAGGTCGGCGACCGCCCGGGCGGCTACACCCGTATCGTGAAGCTCTGCCCCCGTTTCGGCGATGCAGCCAAGATGGCAGTGATCGAGCTCGTCGACTTCACCGAGGCGCCCGTGGCGGCTCCGAAGGCGGCCAAGCAGGATCGTTCAAAGCGCGTCAAGGGTTCCAAGAAGGCAGAAGGCGAGGCCGTGGCGCCTGCACCGAAGACGGCTCCGAAAGCGAAGGCTGAGCCCGAAGCCGAAGCGCCTGCCGAGGCCAAGGCTCCCGAAGCCCCCGAGTCCGCAGAATAAGCAGAAGGGCCCGTTTCCGGGCCCTTTTCTGTCGCAATCGATAGTCATTGTCGTCCGGGAGTTCACTCCCTGGGGACAATGACTATCTGCTTTTCAGAGAAGAACGGGCTGATGTCCTCAATCGGATGCAGCTCGACTTTCGAGGGGAACCCGTCGGTTTCCTCGCCATCCTTCAGTGCTTCTCGAATCTCCTTTTTCAGATTCCCCCCTTTCAGGCAGGCCAGTAAGCCGCCCTTCTTGAGGAGCGGCCGGGCGTAGCGGCAGAGGTCGGCAAGCGGCGCCACCTGGCGGCTCAGCACGGTGTCGAACAAGAGTCCCCTGAGCTCCTCCACGCGTGAGTGCAGGGCGGTCGCGTTCTTGAGCCCGAGGGCCTCGATCATGGCCTTGCATGCGGTGATCTTCTTGCCGGTCGCGTCGACAAGGAGGAACTGCGTTCCGGGGAACGCGATGGCGAGCGGTATGCCCGGCAGGCCGCCCCCTGTTCCGAGGTCGAGCACCTTTTCCCCTTCGCTGAACGGGTGGTGGATACTGAGGAGCAGCGAGTGGAAGACGTGCTTGAGGATGACCGGCGCGTCCTCCTTGCGGCTGATGAGGTTGATCTTCCGGTTCCACTCCCCGAGCAAATCCGCATAGCGCACGAGCTGGTCGAGCTGTGCAGGCTGGAGCTCGATGCCCTCTGCGCTGCAGAGTGACTGGAGCAACTGTCGCGGTTCGGAGTTCTGGTCCATGGAGCGGGGTGTTGAGGGTGAACGGTCTCTTGTGCCGGCGCAGCGGCACTCACCCCTAAAGTAAGGGTTTGCACCGATTTTTCAACCTGATTCCCGTTTTGGCCTCCGCTGCCGTACCTTACTGGAGAGGGCGGTTCCCCCTGCCGTCGTACGAAGCAGCTTCTAAAGAAAGGGGGCATCATGCAGAGAGCAAGGGAGTGCGGCCTGTACGCCGTGATTCTGGCCGGGGGATCGGGGCGGGCGCTGTGGCCGATGAGCAGGGAGGGAAAACCAGGACCGTTCCTCGACCTGCTCGGCGACGGCCCGATGATACGGCATACGATCCGCCGTGCGCGGCGCATTACCAGTCCCGAGCACGTGCTTGTCGTCACCGATGCCCGGGGGCGAGGCCTGCTCGGGGAGTGTGGGGTCCGGCTGGAGAAGGGCTCGCTTATCCTCGAGCCGTTCCAGCGGGGAACGGCTGCGGCCATAGCTCTGGCGGCCGCGCATGTCAGGCGCCGGGATCCCGAGGCCGTGCTCGTCGTCCTGCCATCCGACCACGTCATCCTGAACGAAGAGGCGTTCGAGGCCGTGCTGCTCTCGGCCGTCGCCGAGGCGCGCCGCAAGGAGTCGCTGGTCCTGCTGGGCATCCGTCCCAGATCCCCCGAGACCGTCTATGGGTATATTCAGGCCGGCCGGCCGCTCGGCCGCCCCCACGTCGGGGGCTGCACCGCCAATGCGCTCTACCGGGCCCGCTCATTTGCCGAGAAGCCTGATCTTGCCACCGCAATCCGTTTTGTCGAAAGCGGGGACTTCTACTGGAACAGCGGTATCTTCGCCGCCCATGTGGACGTGCTCTTCGAGGCCTACCGCCAGGCCCTTCCCGACTTGTACCGCGATATGCTCGCCATCGAGGACGCCATCGGCACGAAAGCCGAGGTGAGGGTGGTCTCCGAGGTGTATTCGTGGATCCATCCGGGCTCGGTCGACGCGGCCGTGATGGAAAAGGTGGACGGGATCGTGCTGCTTGCGGGGGAGTTCGGCTGGCACGATCCGGGGAGCTGGGACGAGGTGGCTTCGCTCGTTGCCGAACGGAGGGCGTTTGCCGGCGAGGGTGACGAGCCGGAGACCGTCCGGCTGGAGGGGGAGAACACGTTCATCCGAAAGCCCGGAGGCAAGGTCGTGGCAGTGATCGGTGCGAGCGAGCTCATCATCGTCGACACGCCCGACGCACTCCTGGTGTGCGCGAAAGGAGAGTCCCACCGGATCGGTGAGGCGCTCGACCGGCTTTGGCGGGAGCGCATGGACGAGCACCTGTAGGGTGCCGCTACGAGGTTTTTTTCGACCAGCTGGCCCCTTCGCGGGTGTCCTTGATCTCGATGCCGGCTTCCTGCAGGCGGTCGCGGATGAGGTCGCTTGTGGCGAAGTCCTTGTTCTTCCTCGCTGCAGCGCGGATCTCGAGCAGCAGCTCCATGACGCCGTCGAGCCGTGAGGCGTCGCCTTCAGCGCCGCCCTCGGCTGCGGCTCCCCCGGGGAGGATGCCGAGCACCGTGCCGGCGGCGTCCTTGAGGAAGGCGCTTGATGCCTCGAGAGAGGGCTGGTCGATGCCTTCGGCGTCCAGTGCGGCGTTCAGCGCCTTGGAGAAGTCGAAGAGGACCGCTATGGCGACCGGAGTGTTGAAGTCGTCGTCCATCGCTTCGGTGAAGCGCCGGACGAACGGCTCCGGGTCGAGGACGGCCTTTCCGGCTGTCGCCCCCTCGAGGCGCCGGCTTGTTTCGCGGAGCTTTTCGAGTCCCGTGGCGGAGGCCCGGATGGCCGCTTCGGAGAAGTCGAGCGGCGAGCGGTAGTGCGACTGGAGGATGAAGAAGCGGATCACCAGCGGGTCGAACCGCTCGAAGAGCTCCTTGAGCGTAACGAAGTTGCCGAGCGATTTGCCCATTTTGGTGCCGTCAACCGTCACCATGTTGTTATGCATCCAGTAGCGGACGTAGGGCTTGCCGGTCGCCCCTTCAGACTGTGCGATCTCGCAGTCGTGGTGGGGGAACTTGTTCTCCATGCCGCCGCCGTGGATGTCCACGGTTTCGCCGAGGTATTTCATCGACATGGCAGAGCACTCGAGGTGCCAGCCCGGGAAGCCGCGCCCCCAGGGGGAGTCCCACTGCATGATGTGGCCCTCATCGGCCCGTTTCCACAGGGCGAAGTCCGCCGGATCGCGCTTTTCGCTCCGCACGTCGACGCGCGTGCCGCTCTGCGATGCTTCGATGTCGGTGCGGCCGGAGAGTTTGCCGTATCCGGGGAAGGAGGCGACGGAGAAGTAGACATTTCCGTGGACCTCGTAGGCGTGGCCTTTTTCCATAAGCTGGCGGACCAGCGCGATCTGCTCGGGGATGTGGCCGGTGGCCAGGGGGGCGATGCTCGGGCGCTCGACGCCGAGCCGGTCCATGTCCTCGTAGAAGCTCCGCGTGTAGAACTGCGCGACCTCCATCGGATCGATCTTCTCTTTGCGGGCCTGGCGGCCGATCTTGTCCTCCCCCTCGTCGGCGTCGTCGGAGAGGTGGCCGACGTCGGTGATGTTCTGCACGTACTTCACCCGGCAGCCGCTGTGGCGGAGCCAGCGCACCACCACGTCGAACGAGGTGTAGCTCTTGGCGTGGCCGAGATGGGCGTGGCCGTAGACGGTGGGACCGCAGACGTAGATGCCGACACGGCCCTCCGTCAGGGGTGTGAAGGTTTCCTTGGTGCGTGAGAGGGAGTTGTAGATCTGGAGCGCGGACATTCTGTGCTGGATGAAATGGTTGTCGGCCTGTTTTACAGAAGGTAAGCAATTGGGCTTTCAGGGCAAGCCGTTTAGGCTCTGTTGCCCTTCTCGGGCATTTGCGGCTTTTCCCTGTATATGGGGGATTTGTTCACCCTTTGGGTTGATTTTCTTTTTTTCTGAGCGGGTTTCATATCATCGTATATCGAAAATCCGATCCGGCAGCCGAAAACCGGAGCGGTACGTCCGGAGTCCCATGCCGATCAAGAAAGCATACGGCGAGAGGGCTAAGCAGGTTGTACGTCGTCTTGACGAACTCAGCTCTGCCGCCTGTATGCTGGATATGTACTCCATGCCGGCGGCTCATTTTCATGAACCAAGGGCCGACCGGGTTGGCGAGTTTGCCGTATCGATTCGGCCCTGGTTGACAGGATCGTGAGTACGGCGATCGGTGAAGAGTATCATTACGGTTGGATGACAATGCCGAACGCGAGATCTTTAGGCGCGGAACGTATGGCAAAGATGATATCAGGCGATTCTCTGGGCGATTCGGGACGCACCCGGCCACCATTGCCGGAAGGCTGGTGCGGCGGGGAATCATTGAACACCGGACTGGCCATGTCTACAGGTTTTTCAGAGAGTTGAATCTCAACCCCTGATCTTCCGGGCCTTGAACTGGCTTATGGTCGCCTGGAGATACGCTAAACCGATGGATCCATGGGAAGTACCCTCTCGTTCGTAGAATACGCCAGCTCCCAGATGGCCGGCGCGGGCAGCGTGACCTTCCGGAAGATGTTCGGCGAGTATGCCCTCTACCTGGACGGGAAGGTGGTCGCGCTTGTCTGCGACAACACCCTCTTCGTCAAGCCGACCGACGGGGGGCGGCGGTTCGCCGGGGATGCCGACGAGGCGCCGCCCTACCCGGGCGGGAGGCCGTACCTGGTGGTCGGGGAGCGACTGGAGGATCCGGAGTGGCTGGCGGAGCTGGTCCGGATCACCGCCCGGGATCTTCCGGAGCCGAAACCGAAGAGGCCCCGGCCGCCGAAAAACGGATAGAAGGGTGGATGGAGGACCGGATTGGGTTTTTAGGGCGAGGATGATTAGTTTGCCGTTTTCTCCCTGCTTACCTTTCTTCCCACATGAACATTTCCAGCGCCGATTTTTTCATTAGCGCCTCCGCACTTTCCGGCCTCCCGAAGGACGGCCGGCCGGAGATCGTCTTCGTCGGCCGCTCGAACGTCGGCAAGTCCTCCCTCCTCAACTCCCTCTGCCGGAAGAAGGGACTCGCCAAGACCAGCTCCACGCCGGGCAAGACCCGCCTCATCAACTATTTCCTCATCAACGGGGAGCTTTTCTTCGTCGACCTTCCCGGTTACGGCTACGCCGCCGTCGGCAAGGGCGAGCGCGAGGGGTGGGGTCGCCTGCTTTCGCAGTACATCGAGGAGCGCCGTGAGATCTCGCTCGTCGTGGCGCTCGTCGACTCCCGCCATCCCGGCATGGCCATCGACCTCGAGATGCTCGAGTTCCTCGAGTACTGCGGTCACCCCTACGGTATCGTCATGACCAAGTTCGACAAGCTGAAGCAGTCCGAGGCCTCGAAGGCGCGCCGCACCATGGAAAGATGCGGGGCGAAAGCCAAATTTATTGTAAATTATTCATCTTTGTCCGGAAAGGGGAAAAGCGAGCTCCTGGCTCATTTCGATCATTACCTCCCATAAACCCAATCGTTGTGGAATCAAAACCGTATACTCTTCCGTCCCAGTCGGCAACCGTCCTCATCGGCACCCAGTTCGGTGACGAGGGCAAGGGCAAGCTCGTCGACTACCTCTCAGACCAGTACGACATCGTCGTCCGTTACCAGGGCGGCGCCAATGCAGGCCACACCATCTGTTTCGACGGCAAGAGCGTCGTCCTCCACCTGATCCCCTCGGGCATCTTCAACGAGAAGTGCGTCTGTGTCATCGGCAACGGCGTGGTGATCGATCCCGTGGCCCTGCTGGAGGAGATCGCGAAGGTCGAGGAGCTCGGCTATACGGTGAAGGGGCGGCTCTTCATCAGCCACAACGCACACCTTATCATGCCCTACCACAAGCGGCTCGACGCGCTCAGCGAGAGCAACGCCCAGGGCGGCCAGAAGATCGGGACCACCGGCCGCGGCATCGGTCCGAGCTACGAGGACAAGTTCGCCCGCAAGGGCATCAGGGTGGTCGACCTGCTCAGCCCCGCCCTGCTCCAGGAGAAGCTCCGCGACAACCTCGCAGAGAAGAACAAGCTCTTCCGCAACATCTACGAGGGAGAGGAGATCGACGTCGAATCGATGGTCCGCGAGTATGAGGAGTTCGACAAGCTCATGGACCCCTACATCACCAACACCCAGCTCTACCTGAACCGCCAGCTCCGCCAGGGCAAGACCGTCCTGCTCGAGGGGGCCCAGGGCTGCCTGCTCGACGTCGACCACGGCACCTACCCCTACGTCACCTCGTCGAGCCCGACCTCGGGAGGGGCCTGCACCGGCTCGGGCATCGCGCCGAACCACATCGGCAAGGTCATCGGCGTCTGCAAGGCCTACATGACGAGGGTCGGCAACGGTGCCTTTCCGACCGAGCTCCTCGACGAGACCGGCGAGACGCTCGGCCAGGTCGGCCACGAGTTCGGTGCCACGACCGGCCGCAAGCGCCGCTGCGGATGGATTGATCTCGTCGCCATGCGCTACTCGGTCGCCGTCAACGGCATCACCGAGCTGGCCCTTACCAAGCTCGACGTGCTCGACGGGTTCGCGGAGGTCAAGGTCTGCAACTCCTACATGCTCGACGGCAAGGAGATCCGCGATTTCCCGACCGACCACCAGACCCTCTCCAGGGTCAAGCCGGTCTTTACCGCGCTGAAGGGCTGGATGGCCTCCAACGCCGCCGCCCGCACCTTCGAGGAGATGCGCCCTGAGGCCCGCGACTACGTGGCCTTCCTCGAGCGCGAACTCGAGGTGCCGGTGACTTTCATCTCCGTCGGTCCCGGCCGCGAAGAGACCGTCTTCAGGTAACCCGCACCCGAAAGGAGTATCCTGCATGGCACTTATGGATATCGCCGTCATCCGGCTCGACCAGAAGGACGGCAGCCACAGCGCGTTCGTCGCCGGCCTGCAGGAGCTGCTTGCCGACAGCGGGTGCAGCTACCGGCTGCACGATATGGGCACCACCGTGGAGGGGCCTGCCCCGATGCTCTTCAGGCTCGCCGAGCAGCTCCACGAGTACTCCTTCAGGAAGGGAGGCCGGAGGGTCTACACCGTCCTGAAGGTGGACGACCGGCGCGACCGCACGGTCCGTCTCGGCGACAAGACCGCCTCCGTCAGGGCGAAAATAGCCCCCGGGGCGGAGTAGGGGGATTGGCGAAAAAATTTTATCTTCAAGTTCTTTAAGTTCCGCCGCCCGGGCGCTTCGGGGCGGTCATAATCAGGAGGAAAATCCATGCTGCAGGCACCCGGTGAGGCCATGATCATAAAGGAGGATAACGTAACGCACAGCTTCTGCGGGCTGGCCTCGGTCGGCTGGATGTACCAGAAGATCAAGGACAGTTTCTTCCTTATTCTCGGCACCCACACCTGCGCGCACTTCCTGCAGAACGCGCTCGGCATGATGATCTTCGCCAAGCCGCGCTTCGGCATCGCGCTCATCGAGGAGGGCGACCTCTCCAAGAACGAGCCGACCCTCGACGAGGTCCTGGCCGAGATCAAGGCCGACCACAACCCCTCCGTCATCTTCCTGCTCTCCTCCTGCACTCCCGAGGTCATGAAGGTCGACTTCAAGGGCCTTGCCGACAACCTCAGCACTCCCGAGACCCCGGTCCTGTTCGTGCCGGCCAGCGGCCTCGTCTACAACTTCACCCAGGCCGAAGACTCGGTCCTCCACGCCCTCGTGCCCCACTGCCCGGTCGCCCCGGCGGGCGAGAAAAGCGTCGTCTTCCTCGGCTCGGTCAACGACGCCACGGCCGACGACCTTCGCGCCGAGGCTGAAGAGCTCGGCATCAGGGTCGGCGGCTTCCTTCCCGAATCGCGGTTCGACCGGATGCCGGCCATCGGGCCCGACACCATCCTTGCCCCCATCCAGCCCTACCTTTCCCGAACCGCCGTCAAGCTCGAGCGCGAGCGCGGCGCCAAAACCCTCCACTCCCTGTTTCCCTTCGGCCCCGACGGCACGAGGGTCTTCTGGGAGGACCTCGCCCGCGAGTTCGGCATCGAGGTCGACCTCCGCGACCGCGAGAAGGCCGCATGGGAGAAGATCCGCCGCCAGACCGACATGCTGAAGGGCAAGAAGGTGTTCCTCACGGCCGACACCATGATGGAGCTGCCGCTCGGCCGCTTCCTGAAAAGCGCCGGAGCGGAGGTCGTGGAGTGCAGCAGCGCCTACATCAACAAGAAATTCCTGGCAAAGGAGCTCCAGGCCCTGGAAGGCGTGCGCGTCGTCGAGCAGCCGAACTTCCACCGCCAGCTCGAGGATATCAAACGTGAGCGTCCCGACATGGTCGTCACCTCGCTGATGACGGCCAACCCCTTCGTCGGTCACGGCTTCATCGTCAAGTGGAGCATGGAGTTCATGCTCATGCCCATCCACGGATGGTCAGGGGTCTTCAGCCTCGCCAACCTGTTCGTCTCCCCGCTCGACCGCCGGGAGAAGCTCCCGGAGTTCGACCGGGAGGTCTGGCTCGAAGGCGTCATGCCTGCCGCCGAATAAGCAACCAGCAGGAACCGCAATAACAAACGTCACCGAAGTATGCGCTTAGCTTTCTGGCTCTACGAGGGTACCGCCCTTCACGGCATCAGCCGCGTCACCAACAGCATGAAGGGGGTGCACACGGTCTACCATGCCCCGCAGGGCGACGACTACATCACGGCCACCTACACCATGCTCGAGCGCACCCCCGAGTTCCCGGCGCTCTCGATCAGCGTGGTCCGCGGACGCGATCTCGCACAGGGCGTCTCGCGCCTCCCCGCCACCCTGCAGCAGGTCGAGGAGCACTACCACCCCGAACTTTCCGTCATCGCTCCGAGCTGCAGCACCGCATTGCTCCAGGAGGATCTCCGCCAGCTTGCCGCACAGTCCGGCATCTCGCAGGAGAAGCTGATGGTCTACGCCGTCAACCCGTTCAGGGTGACCGAGAACGAGGCCGCCGACGGTCTCTTCACGGAGCTGGTCAGGCGGTATGCCTCCCAGGGCGCGAAGAGTTCCGTTCCGTCCGTCAACCTGCTCGGGTTCACCTCCCTCGGCTTCCATCTCAAAGCCAACCTCACCAGCATCCGCAGGATGCTCATGACGCTCGGTGTCAAAGTCAACGTGGTCGCCCCGTGGGGAGCCGGCATCGACGATCTGAAACGCCTGCCCGAGGCATGGCTCACGATTGCGCCCTTCCGCGAGATCGGCCAGACGGCCGCCGGCTACCTGGAGCAGGAGTTCGGTGTTCCGGCCGAGTACGGCACGCCGCTCGGCGTCGAGCCGACCCTCCGCTGGCTCCGCTCCGTCATTGAAAAACTCAACGCCGTCGGTGCCGGCATGGGCGCGGCCCCGATCGCGATGCCCGAGCTCCGCGACTTCTCCCTCGACGGACAGAGCGCTCCGTCCGGTGTGCCGTGGTTCGCACGCACGGCCGACATGGAGAGTTTCAGCGGCAAGAAGGCCTTTGTCTTCGGCGACGCCACCACGACCGTGGCGATGGTGAAGTTCCTGCGCGACGAGCTCGGCATGCAGGTCATCGGCGCCGGCACCTACCTCGCCCGACACGCGGACTGGGTCAGAACGGAGCTCGAGGGCTACCTGCCCGGAGAGCTGATGGTCACCGAGCGGTTCCAGGAGGTGGCGAAGTTCATCGAGGATGCCATGCCGGACCTCGTCTGCGGCACCCAGATGGAGCGGCACAGCTGCCGCAAGCTCGACGTGCCCTGCATGGTCGTCTGCCCTCCGACCCATATCGAGAACCACCTGCTCGGCTACTATCCCTTCCTCGGTTTCGACGGTGCGGACGTCATCGCCGACCGGGTCTATATTTCCTGCAAGCTCGGCCTCGAGAAGCATCTTATCGACTTTTTCGGCGACGCAGGCCTCGAGTATGAGGAGATGGAGCCTTCACTCGGAGAGAACGGGGCGGCCGCTCCGGCGGCAGCGGCGGGAGCCGCAGTTCCTGAAGAGGGCGGCATGCAGTGGACCGACGATGCCGAAACCATGCTGAAGAAGGTCCCCTTCTTCGTGCGCAAGAAGGTGCGGAAGAACACCGAGAACTTCGCGCTCGAGAACGGCGAGACGGAGGTCAGCGTCGAGGTCTTCAGGCGGGCGAAAGAGTCGCTCGGCGGTTAAGCGTTTTCAATCAATCAATTCCCTGATTCCACTATGAGTCTAGTCCTGGCTGTATACGGCAAAGGCGGCATCGGAAAGAGCACGACCAGCGCCAACATATCCGCGGCCCTCGCCCTCAAGGGCGCCAAGGTGCTCCAGATCGGCTGCGACCCCAAGCACGACAGCACCTTCCCCATCACCGGGAAGCTGCAGAAGACTGTCATCGAGGCCCTCGAAGAGGTCGATTTCCATCATGAGGAGCTCACCGCCGAGGACGTGATCGAAACCGGTTTCGCCGGCATCGACGGTCTCGAGGCGGGCGGTCCGCCGGCCGGCAGCGGTTGCGGCGGCTACGTGGTCGGCGAATCGGTCACCCTGCTCCAGGAGCTCGGTCTCTACGACAAGTACGACGTCATCCTCTTCGACGTGCTCGGCGACGTGGTCTGCGGCGGCTTCAGCGCCCCGCTCAACTATGCCGACTACGCGATCATCATCGCCACCAACGATTTCGACAGCATCTTCGCCGCCAACCGCCTCTGCATGGCCATCCAGCAGAAGAGCGTCCGTTACAAGGTGAAGCTGGCCGGCATCGTGGCCAACCGCGTCGACTACGCCAAGGGCGGCGGCACCAACATGCTCGACCAGTTCGCCGAGAAGGTCGGTACGCGCCTGCTCGCCAAGGTGCCCTACCACGAACTCATCCGCCGCAGCCGTTTTGCCGGCAAGACCCTGTTCGCCATGGAAGACACGGAGGAGGGCAAGGAGGAGTGCCTGCAGCCCTACCTGCAGATCGCGGAGGATCTTCTCTCCCAGGCCCCGAAGTCTTCGGTGCCGGTTCCGATCGGCGACCGCGAGATCTTCGACATCGTCGGCGGCTGGCAGTAAGCGCAGCGTTTCCAGTAGAAGCAATAAACCCCGCAGTCGCGGGGTTTTTGCTTTGGGGTGTTTCGGGGTGCCTCAGTCGGCTTTCTTCGCGTACGCCTCGTATTTCTTTTTGAGGGTGTCGGCGTTTTCGACCGATACCCACTCTCCCTCCTCATAGGATTTCAGGATGTCGGCTTCGTAGGTATCCAGTTCCGGGTGTTCCTGCGGCCGGTTTCGGCGGAGCGCTTGTCAGATGGAGCAGCCATAGCGGCAGGTGATGGCGCCGCCTTCCTCTCGGATATCGGCCTTGATTTTCACGTTGGGATTCACGAGCTGCTCGAGCAGGTAGGTGAAGGTGCCGAGGTAGAAGCTGCCGACCACCGGGACGGAGGGGTGGGTCACCACGACGGTGATGGAGGGCTTCCTGCCTGTGGTGTAGGTGAACTCGCCGCTGCCGGCGAAGGTCCAGGCGTTCTTGCTGATGGCGAAGAGGAAGAGGCTGAAGGCGGGTCCCGCGGGAAGGATCTTCAGCAGTTTCTGGAAGAGGCCGGGGATGCGGACCCTGAGGAGGTACTGGGCCGTGCGGCTTCCGGACTCCTCGAGAATCGCGCCGGTCTTCTGCGAGCCGATCTCCCGGTCGAGGGCGGTGACGAGCGCGTGGAATTTCGACTCCTCGACCATCTCCGTGGGCAGGTTGCCGATGAGGTGCCCCTGGCCGATCTTCCTCAGGAGCTCTTCGGCCTGTTCCTTGCCGAATGAGGCTTCAAGCGCGGCTGCGGTCTGTATGATGGAGTTCGGGCCTATGCGGAAGGGAGTGTTGCTCATTGGTGGGGTGTTGGGTGTGTTGTGATTCCGGGAAAGATGATGTCGATGTCTTCGGCTGTCCACTGGGCCCGGACGCGCACGTTTCCCTCATGGACTGCCGACGGGTCGGCAGGGGTGAAGGGGAAGAGTGTTCCCGGGTAGGGCTGCGCTGCGCAGGCTCCCCCCTCGTTCGTTCCGGAGGGGATGAAGGCGCTGAGCCGGTAGCTGCCGGGAGGCAGGGCGGGGAAGGAGTAGGCGTAGCTGCCGGTGCTGTCCCTCCGGGCCTCTGTGCGCCAGACAGGGGTTCCTGCGCTGCTGCCGGCGGGAGTCGAGCCCCTGGCCTCCACGATGACCGGTCCGCGGGGGGCGCGGCAACGTCCGGTGATGCTGCCCATGTCGTCGGGTCCCGCGGCCGTGAAGCGCGAGAACATGAGGGTATGGCTTCCGGGTCTTGCCTTGAGGCCGTTGACGACAGCCGAGTCCACCGCGGCGCGGTAGGTCGTGCCGGGTCGAAACCCGTCAGCAGGGCGGATGGTGAAGGTTTTCGCGTCGATTTTATGCAGCAGGCAGTCGAGCGATGCGGGCGAGTCGCTGCCTTCGACCGAGATGCTCGCCGCGCTCTGTACGACGGCTGCCGGAACGGGGCCGGAGAAACGGAGCAGGACGGCTTCGGGACTGCAGGGCAGGGCGGCACCCTGGTATCCGGGACGGCTCCTGTCGGAAGGACTGAAGGTCACGCTGAGCGGAGGTTTCGTGACGTTTCTCCGGGTGGGCCAGAAGCTGATCTCGCCGCCTTCTCTGCCGGCGGGGCTGATGAGGGAGGGGCCGTTCGTGTCGAGCCGGCCGGTCATGACGGTGATGCGGCGGCTTTCGATCGCTCCGGTGCTGCTGTACCAGTCGAGGACCGGTACGGTCTTGCCTGTGCGCGGATTGCGGATGACGACGGACGAGGGGTTGAATGTCGCAACGTCTACCGGCCGGGTGAAGGTGAGGTCGAGGATGTTCCGCTCGATCGGGCGGCAGGCGACGAGGTCGCTCGTTTCGCTGTCGATGCCGCCCATCCTGATGAACTGCCTGGTGGTGTCGGGCTGCACTATGGCCGTCGTCGTGAGGCCGATCTCCTCGGTGTGGCGGTTCCAGCGCATGTCGCCGTTACGGTCGTTGATTGCGACGAGGCTGTAGGAGCCCGCCCTGAGGTGGGGGAAGCTGAAGTTGCCCGAGCCGTCGCTCTGCGCCAGGTAGTCGGCGGTGGCGGTGCGCATGTTCGGCGCCTTCGCTCCGCCTTCCGGCTGGCGGAACGCCAGGACGATGGCCGACGCGGAGGGTGACATGTCCTCATTGAAGATTCTGCCGCGCACGAGACAGGTGTCGAGCCGGGGGCCGGTCGAGAAGGGGAGGGTGTAGCCGCCGAAAAGTCGTTTGCCGAGGGTGATGACATAGGTCTGGTCGGGCTTCAGCTCGCTGAAGATGTCGATCTCACCCTCTCGGCCGTTCACCGTGACATGGTAGTTGTCGACTGCCGGCGAGAAATGCAGCGAGTACAGCAGCTCCCTGGCCGTCGTCAGGTGGCTGAAGAGGAAGCGGATCTTGCGGGGCGAGACGTTGACGGCCCCTGAATCCGGATCGGAGAAGTAGATCGTTGTGGGGGTCGGGTCGGGCGGTCCTCCCGATGGCGGCCTGTCGGAAGCGCAGCCCGCGGCGCCGAGGGCAAGGAGAAGGATCAGGAGGGCTTTTGGGATGTGCGTTGTACCCTTCATGTGCGTTGAGTTCAGTTGACGCCCCGGCCCGGCTAAATTGTATGTGACGATGAAAATTCGTAAATTAAAAACTATAGTAGTTCTATGAAAGGTTTTGGTGAAAAAATATAGATCGATTGTCCCTTAGATGTCCAGACGAAACCATAAGGTTCTTTATGTCTCCGGCGAAGTTTCCCCATTTGTAAGAACCAGTGCCCTGGCCGACTTCATGGCATCATTCCCCCAGGCCCTCGAGGAGGAAGGTTTCGAGGCCCGCATCATGATGCCGAAATACGGGACCATCAACGACCGGAAGTTCCGCCTTCACGACGTCCTCCGTCTTTCCGACATCGAGGTGCCGCTCAAGGAGCGCACCGACCTGCTCAATGTCAAGGTTACGGCCCTTCCCTCGAGCAAGATCCAGACCTATTTCCTCTACAACGAGAAGTACTTCAAGCGCAACGGCCTCTTCACCGACGTCTACCAGGGCAACGACCTGAAGGGCAACACCGAGAAGGTCATCTTCTTCAACGTCGGCGTTCTCGAGACCCTTGTCCGGCTCGGATGGAGGCCGGACATCATCCACTGCCACGACTGGTACGCCTCGCTCATTCCCCTGCTTCTCAAGACGGTCTACCGCGACCATGAGTTCTTCCGCGGGATCAAGTCCGTCCTGACCATACACAACGCCTACCGCCAGGGGGTCCTGCCCTTCAAGGTGTTCGAAAAGCTCCTGCCCGACGAGGTTACCGGCTCGCTCCACCGCAGCGGCGAGAACGTCAATATGCTCTACACCGGCGTCGAGAACGCCGACATGCTGACGACCACCTCGAAACGCCATGCCGGGGAGATCGTCCGCGACGAGGTTCCGGGCTGCGGCCTCGGCGAGGTTCTCGGCGAGCGAAAAGATGAGCTGCACGGCATTTCTAACGGCATCGACACCCGCCAGTGGAACCCCTCGACCGACAAGCTGATCAAGAAGCGCTTCGGCGCAGACCGGCTGGAGGGCAAGCTCGAAAACCGCGCGGCTCTCGGACAAGAGGCCCGTATGGAGCTTGAGGAGGGCTGTCCGGTGGTCGGCGTCATCATGAATTTCGACGACTACCAGGGCGCGGCGCTCATCGAAAAGAGCCTGAAGAAGCTCGCCGCCCTCGACATCCATCTGCTCATCTGCGGTTCGGGTGACAAGAAATACGAAAAGTCCTTCAGGGAGTTCGCCGAAGCCCACCCCGACCGGGTGAGCCTCAGTACCGACTGCCCCGACAGCTTCCTGCACCTGGCGATTGCCGGTCTCGACATGCTGGTGATGGCCGGCAGGATAGAGGCGTGCGGCATGCTCCAGATGTTCGCCATGAGCTACGGCACCATTCCTGTCGTCTATGACGGCGGTGGCATCGCCGACACCATCGACGAGGTCGGTGAGGGCGAAGGCAGTGGTTTCATCTTCCGCGACTACACCCCCGATGGGCTCGTAAAGAAGCTCAAGGAGGCCGTCGCCCTCTACGGCGATCAGGAAAAGTGGCAGGAACTGGTGCTTCGGGCGATGTCGCGCGACTTCGCCTGGACGGAGGCGGCCGAAGAGTACGGCAGGCTCTACAGCGAACTGCTCGGGAGCTGAGGGTATGGCAGAAACAGTCAGGGTCCTGTTCCTCGACCGGGACGGGACCATCAACGAGGACATCGGCTCGTACGTTGCCACAAGGCCGCAGCTGAAGCTGATCGACAGGGCTGCCGAGGCGGTCGCCCTGGCGAGGGAGGCCGGGTTCCGCATCGTCATCATCACCAACCAGGCGGGCATCGCCCGCGGCATCGCCACCGTCGAGCAGGTCGAAGACGTCAACCACTACCTGAACGAACTGCTCCGTGAGGCCGGCGGTTTTTACGACCGCTGCTATTACTGCCCCTCGCATCCCGAGCACCCCCATCCCGAATACGACCGGTTCGCCGGCTGCCGCAAACCCGAGACCGGCATGGTCGAGCGCGCCATCGCGGATTTCCGTGCCGAGGGACTCGCGGTCGACCGCGGGAACTCCTTCTTTATCGGCGACAAGATGATCGACGTCGAGTGCGGACTGCGCGCCTCGCTCCGCCCGATTCTGGTCAGGACCGGCCACGACGAAGAGGAGGTCTGCCGGCGGAAGGGCATCATGCCGGAGTTCGTGGCCGACGACCTCTACGCAGCCGTCACCGGCTACATTCTCCGCTGAACCGTTCCGCCCGCCAGGGGCGGATCTCCACCCGACAGGCATGCTGAGCCTCTACGTGCACATCCCTTTCTGCCGGAAGCGCTGTCCGTACTGCGACTTCTATCTCGTCACCGGAACGGGACGGATGGAGGAGTTTTTCCGGGCCCTCCACGAAGAGACGGCCTCGAAAGCCGGCCTGTTGAAGGGTCGGCGGATCGGGGCCGTCCACTTCGGCGGCGGCACCCCCTCGCAGGCGCCCGCCCGCCTCATCGCCGGCTGGCTCGATCAGGTATCGGGGATCGGCGTGCTGGAGTCAGGAGCGGAGGTCACGCTCGAAGCCAATCCGGAGGATGCCCTGCACCTCGGGGAGTATTCGGCGGCCGGCATCAACCGGCTCAGTCTCGGCGTGCAGTCGTTTTCGGAGCGGAAGCTCCGCTCGCTCGGTCGGGCGCATGCTGCCGACGAGGCGGCCCGTGCCGTCGAGGACGCCCTCCGGCTCTTCCGTTCCGTCAGTGTGGATCTCATCTGCGGTGCGCCGGGCGAGGACCTTTCAGAGTGGCAGGGGGATGTCCGGCGGGCCGTCGAGCTTGCGCCCAACCACATTTCCGTCTACATGCTCTCGCTCGAGCCGAAGACCATCCTCCACCGCGACGTGCGTTCCGGCAGGACGGCGGTGCCGGGCGAGGAACTGCAGGCTGCCTGCTACCGCCATGCACAGGAGGCGCTCCCGGCCGCCGGGCTCGCACAGTACGAGATCTCCAATTTCGCCCTCGAGGGGCACCGTTCGCGCTATAACCTTTCGAGCTGGCGGCGGGAGCCCTACCTCGGCTTCGGTCCCGCCGCCCACAGCTTCGTCCGCCTGGAGGACGGGGAGGTCCGCTCGGCCAATACGGCGAGCCTCTCCGGCTATCTCCGTGATCCCCGCTCGGCCGAAGGGTTCCGGGAGGTGCTCACGGAGCGCGAGCGCTTCACGGAGGAGGTCTTCCTTGCGCTCCGGATAAACCGCGGGCTCGATGTTGGGTTTTTGCGAAAAGGGCATAAATTAGGGCATAGGCTGGAGAGCGCCATCCGGGAGTTCGACGCGAAAGGGTGGCTCTTCGAGCGCGACGGCAGGCTCTTCCTCACTTCCGAAGGGTTCCTGTTCGCCGATCTCATCGCCGAAGCGTTCATTCCCTGAGAGTCAACCACCAATGCATCCATGATACACCGGGCACTCAACCGCTCCATCGCTTCGCTGCTTTTCGTCCTCACCGGCGCCGTCTATCTCATGACCATGGCGCCGACGCTCTCCTTCTGGGACTGCGGCGAGTTCATCGCGACCGCCCGCACCCTCGGCGTGCCGCACCCTCCCGGGGCCCCGCTCTTCCTGCTCGTCGGCAGGCTCTTTTCAATGATGCCGTTCGTCGCCGACATCGGCGCCCGCGTCAACCTCCTCAGTGTCCTCTCTTCGGCCGCGACCGTCTCGCTCACCTATCTGGTGATCGTCCGTTTCATCATTCTCTACCGCGGATCGGAGCCTTCGGCGTGGGAGCTGCCGGCCTCCCTTGCCGCATACGGCGGCGCCGTCGCCGGAGCGCTCGCGCTCGCTTTTTCCGACAGCTTCTGGTTCAACGCCGTCGAAACCGAGGTCTACGCCGCCTCCTCGCTCTTCACGGCGCTGGTGGTCTGGATCGCCCTTCGCTGGCACGAGGAGTACCCGCGGGAGGGGCACGAGCGCTGGCTGATGCTGGCCATGTACATGATCGGGCTCTCCATCGGCGTGCACCTGCTCAGCCTGCTTGCCCTCTTCGCCATCGCGCTCGTCTACTACTTCCGCCGCTACGAGCTCACCCCGAAGTCGCTCCTGCTGCTCGGCCTCGGCTCCTCCGCCCTCTTTTTCCTGATCTACATCCTCATCATCATGGGGATCCCCAAGCTCCTCGAGGCGGCCTCATGGGGCGGGCTCCTGGCGCTCGTCGGCCTGCTCGGGTGGGCCGCCTGGCATACCCAGCGGCATCGCATGCCGAGCTCGAACACGCTCGTGATGTCGGTGCTCCTCATCATCATCGGCTACACCTCCTACGGGCTCATCTACGTGCGCGCGCAGGCCGCTCCTCCGATCAACGAGAACAACCCCTCGACCCCAGAGGCGTTCTTCAGCTACCTCAACCGCGAGCAGTACGGCCAGATGCCCATCTGGCCCCGCCGCTGGTCGCCCGAGCCGGTCCACCAGTACTACTACCGCCAGTACTCGGGCGATCTCGACTACTTCCTCTCCTACCAGCTCGACCACATGTACCTGCGCTACCTCGGCTGGCAGTTCATCGGCCGCCAGGACCAGATGGAAGGAGCCGGCGTCGACTGGTCGGCGTTCTGGGGGCTGCCGTTCCTTGTCGGACTTTTCGGGGCGTTCTCGCATTTCCGCCGGCAGTGGAGGATGGGGCTCGTCGTCACCGCCCTCTTCATCCTGACCGGGGCGGCGCTCGTCGTCTACCTCAACCAGACCCAACCGCAGCCGCGCGAGCGCGACTACAGCTACGTCGGCAGTTTCTTCGCCTTCGCGATCTGGATCGGCATCGGCGTCGAGAGCCTCTGGCAGGGTGGCGTCTCACTCCTTCGGAACCCGTCGGTGAAGGCGCGCCTCCTCGTCGCCGCCGGCACGGTCGGCCTGGCGCTTCTTTTCGTCGACGGCCGCATGCTCCTTGCCAACTACCACACCCACGACCGCTCCGGCAACTACGTGCCGTGGGACTGGGGGTGGAACATCCTCGAGAGCTGCCCGCCGAACGCCATCCTCTTCACCAACGGCGACAACGACACCTTCCCGCTCTGGTACCTGCAGGAGGTCGAGGGGATCCGTACCGACGTGCGCGTGGTGAACCTGAGCCTGGCCAACACGGGCTGGTACCTTCTGCAGCTGAAGAACACCTCGCCGAGGGGGGCCGGGCCGATCGGGTTCAGCCTGACGGACGCAGAGCTGCGGGAGATCACCTACGTGCCGATCGAGCCGGTCGAGGTGTCGATCCCTTCGGCCGATGCGGCCCGCGAGCTGCGGCGTGAGGCTTCCGCGCACGCCTTCAGCCTCCCCTCCGCCCCGCTCGACTCCCTGCGGTGGGAGCTGAAGCCGGGCCTCGTCTACCGGGGGCAGGGCTACCTCCGCCCGCAGGATGTCGCAGTGTACGACATCGTGACGACGAACTTCGCCCGCCGTCCCATCTGTTTCGCCCTGACGGTCGACCCCGACGGCATGATCGGCCTCGAGCGCTTCCTCCGTCTCGACGGGCTCGTCTATCGGGTCGTGCCGCTCGAAAGCTCCGATTCCATGAGCTTCAGCGATCCGGCGCTGCTCTACCGGAACCTGATGCAGCGCTACCGCTACCGGAACCTCGGCGATCCTTCGGTCAACATCGAGGAGACCGCCCGCCGCCTCTCGGCCAACTACTCTCCGCTTTTCGTCCGCCTGGCGCTCGAGCTTGGCAGCTCTTCGGGCCCTCCCGTTCCGGTCCTCGACCAGGAGGGCAACGAAGAGCGGGTCGATCGCCGTGAGCTTGCGCTGCGGGTGCTCGACCGCGCCGCCGCCATGCTCCCTCCCGAGCGCTACCCGCTCAACCCGGAGCTTGCGGGCTCGGTGGTCGCGCTCTATGTGCGGCTCGGGGAAAAAGCTCGGGCTTCGGCTTATATTTCGTATCTTGAAAAACTGGGCGGCATGGCGTCGCCATCTTCCGATCCGCGCCTGTTCTTCACGCTTGCACAGGCCTATAGGGCAGTCGGCCGGACGGATGAGGCCTACCGGGTGATCGACACCCTCTCCGATGCTCTCGGGCGGCCGGGCCTCAGAAGAGAGTTTGAACAAATGAAGGAATAATCCCCAATGCAGAGCAGCATTCATCCCACCGCGGTCATCGGCCGCACGGCCGTCCTCGGCGAGGGCGTTACGGTCGGTCCCTACACGGTCATTGAAGATGACGTCACGATCGGCGACGGCACCATGGTCGCGCCCCACGTCCAGATCGCTTCCGGAGCCCGCATCGGTTCCGGCTGCCGGATCCATGCCGGGGCGGTGCTGGCCACCGAGCCGCAGGATCTCAAGTTCAACGGCGAGAAGACCGAGCTCTTCATCGGGGACCGCACGGTCATCAGGGAGTGCGTCACCATCAACCGCGGCACCATGGCCAGCGGCAAGACCGTTGTCGGCTCCGACAACCTCATCATGGCATACGTGCACTTCGGCCACGACTGCGTGGTCGGCAATAATGTGGTGATCGCCAACTCCGTCCAGTTCGGCGGCCACTGCGAAGTCGGCGACTTCGCAGTCGTCGGGGGCCTTGCCGGCATCCACCAGTTCGTGCGCATCGGCCGCTATGCGATGGTCGGCGGTATTTCGCGCGCGGCGCTCGACGTGCCCCCCTTCGTCATGGCCGGCGGCCACTCCTCCTTCCGCTACGAGGGGCTCAATGCCATCGGCCTGAAGCGCCGCGGGTTCACTTCCGGGCAGATCACCCTTATCAGGGACGTCTACCGGGTGCTCTTCCAGTCGGGTCTCCTGCTCTCCAACGGCCTCGAGAAGGTTCGCCGGGAGTTCCCCATGGAGCCCGAGGTCAGGGAGATTCTCGACTTCTTCGCTTCCGGCACCCACGGCAGGAAGTTCATCAGGCCGTTCAACAGCTAAGAGCGTAAAGGGGGGCATATGTCCCAATGGGCCATCGGCATGGATCTCGGGGGCACCGCCCTGAAGGCGGCCGTTGCCGTCCGTGACGGCGACGTTCTCTTTGAGGAGAGTTTTCCGACCGAGGCTTTGCGGGGACCCCGCGCGGTGCTCGACCTTCTCGGCGGTGCGGCTTCCGAGCTTTATCGGCGTGCCGCCTCCAGACTCGATCCGGCGTCCTTTTCCGGCATCGGCCTCGGCGCGCCCGGGGCGGTGGACCGCCTGAAAGGGACCCTCAGCCACCCGCCCAACCTTCCCGGCTGGGAGGTCGTCGAACTGCGCCGCGAGCTGCAGGAGCGGATCGCGGCCGATCCCGGCCTCAGCTGCCCGGTACAGCTCGACAACGACGCCAACGCCGCGGCATACGGTGAGGCCGTCTATGGTGCGGGTCGCTCGTTTCCCGACTTTCTCATGGTGACGCTCGGCACGGGCGTGGGAGGAGGCATCATTCTCGATCGCCGGCTCTACCGCGGACCGAACGGAACGGCGGGGGAGATCGGCTTCATGATCGTCGACTATGCGGGCTCTTCGCTCCATGCAGGCATCCGCGGCACGCTTGAGGGTCTTATCGGCAAGGAACGTATGGTCGAGATGGCGCGGCGCATGATTGCCGACCATCCCGAACGCTCTCTGGTCGCCGACCTCTGCCATGGAGACTGGGCGTCGCTCTCGCCGCGCCATCTCGAGACGGCGGCGCTCGACGGAGACCCCGCGGCGCTGGAGGTATGGAGCCGCGTCGGCTCGATCCTCGGTGCGGGCCTGGCCGGCGTGACGGCGCTCATGGATATCCGCCGCTTCGTCATCGGCGGCGGCATTTCGGCCGCAGGGGAGCTGCTGTTCAAGCCCGCTCTCGCCCAGCTGCGGCGCTCTACCCTGCCCTCCATGCATGAGGGGCTTGCGGTCGTCGGGGCCGAACTCGGCAACCGGGCCGGCACCCACGGGGCGGCCGCCCTCTGCTTCGAGGGTGGATGAGCGGCCGCGCCCTGCTGCGGGAACTGCTCCATCCGCTCTTCCCCGATGTCTGCGTGGTCTGCTCATCGATGCTCCGGGAGGACGAGGATTTTTGCTGCAGCGCCTGCCGGCGGGAGTTCTCCCCTTTTCCCTCCGCCGTCGAGGCAGAGATGATGCTGCGAAGCACAATCGCCCGGCGGATCGGTCCGGAGTTTCTTTTTGACCGGGGATGGTGCCGCTACCTCTTCCACAAGGGGAGTCCGCTGCAGGAGGCGCTGCATGCGATGAAGTACGGCGGCGTACATGCGCTCTGCGCCGTGTTCGGTCGCGAGCTGGGGGAGTGGATGCTTACGGAGGGGAAGGGCGAGGTGCCGTTCGACATCGTCGTGCCGGTTCCCCTGCACCGGATGAAGAAAACGGAGAGAACCTACAACCAGGCCGAAAAGATCGCTGGGGGGCTCTCGGCCGTCATGGGCATGCCGGTCATGGACAGGCTGCTGGTGCGCCGGCGCCGGACCCCTTCGCAGACCGGTCTTGCCGCCGTCGACCGCCTGCGGAACCTTGCCGGAGCGTTCAGTGCTTCGGGGGTTCCCCGTGGGGCCCGGGTACTGCTCGTCGACGACGTCGTGACCACCGGAGCCACCATGTCCGCGGCTGCCGACGCGCTCATGCGGGCCGGGGCGGGTTCGATATCGCTCGCCGCAGTGGCCCTGGCGGCAAAGGAGTAAACGGCATACAATCATGGAACTTTTCTACCTCCCGTCCGCACCGGCGGACCTGGCTCCCTCCTCGCCGATCGAAATCGACGGCGCGGAGTTCCACCACCTCGCCCGCGTCCTGCGCAAGAGGGCGGGGGAGCATATCACGGTGACCGACGGACGGGGGCAGCGCCTGGAGGTCGAGATCCGGGAGGTCGGTAAGCACTCGATGGAGGGGGTCGTGCTCGAGCGCTCTGTCCTGGAGCCTCCTTCGACTTCCGTCACCGTCGCCATGTCGCTGCTCAAGGCACCCGCCCGTTTCGATTTCTTCCTGGAGAAGGCGGCAGAACTGGGCGTTTCGGGCGTCATTCCGATGATCACCCGACGCACGGTCTCGCAGCCTTCGCGCGAGCGGATGGGGGCGAGGATGGAGCGGTGGCGGAGCATCATGCTTTCCGCTTCGCGCCAGTGCGGACGGTTCCACCTGCCCGAGCTGCATGAGCCCCTGGCGTTCGGGGAGGCGGTGCGACTCGATGGCTACGACCTGCGCCTGATCCCCTACGAGGCTTCGGCGGAACCGCCGGAAGCGGACTTTGCGGGAAAAAAGGTACTTTTCCTCATCGGCCCGGAGGGTGGCTTCAGCCCGGAAGAGGTCGATGAGGCCCGCTCGGCGGGACTGCAGGAGATCTCCTTCGGCCGCACCATACTTCGCGCGGAAAGTGCCGGAGTCTTTGCCGCCGCGCTCGTCAGGGCCCGGCTTCTCGACGGACCCCCGGGCCGATGGCTCTGAAGCGGACCGAAGCATCGCCCATAACCCAACACATGAGCATGAACAGCATCAAAGCGAACCGGGTCATACTTCTTCTCATCGTCCTTTTCATCTCGGCGCTCTTTTTCGCCATGATCCGCTATTTCCTGATGGCCATTTTCCTGGCGGCCATCTTTTCGGCGCTCTCCATGCCGATGCACGCCCGCTTCCTCCAGTGGACCGGCGGGCGCAAGGGACTCTCGGCGGGACTGACGATGCTCGTGCTCTTCCTCATCGGCTTCCTGCCGCTTGCCCTCCTGCTCACCATCGTCGCCATGCAGGCGGTGCACATCAGCAGCCAGGCCGTCCCCTGGATGCAGCAGATCCTCGAGCCGGCATTCCTTGCCGACCGGTTCCGTTCCCTGCCGTACTATCCGGAGCTCGTTGCCTACCGTGAGGACATCCTGCAGCGGGTGGGGGAGATCGCCTCGAAGACCGGTTCGGTGCTCTTCAAGACGCTCTTTTCGTTCACCTACTCGGCCGTCAACGAGCTCTTCCTCTTCACCATCTTCCTCTACACGATGTTCTTCTTCCTCCGGGACGGCAAGCCGCTCCTCGAGCAGATCCTCTACTACCTGCCGCTTTCCGACAGCGACCAGCACCGCCTGCTCGACAAGTTTCTCTCGGTGACGCGTGCCACCATCAAGGGGACCATGATCGTCGGTATGGTGCAGGGCGGGCTTGCAGGACTTGCGCTGCATTTCGGGGGGATCGAGAGCGCACTTTTCTGGGGGACGCTGATGACCGTCCTCTCCATCGTTCCGGTGCTTGGCCCGCCCCTCATCTGGGTGCCGGCCGTCATCTCGCTCGCCGCTTCGGGGCGCTTCCCGCAGGCTGTCGGCGTAGCGCTCTTCTGCGCCATCGTCGTCGGACAGATCGACAACATCCTCCGTCCGATCCTCGTCGGACGCGACACGCGCCTGCACGAGCTCTTCATCTTTTTCGGCACGCTCGGCGGCATCGGTCTCTTCGGGCTGTTCGGTTTCATTATCGGCCCTATCATCGCCGCCCTCTTCATGACGGTCTGGGAGATGTACGGCGAGGCCTTCAGCGATTCGCTCCGCGACATCAAGCAGCGCAGCGCGGTCTGAGGCGTGCCGGGGGCTTCCCCGGGGCGGGGACGGCGGCAAGGCCTTAGAGGAAAGGAACGGGTTTAAACAGAGGAGGCCGTCCCGGCATGGCAGGGACGGCCTCTTTATGCGTACGGGCTTCCGGTCGGGCTCAGTTCGAGCGGACCACCTCTTCTGCGGCGAAGAAGAAGCCTGCCTCGACGGCGGCGTTCTCGGCGGAGTCCGAGCCGTGGATGATGTTCTCGCCCTTGCTGTCGGCATAGAGCTTGCGGACGGTGCCCTCTGCGGCTTCTGCCGGGTCGGTGGCGCCGATCAGGGTGCGGAAGTCCGCGACGGCGTTCGCCTTCTCGAGGATCATCGGAACGCAGGGGCCGCTCGACATGAAGTCGACCAGCTCGCCGTAGAACGGACGCTCGCGGTGTACGGCGTAGAACTCGCCTGCGGTCTCCTTGGTGAGGCGGGTCTTCTTCATGGCAACGACGCGGAATCCGGCGCGTTCGATCTGGTTGATGACGGCTCCGATCAGCTGCTTCTTGACGCAGTCGGGCTTCAGGATGGTCAGGGTTCTTTCCATTGCGGTTGGGTGGTTAACGGTTATGGGTGCGGAAAAACAAAACGCCTGCGAAGATACGAAAAAACTCAAGGAATCCGCCATTCGGCAGGTCTCAGGCTTCGTCGATCTTTTGCAGGAGCTCCTTCATCGGCTGGTAGGTGACGGGCAGGAAGTCGCTGTAGGCAAGGAGTACCGTGCCTTCTTCGTCGATGAGCACGTAGGCGCGCTGCGACATGCCGAGGAAGCCGAGGACTCCGTAGGCCTGGGCTGTCTTTTTCGCGCTGTCGCTGAGCAGCGTGAAGGGGAGTTCATGTCGTGAGGCGAAGCTTTTGTGGGACTCCGGGCTGTCGGCGCTCACACCGAGCACCTCGATGCCGCGGCGGGTGAACTCCGTGACGTTGTTGCGGTAGTCGCAGAGCTGCGCGGTGCAGACCGGGGTGTCGTCTCCGGGGTAGAAGACGAGCAGCACCTTGCGGCCCCTGAAGCTCTTGAGCGAGATCATGCGGCCTTCGCCGTCGGGGAGGGTGAAGTCGGGTGCGGGGGTTCCTGTTGCGATCATCTCGGTTCCTGTTCTCTGTGTTTTCTGTTGATCTTTTCGGCTGTTTCGCCATCGAACTCTACAAGAATGCGCCCGACGCGCTGTCCGTTCATTTTGATGACGCGGAAGAGCGTGCCGTGCCAGCGGAGTGCATCGGAGACGGCGGGGACCTCGCCGAGCCGCGTCATCATGAACCCGCCCATGGTGTCGTAGGGCGGCTCCTTCTCCTCGCAGAACTCCTCGGGGCTGAGCCCGAAGGCCGAGAGGAACTCGTCGACCGGGAGCAGCCCGTCGACGATCCAGGTCCGGTTGCTCCGGCGCATGATGCGTTTCTCGTCGCGTTCCACGTCGTCGGCCGGCACGTCGCCGACGATGCTTTCGAGCACGTCGGTCAGGGTGATGGTGCCCTGCACCGAGCCGTGCTCGTCGATGACGAGCGCCAGGTGCACCCGGTTCTTGCGGAAGAGCTCGAGCACGTGGAATGCCGGCACCGATTCGGGAACGAAGAGCGGCGGCTTCATGGAGGCGCGGATCGCCTCCTGCATTCCTCCACGCCCTCCGAGCTCGAAGCTCACCAGGTCGACCGAGCGGACCACGCCCTGGAGGTTGTCGAGGCTGCCCTCTCCGACCGGGAAGCGGGATCGGCCGCTCGACATGATTGCGGCCGTCAGTTCGGCGTCGCTTTTTTCCAGGTCGAGCCAGTCGGTTTCCGAGCGGGGGGTCATCATCGCGCTGGCACGCTTGTCGCTGAGGCGGAAGATGCGCGAGACCATCTCATACTCGACGGACTCGAAAATGCCTTTTTTCGCTCCCTGGCGGATGAGCAGCATCACGTCCTCGTCGCTGACCAGGGGCTTTTCGCTGCTCCTGATGCCGACGACGGCGAGGATGAGGTTGGTCGCGCCGTTGATGACGGCGACGGCCGGGGCGCTCAGGCGGCAGAGCAGGTCGATCGTCCGGGCGATCTTGAGCGCGATCTTCTCGGGGTGCTGCAGGGCGATCTTTTTCGGCGTCAGTTCTCCGACGACGAGGGTGAAGAAGGTGACCCCGACGACGACGAATCCCATGGCGAGCTGCGAAGCATAGGGTTCGAGCCACGAAACCTCCGCGATGGAGGCCGCCAGCGGGGCGGAGAATGCCAGGCCGCTGAATGCGCCGGCAAGCGTGCTGACGAGGGTGATGCCGACCTGGACGGCGGAGAGGAAGCGACCCGGGTTTTCCATGAGGGCGAGGGCCGTCGCAGCTGACTCGTGGCCGGCTTCGCGCAGCTCATGCAGGCGGGTGGCCCTTGAGGAGATGATGGCGAATTCGGCCATGGAGAAGAACCCGTTGGCGGCGATGAGGCAGCAGAGTATGAGGGCTTCAGGGAGTGCGGAAGGCATAAGCATCGGTTCTTGTTCTTGTGCGCCTGCGGGCCGGCGGCTCGGGCGCTCTCCGGGTGCGGTGGATCCAGCCTTTAAAATAACAGTTGACGGGGATTTATTTTATGCGTAAGATTTATGCGGATATATATAAACCGCATACGCATATCTGAACAGGGGCTGGAGGTCCCGTAGCATGGGCATCCGTTTTCGGGCGCTGCTGCCGCTCCCGATCGTATTCATCCTTGCCTCCTGCGGCTCCGGCGACCTTGACGCCGGCCGGAGTGCCGAACTGTACCGCCAGGCGCATGAACACAGCCGGAAGGGGGAGTACCGCCAGGCGCTCGAGGCATACTCCCGCGGGCTCGAGGGAGCCGATCTTTCCGCACCGACCCCCGGGGTCGTCGGGGCGCTCGACGAGAAGCGCCGCCTGGAGGGGCTCGTCGGTTCCTACGCCGACGCGTTCGCCACGGCCGACCGCCTCCTGGCCCTGCCGGAGGGCAGCCTCGAGGACTCCCTCCGGACCGGCATTGTTCTTGACCGTTCGCGATGGCTCGGCGAGCTCGGCCGGTTCGACGAGGCGGCCGAGGAGCTCGGGGCGCTAGCGGATCCCTCCTCCGGCATGCTTCTGCTCGAGGCCTCCCTCGCGCTGCGCGCCGGACTCGACGACAGGGCCGAGTCGATCTACCGCGAGCTTGCCGAGCGGGGGAGTGACGCCCTCATGCAGATGAGGGGCTGGTCGGGGCTCATGCAGTGCCGGGCGAGCCGGCCCGGTGCGACCGATGAAGCGCTTGAGCCGATGGCGCGCCGGGTCGTTGCGCTTTCAGGCAGGGTGATGTCGATGAAGGGCCGTCCCGTCGAGCGGCTGCAGGCGCTCCGCCACGGTGCGGCCGCCCTGCAGCTGACCCTGAAGCATCGCCGTGATGCCAGCTTCCTCCTTTTCCGGGCGCTTTCGATCGCCAACGGCGAAGGCGGGCCGTTCCTCCGGGAGGTGCTGCGGCTGGAGTCGAACGCCGCCATCGTGCGGAAGGTCGACCCGTTCAGGGAGTCCGCCTCGTACTTCGAGATGAAGAACATGCCCTACGGGCGGGCGATGGCGCTCTTCATGCTCTCCCAGAGCGACGGTGCCGATGCCGCCGAGCGGACACATGCGCTCGAGGACGGCTTTGCCGCCGCCCGTGACGCCGCCCCTCCATGGCCGCGACGCTGGATGCGGGAGCTGGAGGCAGGCTCGCTTCTGCGCCTCAACGGCCTCCTGCTCGAGCAATCCAGGATCTTCGAGCTCTTCGACGCCCTCCAGCAGTCCTCCATGCTCAACCTCTCCCGATCGCTCATCCGCCGGGCGGACCGTTTCCGGGCGGAGGGCGCTTCGGCCGACACGGTGGCGGCGACGGTGCGCTCGCTGCTCCAGGATATGGGCGGCTTGCGGCAGCGGAAGGCGGAAATGCTCGCCGAGGCCTCCGGTGAGGAGCGTCGGCGTGCCGCCGACCGGTCGCTCAACATGAAGCACGGCCAGCTGCTCGAGCTGCTTTCCGGCCTTCGCACCTCCTGTCCGGTCGCCTCCGAAGCCCTTTCGCTGAACCCCGTGACCCTGCGGACCGTCCAGCATGCCCTCCGAGATGACGAGGCGGTCCTCGCCCCGGTCTTTTCCGACAGTGCGGCCGCACTCCTCGTCATCGGTCGCCGCAGCGTGCAGGTTGCCCGGGCCCGCGAGCCCTTCGTAGGCCGGCACTCCGCCGCATCCCTTCCCTCCCGGCTGCACCGTGAGCTCGCCTCGGCTGTTTCGGCCGACGAAATGCATGGCGGGGAGTGGGAGTGGTTCGTTTCGAGCATGGGCAGGCCTGCCGCCGAGGCTCTGAAGAGCTATCGGCAGGTCATCATCGTTTCCGACATGATGCTGCCGCTGCATCTCGTCAAGGGAGTCGGGGACCCGTCGTCCGAGAGACGGGTTTCCTACCTGCATTCGTTCAGGGAGTTGGTGATTCTCCGCAGCAATTCCGTGCTTCCGCCGGGCTCATCGGAGATCAGTTTCTACGATGCCCCCGACCCCGACGGTCCTGCGGCGCACAAGATGTTTTCTCCCCGGGACAGGGTTTTCATCACCTGGAAGCCTTTCAGCGAAGAGGATCTCGAGGGGATGAAGCGGGAGATCGGCGAGGCCATGCAAGAGACGGTCTCGGGCTCGGTGGCACTGCAGGCGCTGCGTCGCAGCGACCCCGGGAAATGGTCGGCCGTTTCGGCATACGGTGTGCAGTAACCTCCTTCATCGTGCCGGGTTTTTCTTTTGGAATCGATCCTTTCAGGGCGGTTTCGGTTCTGATTTTTCCTGATATGGGCCGCTTTTCTGTTTTTCTTATTGCTACTTCCCTTTGTGTTTTTGTAAATTATGTGTAGTGCCTGTTCTACGCTTTCCCCATAGTCAACGGCAACCCCCTGAACAGCGGTTATGCAGGAACCCCTAACGCAGGACACCCCATCCGGCAGCTCCGTGCTGTCCCGCGTCGCTACTGAACTCAAGGCTTCCCGCATCCAGCGCGGGCTTTCGATCGACGATGCGAGCAGGATACTCCTCATCCAGAAGGCGCATCTCGAGAAGCTCGAAGCCGGAGATTTCACCTTCTTTCCCGGCGCCTACATCTTCGCCTACATCAAGGAGTATCTCCGCGAGATGGAGCTTGGCGACGAAGAGCTTCTCGACGCATGCCGCCGTGAGCTTTCGGTCTCCACCGGCCTGAAGCGCAGCCCTTCCTCCGGCGGCCGGTCTCCGGAGCTCTCCGCAGACTTCCGCCCGACAAGACTGCAGGCGGCGTTCGATTTCCTCCTCGGCAGGCCAAAAGCGGCGGCCCTCGTGGCCGGCACCCTTCTGGTTCTTCTCGTCGTAGCGCTGGCATCGGGTTTCTTCCGCTCTCCCGAACCCATGCTCGCCCCGGCTCCGGAGCCCTCGTCGGCCGTGATGCCCGACTCCGCCCTCGCGCCTGCAGCCAGGGTCGAACCCTCCGTCACGGAGCCCGCACCGGTCCCTCTCGCCCCAAAGGCGGCGCAGTCTGCCGAAGCCGTCGCCGCTCCGCTCAAGCCCTCTCTTCCGCCCGCTCCTTCGCCCGCAGCCGAGCCGTCCTCACCGCTTCCGGACGCTGAGCCCTCCTCTGGAATCGATAATTGAGATAAAAAAAGTCTCATTTATCGGAATTAATTGTTATCCTGAAACATTGATGGCTCGAAGGCCTTTTTCTTTATGGAGGGCCATTCACAATTGTCACGTACGCCGTCGCGGCTTCGAGGCCTTCCGGGCCGCGCATCTCGTCCGGGCGGGGAACGTTGCGTTGTGATTCCAGCAGTTTATTCCCTATTATCCATTTTTTCCGGATCCTGCCGCATGCCGGCGGGCCGCTACAAGCGCACTGCAGATGAAGATCCATGACGACATAACCTCAGCCGTCGGCAATACGCCGCTCGTGAGGCTCAACTCCGTTACGGAGGGGTGCCGGGCCACGGTGCTCGTGAAGCTCGAGTCGTTCAACCCGATGTCGAGCGTCAAGGACCGGGTAGCCCTCGCCATGATAGAAGACGCCGAGCGGTCGGGCCGCCTCGCTGCGGGAACGACCATTATCGAGCCGACGAGCGGCAACACCGGCATCGGTCTCGCGTTCGTCTGTGCGGCAAGGGGGTACCGGCTCATCATCGTCATGCCGGATACCATGAGTGTGGAGCGGCGCCGGCTGATGCAGATCCTCGGGGCCGAGCTGGTTCTCACGCCCGGCTCGGGCGGAATGACGGCGGCCATCGCTGAGGCCGAGCGCCTTGTCGCCGAAATCCCCTCCGGCCTGATGCTCCAGCAGTTCACCAACCCCGCCAATCCTGCCATGCACCGCCGCACCACCGGCGAAGAGATATGGCGCGACACGGAGGGTTCCGTCGACGTGTTCGTCGCCGGGGTCGGTACTGGTGGCACCATCACCGGCGTCGGCACGCTCCTCCGGGAGCGCAACCCCGATGTCCGGATCGTCGCCGTCGAGCCTTCGGAGTCCCCGGTGCTCTCGGGCGGAAGCCCGGGTCCGCATCGGATCCAGGGGATCGGGGCGGGTTTCGTGCCGTCGGTCCTCCGCCGCGAGGTGATCGATGAAATCGTCCGGGTCGACGCAGACCGGGCCGGAGCGGTGGCCAGGGAGCTTGCCCTGAAGGAGGGCATCCTTGCCGGCATCTCATCCGGCGCGGCGCTGGCCGCCGGGCTCGAGGTCGCACGCCGCCCCGGGATGGAAGGCCGCACCGTCGTCGTGCTGCTTCCCGACAGCGGGGAGCGTTATCTTTCGACCTGGCTCTTCGGGGAGCCGGAAGCCTGAGCGAACCCTATATAGTCAGTACAACCAGAATCGAGAGCAGTTCACATGAAGGCATATTTTGACAACAACGCCACAACCCCCCTGCACCCGGAGGTGAAGAAGGAGATGGCGGCGGCGATGGAGATGTACGGGAACCCTTCCAGCATGCACGCTTTCGGCCGCGAGGCCAAGGCGAACGTTGAGGACGCCCGCCGCCGTGTCGCCCGTTTCATCAACGCCGACGAGCAGGAGATCGTCTTCGTCGGGAGCGGTTCGGAAGCCAACAACACCGTGCTTTCGCTTTTCGTCTGCGCCTCGGCGCAGTGCATCCCCGGTACTACCGCACGCGGCACCATCATCACCACCAAGATCGAGCATCCCTGCGTGCTGGAAACCTCGGAGTGCCTCATGCACCGCGGGGTGAAGGTGAAGTTCCTCGATGTCGACCCTTACGGCCGCATCGACCTCCAGCAGCTGAAGGAGATGCTCAACGACGATATCGGCCTCGTCTCCGTCATGATGGCCAACAACGAGATCGGCACCATGCAGGACATCGGCACCATTACGAAGATGGTCCACGAGTGCGGCGCTTTCATGCATACCGATGCCGTTCAGGCGGTCGGCAAGGTGCCGGTCGACGTGCGCGAGCTCGACGTGGACTTCCTGACCATGTCGGCGCACAAGATCTACGGCCCGAAAGGGGTTGGCGCCCTCTACGTCAAGCACGGCACCCCCTACTGCCCCCTCATCCGGGGTGGCCACCAGGAGCGTGGCCGGCGCGCCGGTACGGAGAATACCCTCGGTATCCTCGGTCTCGGCAAGGCGGTCGAGATGCGCGCCCTTGAAATGGAGGCCGAACACGAGCGGCTGCTCGGCTTCAAGCAGGTGCTCCGGAAGGGTATCGAGGAGCGCATCCCCGATGTGCATTTCAACGGTCATCCGACCGAGTCGCTTTCCGGAACTCTCAACGTCTCCTTCCCCGGTGCGGAAGGAGAGTCCATCCTGCTCTATCTCGACCTCGAGGGCATCGCCGTCTCGACCGGTTCGGCCTGCGCCTCGGGCTCGCTCGACCCCTCGCACGTACTCCTGGCGACAGGCGTCGACGCGGAGCGGGCGCACGGTTCGATCCGCATCAGCATGGGCAGGGAGACCACCGTTGAGCATGTCGAGCACCTGCTCAACGTGCTTCCGGGAGTCATTGAAAGAATCAGAAACATGTCAACGGCATACATCAAAGGAGGAACACATGCTGCAAGCAGGTGAGTGGGCATACAGCGAGAAACTGAAAGAGCACTTCATGAACCCGAAGAACATCCTCCAGGGCGAGGACACCGATGCGTTCGACGGGGTCGGCATGGAGGGCAACCTGCAGTGCGGCGACCAGATGATGGTGGTCATCAAGGTCGACAGGGACAAAGAGGTCATCACCGACTGCCAGTGGAAGACCTACGGCTGCGCCAGCGCCATCGCAAGCACCTCGATCCTCTCCGAGATGGTCAAGGGGATGACGCTCGAGGAGGCCTTCAACGTTTCGCCGAAGGATGTGGCCAAGGAGCTCGGCGGGTTGCCGGAGAACAAGATCCACTGCTCGGTACTCGGCGACAAGGCGCTTCGTGCCGCCATCAACAACTACTATGTCCGCAACGGCATGGAGGACAGGGTGATGGAGGAGAAGGCCAAGATCGTCTGCCAGTGCATGAACATCACCGACCATGACATCGAGGAGGCTGTGCTCGAGGGTGCGCGCACCTATTTCGAGCTGCAGGAGCGCACCAAGCTCGGCACCGTCTGCGGCCAGTGCAGGGACGAGGCCGAAGGCCTGCTTGAAAAGTACAAGCACCTCCACTTCGGGGCCTGAGCGTGCCGACGGACATGGCACGCTCGTTCCACATCGAGACGTTCGGATGCCAGATGAACGAGGCGGATTCCGGCATCATATCCCGCATACTGCTTGAGGCCGGATTCCACCGTTCGGAGGGCGAAGAGGACGCCGGCGTCATTCTCCTGAACACCTGCGCCGTGCGCGAGAACGCCGTCGAAAAGATCGGCAACCTCCTCCAGCACCTGAAGGGGGCCAAGCGGCGCCGCCGTTCGCTTCTGGTCGGCGTGCTCGGCTGCGTGCCCCAGCATCTCCGCGAGGAACTCTTCGGGCGTTTTCCCGCCGTCGACTTCATCGCCGGCCCCGACACCTACCGCCGGCTGCCCTCGCTCATCGCCTCTGCCGGATGCGGATCGCGTCCCGCGCTTCTCGACTTCGACCCGACGGAGACCTACGAGGGGGTCGGGCAGGTGAGGAAGAGCCCGGTCAGCGCCTTCATCCCCGTCATGCGCGGCTGCAACAACATGTGCGCCTTCTGCGTGGTGCCCTTCACCCGGGGCCGTGAGCGCAGCCAGCCGCTCGGGATGGTCGTGGAGGAGGCCCGCGGGCTTGCAGCCGCCGGCTACCGCGAGATAACCCTGCTCGGCCAGAATGTGAACTCCTACAGCGATCCTCTGTCCGGGGCGGATTTCCCGGAACTGCTCGGCGCCGTGGCCATGGCCGCGCCGGATCTCAGGATCCGCTTCACCACCTCGCATCCCAAGGACATCTCCCCGCGGCTCGTCGAAACGATCGCCCGGAACCCGAACATCTGCCGGCAGGTGCATCTGCCGGTCCAGTCGGGATCGGACCGCGTGCTGCGACTGATGAACCGCGGGCACGGCGTCGAGGACTATCTGGAGAAGATCCGCATCATCCGCAGGGCCCTGCCGGGCGTGAGCCTTTCGACGGACATCATCGCCGGCTTCCCCGGCGAGAGCGAGGAGGACCATCGGGCGACGCTCGAGCTGCTCCGGACCGTCCGGTACGACTCCGCCTTCATGTTCCACTACTCCTCGAGGGAAGGCACCTTGGCCGCCAGGACCCTCGAGGACGACGTGCCGGAAGCGGTGAAGAAGCGGCGCCTGCAGGAGATCATCGAGCTGCAGCAGTCCGTTTCGCTGGAGCTGCATCGGGAGCTCGTCGGCACCGAGGTCGAGGTGCTCGCCGAATCGGAGAGCCGCCGCTCCTCCTTCCGCCTGCTCGGCCGTACCGACGAAGGCCAGGCGGTCGTGTTCGACCGGGGGGAGTGCGTGCCGGGGGACCTGGTTCGGGTGAGGGTCGACTCAGCCACTTCGGCCACCCTCAGCGGGCGCCGGACGGGCCTCATTCGGGCTTTTTTATCTTGAGTCGTATTCGTAAATTGGGGTTTAGACAGGACTCATCTAAACCGCCTTTTTAGCAGGCCCAGGAGAGAAGTAACGCATGCCATCCACCCCAGGTACCGGATTCATCAACAAAGTCAGGGCTCACATCGAGCTGCTCGATCCCGTCACCTGGATCAGCGTTTTCCCTTCGCTAGCGGCCGGAGCCATGGCTTCGGGCCAGATGCATGCGACTCCGCACGATTTCTTCATCCTGCTGCTGCTCTTCCTGATGTTCGGCCCCCTCGGAACCGGCTTCAGCCAGGCCATCAACGACTATTACGATCTCGAGCTCGACCGGGTCAACGAACCCGGCCGTCCCATTCCCTCCGGCAGGCTCAGCGAGAAGGAGGCCGTCTGGAACAGCATCGCCGTCTTTACGCTTGCACTCTCGAGCGGCATCTGGCTCTGGCTCCACTTCGGGGGCGTGCGGGGCGCGATTGCACTCACCGCCATCGGCATCTCGCTCGTGCTGGCCTACATCTACTCCGCTCCGCCTTTCAAGCTGAAGCAGAACATCCTGCTTTCGGCCCCCGCCGTCGGCATCGCCTACAACATGCTGCCGTTCCTTGCCGGCAACGCCCTTTTCAGTGACATCCATCCCGAGACGCTGTGGATGGCCGGCCTGAACTTCTTCATGGGGGTGGCACTCATCATCATGAACGACTTCAAGTCCGCCAAGGGCGACCTCGAGAGCGGCCTGAAGTCGATGACGGTGATGATCGGCGCGAAAAACACCTTCCTCGTCGCCTTCGTTCTCATCGACGGGGTCTTCCTCGGGTTCTCCTGGATTGCCTGGCATCTGGGTTCGATGCTGCTCTTCTCCATCGTGCTCGTAACGCTTGCCGTCAACATGGTCATCCAAGCCCTGCTCTACCGCGATCCCAAGGGCGGACTCTCCTTCATGCAGCATGCCGTCGACGACGGATTCGGCAACGCCATCGGCAAGAGCGACGTGCAGGAGCACAACACCTTCCTTCGCTACCAGGTCGCCAACAACCTGCTTTTCCTCATCATCCTCTTCATCGCCGCCGGCATGGTGGGCGTGAAGTACATGTACCAGTGAACCGCCCCCACGGGCTTTTCCCCAACCTCTAAACGGAGGGTGTTCCCATGACCGAAACCGCCACCTGGTTGGGGCTCCCAGCCTACGGGCACAACCTGCTCGTGACGCTCCTGACCTTCGTCTACGTTTTCAGCGTCCCTCCGCTGATGGACTACCTGGTCTCCAGCAAGGGCCTTCCGCGCGACATCAGCCGCAAGATCACCCACATCGCGGCCGGCTCACTCATCGTCTTCCTTCCCCTCTATGTCGACGGCGACTGGTCGCAGTACCTGAACGTCTCGGTCTACGTGGTATGGGCGCTGCTCTTCATCCAGAAGGGGCTCTTCGCCGCCGATGACGACCAGGCCATCAAGACCATGACGCGCACCGGCGACAAGCGCGAGCTGCTCAAGGGGACCCTCTACTTCGTCCTTGTCGGCATCCTCTGCGGAACGCTCTACTACAAGCAGTTCGAAGGCGTGCTGGCCATGGCGATCCTCGGCTGGGGCGACGGCCTGGCTCCCGTCGTCGGCACCCGCTACGGCAGGCTGAAGTACCACGTCTTCAGCGAGAAGAGCGTGGAGGGGAGCCTGGCTTTCCTCCTGGGCAGCCTCGCCGCCGCGGCATTCTTCGTCTGGCTCATCGTGCCGGCTTCGTTCGACTTCCAGAGGATCCTGCTCATCTGTCTCGTCGCGACGGTGGTCGAAGGGGTGAGTCCCAGAGAGATCGACAACATCCTGATTCCCGCCGCGGTCCTCGGTGCCGTGCAGCTGATCTGAGGTGGCGGTGAAGGAGTCGGTCTATTTCGTCAGCGATCTCCACCTGGGGCTGCAGGAGCCCCTGGAGGAGGAGCGGAAGCTCCGGGCCTTCGCCCGCCTTGCAGACATGGCCGTAAGCGACGGCGCGGCGCTCTACATGCTCGGCGACGTCCTCGACTACTGGATGGAGTTCCGTAACGTCGTGCCGAAAGGCTTCACCCGTTTTTTCTGCATCCTCCGCCGCCTGGTCGACGCGGGGGTCGAGGTGCGCTGGCTTGCCGGCAACCACGACTTCTACCTCGGCTCTTTCATCGAGCGTGAGCTCGGCGTAGGGACCGGCTACGGGATGGAGGAGGTGGAGCACGGCGGCAGACGCTTCCTCATCGCCCACGGCGACGGGCTCGGGGAGGGGGATCTCGGCTACAAGCTCTTCGCACGCTTTGCCCGCAACCGTTTCAATCTCGGCCTCCTCACCCTCTTCCACGCCGACCTGGCAACCGGGCTGATGCGCTGGCTCTCGCGCCTCAGCCGCGACCACAAGCCCGTAAACCTCAGCTACGAGAACGATCGATTGCTGAATTTCGCCCGATCGCTGGCGACCGAGCGGGATTTTGACTATTTTCTCTGCGGCCACAACCATGTGTTGGGGGAGCACGAGCTTCCCGGCGGCAGGAGCCGCTACGTCAATCTCGGATCGTGGATCGATGGAAGCACGCCCTATGCGGTCTACCGCGAGGGCAGTCTCAGGCTTCTCGACCTGCAACCTTAACCACCAGATCTTTTTTCCATGAGTGAAGCAAACAAGGTTCTCAAGCTCGGCCTGCCGAAAGGAAGCCTCCAGGATTCAACCCTCGACCTTTTCGCGCACGCCGGCTTCCATTTTTCCGTCCAGAGCCGTTCCTATTTCCCCTCGATCGACGACGACGAACTTGAGGCGATCCTCATCCGAGCCCAGGAGATGGCACACTACGTAGAACTCGGAGCCTTCGACGTCGGCCTGACCGGCAAGGACTGGATCATCGAGACCGATGCCGATGTCGTAGAGGTTGCCGACCTCGTCTACTCGAAGGCCTCCATGCGCCCGGTGCGCTGGGTGCTCGCCGTTCCGGAGAGTTCGCCGGTGAAGTCGGTGAAGGATCTCGAGGGCAAGCACATCGCCACGGAGGTGGTCAACATCACGAAGAAATATCTCGAGTCGAACGGCGTGAAGGCTTCGGTCGAGTTCAGCTGGGGCGCTACCGAGGTGAAGCCACCGGATCTTGCCGACGCCATCGTCGAGGTCACCGAGACCGGTTCGTCGCTGCGTGCCAACAAGCTGCGCATCGTCGAGACCATCCTCGAGTCGAACACCAAGCTGATCGCCAACCGCCAGTCGTGGGAGGATCCCTGGAAGCGCGAGAAGATCGAGAGCATGGCCCTTCTCCTCGAGGGAGCCATTAATGCGCAGGGCAAGGTGGGTCTGAAGATGAACGCCCCGAAATCCTCGCTCGAGAAGATCACTTCGATCATTCCCGCGCTCCGCCAGCCGACCGTCGCGCATCTTGCCAACAACGACTGGGTGGCCCTCGAGGTCATCGTGACCGAAAAGATCGTCCGCAAGCTCATCCCGGAGCTGAAGCGCGCCGGCGCCGAGGGCATCTTCGAGTACGACATCAACAAACTGATCGACTGAGCTCCGCCTGGCGAGGGGCCCCTTTCGGTGCCGCTCGCCGCTCGGTGCGCCAACCAGCCGGCCGCCCCGACGGGCGGCCTTTTTTATCCTTGCGCATGCCTGAATTCTACCAGCCGCTGGTCCTCGGCCTCCTCCTCCTCTTTTTCGCTATCCAGCTGGCGAACCGCCGGGAGCTGCCCCTCCTTCCCCCTGCCGGGACGCTCGGGCCGAAGGTGTCGGTGCTGGTGCCTGCGCGCAACGAGGAACGCTCCATAGAGGCGTGCCTCCGCTCACTTCTTTTGCAGGATTACCCGGATTTCGAGCTTCTCGTACTCGACGACGCCTCGAGCGATGCCACCCCGTCGATTCTGTGCCGCCTCGAGGACGAATCGGGCGGACGGCTCCGCGTGCTCAGGGGCGAGCCGCTCGAGGAGGGCTGGCACGGCAAGAGCTGGGCCTGCCACCAGCTGGCGCGCCAAGCTTCCGGCGAACTGCTGCTCTTCACCGACGCCGATACCCTGCACCGTCCCGATGCGCTATCCCGCGCGGTCGGCGGACTCGGCCAGGGAGGGGGCGACATGCTCTCGCTGACCCCGCGTCAGGAGCTCGGCTCCTTTTCCGAGCGGCTCGTCGTCCCGCTTGTCAACGTCGTTCTCATGAGCTACCTGCCGCTGCGGCTTGTGCGCACCTCCCCGAACCCTGCATTCTGTTTCGCCAACGGGCAGTTCATCCTCTTCCGCCGTGCGTTCTACGAGCGGCTGGGTGGGCACGCGGCGGTGCGCAGCGCCCTCGTCGAGGACGTCTGGCTCTGCATGGCCTCGAAGCGTGCCGGGGGGCGGGTGCTCTCCTTCAACGGCACGGACGCCGTCAGCTGCCGGATGTACCGCAACTTCAAAGAGGTCTGGGAGGGGTTCTCCAAAAACCTCTTTGCCGGCCTTGGAAGCAGTACGGCCGGACTTCTCGCCTTCGTCCTCCTTACCTTCGCCCTCCATGTCGCCCCATGGGGATTCCTCGGCTACGCCCTTCTTGCGGGGGAGTACGGCCTCTTCCCATTCGCGCTGCCCCTCCTGCAAATCGCCCTCGTGCTCCTTGGACGCGTGCAGGTCGCCCGGCGTTTCCGGGAGCCTTTGCGGCTCGCGTTTTTCGACCCGCTGGCCCGCTCGCTTCTCATCGCCATCGCCCTCAATTCCCTCTACCAGGCCCGCTGGGGGGGCGGCTCGCTCTGGAAGGGGAGGCGGTACCGATTTTCCTGAGCGGGCGGATTGGCCAAAGGCGATAAATTTTTTTAAATTCCTCCACTGCCGTTTCCCTTCAATCAATTTCAAAAGGACCAGCCTCATGGGTTTTCTATCAAAACTGTTCGGTAAGAAGGAAGAGGTGCTCGAGCTTCCGAAGGTTCGTGAAGACGACAATCTCATAAAGACGCTCGAAGGACATCTCGACAGGGTGCTCGGCGTGAAGTTCAGTGCCGACGGCAAGAAGCTCCTCAGCGGCGGATTCGACGAGCTGGTGATGCTCTGGGACGTGGAGTCCTCGAGCCCGATCCATACCATGAAGGGCCACGAGACCTGGGTGGAGTGCATCGACTACAGCCGCGACGGCCGGTGTCTCGCCAGCGGCAGCACCGACAGCACCGTCAGGATCTGGGACGCCGAAAGCGGCCAGTGTCTGCATGTCTGCAAGGGGCACGACACCGCGGTGCGCATGGTCGCCTTCAGCCCTGACTCCGCAACGCTCGCCAGCTGCTCGCGCGACACCACCATCCGGATCTGGGATGTCGGGAGCGGAGCCGAGAAGAGCCAGTTCCGGGGCCACAAGTCCTACATCGAGTGCCTCGCCTACAGCCACGACGGCCAGAAGATCGTCAGCTGCGGCGAAGAGCCTGTCGTGAAGGTATGGGACGTTGCATCCGGAAAGAACACCGCCAACTACGAGACCGGCGACAACCTCTCGCACGCCGTCCTCTTCAGCCCCGACGACTCACTGATCGCCCTTGCCGGCCGCAACGCCAAAATCCGCATCCTCAATGCGGAAGACGGCTCGGTCGTCCGCGTGCTCGAGGGCCATGAGGACGCCGTGCGCGGCCTTGCCTTCAGCCCCGACGGCAAATACCTGGCCAGCGTCTCCAACGACGAGTCGCTGCGTCTCTGGAACGTCGCCGATGGCCGGCTCCTGCATACCTACCGCGGCCACGTCCTCGAGGTCCAGTCGGTCGACATCTCGCCCGACGGCAAGACCATCGTCACCGGCAGCGACGACCGGAAAATCAAGCTCTGGGCCGTTACCGAAACCCCCTGATTCGCTGTTTTCCCATCCTTTTCCTGCGCTTCACCCGATATTTTTGTGAAATACTACACCGATATTCGGGGCGAAGCGCAAAACCCTCTTTTCGAATAAAAAGAGAGTGCGTACATTATGGTTAAGGGCGTCGCATGGGCGCGCCCGGTCGAAACGCCGGATCTTCCGGCAATAAACACATGAGGACCATATGGACAATCAGGTTGAAGGCACGGTAAAGTGGTTTAACGAAGAGAAAGGGTACGGTTTCATCCAGCAGGGCGAAGGCAAGGACGTGTTCGTGCATTACAGCGCAATCAACGGTAGCGGACGCAGGACTCTTATCGAGGGACAGAAGGTCTCGATGGAGGTCACCCAGGGCGAGAAAGGGCTCCAGGCGGCCAATGTCACACCTCTTTGATCTTTAGCCGCGAGCAGCGGCAGCACACCCCCAGCGAACTATCGTATTCCGGACCGGTCGAGGCGCTCTGCCTCCGGCCGTTTCCGGCAGGTGCCCCCGCCCGAGTGCGAGGGGTGGTGCTCCGGTGCGTCCGAACGGCCCGATATTGGTATGGAGATCATACTTCTTGACATCGGCAACGTGCTGGTCCGGGTCGACTTCATGTCGTTCTCCCGGGCCGTGGCGGTTCCGCGCGAGGGCGCGGCCGAAGCGGTTCTGGCGAAATACTGCTCCGGGGATCTCAAGGCCCGTTTCGATACCGGGCGCATCGACGCCGGGGCGTTCCTCGCCCTCCTGTCGGCCGATCCCCTGGTCCGCCGGTTGCCGGCAGGGGAGCTTGCGCTTGCCTGGCAGCGGATCTTCAAGCCGCTTCCGGGCGCGGCGGAAGGCGTTGCCGCCCTCGCCAAACGGAGCCGCATCTGGATCATGAGCGATACCGACCCCCTGCACTTCGCCGCTCTCATGGAGCGTGTTCCCCCGCTACGGGACCGGGAACGCTACTGCCTCTCGTTCCGCCATGGCTTCCTCAAGTCCTCGCCCGAGGCATTCCGGCACGTGCTTCAAGACTCCGTCCTCGATCCCGCATGCTGCACGCTCGTCGACGACCGGGCTGAGAACTGCCGGGCTGCCGGGGAGGCGGGGATCCGGAGCCACTGCTTCACCTCCTGGCCCGAAGCGCTCCGGGCACTCGACGGAGGTGCAGGGTGAGCCGGCTTGTGATCGATCCCTCGGAGGTGGAGCTTCGCTTCATGCGTTCCGGCGGTGCGGGAGGGCAGAACGTCAACAAGGTCGAGACGGCCGTGCACCTCTCCTTCAGCATCCCCGCCTCCTCGCTCCCCGATGGGGTGAAAGAGCGGCTCCTGCAGCTGAGGGACCGGCGGATATCACGCGACGGGGTGCTTGTGCTGAAGGCCCAGCGCTACCGCTCCCAGGAGAAGAATCGGGAGGACGCCCTCCAGCGGCTGCAGCTGCTGATAGACAGTGTTGCCGATGAGCCGGTGAAAAGAAAGCCGACGAAGAAGACGAGAAGCTCGGGCCTCAGGAGGCTGGAGGAGAAAGGGCGCCGCTCGGAAAAGAAAGCGCTCAGGGGGAAGGTCGAGGGGCCGTAGCCGCCCCGTTTACCCCGAACCGGGGGCGTTACATGAGCGGCGCGTTCGTGGTCTCGCCTGAACCTGCCACGAGGATGCTGCGGTCGTCGAGCTTGGCCTTCAGGAGGCTGACCTCGGCGAGGAAGTTCGCCATCTCGGCCTTGACGACGATCCTCGAGGAGGTCTTCCTGAGCTGGGTGAGCGGATTGAGGTGCTTGCCGTTGTGGATGATGCGGAAGTCGAGGTGCGCGCCGGTCGAGTTGCCGGTCGAGCCCACGTAGCCGATGATGTCGCCCTGCTTGACCCTCGCTCCGTAGCGGGTCTTCACGGCGTAGCGGCTGAGGTGGAGGTACTGCGAGTGGTACCCGCCGGGATGGGAGAGGGTGATCATGTTGCCGGCTCCGCCCTTGGGGCCCTTGAAGATGACCTTGCCGGCCGCGGTGGCGCGTACCGGGGTGCCGGTCGGGGCCGCCAGGTCGACGCCGCCGTGGAAGTGCCGGGTGCGGAAGATCGGGTGGACGCGGTAGCCGAACAGGCTGGAGACCCGGCGGTAGCGGCAGGGTGCGGCGAAGCGCGCGATGCGCTCGACCGAGCGGCCCCGTTCGTCGTAGTAGCCCTCTTCGCCTTTTGCGTTCATGTAGCGGTAGGCGCTGTAGGTCGTGCCTGCGAGGGTGAGCTCGACGGCCAGGATCCTGCCGCTGCTGATGAACGAGTCCTCAAGCCACTGCTCCTCGAAGAGGACGCGGTAGGTGCTGCCGGGCGGGATGTCGCGGCGGAAGTCCACGCGCGAGGAGAGCAGCTTCTTCATGCCTGGCAGCAGGCCGGCGCGTCCCCGTGCGCTGAGCGAGGTGGAGAGGTTCTGCTCGACCATGCCTTCGAGCGCCACGGTGCGGGTACTGTACTCCTTCATCTCCTTTTCGGCGTGGAAGGCCTCTTCGGCGCTTCCGCGGGCGACATGGATCACGGTTGCGCGGTCCTGGTAGTAGGAGAAGCGCAGGAGGGTGCCGTCGAGGTCTTTTTCGGTCTCGTAGGCTTTGCCGGGCCGCAGCGAGCGGGGGCTGAACTTGCCTTTCAGCTGCTGGCTGATTTCGTGGATCTGAAGGGGAGTGATGCCCTGGGCCCTGAGAATGGTGTAGATCGACTGGCCGGACTTTACGGTGTGGTTCTCGATGTTCGTCTCTGTTTCCTGGGGCGTCTCGTCGATCCGGACGGTCTCCGAGGCACCGGTGACGCCGAGCTCGTCGACGTAGCCGCTGAAGCCGGGAATGAGGGTGTAGGCGAAAAAGACCGCCACGAGGGTTCCTGCAAGGAACGGCAGCCAGAAGGCGGGGGTTGTGTTCTTTCTGATAGGTGTCAGCCAGGCTGAAATGTTCCGTACTAACTCATGGAGGAGGTGCATAGGGTCTCGTTCGGTCTCTCGGGCACACCGGGCGCCGGTAATTTCTGGGGGTTGCGGTAATTTACTATTTTATTTCCACACATGGAACTCCCGGCGCCTTTTTGATGCGGGAACCCTTATCCGGAGCGATGCGGATGACGACGACAAGCGAAGGCCCGGGGATGATTCCGGGGATCTACCACTACTGCGACCGCTGGTGCCGGCGATGCCCGTTCACGGCCCGCTGCCTCCAGTTCCGCCTCGATTCCGAAAAGGCGGAGGGCCATACGGCGCTCGAGGGGCTCGACATCTTCGGCGTGCCGTTCTGGCAGGAGCTCGCCCTCGGGATGGAGCGCGCTTCGCGCCTGATCCGCGATGCGGTTTCCGCGGCCGAGGATAGCCGGGGGGAGGGTGCCGACCCGGCCCCGCCGGAACCGGTCATGGCGCCCGCACGGCGGAGCGCGAGGGAGCATCCCGCTTCCCGGGCGGCGCTCGCCTATGCCGGCATGGCCGACGGGTGGTTTATGGAGGCGGAACGGGAAAAGCCCGTTTCAGGCTCCATGGAGGCCGTCGAGGTCATCCGCCACTACCGCTACCTGATCTATGCGAAGGTCGTGCGTGCCGTCGACGGCAGGAACCACGCCCTTTCGCGCGAGGATCCGGGGGCCGGGAGAGATTCCGACGGCTCGGCCAAGATCGCCCTGCTCTCGATCGACCGCTCGATCGGCGCCTGGAGCATCCTCTACGGGGATCATCCCGGCAAGGAAGACCGCACGCTCTCGATCCTGCTGCACCTCGACCGGCTCCGTCGTTCGCTGGAGCTCGTCTTTCCCGACGCCCGGGCCTTCCAGCGCCCCGGTTTCGATACCGAACCTTCTTCATCCGCCAACCCCTAAAGCGCAGTACCATGCTCAACACCAACGCAGACCGCCTCGTCGAATTCCTTCTCCAGTGCCACCCCGGCCAGCCGCGTACCCGCGGAAGCTGGGAGGTCGACCACCAGGGTGTCCCCTTCATCCTCCCCTCCATCGGCGGCATCACGCTCAATGTCCAGGCCGGCGATTCCGCATTCGGCTGGCAGGGCGACCATGTCGAGCCGGGAGTCAGCTGCACGGCCGATACCCAGAAGCCCTTCGAACACCCCAACGTGGGCCTGCAGATCTACTCCTGCGCCGGGAACCTCGCCACAGTGGCCACCGGTGAGGCCAAGGGCGCCGAGGGCCGCGTGCTCGGCCACCACGGCGGCTCCGAGCACGTCATCGTCGATTTCCCGCGCGAAGTGAAGGAGCAGCTGCTCTACAGCGACACCATCATCATCCGGGGCCGCGGCCAGGGGCTGCAGCTTACCGGCCATCCCCAGGTCGCGCTCTTCAACCTCGATCCCGACCTGCTCGGGAAGATGAAGATCAAAGAGGCTCCCGACGGGGTGCTCGAGGTGCCGGTGACGACGCTGGTTCCTCCGGTCTGCATGGGTTCGGGCATCGGCTCGGCGCATGTGGCGAAGGGCGACTACGACATCATGACGAGCGATCCGGAAACGGTCGCCGAGTACGGGCTCGACCGCATCCGCCTCGGTGACTTCGTCGCGCTCATGGACCACGACAACCGCTACGGGCGTGCCTACCGGCGCGGCGCGGTGAGCATCGGCATCGTCGTGCACAGCGACTGCCGCGAGGCGGGCCATGGGCCCGGCGTCACCACCCTCATGACCGCCGCGTCGCCCCTCATCCGCCCTGTCGTCGATCCCGAGGCCAACATCGCCGACCGGCTCGGGTTCGGCACCCGGCTCAAGGGCGGCTCGAAAGGCCCGAAACGCGGGAAGGGGAAGTGAGAAGAGACTGAATTTTTTCCGCTTCCGTACGGTTATAGGTTTTTCCCCCTTGTGCAGTCGTATCGCAACATCAACATCACAAAGGAGAGAGTCTCATGGCCATGAAACTGTACGGAAGGGATCCCCTGAAGCTCTTCGAAGACGTGTTCAACGAGCGCGTGTCGCCGTTCTTCTCATCGATCGTCGCCCCGGACTTCAAGGTCGACGTCAGCGAGGACGAGAACGCCGTCTTCATCGAGGCCGACATGCCGGGCATGAAGAAGGAGGACGTGCACGTCAAGATGGAGGACGACGTGCTCTGCATCCATGCGGAGCGCGAGCAGAGTGAGGAGGAGAAGAAGAAGGGCTATCACCGGATCGAACGCAGCTGGGGCAGCCTGTCGCGCAGCTTCACGCTCGGCGACAACGTCGACGAGGAGAACATCGACGCGCACTACGACAACGGCGTCCTGAAGATCAGGGTGCCGAAGAAGGAGCCGGAACCGAAACGCGGTACCGAGATCGCGGTGAAGTAGCAGGGCCTCTTCGGCCGGAAACGAGAAAACCCTCCGCAGTGGAGGGTTTTCCTTTTTCCTGTTCCGCAGTCCTGCAGGATCAGCAGTTGCGGATGGTGGAGTCCTGGCGGTCCTTGATCGTCGACTCGTCGAACTCGTCCCATTCGTGCTCGTCGTGCTCGCGCTGGTAGCCCGCCTCCTTGAGGCCGAAGCTCATGTCGGCGACCATTTCCGGACGCAGTTCCTTGAGGTTCTTCACCTCTTCCTCGGTGAGGATCCTCGACTTGTCGAAACCGAGGTCGATCTCGAGCTTGCGGTTCTTGGTTTTCACGCGGTCGATGTCGTAGAAGCGCTTGGTGAGGGTCGTCTGCGCGAAGGCCTTGAGACAGCCGAGCATGTACTTGCGCACATACGGATCCTTGATCCAGGGGTAGCCGAAGAAGGTCTTGCGGGCGTAGAAGCGTCCGTAGGACTTCAGCACGCCCTTCAGCACGTCCTCGCGCTCCATGTTGTCCGGCTTGATGATCGGCGAGACGAAGTTGTACTTCGAGTAGTCGCGGACCTCGACGCGGTCGCCGAGTTCCTTGAAGAGGTCGGAGAACGGCCAGGGGGTGTAGATGGTCCAGTTGGCCATGTCGGGATCCCAGTCCTTGCAGAGCTGGTAGGTCTCCTCGATGGTCTCCGGGGTCTCGTGCTCGAGGCCCATCACGAACTGCGCCTCGGCCACGATGCCGTTCTTCTGGAGCAGCTTGATGGCCAGCTTGTTCTCCTCGATGGTGGTCTCCTTGCGGAAACGGTTCAGGTTCATCTGGCTGGCAGCCTCGGTGCCGAGCGAGACGTGCACGAGGCCCGCCTTGCGGAAGAACGGCAGGAGGTCGGCATCACGCATGATGTCGGTCACGCGGGTGTTGATGCCCCAGGTGACGTCGAGCTTGCGGTCGATCAGCTCCTGGCAGAGCGATACGAACTTCTGCTTGTTGATCGTCGGCTCCTCGTCGGCGAGGATGAAGAATCCGACGTTGTATTTCTTGACCAGCACTTCGATCTCGTCGACGAAATGCTTCGGGCTGCGGGCGCGGTACCGGCGCCAGAACTGCCACTGCGAGCAGAAGGTGCAGGTGAAGGGGCAGCCGCGTGCGAAGTTCGGTACTGCCAGGCGGCAGTTGAGCGGGGTGTAGATGTACTTGTCCCAGTCGTAGAGGCTCCAGTCCGGGGTGAGGGAGTCGAGGTCCTCGATGACGGGGTGGGCCGGGGTGGCGAACACCTTGCCCTCGTCGTCGACGTAGGCGATGCCGGTGATCTCCGAGCGGGTTTCGCGGTCGTTGCCGGCGGCGATGGCCTTGATCAGGTTGACGGCGATCTCCTCGCCTTCGCCACGGATCACGTAATCGGTCTCCGGCGCCTCGGTCAGCACCTGCGGGTACATGAAGGTGGAGTGGATGCCGCCCATGATGGTGCGGATCTTCGGATCGACCTTCTTGGCGATCTTCATGATGTCCTGCGCCTTGAAGATGGACGGGGTGATGTTGGTGGTCATGACCACGTCGGGACGGTTGGCGCGGATGATCTCCTCGATCTGATCATCGGGCATGTCATCGGCCATGGCGTCGACGAAGCGGATCTGGTCGAATCCTGCCTGTTTCAGCGCACCTCCGATGTAGGCCACCCAGCTGGGGGTCCAGTTGCCGGCGATTTCAGCGCCGCCGGAGTGATAATTAGGCTGAACCATCAAAATTTTCATCGGTATCCACCCTCCAGGTATGTGTGTTTTACGAAATCGCTATTGCTAGCTGCAGTCGGACGGGCCGAAGCCCGGCAGATAAAATTCCTATGAACCCTAAATTTACAATTTATTCTGTAAATCCCGAACGCTTTCGGCGACCCCTCTGCCCTCCGCGTTCAGCGGTGTTCCGTTTCCATCAGCATGGTATGGTAGAAGCCGAAGCTGATCTTCTCTTTGCGTTTGATCTCCATCCCGGCTCCCTGCATCGCCTGCCGCATCTGCTCGTCCTTGATCATCTGGATCGTCGTGCGCCGCTCTTTCTTGGGGAAGTAGCCGCCGAGCCAGTGCTGGAAGGCGAGGATGTTGTTGTAGGGTGCGTACGTAAAGATGACGGGGCCTTTCGAGAGCTTCGAGAGGTTCCCGAAGGCCTGGATGAACCCTTCGCTCGGGTAGTGGATCAGGACGTCGAAGCAGACGACGGCGTCGTAGCTCCCGCTGACCGACTCGATGCTCTCGACCTGGAACTCCATGTTCGAGGCGACTCCTGCGGCGGTGGCGTCGGCTTTGGTCTTCTCGACCATCTGCGAGGCGATGTCGGCCGAAGTCACCCGGTAGCCCGCCTTGGCCAGACGGATGCTGAAGAGTCCGGTGCCGCATCCCGCATCGAGGATGTGCGCACCTTTCGGGAGACCGAGCTCTTCCAGCCAGGCGAACGCGCGGTCCATCATCACCGCATGGCCCTGGCGGACGGTATTGCGGACGGTGGAGAGTTTGTCGCTGCCGTAGATCGACGCCCAGCGCTGGTAGCCCTGGCCGTTGAAGTAGGTGCGGAGCATGTTCTTGTGTTCCTCGGCATTGAAAGAGGTGCTGCTCATGATGTCGGTGTTACGGGTTGTAATGGTTGTATGGTTTCGTTTTCCTTTTCAGTCAGTGCACGGGGCCATCGGCGCCTTCGATGCGCGATTCCAGGTCGGCATAGAGCTCCCGGAGCGTTTCGAGGGTCCCCTCGCCGGTCTCCCAGAATCCCCGTGCGTTGGCTTCGAGGAGCCGGCCGCACATGGCCATCGTGGCGTGCGGGTTGAGCGCCTTCATGCGCGCGGCCATCTCCGCATCCTCGAGGAAGGTCCTGCTCGCTTCGGTGTAGGTCCAGTTCGGCACGGCCGAAGCCGTCGCGCTCCATCCGTAGGTGTTGGACAGGTGCGACTCGATCTCGCGCACCCCTTCGTAGCCCTGGCCGAGCATCGCCTCGTACCACTTCGGGTTGAGGAGCTTCGTGCGCGATTCGAGCGCCACCATCTTTTCAAGCGAGGTGATCCGCTGCCTGCCGCCCCTGCCGGAGTTCTCGCCCACCATGACGGAGGGTTTTTTCCCGCCGAGGCGCTCGACCGTCTTGGATACACCGCCAAGATACTCATAATAATGGTCAATATCCGAAATGCCGATTTCGGCGCTGTCGATATTCTGGTAGGTGAGGCTGACCGACTTCAAGGCGGAGCGGAGCGCTTCGGGCCGTTCGGCCCACTCGCCCGACGGCGTCACCGCGAACCCTTTCCTCGAGGTGAAGGCCTCTGCGAGCTCCTCCTCCTTTTCCCACGAGCTGCTTTCGACGAGGTGGTTGACGTTGGCGCCGTAGCTGCCGGGGGCGTTCGAGTAGACCCGGTTGGAGGCATCCTCGAGGCTGCAGCCCCGCTCCTCCATCTCCTGGAGTGCGTGTCGGCGCACGAAGTTCAGCTCTCCGGGTTCGTCTGCTGCGGCGGCAAGGCGCGCCGCACGGTCGAGCAGGCGCACCTGCACCGAGAGCAGGTCGCGGAAGATGCCGCTCACGGTCATCACCACGTCGATGCGCGGTCGGCCGAGCTCCGGGAGCGGGATGAGCTCCACGTCGGCGATCTTGCCGAGCTCGTCGGTGCGGGTGCGGGTGCCGAGGAGCGCGAGCGCCTGGGCCACCCCCTCGCCTCCGCTCTTGAGGTTGTCGGTGCCCCAGAGCACGAGCGCGACGGATTCGGGCAGCTCGCCGTGCTCCGCCCGGTAGGAGCGGAGCAGTTCCTCCGCAGAGTGCCGGCCCGCTTTGGCCGCCTGCGGGGAGGGCATGGCGTAGGGGTCGAGGCTGTGGATGTTGCGTCCCGTGGGGACCACTTCGGGGTCGCGCACGAGGTCGTTGCCGGGCGAGGGGAGGACGTAGCGCCCTTCGAGCGCCGCGAGGAGGGATTCGATTTCGGTGTTCCGGGCGAGACCGAGCATGACCCGCTGCAGGAAGCTCCAGAGCGCCTCGGTATCGGCGGGCCGGAGCCCGGCCTCTTTTGCGAGATAGGCGTCGGCTTCAGCCGCGCGGACCGCCAGGCTGCCTTCGAGCAGTTCGGCGGCGGTGAACTGCCGCCCGTTTCCGGCCGACTCGCTGATGTTGCCGGCGAAACGCCGGACCGCTTCGTGCGAGACGGCCTGGATGCGGCGCCACGCCGCCTGCGATTCGAAGTCGTCCTCCATCCGATCCTCGAGCGTGGGGTAGTCGAGCCGCAGGCGCGCGGCGACGAGTTCGGGGAGGGACTTGCCCGCGAGCGAGGGCTGCGGGTGCGAGGCGAGGAGGGCGAGCTGGTCCGTGAGGCTGTCGGGCGAGGGCGCCTCGCCCATGATGTGCAGGCCGAGCGGGATCATGCGCTCCTCGATCCGGTAGAGTTCGCCGGAGAGGCGGGTGACGAAAGTCTCGGCGGGAGCTTCCTCGTCGCCGGCGTCGATTTCGGCCGTGCGGGCGAGCTCGCGGATCTCATCCAGGAGTTCGTCGGAGGGGGCCGCCCTCCAGCTCGAGACGAGGTCGCCGAGCCTGCGCAGCTCCCGGTAGAGACCGGCCTCTTCGAGGGGCGGTGCGAGATAACTGAGGAGGGTGGCCATGCCGCGTCGGCGGGCGATGGCCCCTTCGCTCGGGTTGTTGACCGAGTAGCAGTAGAAGTTCGGCAGCGTGCCGATGAGTCGTTTCGGCCAGCACGAGGCGCCGAGCCCCACCTGCTTGCCGGGCATGAACTCAAGCGCCCCGTGGGTTCCGAAGTGGACGATTGCGTCGGCGTCGAACTTCTGCTCGAGCCAGGTGTAGAAGGCGGCGAAGGCGTGGTTCGGCGCGGCGTCCTTGGCCATGAGCAGGCGCATCGGGTCGCGCTCGTAGCCGAAGCTCGGCTGCTGGCCGACGAAGACGTTGCCGAGCCGGCACCCGAGGATATGGAACTGCCGGCCGTTGTTGAGCATCTCGCCCGGCGCGTCGCCCCAGAACGCCTCGATTTCGTGGTAGGCTCCGAAGAGCCTGCGGTACTCCTCGAGTGAGAGGTCGCCGCCGACGTTTCCGTCCGTTCCGTGGATGAGCCTGTTGCCTTCGAGCAGCCGGTCGCGCAGCGCTTCGACCGACGGGGGCACCTCGACCGTATAGCCCTCCTCATCCATCTTCACGAGCAGGCGGCGGAGGCTTTCGAAGACATTGAGGAAGGCCGCCGTACCGGCGTTGCCGAGGTTCGGCGGGAAATTGAAGAGGACGATGGCGACCTTCTTGCCGGCGTTCGGCGTCGCCTTCAGCCGGAGGAACCGTTCGGCGCGTCCCGCGATGAGCTCGATTTCGGGTTTCAGCGGTATGGATCGGTCGCTTCCGGCCTCAGTACCGGCGTAGACCTGCGGTTCGACGGTGCCGTCGAGCTCGGGGATGGCGACGCTCAGCGCCGTCTGCAGCGGGGTGAGTCCGAGGCTGCCCTTCCGCCACTGTTCGACCGGCTGGAAGGAGAGCGGGATGAGGTTCCAGCAGGGGACGTCGAGCTCGCGGAGCGCTTCGGCGGCGTCGGCCGCATGGTTCTCCGCCGGCCCGCCGACGAGCGAGAACCCGGTGGCGTTGAGGAGCAGGACGGGGCGCAGGGCGCCGGGGATGCGGGGGTGGAAGAACCGGTTGAGGGCGGGCCGGCAGTCGAGACCGCCGCTGTATGCGAGGCAGGTATTGATGCCTCTGGCTTCAAAAGTGCGGAGCAGGTGCTCGATATGGTCCATGTTCCGGCCGAGTACGGTGGAGCGCATCGTGAGGATGGCGACCGGGCCTTTCGTGAGCTCCGGCCGGTGCTTTTTCTGCCAGCGGAGGAATGCGGCGGCACTCTCGAACTCTTCCGGCGAGTCGGGATGGAAGAGGGCCGTGTCGGGATAGAAGATGGGGTCTTCCTGCGGCAGCCGGCCCTTCCACCCTTCGGCGTAGCGCTCGATGAGGAGTGAGAGGAACCGCTCCATGTTCTCCTGCGATCCGTTCAGCCAGAACTGGTGCGCGGCGATGAAGGTATGGATGTCGCGTGCGCGGCCGGGGAGGTGCTTGAGGATGCGGCTGGCGTTGCGCGCGAGCGCCAGCTGGCGCTGGCTCTCCCCTCCGCTGTGTTTCGGCTTGAGCTTGTCGGCCCACTGCTTGAAGATGCCGGGGGGGCCTTCATGCTCCTTTTTTTGCTTCTTGAGCGAGAACCGGCCGAGCCGGGTCTGGCCGACGAGCGCCGGGTTGCTCGTGATCATGCAGACCGGGCACCGGAGTCCGTCGAGCAGCGCTTCGAGCGGGCGCACGATCTCCTCGCTGAAGAGCATCGAGCCGAAGACGAAGTCCGCCTCCGGCAACGTGCGGCGGAGCCTCTCCCAGAGCTCGGGGCTGTTGTGCAGGCCGAGGCTGAAGACCGAGACTTCGAGTCCGGTCCCGTACTTGCGGTTCAGCTCACCTGCGGCCGCCTTCAGCGTGCCGTTGTTGGTGGCCTCCATGGTCAGGAATACGAAATGCATAGGTACTGCTTAGGCTAAATCAAAAAATGTCGGTCGCGCCCGGCCTGCACGTTCTCTGGCGTATGGATCTCTGGATGCCGCGCATCCGCGGGCGGTGCCGTTTGCGGATGGAGCGGAGGGAAGGGTATCAGATGAGGAGTACCGGGTTCTCCTGCAGGAGGTTCGCCGGAAGGGCAAGAAGGGCGGAATAGGGGGGCGCGGATGCAAGTGGTGCGGGGGCCGGCGGCGCAAGTATGGCCGGGCGATCGAAGGCGGTTGCGGAAAGGGCTGCGGGAGCGGTTTCATCCTGCCCGGCGCGCACTTCCGGGAGTAGGGTGCGGCCGCGTTCAAACGGCGCGAACGCAGCGGCGAGCGCCGTGAGCCGGCTTTCATGGACGGCGGCGGCGGCCGTATGCTGCTGGCGGAGTTTCTCTTTGGAGCGCGAGCCGAAGCCGCTGGTCTTGAAGAGGAGGCCGAATCCGAGCACCGAGACGATGAAGAAGAGGAGGACCTCGAAGAGGCGCCAGGCGCTCCTGAAGATGTTCGGGTTGCGGTTCGGCATGAATGCGGATTTATCGTCCAATATACCATGGCCGCCGCTAAAAACGAAACCGGGCCCCTCTCTGGGGGCCCGGTGTGCGGCTTATACCTCGATGCCTTCGAGTCGGTCTTCCAGGTCGCTGTAGATCTCCTGGAGCTTGTCGATCATGTCGGGATCGGCGTTCCACATGCCGCGTCCGCTGGCTTCGAGCATGCGGCCGACGATGTTCTTGAAGGCCTTGGGGTTGGCCTTCATGAGCCGGTCGCGCATCTTCGGATCGAAGGCGTAGGTCTCGGCGGCCTCCTTGTAGACCCAGTCGTCGACGCCTTTGGTGACGGCGTCCCATCCGAGCATGTAGGTGAAGCGGTTGCTGATCTCGGTCGCGCCGCTGTGGCCCTGCTCGAGCATGGTCTCGAACCATTTCGGGTTGAGGAGCTTCGTGCGGAACTCCACCTTCAGCGCCTTGTCGGCGTCGTCGATCTTGACGTCGGCCGTGAAGGTCTCCACGTAGTTGAGCTTCACGCTGTCGCCTTTCGGGTTGCGGCGGCGTGCGGAGAGCTGCAGCGCTCCGGAGGAGGAGAAGTAGCGGTCGATGTCGGAGATGCCGAACTCTGCGGAGTCGACCTGCTGCACGACGCGGTCGACCGTGCCGAGCAGCCCTTTCAGGATGTCGGTCTGCTGGTCGCCGTAGCGGTTGCCGCCGTAGGCGAAGCCGGTGCGCTTGACGAACATGTCGTCGAGGTCCTGCTCGGACTCCCATGCGGAGTCTTCGACGAGCTCCTCGACCTGGGAACCGTAGGCGCCCGGGGCCTGGGTGAAGAGGCGGGAGGTCGCGGCCTCGAAGTCGGCGCCCTGCTGCATGGCCAGGTCCACGTGCTTTTTGATGTGGTTCATATCATGGCTCTCGTCGGCTTTCGCGGCGTCCTTGACCAGCTTGTCGAGGTGGTCGACGAGCACGCCGAAGGTGTCGCGGAAGATCGAGCTGATCTGGATGAGCACGTCGATGCGGGGACGGCCGAGCCTGTCGAGCGGGATCAGCTGGTAGTGGCTGATCTTGCCCTGCGCGTCGTAGGCCGGTTCGGCGCCCATCAGGTGGATGATGACGGCGACCGCCTCACCCTTGCTCTTGATGGTGTCGAGGCCCCAGAGGACCTGGGCGATGCTTTCGGGGTACTCGCCGTCGTTCTCCTCGACGTGGCGTGCTATGATGCTGTCGGCGATCTGCTTGCCGCGCTTGAAGGCCAGCTCGGAGGGGATGCGCCACGGGTCGATGGCGTGGATGTTGCGTCCGGTCGGCAGGATGCCGGCGCCGTCGCGCACGAGGTCGCCGCCGGGTCCCGAGGGGAGGTATCCGCTGGAGAGCGCGTGCAGGAAGCTCGTCATTTCGCCGCTGTTGTCCTCGAGGGCGCTCTTCATGGCCTGGCCCTCTTTCAGGGACTCGTTGATGGCTTCGGCCATCTCCTTGGAGACCTGGCCGCCGCCGGTCAGGGTGCTGAACACCGTAGCCGGGTTGCCGCGTTCGAAAATGGTTCCGGCGATGAAGTCGCGGGTGTGCCCGTCGACCCGCTCGCGCACCTTCAGCGCCTCGGCTTCGCCTTTGCGTGCCCTGGTGGCAAGTGTCGCGTAGTCGCCGTAGGTGGCGCTCTCGCCGATCGCCTGGAGGATGACGGAGGGCAGCGAGCGTTCGTTGCCGCGCACCTTCAGGTACTCGGTGATGGTGGTGACCTGGGTGTCGAGGTGGGGGGTCTCTCCGAACACGTGCAGCGAGTTGGAGATGAGACGTCCCTCGAGCTCCATCATGTAGGTGTAGAGTCGGCTGATGTATTCCTGGAAAGGCTCTCCCTCGCAGCGCGGGCAGTCGTCGGTGAGGTTGAGCTGCTGGGCCTTCTGGATGATGGCCTCCTCGGTCTCGACGTCGACGATCTTCTCGAGGCCGCGCTCGCGGTAGTCGCTGAGCATCTCCTTGAAGGCGGGCAGCTCCTTGTAGAGACCGGCGCGGGCGAGCGGGGGGATGTTGTGCGAGATCATGGTGGCGTAGCCGCGGCGCTTTGCGATGTTGGCTTCGCTCGGGTTGTTGATCGGGTAGATGTAGAAGTGCGGGACCTCGCCGAGCAGCGCGTCCGGCCAGCACTCTCCCGTGACGCCGAGCTGCAGGCCGGGCATCCATTCGACGGTGCCGTGCATGCCGACGTGGACCATGGCGTTGGCCCCGAACTCGCGGCTGATCCAGCGGTAGAAGGCGATGTACTGGTGGTGCGGAGTGTTCTCCTTGTCGAAGAGCAGGCGCATCGGGTCGCCCTGGATGCCGAGGCGCGGCTGCACGCCGATGAAGACGTTGCCGAAGCGCACGCCGCCGATGAAGAGCTTGTCGGTGCCGACGGGGACGATGTCGCCCGGGAACCCGCTCCAGCGGCCCTCGATGCGTTCTCTCTCGCGGTCGGTGGTGATGCGGTTGAAGACCTCGCGGTCGATCGAGAAGCTGTCGGGCTCGTGGGCCTGGATCTCGTAGTCGGTCGCGCGGTCGAGCATCTCGAGCATCGCTTCCGGGGACTCCGGCAGTTCGCCGACGTTATAGCCCTCGGCCTGCATCTTCTGCAGCATGAGGTAGATGCTCTTCGGCACGTCGAGCAGGGCGGCGCTGGCCTTCTTGCCCATGCCGGGCGGATAGTCGTAGACGACGAAGGCGACCTTCTTCTCGCTGTTGGGCAGCTGGCGGAGGTCCGAGAACTTCTTTGCCAGGAGCGAAAGCCGGTCGAGTCGGTCCTGCACGGTGTGGAGCCTTCCGTCCTTGATGGCGCCGAGCACCACCGGGCAGACCGCGCCGTCCATTTCCGGCAGCGAGTAGGTCATGGCCGACTGGAGCGGCACGACGCCCTCTTTCTTCCATGAGTTGATGTCCTGGATGAAGAGCGGCTGTGCGACGACGTAGGGTGCGTCGATCTTGGTGAGGATCTCGTCGCGCGCGGCCGACGAGGCTCCAGGGGTGGTGGCGCCGGCAGGGCCGCCGACGAACCCGAATCCCATCATGTTGACCAGCATGTCGACGTTGCCGTGCGTAAACCACTCCCTGGCGGCGACGTGGCCCTCGACGCCCATGACGAAGACCGGCAGGACGTTCAGACCGCGCGACTCGATGGCGCGGATGGTGTTGTCGATGTACTCCTTCTCCTGCAGGAGGTGCTTGCGGAAGAAGAGAAGCGCGATGTTGCGCCGCTTGGCGGATGCCTTGTCTTTTTTATGCAGCCACTTCTCGTAGTGGTGCAGGTCCTTCATGTATTCGGGGGCGTCGGGGTGGTAGAAGCCCATCGTGGGGACCTCCTGCACCTTTTCGGCCTTCACGCCCACCTCGAAGTACTCGGCCATGATGTAGTTGAACATCCCGGCGAGGTTCTCCGCGGTCGGATGCATCCAGTAGGTGTAGACCTGCATCCAGTTCTTGAAATCCTTGGCTTTCTTCGGAATCAGGGGGAGCATCGTCCGCATGATCTTTAGGAGCTTCATGTAGCCGTAGAGGGCGTCCTCGTCGCGGCCCTTCACGAGCATCTTGGCGACCTTCTTGACGATGTCCGGCATGCCGCCGCCGTCGCCGGAGACGATGTAGTTGCCCACCTTCGTCATCTGCATCACCTCGGGCATCGACTCGTAGGCGAAGACGGTCTTCACCTTCGAGGCCTTCAGCTGCTCCTCGAGCCAGTCCGCCTGCCCCTTGAACTGGATCAGCGTGGTGAAGACGCAGTCCGCGTTGCGGATGGCCTCGCCCGCTTCCGGGTTCTGGTGTTCGAGATCCTGATCGGTCCATTGGGTCAGTTCGGCGTGCTCTGAGATCATCTCACTGACCTCTCGCCAGACCCGCTGGTTGCATTGCTCCATACCGACGACTGCTGCGATTCTGATCTTACTGGGCATAAGAATAACGGAAGATGTGCTTGAAAGGTGGTACGTAACGAATTGGTAAATGTACGAAAAAGGCTTGATGAATGCTAACCGGTTCTGTGCCGTGCGGCTCGGGTGCTCAATTACGCAATCAGTGCTTCTGGACACAAAAAAAAGCCAGCCCCCGGAAGGGAGCTGGCTGTAATGAACGGCGCAGTGCGCCCGATGGTTCCCCGGGAGGGGAATCGCTCAGTAGGAGAAGTCCACGCCGAGCACGTAGCTGCGGCCGGGGGCGCGGAACCACGCGACTTCCTCGTACTGGGTGTTGTTGATGTTGTTGCAGACGAGCGAGGTGGTGAAGTTGTCGTTCACCCTGTACTTCGCGCCGACGTTGAACACCACGAAGTCGCCGGGGTAGTTTGTTCCGGCAACATTGTTGTACATGTTGATGTTCTTGTACTTGCTGACGTAGCGGCCGTTCACATTGAGCGCGAGGGCCTTGGTTGCATTCCAGGTCGTGCTGGCCGAGGCGGTGTGCTCCGGGCGGTAGGCGAGCCAGTCGGGGTCGGGATTGTCCTTTACGCTGGCTAATGCGGTATTGGGGTCATACGATTTGTTTTTCGCATTCATGTAGGTGTATGCCAGGTTGACATTCACCTCATCGACAGGTTTGATGCTTAGGTTAGTTTCGATACCCCAAATGCGTGCTTTTGTGAGGTTTTCGTATTGAAAGGTTGTTCCATCAGAAGATGTGGATTCAATCAGGTTCTTGTAGTTGTTGATGAATCCTGCGATATCAAGGGCAACCCGTTCGCCGAACTGCTTGAAAACGCCGGCTTCCCATGCGGTCATAGTCTCCTTATCCAAGGCAGGGTTCGGCGTCAGTGTCGCAAATCCACCTTCACGAACGAACCGCTCATAGAGCGAGGGTGCCCTGAAGCTCCTGCCCCATGAGGCGCGGAAGCTCATGTCGTCCATTGCCTTGTAGTTCAATGCTACGCGAGGGCTTACAGCGTCAACCGATTTGTTCTGGATGGGGGTGGTTCCAACCATGTCATCGCTGATGCCGTTCCAGTCGTAGCGGACTGATGCGAGGGACGTCAGGCGGTCGGTGATTTTCCATTCATCCTGCAGGAAGCTTGCGAAATTGCTTTCCTGGATGTCGTTCAGAACGCCTGTGACCGGAGTGGTGGCCGTGACCTGCGTCGACATTACATTGGTGAAGTTGCCGTCCACACCGAAGAGGAGGCGGTGAGCATCGCTGACTTTCCAGTCAAGCTTTGTTCCTGCGCCGACCCTGTCGGAATAGGTCTCGTTGAATGCTCCGGGTGCTTTCGATACGGTACTGCCCGGATACAGATACTCCGTCTCTGCTGTGGGGTTGTACTCATAGCGAGTGCCGTTGTGAGTATAGTAAAGCTTTGTGTCCAGAGAGATGTTGTCGCTGAACATCTTGACATAGTTCAAGCCGACAAGAGCGTTTTTCCTCAGAGTGCTGTCATCGCCATAATAGGCTGCGTTATTAATGTCATAAGCGAGTTCAGGGTGTGTGGCCGTAATCGCTCCCGTCATGTCAGTATCATATGGCCAGTTTCTACCATACCCACCCACCGTGGCATTATAGAACGCGCTGAGTTGCAGGTACTGGGTTGCGTCGATGTCGTACCGAGCCTTGATCTTCAGGTCATTCAGGTAGCTGTCGGTGTTTTCCCTGTACCCGTTGTCATCGCTATGGCTGTAAAGGATGTTGTAACGCCATTTCCCATCCTTGTTGCCGTAGCCGACATAGCTGTTCCAGAAGACCGGAGTATAGCTCTCACGATAGGCACTCTGATCGTCGGACGGAGGCGCATCATAGAATCCGATGCTCGAACCAGCGATGATTTCTTCTTTTTCGGGAAGGTGCCCATATACGCTGACCACGCCGCCCATGGCTGCTGAGCCGTAAAGGGTCGCTGCGGCGCCCTTGAGGACCTCCACCTTGTCGGCAGCGTTCATGTTGACCGTCTGCCAGACGATCTCGCCGGACTCGGGGGCATTAATCGGGAATCCGTCATAGAAAGCATTCACCCTGGTGCCGATTCCTCCGCCCTGGTAGACGTTCGAGCCACGGATCTGGAGCGAGCTGCTGGTCTGACCGCCAGCGCGCGACACCACCACGCCCGGAACGCCGTCGACGACCGAGTCGAGCGTCGGGTTGGGCTCTTCCTTGATCTGCTCGCTGGTAACCACGTTGGCCGTCACGGGCACGTCGAGGCGGTCCTGGCCGTACATGGCGGCGCCGACCACGACCTCGGAGGCCATGATGGTGGTCTGTGAAAGGGAGATTTCGGCAGTCGCGGTCGCGTCGGCGCCGACGGTGACTGCCTGGGCCGCAGGCGCGTAGCCTACGATGGAAACGGAGATCTTCTGGGTTGCTGCGGGGACGCCCTTCAGGGTGAAGTTGCCGTCCATGTCCGTCGCGGTGCTGAGGGTGGTGCCGCCTACGGTGACGGTCGCGCCGTAGACGCCTTCCCCGTCAGCCCTGTCGGTGACCTTTCCCTTGATGGTTCCCGTGTCCGCGCCAAACGCGGTCATCGGTACCAGGAACGCCAGCATGCACCATGCTGCCGTTACGATACGGGCGAACGAACCTGCCCGTGTCTTGGTTGATTTCATGGCTGTGTGTGGTATGGTTGTTGGAAAAACCCCTGTACATCAGCAGCGGATCATCGTCAGCGTCCGTCGTACTCGTTCGCCATCACATCATGCGGGTAGATAGTTAAAGGTATACAAAGTTTTTTGAAAAAAGCAAGTTACGCAGTAGTCGGGAGCGGGTTCGGGCGGAAAAAGGAAAACCCCCGGCTTCGCGGGGGTTCCTGATTCGATGGTGTGGGGGGGCCGGGGAGGACTTCCGGATGCTCCTGCCGTCAGATCACGCCGAGCTCCTTGCCGATGGTGCAGAACTCCGTGATGACCTTGTCGAGGTGTTCCTTCTCGTGCGTGGCCATGAAGCTCGTGCGCAGCGCCTCGTGGCCGGGCATGACGCCGGGGCGGATGAAGGCGTTGACGTACACACCCGCTTCGAAGAGCCGCTTCCAGAAGTGGAGGGTCTTCATCTGGTCGGCGATGAGGACGGTGACGATGGCCGTGCGGGAGGGCATGAGGGTGAAGCCCGCCTTCAGGAGGCCCTGGCGGACGTAGTCGGTGTTGGCGACGAGGCGCTCGCCGAGCTGGGGTTCCTCACGGATGATTTTCAGCGTGGTGAGCACCGCCGCGACGCTTGCCGGGGTCGGTGAGGCGCTGAAGATGAGCGATGAGGCGTTGTGCTTGATGTAGTCGATCACCTTGTCCTCGCCGACGACGTAGCCACCGAGCGAACCGAAGGTCTTCGAGAAGGTGCCCATGATGAGATCCACCTCGTCGACCAGGTCGAACTCGGACGGGGTGCCCCTGCCGCCTTTGCCTATCACACCGACGGCGTGGGCGTCGTCGATGACGATGCGGGCGTTGTACTTCTTGGCGAGCTCAACAAGGCGCGGAAGGTCGACGATCTCTCCGGAGACGGAGAAGACACCGTCGGAGATGATCAGGCGGCCTGCAGTATCCGGGATCTTCTGGAGGACCCGCTCGAGGTCATCCATGTTGTTGTGGTTGTAGCGGACGAGGTTGGCCCCTGCGCCCTGCGCCATGATGGATGCGGCGACGAGGCTGGCGTGGTTGTCGCGGTCGGAGACGATGTACTCGCCGCGCTGCGCGAGGGTGGGGACGATGCCCTGGCCGGTCTGGTAGCCGGTGCTGAAGAGCAGGCAGCGCTCCTTTTCGAAGAAGTCCGCGAGCTGTTCCTCGAGTTCGATATGGAGCGTGACGGTGCCGGTCATGTAGCGCGAGCCGCTGCAGCTGGTGCCGTACTTCTTTATGGCTGCGATGGAGGCTTCCTTGACGCGGGGGTCGGAGGTCAGGCCGAGGTAGTTGTTCGAACCGGCCATGACGACCTTGCGGCCCTCGAAGGAGACGACCGGACCTTCGTTTTCGTCGATGGGGTGGAAGAACGGATATATGCCCTGCTCCTTGATCGCATCGGCAAGGGTGAAGTCAAAGCATTTCTTGAAAAGATCTTTCGGTTTCTCCACAGTAGTGTAGATTTGCTTCCGCTGCAAGAGATGCAGCGCTGGAATTTCTCGTTTTCCCGGCCGTCGCTTTTTCTGTTTCTTTCGGTGACCGGGTTTCGCTTTGGGGGTAAGATGCCCAGAAACCGAAATGTATTAAAATTTTTGTTTTTTCTGATATTGCCGAGCCCTGTTTTTTTACGGGCTCCGAACACCTTGAACGCGTATGGCTGAAACGATACTCATCTCCGGCTCCACCGGCTTCATCGGCCGACGGATGCTCCGGCACCCCTCGCTCCGGGGGGAGCGGGTACGGGTACTGCTCCGCCCCGAAAGCCCCGATCGCCCGATGCCCGAAGGCGTCCTGGCGGTGCGTGCCGGCTTCAGTGATCCCGAGGCGCTCGGCCGTGCCGTCGAGGGGGTCGACCGCATCATCCACCTCGCCGGCGTGACGAAAGCCAAAGACGAGACCGCTTTCGACGCGGGCAACGTCCTGCCCGTCCGAACCCTCCTCGAGGCCGTCCGCCGCCACAACCCCGGCCTCAAGCGGTTCGTGCTCGTCTCGTCGCTTGCCGCCGCCGGTCCCGCGAGCGAAGGCCTGGAGGGGGTGCGGGAGTCGGACGCGCCGCATCCGGTCAGCGCCTACGGCCGCAGCAAGCTCCGCGGTGAAGAGGCCGCACTCGCCTTTTCGGGCGACGTGTCCCTCACGATCGTGAGGCCACCGGCCGTCTACGGGCCCGGCGACCGCGACGTGCTGCAGGTCTTCCAGATGCTCGCGAAGGGCGTGCTCGTCACCGCCGGCAACGCACGGCGCCAGCGCTTCAGCATGATCCACGTCGACGACCTCGTTCGCGGCATCGTGCTCGCCGCCCGCTCCGACGCCGCGGCAGGCCGCACCTACAACATCACCTCCTCTTCGCCCTGGTCGTGGGACGACGTCGTCGACGCCGCTCGCCCGGCCCTCGGGTTCCGGCGTGTCCTGCGACTCTCGCTTCCCGCCCCTCTCGTCATGCTGCTCGGCACCGCTGTCGGCGGCGCCGCGTCCCTCCTCGGCAAAGCCTCCATCCTCAACCGCGACAAGGCGGTCGAACTGCTCCAGGACTACTGGGTATCCTCCCCCAGGCGGGCGCTGGAAGAGCTCGGCTTCATCAGCGGGATCTCTCCTGCGGAGGGGGTGGCCTCCACCGTCGCATGGGCGAAACGCGAGGGGTTGCTGTAGGTTCCTACATTCGCGCTTTGCTCCGTGGTTTGGGCGTTTACGCTACAATTCCATATATTTACCCACAAGCACTACTTCGTAGTGCTGCGAATGCGCTGGCAAGCATCGGGCCGATCCTGCTTCGATAGTACGGCAGGGGGCGCCTCGTGAATGCTTCGGCGTGTAGGGGTGCCGGCCGGGCCGGCGCTCTCCAGTCCCTCATTCCTTCACGACGGGCCGCAATGCCCGATTAAGAACGCCTGACCATTTAGCAAAACGTTTCTGCCGCGTGCGGCGGTACCGTTCCGCGTCCCGTTCCCTCACCCTCGGGTGCTTCGGGGGACCCTAGTCTTTTTCGTCCGTCAGGCGCCCGCCGGCATGCGATTGCCGGCCAGAGGTTTTTCGGTGCCTCCCGAGCGGGGCGGTTCCCTCCGGACCGCCCCCTGGGCATCGCCACCCTAAAAAAGGGAGTGCGTATGAACAGGCGGTTCCTTCGGCTGCTGCTCTTTCTTTCCATGTGTTTCCCGGACGAACTTGCCGCGGGGGAGTTTACCGTGACCTCGTCGGCAGACACCGGTGACGGGACGCTTCGTGACGCTATCACGAAGGTGAACGATTCAGGTGATGCCAGCAACGTGATAACGTTTGCAGCGTCCACGGTGACGGTGTCGAGCAAATTGCCGGAACTTGCTCATGACGTGGCGTTTGTGATTCCTGCATCGGGCGTCCGGGTGGTCGGTGAGACGGGCTACAATAGCGCTCTTTTCATGTGGCAGTCGCCCGCGACGATTTCTCTGCCATCGTCAGGCTACTTTGAGACATCTGCCTCGTCCAACGTTTCAGTGGTGCGGGGCAAAGACGACCTGACAATACGTGGCGATCTGGCCGGAGAGTTTCATGCGAGCGGGGACTCCCAGTATGTTTACGGCGTGCGCTCAGATTCCGCTCTGTTCGTGAAGGGAGATGTTTCCGCCACTATTGCCGTAAATGCCGGGAGTCGAGGCGCCTCGGCGCTGTATTCGGCGACGGCTGCGCGAATCGATGGCAGCGTTACCGGGAATCTTGCGGCGACCACCGGAACCTATGGCGCCAGGGGAATCTATTCGGCTAGTGGTCTTACGGTGTCGGGAGATCTTGGCGGGACGATCTCGGCCACGGCGGGTAGCTACGATGCCTGCGGTCTGAAGGTGGAGGGCAGTCTCGCGGTCGGAGGCGACATTTCCGGTACGATTACGGCAACCACTCTGGATGGTGATGGCGCCTACGCGATCAGGGCGAAAAGCGCCGTCTCCCTCACTGGGGCGGTGACAGGCACGCTCTCTGCCACGGCTTCCGGGTCTGACGCGGCCGGCCTCTACTGCTTCGAGAGCGCCATCCACGGAGCATCCTCTTCCGACCCGCTGCGCATTTCTGGCACCATTACGGCCGCCTCCTCCGGCGCCTCCGCCGCTGTCATGGCTTGGAACGAGATGAACCTCTACGTGACCGGCACCCTCACCGCAACAGGCTCGTCCGCATACGCCATCCGCTCCGGCATGTTCGACGGCAAGGGCGGATTCACCGACAACACCGAGTCCCGCACGGATACGGTGGTGCTCGCCAGCGGCGCGGTGCTCACCGGCGGCGTCTATCTCGGCGACGGCGACGACTCCCTCACCCTCAGCGGCACGGCCGACATCTCCGGCGTGGGGGCGCTGGAGGGCGGGACGGGGGACGACCGGCTGGTGTTCAGCAGCTGGAGCGGCGCGTACTCGAGCGCCATGACGGGGTGGGAGCATCTCGACGTCGGTTCCGGCTCCTCGCTTTCGATGGGTGCGCTCGGCTCCTTTTCCGGCGAGCTCTCGGTGCTCGAGGGCGCCGTGCTCCGGCCCGGTTCGGCTGGCGGCGGCGACCGGGTTTCAGGGAGCCTTTCCAACAAGGGGCTCGTCGACCTGCGCGACGGACGCGCCGGCGGTTCCCTCACGGTGGCGGGGAGCTATGCGGGCGGCGGTTCGGTCGGGCTCGATATCGGCGCCGGGAGCTCCGACACCCTTATCCTCTCGGGCTCCGTCACCGACTCCACCGTTCTTCTGCTCAGCGTGCTGCCGACGGTGACGGAGCTCGCCTCGGCGGAGCCTTCGCTCCTCGTCCATACCGACGCCGTCGTGGCTGAAGAGGCCTTTTCCGTCGTTGATGCGACCGACTACGGCCCCTACGTCGCGGGGGTATCGGTGGTGCAGGACGCCGCATCCGGCACGGACTGGTACTACGGGGTCGGCGGCCTGCACGACGAGGCTTATGCCGCGCAGGCCGTGATGGCGTTCGTCGCCGAACCCCTCGAAGAGCTGGTGCCGCGCTTTCCCGAGCGGCATGCCTACGGCGGAGCCGCTGGTGTGATGCCGGAGTTCGGGGGCGGCTGGGCCAGGGCGGGGCATTCGTCGCTCCGCACGGTGCTCGAGGGCGATGCCGGGAGCGTCACCGACGGCAGTATGCGGTTCGTCGAACTCGGCTGGGACGCATGGCACGGCCATGGCGGGCGTTCCTCATGGGGTGCAGGCGTGTTTGGCGGCACCGGCACCCAGAGCGGCACCCTCACCGCTGCCGACGGACGGGCTGCCGGTGGTCTCGAGGGCACCTTCTACGCCGGAGGCCTCTACGCGTTCCTCGTGCGTCCGGGCGCATGGCGGCTCGAGGCTTCGTTCGGAGGCGTTCTCAGCGAGGGCGAGGTGCGCTACGAGGACGATCCGAAGGAGGGGTATTCGACGGAGGGGAGCCTCGGCTCCCTCGAGGCTGCGGCGCAGTTCGGGCTCGGCCGGGGCGTCGCCCTCACCTCGAGGGTGCAGGGGATCTGGCGTCATATGGACGGATTCGGACTCAGCCCGGCCTCTACGGGGCCGCTCGAGATCCCGGACGGGAACGGCGCGGAGGGGCTCTTCGGGCTCGGCCTTGCCGTGAACACCGACTGCCCGGGCTGGTATCTCGTAATGGAGGGGACGGCGCGGTGGGATGGCTCTCCGGAGAACAGCGTCCGCTACCCGGCCTCCGGCGTCACGCTCATGACCGAGGGGGATGAGCTTCTCTGGGGAGCGAACCTCACCCTCGGAAACCGCTCGGGCGGGGCGCTCGATCCGGTCTACTGGGTGAGTGCGGGTGCGGAAGGGTCCGGCGGCTCAGGCGGGAGCCGTACGCTTTCGGTCGGGGCGGGGGTGAGGGTGCCGTTCTGAAGGGATAGGGGGGCGTTCAGCCGAGGATCCGCTGCATGAGGCAGAGCAGCAGGTACTTTTCGTCGGGGTAGCTGGAGAGTCCCTTCATGGCGGCGTCGGTCTCTTTCAGGGCCGCGATGGCGCGCTCGGTCTGCGGTGCTGAGAAGGCGCCTGCATAGGAGAGGTAGTTGCGCACGAAGTACTCCTGCTTGCCGTACATGCCGAGCGCCTTTGCGATCTCTCCTTGCGGCATCGCCCGCACTTCCGGCTGGGAGACCTTCCAGAGCCGCATGAAGAAGGTGGTGAGGTAGCGCACGATGTTCATGAGACCCTCCTTCTGTCCTTCGCGCTCCATGATCATTAGCGAGATGCCGCTCGAGAGCCGGAGGTTCCTCGAGGCCACCGCCTTTTCCAGCTCGAAGACGTTGTAGGTCTTCGAGATCCCCACGCACTCGTAGACGTCCGAGGCGGTGATGCGCCGCTCGCCCTCGCGCGACGAGGCGTAGGTGGTCAGCTTCTCGATCTCCTGGCAGATCTCGCGCGACGAGGGCTGGATGTAGGCGGTGAAGGCCTTCAGCGCTTCCGGGTCGAACTCCCAGCCCGCCTCGCGCGCGCGGTTCGCGGCGAAGAGGTCCGGGGTTTTGATGAGCGGGAAGTCGTGCCGGAAGGCTTTCAGGGCGGCGTAGGGCGGTTTTTCGATATCCTTCCGGTCGAGCTGCTCGGCGTCGAGGATGAGGATGGTGAACTCGGCCGGGTTCTTCATGTAGGCCGCGAACTTCTCCGTGTGCTGTTTCTGCTGCTCCTTGCCCGCCGGCTTCTTCAGCTTGTCGAACTGCCGCACGATGATGAGCTGGCGGGGGGTGAACATCGGGTACTCCGAGGCACGGGCGACGAGCTCGCCGGGGGTGGTTTCAGCTCCGTAGACGATATGGGTGTTGGCCGCCGCTTCGTTCTCGTCGGGAAAGGCCGCGCTGCGGATGAGCGCACTGAACTCCTCCTTGAGGTAGCTCTCCGGTCCGTGGAAAAAATAGACCGGCTCGAGCCTGCCGGCAAGGATGTTCTTCTTGAGAGTTTCCATCACTGGGGTTGCACGCCGCCGGGCGCCCCCGTGGGCGCCCCGGTGCGGCTGGCGGGTTGTGGCTTGGTTAGAACGGCAGGTCGTCCTTGTCGTTTTCCATCATCGGAGCCGAAGGGGCTGCGGGGGGAGGCGTGGCGGGCGAGTCCTGGCGCGGCTGCTGGGCTGCCGGAGCGGAGTAGCCGCCCTGCTGTCCGCCCTCGCCGTATCCGCCGCCCTCCTGGCGCATGTTTCCGAGCATCTGCATGTCGGTGATGACGATGTCGGTCGCGTACTTCTTCTCGCCGGTCTTCTGGTCGTCCCAGCTGCGCGTCTGGATGCGTCCCTCGACGTAGACCTGGCGGCCTTTCTTGAGGTACTGGCCGCAGATCTCGGCGAGCCGACCCCATGCCACGATGCGGTGCCATTCGGTCCGTTCCTGCGGGTTGCCGCCGCTGTCCTTGAAGGTTTCGGTGGTGGCGAGCGTGAAGTTCGCGACGGTCTGTCCCGAGGGGATGGTGCGGAGCTCCGGGTCTCCTCCGAGGTTGCCGATGAGCATTACCTTATTGAGTCCTCTTGCCATTGGTCTGTGTCTTCAGGTTAGCGATCTGTTGCCGGGCCCTTCTTCGCCGGGCGCGGATGGGCCTTATTATAATAGGGTAGTATACGAGTCTCCGGCGCGATAACATAGTCCTGCGGTAAATTTACTGCAGGGGGCGCCTTCCTTCCGGCTCCTAAACCATCCTGCCGCCGTCGATCACCGGGCCCTCCCGGCAGAGCAGGACGGTTTTTGTGCCTCCCTCGGGCGCGGCGACCTCCACGCTGCAGCCGTAGCAGATGCCGAAGCCGCAGCCCATCACCGATTCCAGCGAGACCTCCGAGGGGATCTTTTGCTCCCGGGAGAACGCCGCAACCGCCTTCAGCATCGGGGTGGGGCCGCAGGCGAACACCCTCGGCCGCCCGGCCGCGCAAAGGGCCGGCAGCTCCTGCGCCAGGAGTGCGAGCACCGTGGCGTGCAGTCCTTCCGACCCGTCGTCGGTGGCGAGCCGGCAGTCGCTGAGCCCATCCTGGAGGAGGTCGGTTTTCGTGCGCCCTCCGATCAGGTTGACGATCGTTTTTCCTTTCGCCCTCAGCCGGCGCTCGAGCAGCTTCATCGGGGCGGTGCCGATGCCGCCCGAGACGAGCAGGGCGGTGTCGTAGTCGTCGGCCTCCACGCTGAAGCGGTTGCCCAGGGGGCCGAGAATCGAAAGCTCGGTGCCGGGCCGGCACCCGCAGAAGATCTCCGTGCCCTTGCCGATCTCCTTGACCATGAGCCGGATCTCGTCGCCTTCGGCGTCATGGATCGAGAACGGGCGGCGCAGGAGCGGCTGGGTGGTGTCGCTGACCCTCACGTTGACGAAGTTGCCGGGCTCGGCCGCTTCGGCGACTTCGGGACAGCGGAGGGTGATGATGCTGACGTCGCGGCTGATCCGCCGGGTGTCGGTGAGGGTGGCCCGGGTATCGGTGATGGTGCTCTCTCGCTGCATGTCGGGGAGGGGTTTCGGTTGCTGTCGGTAAGCGGCATCCGCACCCGGAGCCGCTCGATCGGAATGGTAATTAATGCAGGGACGGCAACATTTGCAAGCGATCCGGCAGGGGGGAGTATCTTCGCCATATCTTTTGCAGAGTCCCTTGAGAGTTATATCTTTCAATCTTTCGCTTTTCATTCTATTCAATTCCAAAGTCCGGTTCATGCGCATTCTAACATTTACGGGTAAGGGCGGCGTCGGCAAGACCAGCGTCTCGGCGGCAACCGCGGTCCGGCTCTCGGAACTTGGCTACCGTACCCTCGTGCTCTCAACGGACCCGGCACACAGCCTCTCCGACTCCTTCAATCTGCCGCTCGGCTCCGAGCCGACCAAGATCAAGGAGAACCTCCACGCGATCGAGGTGAACCCGTATGTCGACCTCAAGGAGAACTGGCAGGCCGTACAGAAGTACTATACCAGGATCTTCATGGCCCAGGGCGTCTCCGGGGTCATGGCAGACGAGATGACGATCCTTCCCGGCATGGAAGAGCTCTTCTCGCTCCTGCGCATCAAGCGCTACAAGTCCTCCGGCCTCTACGACGCGCTGGTGCTCGACACCGCGCCGACCGGCGAGACCCTCCGCCTCCTCTCCCTGCCCGACACCCTCTCATGGGGTATGAAGGCCGTCAAGAACGTCAACAAATACATTGTCCGGCCGCTCAGCAAGCCGCTCTCGAAGATGTCGGACCGCATCGCCTACTACATTCCGCCGGAAGACGCCATCGAATCGGTCGACCAGGTCTTCGACGAGCTCGAGGACATCCGCGAGATCCTCACCAATAACCAGAAATCGACGGTCCGTCTCGTCATGAACGCCGAGAAGATGTCGATCAAGGAGACCATGCGCGCGCTTACCTACCTGAACCTCTACGGATTCAGGGTCGACATGGTGCTCGTCAACCGCCTCCTCGACACCAACGAGGACAGCGGCTACCTCGAGAACTGGAAGGCGATCCAGCAGAAATACCTCGGCGAGATCGAGGAAGGCTTCTCCCCGCTTCCCGTGGCCAAGCTCCGCATGTACGAGCAGGAGATCGTCGGGCTGAAGGCTCTCGAGCAGTTCGCCGCCGACATGTACGGCGATACCGACCCTTCGGACCTCATGTACGACGAGCCGCCGATCAAGTTCGTTCGCAACGGCGACCTGTACGAGGTGCAGCTGAAGCTCATGTTCGCCAACCCCGGGGATATCGACGTCTGGGTGACCGGCGACGAGCTCTATGTGCAGATCGGAAGCCAGCGCAAGGTCATCACCCTTCCGATCAGCCTCACCGGCCTCGAGCCCGGCGACGCGGTCTTCAGGGACAAGTGGCTGCACATTCCCTTCGATCTCAACCGCCAGGGACGCCACCAGACGGACAAGGAGTACAGCAGCAAGGCCTGAACGGCAGGGGCGTTTGCCTCAGGCGGTAATTTTTCGTAGTTTTTGTCATACGACCATAAACCACAATCGTTTAACAGGAGGAAGATATGTCAGAGTCCTACCAGAAACTCCGCAAGGATTTCAAGGATCTTGAGTTCACCGACCGTCTCACTTTTCTTGCCGAGAGCACGCTGCTCACCGGCCAGAGCGCGGTAGTCGGCGGCCTTGAGCTCGCAGGTACCGTCGTCGAAACCGTGACCGGCACCGTCGGCTCCCTGCTCGATGCCACCGGCATCGGCAGCCTGCTCGGCCGCACCGGCGGAGTCGTCGGCGAGACCATCGACCGTGTCGCCATCACCGTCAAGGACGTCTCCCGTTCCGCAGGAGATCTCTACAATGATGCCGTCAAGAACGTCGAGAACGTGACCGACAACGCAGCCAAGGCTATTGGCGATGCCGGCGTCAGCGCGTCCGAAGCAGTCAAGAGCTTTACCGGTTCGGTCCAGAAGTCGGCCGGCAAGAAGTAAGGTTTCGGCGCCGCTGAAAATCTTTTTGTATTTTTTGGTCGATTGGTTTAAATTGATTCAAAGAATTCATATTCTGTTAAGTAGGTTATTTTCCAATAATAAAATTCCAAGGAGGAATTATGACTGGTGGAGGAGTATTTACTGATATCCTTGCCGCAGCCGGCCGCATCTTTGAGGTCATGGTTGAAGGGCACTGGGAAACTGTCGGCATGCTGTTCGATTCTCTCGGCAAAGGTACCATGAGGATCAACCGCAACGCTTATGGCAGCATGGGCGGCGGTGCAAGCCTCCGCGGTTCTTCGCCTGAGGTTGCCGGCTACGCCGTGCCTTCCAAGGCTGTCGAGTCGAAGTTCGCAAAGTAAGCACCCGTTGCTTCTTTCGAGGGCAGTGCAGGCGCAAGCCTGATACTGCCTTTTTTTTGTCCTCTCCGCGCTTTCCCGCCATCCTCTCCGCGCTCCGCTGCTCCGACTTCCTTCCTCCTGCCCTCGAAGCGCTTTTCCTCCCCTGGAGCCCTTTCGGTAATTTCCATTAGTTTTTCTATTTTAAAGGTTTCAATGCAGACTTGACGGATAACCGTGTAACACGATCGGAAACCGGTAAATGGCCAATATCTCTTTATATGTCTCCGGACAGACGGAAGTAGCCGATGTCACGGAATTCTTCCAGAAGCACATGCTCGGCGAGGGTGAGCAGCCCATCGCTTTCTTCGACGGCGTGTTCTATGAATCACACCAGGAGCGGGTAGGCAACATCGCCTTCCAGGACTACCTGGTATATTCCGACCGTGCGGTCTATCTCTGGGCCCGCGGCGCCACGAAAGATTATCTCGACCGTTTCGACCTCAGTACCCTCACGGTCAACAGCCGCAACAAGGACAGCGCGTTCGCAACCCTCAACCTCAAGATCCGCCGCGAGGACAAGGAGCCGGTCTACGTGATCTTCGACATGGTCGAGATCCATGAGGCCGAGCTGATCACCCGCATGCACACCCTCATCGAATCGGTTATCGAGGAGAAGCTCGGAACGGGCTACCGCAAGGCCGTTCCCGACGCCGTCGCCCACCGCGTGCTCGACGCCGGCCGGAGCGTCTGCATCCCCCGGCAGTTCCACGTGGCGCTCGACGCTCCTCCCGCCCCGCAGCAGGACAGCTCCATCGGCTACGGTCAGGATCTCCTTGAGCAGTACAAGGCTTCGATCGGCTATCCTCCCGGGGAAGGCATGTCGGGCCAGCAGGCCCCTCAGCAGCAGCCTCAGGGCAGGCCGCAGGGCGCAGGTCAGCCGGCCGGCCCCATGGGCGGGCTCGAGAGTATGCTTCCGACCGACCCGGCCTCGCTGAAGCGGATCGCCGGTTCGATCAAGGACCTCGTCGGCGAGGCTCCCTTCAAGCTCCGCGACCAGGTGATGAAAGACCTCCAGCATGTGCCGGGCGACGTGGCCACGGTGCTGACGGCGGTCAACGAACTGGTTTCGAACATCGCCGGCAACCCGCATGCCGAGCAGTTCGTCATGACAGCCATCAAGACCGCCGTGCGCAACGACGGCGTGCTCGGCTCCATCGGCAAGATGATACAGATGTCCGGCATCGGCGGTTCCCGCAAGGCTCCCGCCCGCCAGCAGGAAGGTTCGCAGGCCGGAAGAGGGTTCGATGACGACGACGACCGCAGCGTCCGCCGCAAGAAGATCTCCGTCAAGGACGACGCTTCGGCCGGTGCCGCAAACAGCTTCGACTTCAAGGATGACGATTTCCCCCCGCCGCCGCCTGCAAACGACGCACCTCCCGCCGGACGCAAGAAGATCAAGATCCAGATGGGGGATGAAGATGTTCCGGCGCTCGTCAAGGATATGATGGACATGGACAGGCCTGCCGAGGAGAGCCCCGCCGCCAGCGGGAACGGCGAAGTGCACCGCAGGAAAATAAAGATCACCGAGGCCGAGGGCGACGCTCTGGCGGCACCCGCATCGGAGGCAGAGCCTGCGAGCGAGGCCCCCGCGCCGGTCCGCAGGAAGATTGCGGTGAAGAGCGCAGACGCCGAAGAGCAGCCGCTTCTTTCCGACGACGTGCTGGCTGCGGCGCTCGGTGAAAAGACGCCCGAAAAGAAGGACGGCGGGTTCTACGGGACCATAGAGTCGGACCCTGTGAAGAAGGCGCCGGAAGGCCCCGCAACGCAGGATTCATGAGGCGGCACGGGTCCGCCAGAGTGTAGTTCAATAAAGGTCAACTCTCCTCAATCGTTTCGTTTAGCAACATGAGAATTATTCTGTATCTGGGTAAGGGCGGGGTCGGCAAGACCACGGTCTCGGCATCAACGGCCACGGCGATCGCACGCCGCGGCGGCAGGGTGCTGATCATGAGCACCGACGTGGCCCACAGCCTTGCCGACGCGCTCGGTGTCGAGCTCGGCACGAGCCCTGTCGAGGTCGAAAAGAACCTCTTCGCCATGGAGGTCAACGTGCTGGCCGAGATCCGCGAAAACTGGAGTGAACTCTACTCCTACTTCTCTTCGATCCTCATGCACGACGGCGCCAACGAGGTCGTTGCTGAGGAGCTGGCCATCGTGCCGGGCATGGAGGAGATGATCAGCCTCCGCTATATCTGGAAGGCCGCCAAATCCGGCAAGTACGACGCTGTCGTCGTCGACGCCGCCCCTACCGGCGAAACCATGCGTCTGCTCGGCATGCCCGAGTCCTACGGCTGGTACTCCGACAAGATCGGAGGCTGGCACTCGAAGGCGATCGGATTCGCCGCGCCGCTACTGACGAAGTTCATGCCGAAGAAGAACATCTTCAAGCTCATGCCGGAGGTGAACGAGCACATGAAGGAGCTCCACGGCATGCTGCAGGACAAGAGCATCACCACCTTCCGCGTTGTGCTGAACCCCGAGAACATGGTCATCAAGGAGGCGCTGCGCGTGCAGACCTACCTGAACCTCTTCGGCTACAAGCTCGATGCCGCCGTCGTCAACAAGATCCTTCCCGACAAGTCCGGCGACAACTACCTGCAGAGCCTCATCGACATTCAGCAGAAGTACCTGCGCGTCATCGAGAACTGCTTCTTCCCGCTCCCGATCTTCCGCGCCAAGCAGGCCACGGCCGAGGTCATCAACCCCGACCGCCTCTACGATCTCAGCAAGGAGATCTTCGGCGACAAGAACCCCGCCGACGTGCTCTATACCAACGACCGCACCCAGACCCTCGAGAAGATCGACGGCAAGTACGTGCTCAGCCTCTATCTGCCGAACGTCGAGGTGCAGAAGCTCAACGTCAACATCAAGGGTGACGAGCTGCTCGTCGATATCAACAACTTCCGCAAGAGCATCATCCTGCCGAACGTGCTGGTCGGACGCAAGACGGAAGGTGCGGATTTCGAGGCCGGAAACCTCAACATCACCTTCGCGAACTGACGGAGGGACCCGGCTCCTTGCCGTCCATCGGCGGAGGAGAGGGAGATGAACTGCATGCGGGCTGCCTCTGGACGGGCGGCCCGCCGTGTTTGGGGGGTCAGGGGAGACGGAGGCGCTGTTTCAGCCTGACGGGCACGGAGGGGTCGGCGGAGCGGGGGAGGAGCTCCAGCATGGTCTTTTGGAGGGAGGGGTGCACGGGGTCGGCGATGTCGAGCAGCGGAACCAGCACGAACTTGCGACGGTGGAGTTCGGGGTGGGGGACGTGGAGCGTTCCGCTCTCGATCACCCGATCTCCATAGAGCAGGATGTCGAGGTCGATGACCCTCGGGCTCCAGCGCCGGTAGCGTTCCGGCCGGCCCAGCTCCTGCTCGATCGCTTTCGTCCGGCGCCGCAGCTCTTCGGCCTCAAGGGTGGTTTCGATGAGCACCACGCCGTTGAAGAAACGCTCCTGCTCCTCCTCGCCGACCGGTTCGGTCATGTAGACAGGCGAGGCCTCGAGCACGCGTGTTCCGGGAAGGGCTGCGAGGCGCAGGAGCGCCTCCTGGAGGTTCCCGAAACGGTCCCCGACGTTCGAGCCTGTGCCGATGTATGCCTTCACCATCTCCATCGCGGTCAGCGCTGCTGCATGGTGCAGTCGGCTTCGGCATAGTCGCAGATGCCGTCGACCGGCGGGTTGCGCTTGCGCACCCGCACCCCGACCTCCGAGACGATCGGGAAGTCTCCGAGCAGGTCCCGGGCGATCTCCCAGGCGACCGCTTCGATGAGGAAGTACTTCTTCTCGGTCAGCGCCCTGCGGATCCGGCCGTAGACCGCACCGTAATCCACCGTGTTCGAGATGTCGTCGTTCTCCGCCGCCCGTGTGAAGTCGAAGACGAGCTCGGCGTCGACCTCGTACTTGGCCCCGATCCGGTGCTCCTCCTGCATTACCCCGTGATGGGCGTAGAAGACCATGTTGGAAAGCCTGACCGAGGAGCGCGAGAGGTGTGCCATGGGACTGTGGAACTGGTTGTGTGGCGCGGTTGTGTACTTGACAATGTTGCTCAGAATCGGCTGAATTCAAAATCGAAAACGACAAAACCACGCCGTCGGTTTTTTAGGCCGGAGCAGGGACGCGAAAAAGTGTTACTTTAAGGGTTCAAGAGGTTTTACCAACGACTTTCAAGCACGGACGGAGAATGAAGAACCGGGACTGCCACGATTTTTACGAGGGCTGCCGCTCGAGGGCGGTGATGCTCGCGCTTGAGGAAGACCGCTATACGGGCGACGTCACCACCATGGCGACGATCGATCCCGCCCAGGAGGGCCATGCGGTGGTGACGGCCAAGGAGGACGGCATCCTGGCCGGCCTCGACGTCGCCGCGCAGGTCTTCGCGGCCTGCAATCCGTCGCTCTCGCTTGCCATGCACCGCCAGGACGGCGAGCGGGTCGCGAATGGAGAGCGGGTCATGGAGGTGAAAGGCCTGCTCGCCCCGATCCTGCTCGGCGAGCGCACGGCCCTGAACTTCATGCAGCGCATGTCGGGCATCGCCACGAAAACGCGGGCATTCGTCGATCTCATTTCCCATACCGACACCCGGATTCTCGATACGCGCAAGACCGCTCCGGGGCTGCGCTACTTCGACAAGGAGGCGGTGCGCATCGGCGGCGGGCGGAACCACCGGTTCGGGCTGTTCGATCTGATCCTCATCAAGGACAACCACATCGACGCTGCCGGCGGGGTGGGCCCCGCCCTCAACCGGGCCAGGATGTACCGCGAGAAGCACGCCCTCGATATCAGAATCGAGGTCGAGGTCCGCTCGCTCGACGAACTCTCCGCGGCGCTCGCCTGCCGGCCGGACATCATCCTGCTCGACAACTTCACCCTCGACCTCCTGCGGGAGGCGGTCGAGTACGTGCGCTCGATCTCGGCTTCCGTCGAGCTCGAGGCCTCCGGCAACATGAGCCTGCATACCGTCAAGGCGGTCGCCGAAACGGGGGTCGATTTCATCTCGGTCGGCGAGCTGACGCACAGCGTGCGCGCGCTCGATCTCTCCATGACCATCACGCTCGACTGAGGGGCCAAATGGAGATAGGTGTAGACATCGTCGAGCTCGAACGCATCGAAAAAGCTTACGGGCGGTACGGCCGGAAGTTCCTCGAGCGGATCATGACGGAGCGCGAAATCGAGCTCTGCCTCAGAAAGCCCTCCCCCGTCGCCAGCATCGCGGGGCGGTTCGCGGCGAAGGAGGCCGTGGTGAAGGCCCTCGGAACCGGCATTACGGCGACCGTCGGCTGGAAGAGCTTCGAGGTCCTCAATGATCCCGCCGGCCGCCCGGTCGTCATCCCTTCCGAGGGGGTGCTCGCTGAAGGGTGCTCGCTGAAAATCTCCATCGCCCACGACCGGCACGCCGCAGTGGCGACCGCAGTCCTCGACTGCTCTTCTGGCGGCTGAACGCCGTCGATCCGTTTTTCCTGGCGTCTTTACATGAAAAAAGGCGGGACTCTTTCGGGTCCCGCCTTCGTTCGTGTCCGGTGTGTCCGTTCCGGCCTCAGCCCCTGTGCTCGGGAACCGGGGTCGCTTCGTCCTGGATCTTCACCTTCGATTTGATGGCCTCGTAGACCTTCTCCTTGGTGATGGTGTCGGTCACGTAGTCGCGGAACTCCGCAGACATGTAGGTCTTCATGAGCTCCTCGGCGTCCATGGCGGTGTTCTTTGCCGCTTCCTTCTCGGCATACTCCCTGATGGCGGCTTCGTCGACTTCGAGGTTGTTTATCTCGGCGATCTTCTGGCTGATGATGAGCCAGCGGGCGTGGCGCTCGGCGTTGGGGGCCATGGCCGTCCTGAACTGGTCGGTATCGAAGGCTTTCGGGAAGCTGCCGCCCATCTGGCGCTTGGCATTCTCGACGAGCATGTTGGCGAACGAGGCGACCATCGCCTTCGGGGTCGGAACCGGGTTCTCGTCGATCAGCTTCGAAGAGATGGCTTCGAGCAGGTCCTCTTCGGACTTGTTCTGGAAGTGCTCGTCGAGCTGGATCTTGACATCTGCGCGGAAATCCTTCTCGTTCTCGAAGCGTCCTCCGGTGATCTCCTTGACAAGCTCGTCGGTGAGCTCGGGAAGCTCCATCTGCTTGATCTCGCCGACGGTGACGCGGAAGCGCTGCGCTGCGTCGCCTTCGTTCTGTCCGGGAGCTTCGATTTCGACCACGTCGCCGGCCTTCCTGCCTTCGAGGCCCTTGCGGAACGGGTTGTCCTCGGGGAGGTACTCGAGGTTGAAGTGGTGGTTCTCGGTCCTCTCTTCCTCTTCCTCGCCGGTTTCGGTGAGCCTCACGACGTCGCCGATGACGGTGTCGGTGGCATTCGCCTCTCCGTCCACGCTCACCATGGTGCCGTGGCCCTTGAGGATCAGGTCGATCTCCTTCTGGACGGCCGCGTCGTCAACGGTGTAGACCGAGCGGGTGAACTCGTATCCGCTGAAGTCCTTCAGTTCGAACTCGGGGTGCACTTCGTAGCCGAGGCGGACGGTGAGCTGCTCGGGGGTGAAGGTGAAGTCTATGATGCCTGCGCGGCTGGCGGTCTTGATCTTGTCGGCTTCGACGACCTCCCCGAAATGCTTCGAGGCGAGCTTCTCGGCGATCGAGGCTTCGATCGAGGGACCGGCGAGCTTCTTGATGAGGCTTGCGGGGGCGTGGCCCTTGCGGAAGCCCTTGAGCTGCACGCTCTTCTTGGCCTCTTCGAATTCCTGTTCGTAGTCGCCGGCGAATTCGTCGGCGGAGAAGATGAGCTCGAGCTCCTGCTCGGTGTCGCTGATGTTCTTGATATTCTTTTGCAAGGCTCTGTGTGGTTTGTTGGTAAGGGTCAAAAATCAAAGTCCAAAAGATACGAATTATAAGCAGGGAATCAAAACAGCCGGAGCCTAGCGGGAGGGGCGGTAGATGAGCGTGGAGAGGGGTGCCTCCTGGACAAGGGCACGGGCGGCGCGGGCGACCGCTTCCGGCGTGACGGCTTCGATTGCGGCCGTTTTCTCCTCCGGCGTCAGGTAGCGGCCGAAGTAGGAGATGTCGGTGGCCACCTGCGACATCCTGCGCGTCATCTTCTCCATGCCCATGATGTGCGAGCCGAGCAGTTTGTTCCTGGCGGTCTCGACCTCCAGCGGGTCGGGGTCCGTGAGGGCCGGTCCCCGGAGGAGCTTTTCGATGAGCTCGAGCGCGGTTCCGATTTTCGTCGCGTCGGTGCCGGTATAGATGTTCAGCGTGGTGAGGTCGTCGTAGAACGAAACGCTCGAGTAGGCGGTGTAGGCAAGGCCCCGCTTCTCTCGAAGCTCGAGGTTGACGAGCGAGCTCATTCCCCCTCCGAGCATGGAGTTCAAGGCCATCGCGGCGTAGAAGAGTTCGTCGTTGCGGGGGACGGCGGTGCCGAGGACGATCTGCGACTGCGAGATCCTTTTCTTCAGCGTCTTCCGGAACGGCCGGTAGTCTTCTGTGCGGAACGGGATGCGCTGCGCTGTCGGGGGTACCTCTTCCGTCCTGGCGAGGAAGCGTTCGGCGAGGCGCATGATGAGGTCGTGGCGCACGTCGCCCGTCGCGGTGAGGATCATCTTCGAGGGGCGGTAGTGCTCCCGCATGAAGGCCGTGAGGTGCCCCTCTGTCAGCCCCTCCACGCTCTCCTCCGTGCCGAGGATCGGGCGGCCGAGGGGGTGGCGGGGGAAGGAGCGGAGGTCGAACTCGTCGAAGACCATCTCCTCGGGCGTGTCTTCGATGCTTGCGATCTCTTCGAGCACCACCTCCTTTTCCTTCTCGATCTCTCCGGCGGGGAAGACGGGGTCGGTGACGAGGTCCGAGAGCAGTTCGAAGGCGGCCTCCATGTGGCGGCTGAGGCAGCGCACGTAGATGCAGGTGTGCTCCTTGGTGGTCCAGGCGTCGAGATAGCCCCCGTTGCGCTCGATATCGCGGGCGATGTCGAGATAGCTGCGCCGGCCGGTGCCCTTGAAAATGGCGTGCTCGATGAAGTGGGCGAGCCCCGCGGCGTCTTCGGGATCGTCGCGCGATCCGGCTTCGACGAGGATGCCGAGCGTCACGCTCTCAACCGAGGGAACCCGGTCGGTGACGACCCGCAGGCCGCACGAGAGCCGTTCCTCACGGACCGCCGCGTGCTCCGGTTCGGGTGGATGGTGCATCAAAGGGAAAAATTTCGGGTGCTCTGCATTGGAATTGAGAGCAATGTACTTTTTATTCTTATGTTAAAAAACAGCAGAAGCTCCATCGGAGCGCCCCCGTTTCCCGGAGGGCCGAACAATCAAGCCCGTTTCATGACGACTCCGTCCATTGCCATTACCGGGGCGACCGGCTATATCGGTTCGCAGCTCCTCCGCTCGCTCGACTCGAAGGGAGTAACGGGCGTGCGGGTGGTGGCGCGGAACGGTTCCGGCTGCCTTGATGCAGCCGGTTTCGAAGCGGAGGTCGTTCGCGGCGACATCCTGGACCAGGCGAGCCTCGAGGAGGCGTTTACGGGGATCGACACGGTTTTCCACTCGGCGGGGCTCATCTCCTACACGAAGCGCTCCCGGGGGGATCTCTACAGGGTGAACGTTCTCGGCACCCGGCACGTCGTCGACGCCTGCCTCAAGGCGGGAGTCCGGCGCCTCGTCGCCGTCAGTTCGATCGCCGCTGCGGGGGCGAGCGCGGACGGCTCGCCGGTGACGGAGTCGGCCCAGTTCCAGGACTGGCAGCACCGGAACGGCTACATGGAATCGAAGCACCTGGCCGAGCTCGAGGTGCTGCGCGGCGCGGCCGAAGGCCTCGAGGCCCTTATGGTGAGCCCGGGCGTCGTCATCGGCCGCGACGGCGGGAACCCCTGCTCGCGGAGCTCGTCGAACGAGGTGCTCCGCCTCATCTACGAAGGGCGCATTCCCCTGCACCCGGCGGGCGGCACCGGGTTCGTCGACGTCCGCGACGTGGCCGAGGCCCTGGTGGCCGCATGGCAGCGCGGCAAAAGCGGCGAGCGCTACCTTGTGGTGGGACACAACCTCGCTTTCGGGGAGCTGTTCGGGCGTATCGGCACCCTCCGGGGCGCCAGGACGCGCCGCCCGGTTCCTATTCCGCGTGTTCTCGGGCTCATGGCGGGCGTCGGCGGAGAGCTCTACTCGCTCATGACGGGCCGCCCCTCGTTCATCAGCATGGAGGCCATCCGCCTTGCCGCGCGCATGGCCTCGTACAGCAATACGAAATCAACGGAGGAGCTTCAGGTCACCTACCGGCCGCTTGAAGAGACTCTTCTAGGCGCAGTAACCTGAGAAGGGCCGGTTTTTCTCCACCTTTACCCCATACGTACCATGGATACACCCAAACCCGCAGCGGCCGCCGCAGGCATCGACCCGGCAAAACTCAAGCAGCTGAACCTCGCTGTCGACGCCCTTGAAAAGCAGTTCGGAAAGGGTGCCATCATGCGCCTCGGAGACGACTCCATCATACAGGTCCAGGCAATCTCGACCGGTTCGATGACGCTCGATTTCGCCCTCGGCGTCGGCGGCCTGCCGAGAGGCCGGGTGACCGAGATCTACGGCCCGGAATCCTCCGGCAAGACCACCCTCGCGCTGCACGTCATCGCCGAGGCCCAGAAGGCCGGAGGCATCGCCGCCATCGTCGACGCCGAGCACGCTTTCGATCCCACCTACGCCCGCAAGCTCGGCGTGGACATCAACGCGCTCCTCATCAGCCAGCCCGAGTCGGGCGAGCAGGCGCTCTCCATCGTCGAGACCCTTGTTCGCAGCGGAGCGGTCGACGTCGTCGTCGTCGACTCCGTGGCCGCGCTCGTGCCGCAGGCCGAGCTCGAGGGCGAGATGGGTGACAGCGTCGTCGGCCTCCAGGCCCGGCTCATGAGCCAGGCCCTGCGGAAGCTCACCGGCGCCATCTCCAAGTCGAGCAGCGTCTGCATCTTCATCAACCAGCTGCGCGACAAGATCGGCGTCATGTACGGCAGCCCCGAAACCACCACCGGCGGAAAGGCGCTCAAGTTCTACTCCTCGGTCCGGCTCGACATCCGCAAGATCGCACAGCTGAAGGACGGCGACGAGATCATCGGCAACCGCACCCGCGTGAAGGTCGTCAAGAACAAGGTCGCCCCTCCCTTCCGCATCGCCGAGTTCGACATCCTCTACGGCGAGGGTGTTTCGGTCATGGGCGAGCTGATCGACCTGGCCGTGGAGTTCGGCGTGGTCAAGAAGGCCGGATCGTGGTTCAGCTACGGCTCCGACAAGCTCGGCCAGGGACGCGAGGCCGTCAAGAAGGCGCTGCGCGAAGATGCCGAGCTGTTCGCGAAAGTCCAGTCGCAGGTCCGCGACCTCATGCTCGGCAACCCCGAAGCCCTGCAGCCCTGAAGCAATGAAGATCGGCGCCCTCGACATCGACCGCCCGGTCATCCTCGCCCCCATGGAGGACGTGACCGACCGGGCGTTCCGCCAGCTCTGCAAGCGTCACGGGGCCGACATCGTCTATACGGAGTTCGTCAGCGCCGAGGCCCTGCGCCGGGGTATCGAGAAGACCATGCGCAAGCTCAAGGCGGACGAGGTCGAGCGGCCGCTGGCGGTGCAGATCTTCGGCAGCACGGTGGAGTCGATGGTCGAGGCGGCCGTGATCGCCGAAGGGTTCGAGCCCGACTACCTCGACATCAATTTCGGCTGTCCGACGAAGAAGGTCGCCGGCAAGGGCGCCGGCGCCGCGCTTCTCAGGGAGCCCGAAAAGATGGCTGCCATCGCCGAGGCGGTGGTGAAGGCGGTCCGGCTGCCGGTGACGGCAAAGACCCGGATCGGCTGGGACCACGACTCCATCAACATCCTCGATGTGCTCCGCCGCCTGGAGGACGCCGGCATCCGCGCGCTCGCCCTGCACGGCAGGACCCGCAGCGACATGTACAAGGGGAAGGCGGACTGGGGTTGGATCGCCGAGGCAAAGCGCCATGCCCGCATCCCGCTCATCGCCAACGGTGATGTGTGGAGCCCGGAAGACGGCGTGAGGATGTTTGAGGAAACCGGAGCCGACGGCATCATGATCGGGCGGGGCTCGATCGGCAACCCCTTCATCTTCAATGCGACGAAGCATCTCCTGCGGACCGGCACGCCTCCTCCGCCCCCGGGGTTCCGGGAGCGCATCGGGGCGGCCGTCGAGCATCTCGAGCTTTCGGTGGCGTTCAAGGGGGAGAAGTACGGCTCGCTCGAGATGCGCCGCCACTACGCGACCTACCTGAAAGGGCTGCCGAAGGTGTCGGTGGTGCGCAACAAGCTGGTGCGCGAAGAGGACTGGCGCGTGGTCCGCTCCATCCTTCTCGACTACCGCCTGGAGTGCGAAGGCTATGAACGGGAGGGGAGGATCCGCGAGCACGCGGAGTACCTCAACGACCATTCCGATAAACTTGTGTTGAACTACAAAGCATCGAACAAAACCATATGAGCAGTTCCCAGAAACCCTGCCGTGTCGCCATCCTCGGCGCGACCGGCCTCGTCGGCCGCACCATGCTGCAGGTCCTCGAAGAGCGTAACTTCCCTGCAACCGAGATCGTCCCGCTCGCCTCACGGCGCAGCGCCGGCCAGACGGTCACCTTCCAGGGCAGGGAGTTCGTGATCCGCGAACCTTCCGCCGAGGCCTTCCGCGGGGTCGATATCGCGCTCTTCTCTGCCGGCGCCTCGGCGAGCCGCGAGTGGGCGCCGGTGGCGGCGGCCGAGGGCGCCGTCGTCATCGACAACTCGTCGGCCTACAGGATGGAGGAGGGGGTTCCGCTCGTCGTCCCGGAGGTGAACCCGGAGGCGATCTTCCGGCTCGACGGCACGGCGGAGAAGATCATCGCCAACCCCAACTGCTCGACCATCCAGATGGTCGTCGTCCTCAAGCCGCTGATGGAGCGCTACGGCCTGCGCCGCGTGATCGTTTCCACCTACCAGTCGGTCACCGGCAAGGGCAAGGCCGGCCGCGACGCGCTCGAGAGCGAGCTGGCCGGCGAGAGGCAGGAGGAGTTCACGCACTTCCACCAGATCGCCTTCAATGCCGTTCCGCAGATCGACGTCTTCACCGACAACGGCTATACGAAGGAGGAGATGAAGATGGTCAACGAGACGCGCAAGATCATGGGCGACCCGTCGCTCAGCGTTTCGCCGACCACCGTGCGCATCCCGGTCTACGGCGGCCACGGCGAGTCGCTGAACATCGAGCTGGAAAAAGGGTTCGATATCGGGGAGGTCAAGGCGCTGCTCGCAGGCTCGCCCGGCATCGTCCTGCAGGACGATCCTTCCGCGCGCGTCTACCCCATGCCGCTGACCTCGTATGAGAAGGACGAGGTGTTCGTCGGACGTATCCGGCCCGACTACTGGCACCCCAACACGCTCAACCTCTGGATCGTCGCCGACAATCTCCGCAAGGGCGCGGCCACCAACGCCGTGCAGATCGCCGAGGTGGTGCTGGCGGGAAAACCCTGAGTCAGCCGAGCGCCTGGATCGCCGTCATGATGGCGACGAGGGCGGAGGGTGAGGAGGCGACGCTCTTCGACATGCCGCTGACGGAGATGGTCGGCGGCAGCGCCTGGGCGGTGGGTTCGAAGCCGCTTTCGTGCTTGATCAGCTCCCGCATCGCCCGGTCGGCAAGCTCTCCCCTCAGCTGCACCGGCGTGCCGGCCGGAAGACCGGCTTCGCTCAGCTCCCGCAGGGCGAAATAGCGGCTTTCGTCACGGTTCCGCACCTGGCGGTGCGAGAAATGTTCGACGGCGCCGCCACTGGCCACGAGCAGCAGCAGGTGGCCGCTCTCGAGCTCGAGCAGCACCGTAGGCTCCGCACTCAACTTCGACATGCCGACCGCCGTTTTCACGGGAGTGCTCTCCAGGCTGAGGCCATGCCGCTCCTCGAAGGCCCGGGCAATGCTTCCTCGCGCGGCTTCCGGCCAGAACACGAGCAGCTTCCGCTCGTGCGCCCCCTCCTCCGCCTCTGTCGTGAACGGGAGGATGTCGCAGCGGTAGCGGTCCGGTTCGCTGAGGAAGTAGGACGCCTCGAGCCGGCTGCAGCCCGCGCACTCTTCGGCTGTCGCCCCGGCAGGGAAGAGAGCCGGAAGCGGATGGTAGGTGTCGTAAGCGACGGTGAGGGCGAGGGGTTCGCCAGCCCATTTGGCGGCATGCGCCGCAAGGCGCTTCAGCGTCCGCTGTCCCTTCGGCGAGGTGAGCTCCCTGAACCCGGCCGGAACGGTGCGGCACCCGCTGAGGATGAAGCCGTCACCGCCGCTCGTCTTGAGCCGCACGACGCTGCTTTCGAGGGCGTCTACCGCGCAGGCCACCATGCTTCTGCTCATTGTTCGAGTATCAGGTGCTTTTTGAGGATTTCGAGTTTCTTCGTTCCTATGCCTTTCACTTCGAGAAGCTTCTCATAGGAGTCGACGCTTCCTCCATGCTTCTCCCTGAAGTCGATAAGCCGCCTTGCCATGACCGGGCCGACGCCCGGGATCTGCTGCAGTTCCTCGAAGGTGGCGCTCCGGAACGGAACGGTTCCGGTGAAGGGTTTTTTCGCACTTCTCCGCGCCGTTTTGACGAAGCCGCCGGCATCCTTTTCGAGGGCCATGCTCTCCCGTACGGCTTCCTCCACGCGGCCCTCTTCCAGCAGGGCGAGCTTGAGCAGGCTGTCGGCCTCCGCATCGCTGAAAACTGCGCTTTCGGCCCGCTGCCGGGCGTCGCTTTCGAGCTCCACGGCGTGCATCTGGCGGAGGACGCCGCCGAGCACGAGGAACGCGAGCAGGGTGGATACCATGAGGACTTCCGCCCTGGTCAGGCTGAGTTTTTCCGATAGTTTGTCAACAACGTGCATGCCGGCGGGGGTTGGTCTGTTCCAAGATACGAAGATTCAGCGAAAGACTCGCTTTACGCGTCCGGAGACGGCGCAGAGGAGCTCGTAGCTGATGGTGCCTGCGCGATCGGCGAGCTGGTCGACGCTCATGCCGCCGGCCCCGAAAAGTACGGCCCGGTCTCCGATCCTGACGTCGCTTTCTTCTCCGAGGTCGACCATGATCTGGTCCATCGTGACGGTGCCGACCTGCGGGTAGGGCCGGCCGTTGATGGCGACGGTTCCCCTGCCGGAGAGCGCGCGGTGGTAGCCGTCGGCGTATCCTGCCGCAATGGTGGCGATCCGGCGCGTGCCGGGGGCGCTCCAGGTGCGTCCGTAGCTGATGGTGGTGCCGGCCCGGACGGTTTTCAGGAAGACCACCCTCGCCTCGAGCTGCATGACCGGGCGGAGACCGAGCGTCTCCTCGCTTTCCGCGGAGGGTCGGGCCCCGTAGAGGAGGATGCCGGGGCGGACCATGTCGAGGGTGGCCCCGGGCTCCGATAGGATGGCTCCGCTGTTGGCCGCGTGCTTCAGGACCGTGCGTCCGGAGGCGTGCTCGTACTCCCGGCAGAACGCCGTGAAGGCTTCGAGCTGGCGGCGGGTGAAGGCCCGCTCGCCGGTGCTGTCGGCGAAGTGGGTGTAGATGCCCCGGAGCTCCACGTGCGGGCAGCGGGGGAGTTCGCAAAGCACCTGCAGCGCCTCTTCGGGCGGCAGGCCGAGCCGGCCCATCCCGGTGTCCACCTTGAGCTGCACGCCGATGGTCCTGCCGGCGGCCGATGCGCTCTCTTCGGCTGCCCGGAGGTTCGAGATGCCGCAGAGGGTCATTTCGATATCGTGCTCCAGGTAGTGCGGGATCTGCGAGGGCAGCGGCGAGGAGAAGGCGAGGACGGAGGCGGAGGGCTCGAGTCCGCCGCCCCTGCGGAGCTCCAGGGCTTCGCGGATGTTGGCCACCCCGAAGTGGCTGACGCCCTCTTCCTCAAGCGCGCGCGCGACCTCCGTGGCGCCGTGGCCGTAAGCGTTGGCTTTCACGACGGCCATGAGCGGCACGCCGGCCTTCTTCCGGACGAGGCGCGCGTTGTGGCGAAGGTTCGCAAGCGAAATGACCGCTTCAGCCATGGGCTCGGGTGTGTCGGGGTGCATTGGCGTCGGGCGCTCTCTAGGGGTTGACGGATTTTTTGCAAGGTATCAAAAATAATGCGGATTTTCACCGGTACGGCAGGCCGTCGCACGATCCGTCGCCGCAGAAAAAGGAATAATTTGACTACCTTGAATGCATCCGGCGGCGCTTTTTCCCGCCGGGCGGAGGGTTCGTCCGGGGGTTTTGTGTATTTTCCCCTGAATCCCGCGGGGAGGCCGTTGTGCCGCTCCCGCATCCACCACTGCCGACAGCTTAGATATTACAATGGCCAACAACGATATTCTCGGACTCAAGATCCAGACCCCGACGGTGCTCCTCAGCCAGATGCCCCGCCAGATGCAGGCGAAGGTGATGGCCAAGCTCGAGTACCTGAACCCCGCCTGTTCCCACTATTACCGGGTGGCGGCGGCAGTGGTGCGCGACGCCGAGGAACGCCGGCTCATCCATCCCGGCATGACACTCGTCGACTGGACCTACGGCAACAGCGGCATCGCCCTGGCCATGGCGGCCGCCAGCCGCGGCTACAAGGTTCTCCTGGCAGCTCCTGACAAGATTTCGCGCGAGAAGCAGGACGTGCTCCGCGCCATCGGGGCCGAACTGGTCATCACCCCGTCCGATGCGCTGCCGGGCGAGGCCCGCAGCTGCATGAACGTGGCCGAGAGCCTTGTGCGCAACCTCCCGAACGCCTTTTTCGCCGGCATGTACGATCACCCGATGAACGTCGAGGTGCACCGCGAGGCGACCGGACCGGAGATCTTCGAGCAGACCGACGGGACGGTCACCCACGTGTTCGTGCCGATGAGCTCGGCCGCCATGGTCTCCGGCGTCGGCCGCGCGCTCAAGGCCCTGAACCCCGCCATCCGGGTAATCGGGGTCGAGCCTCTGGGCTCGGTGTTCAAAGGGCTCCTGGAGAAGGGCGAGCCCGGCGTTCCGGCCTATTCCGAACTCGAGGAGATCGGCGCGCAGAAGGTTCCCGCCTGCTGGGACCCTTCGCAGATCGACGAGGTGGTGCAGGTCTCCGACGAGGACGCCCTGAACTGCGGCCGGGAGCTGCTGCGCACCGAGGCGGTCTTTGCCGGCAGCGCTTCCGGAGCGGTCATGTTCGCCGCCCTTTCGGCAGCCGCAACTCTCGGTTCCGATGCCACCGTCGTCGCACTGCTCAGCGACTTCGGCGGCTACAGCCTCAGCAAGATGTATCGTGACGAGTGGATGAAGAGCCGCAGGCTCTACCGCCGCCAGAAGTCCCCCCTTGAGCAGCTTACCGCTGAGGACATCCTCCGGCTGAAGGCACACCGCGACCTGATCGTGGCCTATCCCGAGAACACCCTTGCCGAGGTGTTCGAGATGATGAAGCAGAACGACGTCTCCCAGCTGCCGATCGTCTCCTACAACGCCCCCATCGGGAGCATCAGCGAAAACCGCATCCTCTCCATTCTCATCGAGAACGACGAGGCGATGAATTCGAAGGTCCTGGGCTTCATGGAGCCCCCCTTTCCGGTCTGCCAGCCGGACGCCGCCATTTCGGAGCTCTCGGAAAAACTCCAGCAGAACGCCTCGGGCGTGCTTATCAGCATGCTCGACGGCAATTTGCAACTCCTTACCAAATCGGACCTTATCGACGCGCTTACGCATAAGTGAGGACGAAGGGAATTATGGGGTTGTTTTTTTGGCCGTATTTACTTAATTAGGCAGTCCTGCGCTTCTCCGGTCACCGCCCGGCCAGTTCCGGCCGCTGCGCCTCCGGATACCATGCCGGCAGAGGTTCCGGCTGCGACGGAGTTCCACTCTGCTGTTCAGTCCACGGCGCAACAACGCAGCAAGATGTTTCATGCAATGAAGGTCGAGTCCAGAAAGAGACAGTTCATATTGGACGGGAAGATCAAGCCCGGGTACTGCGACGGGTGCGGCCAGGTGACCGAGAAGGCCTTCGTCGGCGAATGGATGCCGAGCGACAAGCCGAGGGAGGACGATCCCCTGCTTCCGCCGCCGCCGAAAAAGGGCCGGGAAGGGAAGAAGAAAAAGACGGTGGTCGAGGAGACTCCGGTGCCTGCCGCAGAGAACCAGTACTGGATCCGCTGCATGCAGTGCAACCAGGTGCATCTCCTGCAGGAATGGCAGATCCAGATCGACCGCGAACTGAGTCCCGACGAACTGAAGGCGGAGGAGTGCCAGGTGTACTCCCCGCACGGCATTTACGCCACGGGCGACGCGCTCTACCACAAGGCGCTTGACGAGGTGGGCGTGGTCCGTGAAAAACAGGCGACCGGAAGCGGTTCCTATGTCATTATTGTTGAATTCTGTAAGAGCGGAAAGAAGCAGCTTCTCGAAAACGTGCAGCTGACCCCTGCCAGGGAGAAGAGCTCTGAAAGCATTACGGATATAATCAAGACGAAATTACGGCGGTAAGAGTCCGCCAACGAGCAAGGGGGTGAATTTCATTGGTCAGTGTGCAGATGAACGATAACGAATCCATCGACAAGATGCTGAAGCGCTTCAAGAAGAAGTATGAGCGCGCAGGTGTCCTGAAGGAGTTTCGCAAAAACGCATACTTTGTCAAGCCTTCGATCGACGGCCGCCTGAAACGGTCTCGCAGCAAGCGCCGCGCGCAGCGTGCGAACGAGGAACGCAACTCGTGATTCGAAGCCTGTCAAAGGCATAGCTCAAAGCAGCTCCTCACAAGGGGGGCTGCTTTTTTTTTCGCCACCGTCAATTCCACCCAGATCCATGAGCGTTTTCAAGGGCGAGGTCACCTCGCTGCCTCCCGACAAGTCGATTTCCCACCGCGCGGCCCTCATCGCGGCCCTGTCGGAGGGCGAGACCGAAATCATGAACTTCTCCGCCGGCTTCGACAACCAGTCGACCCTCGGCGTGCTTGCCGCCTGCGGCATCCCGGTCCGCCAGGAAGAGGTCCCCGGGCCCTGGGGCGCCCCGGTGCGTCGGGTGGTGGTCAGCTCCCGGGGGCTCTGGAGCTTCACCCCGCCTGAGGGAGCACTCCAGTGCAACAACTCCGGCAGCACCATGCGCATGTTCTCCGGCATTCTGGCCGGCCAGCCGTTCCAGAGCAAGCTTGTCGGCGACGCATCGCTGATGAAGCGCCCTATGCGCCGCATCGCCGATCCGCTCCGCCAGATGGGCGCCGGGGTGTCGCTCTCGCCGAGCGGCACCGCCCCGGTCGTAATCGATGGCACGAGGGAGCTCAAGGCGATCGAGTACCGCCTGCCGGTTCCCTCCGCCCAGGTCAAGTCGCTCGTCGCCTTCGCCGCTCTGCATGCCGAGGGGGAGACGCGCATCTATGAGCCGCTTCTCTCTCGCGACCATACCGAACTGATGCTCGGGCTGGAGTCCGGGGTGGAGAACGGCGAGCGTGTCATCGTAATCCCCGGCCGCCGGCCCATCGCAGCCCGTCCCTTCCAGATTCCCGCCGATCCTTCGGCCGCCTGCTTCATCGTCTCGCTCGGCCTGCTCGGCCGGGGAAGCGAGATCATGATCAGGGACGTCTGCCTCAACCCGACCCGGGCGGCCTTCATCGACATCCTTGTCCGCGCCGGAGCGGCGATCACGATCGAGAACCGCCGGACGGTCGGCGGAGAGCCGATCGGCGACATCCTCGTCTGCGGTTCTGCCGTGATGGAGCCGCTTTCCATCAGCGACCCCCAGGAGGTGGCCTGGGTGATCGACGAGCTTCCGATGCTCGGCGTGCTCTCCGCATTCATGACGGAGCGTTTCGAGCTCTCGGGCGCCGCAGAGCTGCGCACCAAGGAGAGTGACCGGATCGAGGCGCTCGCCGTGAACCTCGAGCGGCTCGGCTTCCTGTGCCGCCAGGAGCCCGACGGGCTCAGCGTGACGGGCCGTCGACTGCGGCCGGCGGAACCGGTGGTGGTGGAGTGTTTCGACGACCATCGGATCGCCATGAGCTTCGCCGTGGCCGCGAGGGCCTGCGGAGAGCCCATCGAGCTCTCCGACAGTCATGTGGCCGGGGTGTCGTTCCCGAACTTCTTCGAGCTGCTCGAATCCCTGGAGGTTTAGGGGGGCCTCCGGGCCCCGGAGCCGTCAGCTCCCGAGGGCGGCGAGGTGGGTGAGGAGGGCCCTGTTGAAGGCTTCGGGCTGTTCGAGGTTGGAGATGTGGGCGGCTTGCGCGATGATTTCAAGCGTGGAGCGGGGGATGGCTTCGGCCATCATGCGGGCGGTTTCGGGAGGGGTCAGCCGGTCGTTTTCGCCACAGAGGACGAGCGTCGGGCAGGCGATTGAGCGGAGCATCGGGGTGCTGTCAGGGCGTCCCATGATGGCCCGCATCGCTGCCGTAATGACTTCCGGCGCCTGGGCCGTGATCATCGCCTCCGCTTCCCGCTTCAGTTCCTCCTCGGCACCCTCCCTGAAATAGTTCGGCACCATTCTTCTTGCAGCTTCTTCCGAACCATGTTCCTTCACGGCGGAGATGAACTCCGCGCGCGCCGCGGCCGCTTCCGGGGCGTCCGGCTCGGGCCGGGTGTCGGCAAGCACGAGCGAGCGGACCCGTTCGGGATGGCGCCTGAGGAACGCGAAGGCCTGGTAGCCGCCCATCGAGAGCCCGGCGAGGGTGGCGCGCTGCATCCCGACCTGCTCCATCAGCAGGGCGAGCTCGTCGGCGTACTCCTCGAAGCTCCACTCGTCACGTTCTCCGGATCCTTCGATGCCCCAGGCGTTCGGGGCGATTGCCGGGACGCCGGCCGTTTCGAGTGCGCGCAGCTGCGGATGCCACATGGCGGCCGAAAGCGGAAAGGCGTGCAGGAGAAGCACGCCTTCGAAAGGATTGCGGGCGTCGATGTTCACGCCCTGCCAGGTAAGGGCCATCTCAGTTCTCCGCGACTTTCGGCTGGCCCTTGATCTCGCGGATGATGCTGTTGGCCTCGTCGAGGATCTTGCTGGCTTCCTGGCGCGCGGTGTCGATGATCTCCTGCGAGCGCTTCTTGGCCTCGTTGCCGTAGACCTCGCCCTCTTCCTCGCCCTCTTCCTCGCCCTCATAGAGCTCGGCGGCCTTTTCGAGCGCGTGCTTGAGTTTGCCGGAGAGTATCTGCTGGGTGTCGCTGCCCTTGTGGGGAGCGAAGAGCAGTCCCATGACGGTACCGCCAGCCGCTCCGATCAGCGCTCCGAAAAACAGTCCCTTGTAGAATTTGTCCTGCTGTACCATGGCCTGAGATGGTTATGAGGTGGATGGATATCTCTATATGCAAACAATATAGCGATTTTTGCCGTTCCCTCTCCCCTTAGCCCGCCATCATCTCCATGATTTCCCGGCGCGCGTCGACGATGAAGCCGGTGAGATCGGGGCGGGAGAGGAGGCGGAACTTCTTCGTGTAGCGTTCGAAGGCCAGGATGAAGTCGGAACGGAAGACCGATTCGTCGAGGTCGTCGAAGCGGACGTACTCGCCCTCGAGCTCGAGCGAGTAGTGGACGTGCTCCGAGCGGGTGGGGTGGACGCGCAGTTCCTTCAGGTCGCTGTAGTCGAAGATGTCCTTTTTCGAGGGAGGATCGATGAGCACCTCGTGGCCGGCGAGCTCGAGGCCGTGCCGCTCGTTGAGGAACCGGCAGATCCTCTGCTCCGTCTTTCGCCTTCTCGCGCCGTCGCCGTTGTAGGAGAACCAGCGCAGGTCGGCCTCGCCCGACTCCAGGTAGGGCTGCACGGTGATGGCCCGCTTGTAGACCCGGCGCATGATGATGTCGTCGAGGAGGCCCTCCAGGGGATGGCCTTTTCCGCCCATCAGTTCACGCAGCTCGTGCAGCACCCGGTCGTCGGCGTTGGAGTAGAAGAGCTCGCGCAGCGCCGCGGGCTCCAGGAGCCCTTCGGTCGCGATGTCCTGCAGGAGGCGGCGGAGCATGGCCGAGAGGGCGCGGCTGGTGTGGTGCCAGTAGACGTTGCGCATCATCATGTACTTGGCGAACATGAGGCTCTCGAGCGGGGCTATGCCTTTTTCGGTGATGGCGAAGCGTTCCCGCTCGGGGTCCGGCACGAACGACTCGATCAGCCGTTCGATGTCGATGCTGCCGTAGGGGATGTTGCAGTGGTGCGCGTCGCGCATCAGGTAGTCCATCTTGTCGGGATCGAGCGTGCCGCTGATGAGCTTGCCGAACCGGTTTCTGGATCCCTCCCTGATGAGGGTGACGACGGCATCGGCCGACACCTTCCACTCGTCGCGGAGGATCTCGGCGATGGTCGGCACGCCGGGGTGTTCCTCGTGGATGAAGTGCCGGCAGAGCTCCTCGTGGTGCGAAAAGACCGGCTCCCCGCCGGCTACCGGGATCTGGTCCTCGATGATGTGGGCGTGCGGGTAGTGGCCGATGTCGTGCAGGAGGCTTGCGGCCAGGAGCAGCCGGCAGTTGTGGTCGTCGAAGCGGAACTGCTCCCCCTGCAGGCTGAGGGCCAGCGGGTTGGTCAGCATGCGCTGCAGGATCAGCTTCATCAGGTGGTAGACGCCGATCGAGTGCTCGAAGCGGGTATGGGTGGCGCCGGGGTAGACCTGCTGGGAGAAGGAGAGCTGGCGGATCCCCTTCAGCCGGAGGAACGAGGGGTGCGAGATGACCTTTTTCAGGGGGCCGGAGAGCGGAATGTGGCCCCAGATGGGGATGCGGATGAATCCTCCGTCGGAGCGGAATAGCAGGTGTTCGGCGATCATGGGCTCGGGGGGCTTGCCTAGTAGCGCTCGAGGCTGAACTTCTCTCCGAGGTACTGGCGGCGGACCTCGGGATGGCTGGCGATCTCCTCGGGGGTGCCGTGCATGAAGAGGCTGCCGTCGAAGAGCAGGTAGGCGTGGTTGGTGATGGAGAGCGTCTCATGCACGTTGTGGTCGGTGATGAGCACGCCGATGTTGCGCTTGACGAGTCCCTCGACGATCTCCTGGATGTCTTCGACGGCGATCGGGTCGACGCCGGCGAAGGGCTCGTCGAAGAGGATGAACTTCGGGTCGAGCGCGAGGGCCCGGGCGATTTCGGTGCGGCGGCGCTCGCCGCCGGAGAGCGCGTAGCCCATGCTTTTGCGGATATGGGAGATGCCGAGGTCTTCGAGCATCGCGTCGGTCTTCTCCTGGCGTGCCGCCTTTTCCATGTCGGTGAACTCCAGGACCGCAAGAATGTTCTCCTCGACCGTCAGGTTGCGGAAGACGGAGGCCTCCTGCGGCAGGTAGCCGATGCCGAGCCGTGCGCGCCGGTACATCGGCTCCCTGGTGATGTTGCGGCTGTCGAGGAAGACGTCCCCGGCATCCGGGCGCACGAGGCCGACGATCATGTAGAAGGTGGTGGTCTTGCCGGCGCCGTTCGGCCCGAGCAGCCCCACGATCTCTCCCTGGCTGACCGAGATGTTCGAGTCCCGGACGACCAGATGCTTGTTGTAGGCTTTCTGCAGTCCGCTGCAGCTGAGGGTGGAGCTCATGATGTGGCTGTGGTTGCTGTTGCCGGGCCGGGCCCGGGAGTGCGCCGTATGGAAGTCAATATACGAATAAATCCCGCTGCTGTCCTGAGGGCGGTACGGAAATCATGCGCCGCCGTACTTCATGTTGAACGTCTCTTCGCTCATGATGAGCAGGAGCACTCCTTCGATGAAGCCCACGATGGTCGGGATGCCGGTCCAGCAGAAGAGGATGTACATGATGCCCCATCCGATACTGCCGAGGTAGAACTTGTGGATGCCGAGGCTTCCGAGGAAGAGCGCGAAAAGGGCAGCGGCAAGCCGGCTCCGTCCGTTCGGGGCGATGGCTCCGAGGCTGGAGGAGAATGGTGCGGGCCTCTGGCGGACGCCGCATTTCGGGCAGATTTCGGCTTTGGCGCTGATCAGCGCGCCGCATTCGGTACAGTATTTTTCGTCGGGTCGTTTTTCCATCGGTCGCGGTTGTTCGTTCTCGTGTTTCGGGGAAGCGGAGGGCTCACCGGGCGAGGTGGGCGCTACGGGTGAAAATACGGACTCCCTCTTCAAGGGGCAAGACATTTCCCCCGAAGATTGCGTACTTTGGAAGTCGGGCGCCCGTGCGCCGTCGTTTTCTTTTAACAGTTTCAAGCAGCAGGAGCGGATTATGGGCAAGGTGATGCCGTACCGGGGTGTGTGGCCCGAGGTGCATGAGTCGGTCTTCATGACCGATGGGGCCTATGTGGTCGGGGACGTGAAGATAGGGGCGCATTCGAGCCTCTGGTTCAACGCCGTGGTGCGCGGCGACGTCTGTCCGATCCGCATCGGGGAGAAGACGAGCGTGCAGGACAACGTGACGCTGCACGTCACGCACGACACCGGGCCGCTCACCATCGGCAGCAACGTCACCATCGGCCACGGGGCGACCTTGCACGCCTGCACGGTCGAGGACTGGGTGCTCATCGGCATGGGCGCCACGCTGCTCGACGACTGCGTGGTCGAGCCTTACTCGATCGTCGCGGCCGGCGCGCTCGTGCGCCAGGGGTTCCGCGTGCCGTCCGGGATGCTGGTGGCCGGCGTGCCGGCAAAGGTGATGCGCCCCATCACCGAGGATGAGCGGCGGAACATCGTCGAGTCTCCGGAGAACTACGTGCGCTACTCGGCCAACTACCGCGAGGGCAGGGTGCTCGAACAGGCCCGGGAACGGTAGGCGGAGCCGTGCGGGAATCATCGTGTGTTTTCCGGGCTGATTTCGCTAAATTGTGCCGGGCGGCCCGCGAGGCCGCAACGGGGTTCAAGAACGCACTTTCTGAAAAAACTCTCCTTCTCCACCCATGAGTGAACATGATATAGTGATCGTAGGCGGCGGCATCAGCGGCCTCTCCATGGCGTTTTACTGCGCCGAAGCCGGCATGCGGCCCCTCGTGCTCGAACAGCGCCCCGAAGCGGGCGGCTCCTTCTCCTCGCCCCGCTACGGGAGCCGGGGCAGGGAGTTCTGGCTCGAGATGGGCGCACACACCTGCTACAGCTCCTACCAGAACCTGCTCGGCATCGTCGAGCAGTGCTCCATGATGGGGGACATCATCCCGCGGGAGAAGGTGCCCTTCTCGCTCTTCGTCGACGGCAAGGTCAAGTCCCTCGTCTCGTCGCTGCACATCGGCGAGCTCTTCCTTTCGGCGCCGAACCTCTTCCGGCTCAAGAAGGATGGAGAGAGCGTACGCTCCTACTATGAGAAGATCGTCGGAAAACGCAACTACGACGAGGTCATCCGCCACTTCTTCAATGCCGTCCCCTCGCAGCCGACCGACGACTTCCCGGCCGACATGATGTTCAAGAGCCGCGAGAAGCGCAAGGACGTGCTGAAGAACTACACCTTCCGCGAGGGCCTGCAGAGCGTGGCCCGCGCGATCGCCGCCCGTCCGGAGGTCACGGTAGCCGTCTCGAGCGAGGCCGTCGGCGTGCGCCGCGAGGGCGATCGGTACGTCGTCAGGACCGCCGGCGGGGAAGAGCATGCGGCCGCGAAGCTGGTCCTCGCCGCTCCTTCGGCCGTCTCATCGAAACTGCTCGCGGGAGCCGATCCCGAACTCTCGGCGCACCTTTCGACGCTCCGTGCCGCCGAGGTCGACTCCGTCGGCGTCGTCCTGAAGAAGGATGCGCTTTCGCTGAAGCCGGTCGCCGCCCTGATCTCTCCCGGCGACGTCTTTTTCTCGGCCGTCTCGCGCGACACCGTGCCGGACGACGACTACAGGGGGTTCTCGTTCCACTTCCGTCCGGGTCTCGACGACAAGCTGAAGAAGCAGCGCATCACGGAGGTGCTCGGCGTGCCGATGTCGAAGATCGAGCATGTCCACGTGAAGACCAATACGGTCCCTTCGCTGCGCCTCGGCCACCACGAGTGGCTCGGAAAAACCGACGCCCTGCTTGCCTCGAGAAAAGGACTCGCGCTCTCCGGCAACTATTTCGGCGGCATGGCCATCGAGGACTGCGTCAGCCGCTCGAAGAGCGAATGCGAACGCCTGAGGGGGTAGCGGCATGGACGTGACGCTCCGGTTCCGGGAACTCATGGAGGGCGGCTATCTCATGCCGGTACTTCTCGTGCTTGCCTTCCTGCTGCTCTATTTCGGGGCGAACTCCCTCTTCCGGGGTATCGCCGGCAGGATCCGCCGTTCGCTGAAGGGGACGGGTCTTCCGCTCGAGGCGACGGCCACGCCGTTCCGCCTGCTCGTCGAACTCGCCGGGATCTCTCTCGTCCTGCGCTACCTGCCGCTGCCCGAGGGGCTGCTGCCGGTGCTGCACCATCTGCTCCTCATCCTCTCGATCGTCGGGGCCGCCTGGTTCATGATGCGCCTTCTCGTGGTGCTCGAACAGGCCGTCCTGCACCATTACGAGTCGAAAACGCTCGAAAACAGCGCCGCCCGCCGCAAGGTGGCCACCCATGCGAGCCTTGCCCGCAAGATCCTCAACGTGCTCTTCGTCGTACTGGCCGTCTCTTCCGTCCTCATGACCTTCGACACCGTCCGCCAGGTCGGGGTGAGCATCCTGGCTTCGGCGGGCATCGCCGGCGTCATCATCGGCTTCGCCGCCCAGAAAAGCCTTTCGACGCTGATTGCCGGCGTGCAGATCGCCGTCACCCAGCCCATCAGCATCGATGACGTCGTCGTCGTGGAGAAAGAGTGGGGCAAGATCGAGGAGATCACCCTCACCTATGTGGTCGTGCAGATCTGGGACCAGCGCCGGCTCATCGTGCCGATCAGCCGCTTCATCGACCAGCCCTTCGAGAACTGGTCGCGCATCTCCCCCGAACTCCTCGGTACGGTGTTCTTCTACGTCGACTACGCCATACCGGTCGAAAGCCTTCGCCAGGAGCTCGAGCGCACCGTCGCCGCGACTCCGCTCTGGGACGGCCGCGTCGTGAAGCTGCACGTGACGAAGACCACCGAGCGCTCCCTCGAGGTCCGCGCGCTCATGAGCGCGCGCAACTCCTCCGACGCCTGGGAGCTCCGCTGCCTGGTGCGCGAACAGATGGTCGGATTCATCCGTGAGAACTATCCCGCGGGTCTTCCCCGCGTGCGCATGGAGATGGACCAGGGGTCCGCGCCGGTCGTCGAGGGATAAAAAAATGGGTTCTTTGCGCTTTTTTGGCTAGTTTCGCTCTCTGTCGGGAGCGGGGCCGGCGAGGCGTGATTGCCGAGCTGCAGAGGTTCTGCCCGGACTATTTTCAATCATGACCGGAACGGTACAAACGAGGAGGATGCGATTATGGCACAGGCCAAAGCAGGAGACAAGGTAAAAGTCCACTATACGGGAAAACTCGGAGACGGTTCGGTGTTCGACACCTCTGCGGATCGTGAGCCGCTGGAGTTCACCGTCGGCGGCGGACAGGTCATCAAGGGTTTCGATACGGCGCTGATCGACATGAAGCCGGGCGAGGTGAAGGTGCAGGTCATCCCTGTCGAGGAGGCCTACGGCGCGCACTCGGCGGAGCTCGTGACCGACGTTCCGCGTGAGCGTTTCCCTGCCGACATGGAGCTCGAGATCGGCCAGCAGCTGCAGGTCGGGCTTGCCGACGGACAGCAGGCCATCGTGATGGTCGTCGACCTGAAGGAAGATGCGGTGACGCTCGACGCCAACCACCCGCTCGCCGGTCAGGAACTCACCTTCGAGATCGAGCTGGTCGAGATCGCCTGAAGAAGGATCAGGGCCGTTCCTCCAGAAGGTAGACGGCATCGTTCCGGCGGAGCAGAGGACACTTCAGGGTGACGGTGTCGCCCTTCGAGGCCGCCGGAGATCCCTCCATGTCGTTGGTGCGGAAACCTTCCGCGATGAAGGTTTCCACACCGGTGAGGGGGCCCTGCACCGAGAGTTTCGCCCCCTTTTCGAGCCTCCCCGCATGGATGAGGATCTCGGCAACCCCCGCCTTTGGATAGTACTTCACCACCTTTCCCAAATAGGTCTTCTGCTCGAGCGCCTGCGATCCGTAGGAGTCCGCCCAGGCCTCCATCGGCCTTCCGAAGTAGAACCCGCTGGAAAATCCCCGGTTGTAGACCTTTTCGAGCTCCCCTTTCAGCCGTCCGGTAAGCTCGCCGTAGCGGGCCCTGAACCCGGGCTTGCCCCGCTCTTCCATGCAGCAGTCGATCGCGGTACGGTAGGCGCGGGTCACCGTTTGCACGTATTCGGGGCTGCGGTTCCTCCCCTCGATCTTGAACGCTCCGATCCCGGCGTCCGTCAGCCGGTCGAGGAACTCCACGGCGCAGAGGTCTTTTGGACTCAGGACGTAGCCCGTTCCGAGTTCGAAGCTCTTGTCTTCCTCCGGGTCGGTGATGACGTAGCTTCGCCTGCAGGGCTGGACGCACTCGCCGCGGTTGGCCGAGCGCCCGAAGAGCTCCTGGGAGAGGAAGCAGCGGCCGGAGACGGCGACGCACATCGCCCCATGCACGAAGCACTCGATGGTGACCGGCAGCCGTTCGGCCTCCGCCGTTCGGACGAGCGCTTCGACCTGTTCGATCGTGAGCTCTCGGGCCGGGACGACCATCGTGGCGCCGAGCGCGGCGAAGTGGCGCAGGGCGGCGCTGTTGCTCACCGAGGCCTGCGTCGAGAGGTGGAAGGGCATCGACTCCCTCCGGCAGGCCTCGATCACTGCCGCGTCCCAGCAGATGACGGCGTCGAGGCCCGCGGCACGGGCCGAGCGGACGTAGTCATAGACCATCGCGAGCTCGCTGTCGTAGACGGTGGTGTTCAGGGCAAGGTAGGCCCGGGCGCCGTAGCGGTCCGAGAGGGCGCGCACCGCCGGGAAGTCCGATGCGGTGAAGCTCTCGCTTGCGGCGCGCATGTTGCAGCCGTCGGCGCCGAAGTAGACGGCGTCGGCTCCCGCCCGGAGCGCGGCCTGCATGGAGGCCCGGCTGCCGGCCGGGGCGATCAGTTCGGGTCGTTTCATCTGCATGGGGGTGTTCTCCTGCCTGCTTTCGTCTCCTGGTTCCTGATGCTCGAGGGGCCGCCATGCGGCGGCCGGTATGGGATAATAGCGAATAAGGCGTTAAATTCGACAGTCCGACCGTTTTCGGGGCGGAGGAAGCCCTCTTCCCGCCGCCTGCCATTTTTCCCCGGGTCTCCCTATGAACGACCGCCTCTTCGCTTCGCTCCTTTTCGCCCTCTCCGGGCTCCTTGCCGTCGCTGAGCTCGCGCTCCTCTTTTCGGCGTCGCTCCCGCCGGATCTTCCGGTCCTCTTCCTCTCGCTCGCCCTCTCGCTTGCCGGCATGCTGTTTTCGGCGCGCCTTTTCCTCGGCTCGCGCCATGCCGTGGAGTCGGTTTCGGCGCGCCGGAAGAGGGCGATGCGGGACGAGATGATGCGCGAGCGGCTCGAGGGTTACCGCTCGGACGAAGAGTTCCGCGGCGGCGCCTGCGGGGATGGCGGAAAGCCCTCGATCGAGCGCTCGGGCGCTTCCGGCCTCGAAGGGTTCTCGCTCGACATGGAGGGGTTCCGGGAGTACATCGGCCGCTCGATGGGCGAGGGGGGAAACGATGGGGACGAGGATGGCATTTCGGTCGAGCTCGACAGCGACGCCCTGGCCCGCAGCGGCGGCACCATGCCCTCCGACTTCTCCCACGATCCCTCGTCGGTCATGGCCAGCCTGCGCCGGGCGGGAGGCAAGCCGTGAGAACTCCCGGAGCAGAGGCCGCGAGCCGCGCCCTCCTCAAACGCCTGGCGCGGCTCCATCAGCGCAAGTACCGTGACGAGTCGGGGCTGTTCCTTGCCGAGGGGCTTCGCACCGTCCGGGAGCTGCTCGAGCAGATGGCCGATCCCTCGATGCTCGACTGCCTCGTCTGCACCGAAAGCGGCCTCCTGCAGCTGCCGGAGGCCTCCCGCTCCGCCCTCCCGGTCTTTCTTGCCGGCGAGGCCGAGTTCGCCGCGCTGGCCGGCACCCGCTCTCCCCAGGGCGTGCTCGGGGTGTTCCGCCAGCCCTCCTTTCCCCCGCCGCACGAACGGGACTATCCTGCCACCGCGCTCGTCGTCGTGCTCGACGGGGTGCAGGATCCCGGCAACGCCGGCACGATCCTGCGCACGGCGGCCTGGCTCGGGGCCGACGCCCTTCTTTCCGGGCCCGGCACGGTCGACTTCTACAACCCCAAGAGCGTCCGATCCTCGGCCGGCAGCCTGTTCTCCATGCCGCACACCCGCACCGACGATCTTCCCGAAGCGCTTGGCGCGCTCCGCAGCCTGGGTTTCGAGATCGTCTGTTCCTCGCTCGAGGGCATCGACTTCCGCCGGTTCGGGGCGTGGCCGGAGCGGACGGCGCTCGTCATCGGCAACGAGGCCAACGGCGCCGAGCGCCGGGTGCAGGCCATGGCCGACCGGCTGGTGAAGATCCCCCACGGTGACGGACGGTCCCGGGTCGAGTCGCTCAACGCGGCGGTCTCGGCGGCGATCCTTCTGGAGCGCATCCTTCTCTCGCCCCTTCCCCCTGCCACCCTCTAGACCAGCAGCGCCGGATAGTCGAGCTCGCTGACGAGCTCCAGCACCACCTCCTTTTCGAGGTGCATCTCGTCGGAGAGGACGAGCAGGCCCGAGTCGGCCATGCGGATGAACTGCGCCAGCGTTTTGGCGTCCCCCGGCCTCAGGTGGTGGAACTCCGCTTCGACGCCCCGGGCGGAGAGCTCCGCTTGCAGCGCCTCCTCCATGTGCAGGGACTCTCCGGGGTCGCCGGCAAGGACCAGCACGTTCAGGAGGCCGCCTTCTGCCGAGAGGGCGAGGGCCGCCTCGAGCGCCCGCCGTGAGCCTTCCGAGCCGTCGTAGAGGAGGAGCAGCGGCCCCGCCGTCCTGAACCCGTGGCGCATGAGGAGCAGCGGTCGTTTGCCTTCGCGCAGGGCTTTTTCGGCTGTGGAGCCGAGCCTGCGGCGGCAGGTGGGCGAGCGCCCGCTGCGGCCGAGCACGAGCAGGTCGCTTTCCGTCGAGGCCGCCACCACCGCTTCCGGCACCATGCCGCGGCAGGTGGTGAAGGAGTGGCGGATCACGCGTTGGCCGATTGCCCGGATCAGCGCCTCTTCGGCCTCCCTGGCCTGCCGCCGCACCGCCTGTTCGAGTTCGGAGGGCTCCATCGGGCGGGCTTCGCTGCTGTAGGGCCGGATCTCGCTGCTGCAGGGCAGCGCGGCGAGCCGGAAGAGGTTGTCGTCTTCGACGAAAATTCCCCGAAGCTCGGCCTCCATGCTGAGGGCCAGGTCCCGGGCGGCCTCGATCGAGGCGAGGCTGTGGGGGGAGCCGTCGATGGCGACGGCGATGCGGCGGATGATCATGGTGCTCACTCGGGGGTTTCATTGTTCTGGGAAAACGCTTTGAGCCGTTCGGCCATCGAGCCGAGCTGTGCGACGATACGCCCGTTGACGCTCTCCGGGGGCCAGTTGCCCTCCGCGTCAGGCTCGCCGGCCGCAACGCCGGTGAGCAGCTCGATAGCCTCGTCGACATGGCTGGCGGCATAGATCGAAAACTCCCCCCGCGCCGCCGCCTCGACCACGTCCGGGCGGAGCATGAGGTTCAGCGTGTTGGCTTTCGGGATCAGGACTCCCTGCCGCCCGGTGAGCCCCCGGGCACGGCAGAGGTCGAAAAACCCCTCGACCTTTTCATTGACGCCGCCGATCGCCTGCAGCTCGCCGTGCTGGTTGACCGAACCGGTCACGGCGATCGACTGACGGAGAGGAAGTCCGGAGAGGGAAGAGAGGAGGGCGTAGAGCTCGGCCGACGAGGCGCTGTCGCCTTCGACCCCGCCGTAGGACTGCTCGAAGACGAGCGAGGCGGAGAGCGAGAGCGGCTGCTGCATGCCGAATCGGGCGCCGAGGAACCCCGTCAGGATCATGACCCCCTTGGAGTGGATCGGACCTCCGAGCTCGGTCTCCCGTTCGATGTCGATCACCTCTCCCTTGCCGAGCCGGATCCGGGCGGTGATTCTCGTCGGATGGCCGAACCGCTCCCGTCCCGCCTCATAGACCGCCAGGCCGTTGATCTGGCCGACCTTTTCCGTCTCGGTGTCGATCAGGATGGACTCCTTGAGGGTGGCCTCCCTGATCTTTTCGCTGATGCGCGAGGCGCGCGCTATGCGTGCCTGTACCGCCTGCTCCACCTCCTCGGCTCCGACGGTGGCGCGCCCTGCCGACTCGGCATGGAAATCGGCCTCGTGGACCAGGTCGCTGATCTCCTGCAGCCGGGCGGTCAGCTTTCCCCCTTCGCCGGCCAGTCTGCCGCCGTATTCGACGGTCCGGGCCACGGCCTCGCGGCTGAAGTGGCGGAGGCCCTGGTCCCGGGCGACCCGGGCGATGATGCGGGCGTAGGAGTTTTTGCCTTCCGTGTCCGCCTCCAGTTCGTCCTCGAAGTCGGCCGCGACCTTGAAGAGCTCGCTGAAGTCGGGGTCGTAGGCGTTGAGCAGGTAGTAGAGCCGCCGTTCGCCGAGCAGGATGACTTTCAGCTCGAGCGGGATCGGTTCGGGTTCGAGCGAGACGGTGCTGATGAGGCTGTAGAGCTGGCCGAGCGATTCGATGCGGATCTGGCGGGTCCTCAGCGCCTTTTTCAGGGCCTCCCAGGCGAAGGGCTCCATGAGCAGGCGCCGGGCGTCGAGGATCAGGTAGCCGCCGTTGGCCCGGTGCAGGGCGCCCGCCTTGATGAGGGTGAAGTCGGTGACGAGCGTGCCCATCTGCGAGAGGTGTTCGATGTCGCCGACGAGGTTCCTGCAGGCCGGTTTGTCCTCGTAGACCACCGGTGCGCCGATGGTTTTGCCGTTGTCGACAGCCACGTTGACGCGGTAGCGGTTGAAGGCGTGGCTTTTCTTTACCGAATCGCCCGGCTCCTGGCTCTTTTCGAGGAACTGGTAGAAGTTCAGGACGATATCGTTCTCCACTGCGTCGAGGTAGGCCCGTACTTCCTGAAGCGTCTCGAAGCGGTTCTTGAGCTCCTCGACGAGCGGCCGCAGGGCGAAGTCCGCAATCGAGCGGTTGAGGGCGTTGATCTTTTCCTGCGTCTGGCGCTGCCACTTCGGGATCTGCGACATGATCGACTGCAGCTCGTCCTTGAACCGCCCGATCTTCTCTTCGATCTCTTTGCGCTCCCCGTCGCTGAGCTTCATGAACTCGTCGGGCTTGATGACCTCGCCTTTGCTGACCGGCGCGAAGGCGAATCCCGCGGGGGTCCGGATGAGGGCTATGCTTTCGTCCGCCGCTTTTTTCTCGAGTGCGCCGATCGCTTCGGCCTGCTCTTCCTGGAACTCTTCGTGGATGGCTTTTTCCTGTGCCTGGTACTCCTCGCTGCTGAAGGCGGCGGGGATGACGGTGAAGAGGGCTTCGACCAGATGGTCCATGCCCAGTGAGAGCTCCATGGCCCTGCCCGGGGGGAGGCGCATCGCTTTCGGATGGCGCGGTTTTTCGAAGTTGTAGACGTGGCACCAGTCGTCTGGCACCGGCGCTTCCGGCGCGACGCTTTCGAGGTGGTGCATGAGGGCGGTCTGCTTTCCTGTGCCGCTGGGACCGAGGGCGAACAGGTTGAAGCCGTCATGGCGGATGGCCATGGCGAAGGCGATGGCATCAAGGGCACGCTTCTGGCCTACGGCCTCCCTGCGGCCGTCGAGTTCTGCGGTGGTTTCGAAGCTGAATTCCAGCGGGTCGCATCTCCTGCGAAGCTGGTCGGGGGGAAGTCTTAAGGGCAGCTGCATCATCTCCACTCCTTTTCGGGTCGATCGCCGAGCGAATGGGTTTCCCTCTTACCGGGTCAAGCGCCGGAACCTGCAGCTGGGGGTTCTGGTCATTCCGGATTTATTCTCTCCTCTGCTTCCAATGTATGAAAATTCTTCCCGAACGGGAACGCCTTCCCTCACCCCTCCTTCCCGTCCGTGGGGAGCGTAGGGCGGAGCTGGACGGGGGCGGCCGCTTTCGGCCGCAGCCTGAGGTTGAGCATCTCGACGCCGATGGAGAAGGCCATGGCGAAATAGATGTAGCCTTTCGGGATCTCGTAGCCGGCTCCCTCGGCAAGGAGCGTGACGCCGACAAGGATGAGGAAGCTCAGGGCGAGCATCTTGACGGTCGGGTGGCGTTCGACGAAGTCGCTGATGCTGCGGGCCGCGAGCATCATGACACCGACGGCGATCATGATGGCCAGGATCATCACGCCGAGATCCTTCGCCAGGCCGACGGCCGTGATGACGGAGTCGAGCGAGAAGACGATGTCGAGGACGGCGATCTGCAGGAGGGTGAAGATGAAGTTGCCGGCGGCGGTGCGGCTTCCGCTCTCTTCTTCGCCCTCGAGGCTCAGGTGGATCTCGCGGGTGCTCTTGGCGAGCAGGAAGAGTCCTCCGGCGACGAGGATCATGTCGCGGCCGGAGACGCCGTGGCCTGCGAGGCTGAAGAGCTCGCCGGTCAGGCGCATGACCATGCTGATGGAGAGCAGGAGCAGGATGCGCGTCACCATGGCGAGGCCGAGCCCCAGGACGCGCCCCTTCTGCCTCTGGTGTTCGGGGAGCCGGCCGGCCAGGATCGAGATGAAGATGATGTTGTCGATGCCGAGGACGATCTCGAGGATCGTGAGGGTCGCCAAAGCGACCCATGCTTCGGGCTGCGTTATCCAGTCCATCGGTAGAGGGGAGTGCGGGTTTCCGGTCGTGATTTCACCCAATGTAGCCAACATTCCCGCTTCCGCCAACGCCCGCACTGTTTTGGCTGACGCGCTTTTTCGTTACTTTTCTTGTCATTACCACCATTCATCCGCTCTTTCCTATGGGAGAAGCACACCGCCAGCCGCTCGCACCGATTCTCGGCGAGACCTTCCGATCGGGGCTGACCCGTCCCCGCGCCTGGCGGGTCGGGCAGCTGGAGGCGCTCCGTTGTTTCCTTGAGGAGCGGGAGGAGGAACTTGCCGCGGCCGTTTCTGCCGACACGGGCAAACCTCCGGCAGAGCTTTTCTTCACCGAAACCGCCTTCCTGCAGGGCGAGATCCGCTACGCCCTCCGCCACCTCGGCCGCTGGATGCGTCCCCGACAGGCATCGGTCCCCCTCCTCTACCTTCCAGCCTCTGCTTCCTGGTCTTTCCAGCCGGTCGGGGTGGTACTCGTCATCGGAGCCTGGAACTACCCGCTCCAGCTCGTCCTGGCTCCGCTCGTCGCCGCCATCGCTGCCGGCAACTGCGCGGTGCTCAAGCCTTCCGAGCAGGCTCCTCTGACCTCCGCCGCCATAGCCCGGGGCGTCAGGGACTACCTCGACCCTCGGGCATTCCGCGTGGTGGAGGGCGGGGCGGAGGCGGCGCGAGGCCTGCTCGCAGAGCGCTTCGACCACGTTTTCTTCACCGGAAGCCGGGCGGCGGGCCGCGAGGTGATGCGGGCCGCCGCCCGCCATCCCGTTCCTGTGACCCTGGAGCTCGGCGGCCGCTCTCCCTGCATCGTCGATTCCGATGCGGGCCTCCGGACGGTCGCGCGCCGCATCGCCTGGGCGAAGTTCCTCAACGCCGGACAGACCTGCATCGCCCCCGACTACGTCCTGGTGCGCCGAGAGCTCGAGGGCCGGCTGGCCGCCGCCCTGCGCGAGGCCGTCGGGGAGTTCTACGGCCTTTCGCCCGGGGAGGGTGGGGATTACGCGTGCGTCCGCAACAATGCCCGCCGCCGGCGGCTCCTGGAACGCTTTCCCGGGATTGCGGCGGGGGAGTGCCTTCGCCCGACCCTCATCGAGGGGGCCGGAGCGGAGGCCGTCATGTCGGAGGAGGAGATCTTCGGGCCTGTCCTGCCGCTCGTCGCCTATGGGGATATCGAAGAGGCGATCGATATCGTCCAGCGCGGCGGCGAGCCGCTCGCCCTCTACCTCTTCACTTCCGACCGCCGGGTGCAGGACCGTGTGATCGCCTCCACCCGTTCCGGGGGGGTCTGCCTGAACGACCTGCTCTTCCAGGCGGCGGTCCCCTCGCTTCCATTCGGCGGAGTCGGTTCGAGCGGGTTCGGCGCCTACCACGGCCGGGCAGGGTTCGAGGCGTTCTCGGTTCGCCGGAGCCTCATGCAGCGGCCGATCGCCGCGGACATCCGGCTTCGCTATCCGCCCTACCATGGACTGAAGTACCGCTTTCTGCGCTGGCTCGCCTTGCACTTCCAGTAGCCCGGCGGCCACGTTCAACAATCTGACCCGAATGCGATGATCAACAAGAGTACGACCGGAACCGCAGGGCTTGCGCTGGGAGGCGGGGCGGTGCTCGGCGCCGCGCATATCGGGGTGCTCAGGGCGCTCGATGAGCTCGATATCAGGGTCTCGATGGTCAGCGGCACGAGCATCGGTTCCTTCATCGCCGCGCTCCACGCTTTCGGCAAGAGCTGGCGGGAGATCCGCGACGTGACGCTCGAGCTCGACTGGCTCGACCTCTCCGGTCCCGTGCTCTCGCAGTACGGCATCCTTTCGAACAAGAAGTTCGGCCAGGTCGTCCACGACCTGCTCGGAAGGCGCAACATCGAGGACGCCCCTATTCGGCTCGCCATGGTGGCCGCCGACATCTCGACGGGACGCAAGGCGGTGCTGCGGAGCGGCGACGTTGCCGAGGGGGTGATGGCCAGCAGCTGCATCCCCGGCGTGTTCCGGCCCCTCGAGCGCAACGGGTCGATGCTCGTCGACGGGGTGCTGCTCGAGAACGTGCCGATTTCGCCGCTCGTCGACGAAGGCCTGCGGCCGGTCATCTGCGTCGACCTGCTCGCCCGCCACGCCTTCACCAAGCCGGAGAGCATCGTCGGCCTCCTGCTCAACTCCTTCTACACCGCCGTCACCAACACGGCCTCGATGCAGACCGCCGGTGCCGACCTCTGCCTCGCACCCGATCTCTCGGCCTTCAATCTCGTCGATACCTCCCAGGTCTCCGATCTGATTGATGCGGGCTACCGCGACGCGCTTCCCGCACTGCGCCGTTTCATGGAAAAAGCTCCCCGTTCTTCTTGATTCGTTTTCCAGATTGCTTTACCTTTAAAAGTGGTGAAGAGGTGCCGGGGGCGTATCCTCCGGCGGTAGTGACAGGCGAACGAAAGGAAACGATGAAAAAAGGAGTGTGTGTGATGAAGAGATTTGCTGCGGGAACCCTCTGCGCCGTCCTGGCGCTCGGCGGTTCCGCTACGGCCGCCTCGGCCGCAACGCCCTACGCCACCGGCTCGGTGGGTCTTGCCATGCTGCAGGATTCGGATATCGAGTTCGGCGGTGAGCGTTCCTACAACACCGGCTACGCGCTTGCCGGGGCCGTTGGCCTCAAAAGCGGCCAGTATCGCCTCGAGGGCGAGCTGGGCTACCAGGAGAACGGCATCGAGCACAGCGGCGACGAGGTCTCGATCCTCAGCTTCCTGGCGAACGGCTATGTGGACTTCGAGCTCGAGCGTTCATCCTTCACCCCCTACCTGACGGCGGGCCTCGGCCTTGCCTCGGTGGATGATTCAACCGGTCCCGGTTCCGTCGATGATACGGTCTTCGCCTGGCAGCTCGGCGCCGGCGTGGGCTACCGGATCGCCGACAACATGCTGGTCGACGCACGCTACCGTTATCTCGGCACCAGCGACGCCGACCTGTACGGCGGAGAGTACACCATCGACACCCACAACCTCATGGTGGGGCTGCGGATCGAATTCTGAATCGCTGCGGGGCGCTTCCGGCAGGCGCCGGAGCGTCCCGCGGTATGCGGCGTGAGCCTCCCCCTTCATGAACAGCAGACGGAAGGAGCCATACCATGCCCTACAGCACGCTCACGGACTTTCTCGACAGCCACGGTGTCCGCTATTCCACCCTTATCCACTCTCCCGCATACACGGCGCAGGAGGTCGCCGCCTCGGCGCATGTGCCGGGCCGGGAGCTGGCCAAGGCCGTGGTCGTCAAACTCGACGGACGGATGGCGATGGCCGTCCTGCCGGCTTCCCGCAGGCTGGATTTCGAGCTGCTCGGCCAGGCCTCGGGTGCCGAACATGCCGAACTTGCCGGCGAGGAAGAGTTCGCCGGCCGGTTCGGCAGCTGCGAGCCCGGCGCCATGCCTCCGTTCGGCAATCTCTACGGGATGGCGGTCTATGTGGATGAGGTGCTCGAGGACGACGAGGATATCGCCTTCAACGCCGGCACCCACCGGGAGCTCGTGCGTCTGGCCTATCGGGATTTCAGCCGCCTGGTGCGGCCGAAGGCGGCTCCGCTGAGCATTCCGGAGGCGTGATCGTCTCCCCGATGCTGGTTTTTCCGGGGGAAATGTTACCTTTGGGTCATGCCTGAAGACGCTCCGGGAACAACGCTTCCCCGAACTGCCGGGCATGCGGCCGCGTTGACTCCAGAACTGCTTGCCCGTCATGAAGATTGCGTTATATGCCGGTACCTTCGTCAAGGACAAGGACGGTGCCGTCAGATCGATATACCAGCTCGTCGCTTCATTCAGGAAAGAGGGCCACGAGGTCATGGTCTGGTCTCCGGACGTCTCGGAGTCCGACGACCACGGCGGGGTACCGGTATACACCATGCCTTCGGTCCCGATTCCGCTCTATCCCGATTACCGGCTCGGTTTCTTCTCTTCTGAAACCCGCCGCCAGCTCGACCGCTTCGCCCCCGATATCGTCCATATCTCCACTCCCGACATCATCGGGCGGAAGTTCCTGCTCTACGCCCTGAAGCGCTCCCTTCCGGTCGCCTCGGCCTACCATACCGACTTTCCCTCCTATCTGGAATACTACCGGCTCGGATTCGCCGAGGGCGCCTTATGGCGATACCTGGCGTGGTTCTACAACAGCTGCGGCACCGTCCTGGCCCCCAACGAGATCGTCCGCCGGAACCTTCTCTCGCACGGCATCCGCGATGTCGGCATCTGGTCGCGGGGGATCGACCGCGGCCTGTTCCACCCCGGCCGGCGAAGCGGGCCGCTCCGCCGCTCCTGGGACGCCGAGGGCCGCACGGTGCTCGTTTTCGCAGGCCGTTTCGTCTGGTACAAGGACATCCGGGTCGTGATGGACCTCTACCGGCGCTTCCACCGGGAGGGCCTCGGGGATCGGGTGCGCTTCGTCATGATCGGCAGCGGACCCGAGGAGGAGACGCTGAGAGGCGAGATGCCGGAGGCGGTCTTCACCGGCTACCTGACCGGGACTGCACTGCCGGAAGCCTACGCGAGCGGCGACATCTTCCTCTTTCCTTCGACCACCGAGGCGTTCTGCAACGTGACGCTGGAGGGCATCTCGTGCGGTCTTCCGGCCGTCGTTTCCGACGTCGGCGGGTGCCGCGAGGTGGTCGAACTCTCTCGGGGCGGACTCGTCGCCCGAGCCGGCGACGTCGACGACTTCTACCGCTGCTGCACCACGCTCATGGAGGATGTCGGCCTCTTCGGCCGGCAGCGCGAGGCGGGCCTCGCCTATGCCGCGTCCCAGTCCTGGGACGCCGTCAACGGCGCCCTCATCGAGCGTTACCGGCGGATGACCTCCTGAGCATCGCCGCCGCTGTCTTTTCCCCATTTTCCGTTCGTTTTCTATATTATATGTATAAGCGTGCGCGCTGAAATTGCGTACTTTATAGGAAAGACAACCTTCCATCCCCCTCCTCCGCATGGCTACAGGCAAGCCCTCATACGGCGATCTCAAGCGCCGGGTAGAAGAGCTCGAGCGCGAGGCCGCCGAACGGCGGGTCTTCGAGCAGAGCTCCCTTGAGCGGCATGCGCTGCTGCGTGACCAGAATACCCGGCTGACAAGGAAATCCATCGAGGAGTCCGACGTGCGCCAGCAGCTCGAGGGGGCGCTCGAGGCGTTGCGCCGGAGCAACCAGCGTCTTGAGGAGTCGGTGCTCCAGACCAAGTTCATGGCCGAGGAGGCCAGGCAGGCCAGCGTGTCGAAGGGTCAGTTCCTTGCCAACATGAGCCACGAGATCCGGACTCCGATGAACGGCGTCATCGGCATGGCGGACCTCCTGCTTGGAACCAGCCTCGAACCTGAGCAGCAGAAGTACGTGCAGGCCATCATCGCCAGCGGCCGGAACCTCATGAACATCATTAACGACATCCTCGACTTTTCCAAGATCGAGGCGGGCCGCCTCGATCTCGAGCACGAGGCTTTCCGGCTTGTCGACCTCCTCGAGGATGTCGGCTGCATGATGGGTCCGGAAGCACGGGCAAAGGGACTGGAGCTGACGCTCGCCGTAACTCCGGAGGGGCCTCTGCAGGTCAAGGGCGACGCGCTGCGGCTCCGCCAGGTGCTCGTCAACCTCCTCGGCAACGCCGTCAAGTTCACCCACGAGGGAGGCGAGGTGGTCCTCGGGTTGTCGCTCATGCAGGAGACTGAACGGTATGCCGTCATGCGTTTCTCCGTTACGGATACCGGCATCGGCATTCCCGCTGATCGGATCGACTCGATTTTCGAGCCCTTCTCGCAGGCGGACGGCTCGTCCGCCCGCCGCTACGGCGGAACCGGCCTGGGGCTTTCCATATCGAGCCACCTTGTGAGCAAGATGGGTGGGCGGATCCGCGTGGAGAGCGTGCCGGATGAGGGGTCGACCTTCTCGTTCGACATCGTTCTTGAAAAACTGCCGGAGCCGGCCGATTCCGACCTTGTCGCCAATACGGGCTCCCGTTCAGTCCTGCTCGTTACCTGGTCCGGTGCGCTCGGCGAGGCGCTTTCGGCGTTGATCGAGTCGAGCGGCCACCGCTGCCGGCGTGTGGACGACCCCGAAGCGCTGCCGGGCCTGCTCGGCGGCCTGGCGCCGGAAGAGTCGCCCCTCCTCCTGCTCGACCTGCGCTGTTTCGGGCCCGAGGCTGAAGGGTTCGGGGCGTTCCTTCCGGTCCTGGAGGCCTGCGGGGGAGTGCCGGTAGTGCTGCTCGTGCCGATGGGCTGCAAGAAGAACCTGAAAGCGCTCACCGGAGGACTCTGTGCCGTATTCCTCGAAAAACCGGTTCGTAGCCAGGAGCTTCTTGCCGTCCTGCAGGCCCACGGCGAGGCCGGGGGGGCATCTGCGAGGGTGGCGGAAGAACCCGCCGTCAGCTGCGCGGGAGAGGTGTCGTGCCGGCAGGCCACGCCGATCAACGTGCTCGTCGTCGACGACAGCTCGGTCAACCGCAATGTCGCGGTCTCCATGCTCGAAAAGCTCGGGTACTCGCCGGACGTGGCGGTCGGTGGCAGCGAGGCCCTCGAAGCCATGCTGAGGAAATCCTACGACCTGGTGTTCATGGACTGCCAGATGCCCGGGATGGACGGGTACGAGGCGACGCGCCGCATTCGCCATGACGCCGGACTGAAGCGCTCGGAGCGCGTGCCGGTCGTGGCCATGACGGCCAATGCGATGAAGGGGGACCGGGAGAAATGCCTCAATGCCGGTATGGACGACTATCTTGCCAAGCCGCTTCGCATAACGGATTTCCAGGCGGTGATGGAGCGGTATTTTCCATCCGCAAAGAGCGATCCGCCGGTCGACAGGGAAGCGGCGGCTGCCGCTTCCTCCGGGGGAGAGTCCGATCGCGTCTTCATGGTCGAGGAGGTGCTGGGGCGGCTGCAGGAGGATCGGGAGATCGTCCGGATCATCGTCGCCCAGTTCATCGAATCGGCTGACGACGAGCTTCGGGCGATCGCCGAGGCGTGGGCGGACAGCGATATGGCCCGCTGCCGCCTGCTCCTGCACACCCTGAAGGGAGCGGCCGCCACGGTCGGCGCGGCCGAGCTGAGCCGGCTGGCCGCAGAGCTCGAAGCGGCTGAGCGTTCGAAGGAGTTCACGGCGTTCGACCGGATGCTCGGGAATTTAAACGGGTGTTTCCTGCGTTTCAAAGATAAAGCCGTAGAAACCGGCTGGTACACTGTCTGAAAATGCTAACTGATCCTCCATGAAAATCGGATTCATAGGCCTTGGGAAAATGGGATTCAACATGGCCTCGCAGCTGCTTGAGCGCGGCCACGAGCTGGTCGTCTTCGACCTGATTCCCTCTGCCATGGATGCCCTTGCCGAGGCCGGGGCCGGGACGGCCGCATCCCTTGGCGAGCTCTGTTCGGCCCTTCCCTCTCCCCGCATCGTCTGGATGATGGTGCCGGCCGGAGAACCGGTAGAGGCCACCATCGCCCAGCTCGAGCCCTTCCTTTCGACGGGCGACATCCTCATCGACGGCGGCAACTCCCGCTACACCGATTCGGAAGCGCGTGCACGGCGCCTCGCCCTGAAGGGGATCCGGTTCCTGGACGCCGGCACCAGCGGCGGGCTGGACGGCGCCCGGCACGGGGCGTGCGTGATGGTGGGCGGCGAGAAGGAGGCGTACGACGCCGCCCTGCCGCTCTTCAGGGATCTTACGGTCGAGGGCGGCTACGGCTACATGGGTCCTTCGGGTTCGGGACACTTCGTCAAGATGGTCCACAACGGCATCGAGTACGGCATGATGCAGGCGATGGGTGAGGGGTTCGCGCTCATGGACGCGAGCCGTTACGGGCTCGATCTCGAGGAGGTCGCCAGGGTCTGGTCGAACGGATCGGTGATCCGCGGGTGGCTGATGGAGCTGGCCCGGGACGCATTCCGGCGTGACGGCTCGCTCGGCTACCTCGAGGGACGGGTCGCTGATTCGGGAGAGGGGCGCTGGACGGTCGAAAGCGCCCTCGAGCACGGAGTCTCCGTTCCCGTCATCGCAGCTTCGCTCTTCAGCCGCTACCGCTCGCGTGACGACAACGCCTTCTCCGACCGCGTCGTGGCGGCACTGCGCTACGGGTTCGGGGGCCACGCCATGACTCCGCCGAAGGACGCCGAGGCATGATGGAGAATTTCAGCATCGTCATTTTCGGCGCGACCGGCGACCTTGCCCGGCGCAAGCTCTTCCCCTCGGTCTTCGACCTTTTCCGCTACGGCCACCTCCCGGAGGAGTACCGGGTGATCGGCACCGGCCGCCGGGATCTTTCCCACGAAGCCTTCCGCAGGACGGTGCTCGAGGCGCTCCGGGCATCTCCCGGCGCGGGCGGTTTCGATGAGGAGGCCATAGCGCCGTTCCTTCGCCGCATCTTCTATGTCCGGCTGGACATCTCGGAGCCGGAGGGCTACCACCGGCTCCACCGCGAGATCATGGACGCCTCAGGCCAGAGCGGCGTCTGCACCCACCTGCTCTATTATCTCGCCGTCTCGCCCGGACTGCTTCCCCTGATCGTCAGGAACCTCCAGGCGGCGGGACTCGGCGGCAAAAACCTGCCCTGCAGGGGGTGGCGGAAGATCATCGTCGAAAAACCCTTCGGCCGTGACCTGGAGAGCGCCCGCGCGCTCAACGCCGCCGTCGGGGAGGTGTTCAACGAGGACCAGATCTTCCGCATCGACCACTACCTCGGCAAGGAGACGGTGCAGAACATCCTCGTCTTCCGCTTCTCCAACGGCATTTTCGAGCCGCTCTGGAACCGCCATTACATCTCCAGCGTCCAGATCACCATCGCCGAGGACTTCGGCATCCGCGACCGGGGCGCCTTCTACGAGGAGGTCGGCCTGCTTCGCGACATCATCCAGAACCATGCGCTCCAGCTCCTGGCTTCCGTCGCCATGGAGCCGCCCGTCGACCTCTCGGCCGATTCGGTGCGCGACGAGAAGTCCAAGGTGCTGCGCAGCATCCGCCGCCACACGCCGGCAGACGCCGGCACGGCCATCGTGCTCGGCCAGTACGAGGGATACCGGGAGGAGAAGGACGTCGATCCCCGCTCCGAGGTGGAGACCTTCGCCGCCATCCGCTTCTTCGTCGACAACTGGCGGTGGCAGGGGGTGCCGTTCTACGTGAAGGCGGGCAAGAACCTCGGCGAGACGCGCACCCGCATCGTCATTACCTTCAAGTGCCCCCCGCAGAACTTCTTCGGGCCCTCCGACAGCTGCGGCTACACGGCGAACCAGGTGGTCATGACCATCCAGCCGGAGGAGACCATCGCCCTGCGTTTCGGCACCAAGCGCCCCGGCGAGGCGGTCGAGACCGATCCGGTCTACATGAAATTCGACTACCGCGACTCCTTTCCCGGCGAGGGGCTCACCGCCTATCACCGGCTGCTGCTCGACGCCATCACGGGCGACCGGATGAACTTCATCCGCCAGGACAGCGTGGAGCACGCCTGGGAGGTGGTCGACGCCATCCGCCACGCCCTCGACGGCCGTCACCCCGAACCCTATCCGATACACTCCGACGGACCAGCCTCCGCGTCCGGGATCTACGGCTGAGGAGCCGTGAGCCAGATGGTGCGGCCGTGCTCCGGACGCACCATCGAGGCCGGCAGGTCCGGCCGTTTGCCGAGGATGATCGAAGCGGCCAGCGCCGCCTTTTCCGGGGAGGGAGAGAAGAAGAGCACCGTGCGGGCGTGGTTGAGCACCGGCATGCTGAGCGAGAGCCGCCGGACGCGAGGCTCGAGGGGCGGCACCCCGGTCGCCACCACCCGGCGTTCCCGTTCCTGGAGCGCCTTGCGGTCGCCGGGAAAGAGCGAAGCGGTATGGCCGTCCGGGCCGAGTCCGAGCAGGACCAGGTCCAGTGCGGGGAATCGGTCTTCGGGTTTCCGTTCCGTTCCGATGGGCGAGTTCAAGAGAAGCGCTTCGTAGCGTTTCGCGGCCTCTTCCGGCACCCTGTCTTCCCCCTCCATCCTGAAGATCTGCATCCCCTTCTCCTCCATGCCTGAAAAGAGCGTCTCCCGGGCCATGCGGTAGTTGCTCTCCAGGCTCTCCGGCGGAACGCAGCGCTCGTCGCCGAAGAAGAAGAGGCTGTTTCGCCACGGCATCGCGAAGGCGCCTTCCGCGTCAGGTTCCGCTTCCGGGAGCGGGAGGCCGCTATGGCCGAAGGCTTCGCGTTCGAGGCCTTGCCGGAGCAGGCGGTAGAGGGGCCGGGGAGAGCTGCCGCCCGAAAGGGCCATCGAGAAGAATCCGTGGCGGCGGACGCTCCGGTGCGCTTCAAGGATGATGAGGGCGGCGGCCTGTTCCGCAAGTTCTTCGGGGGTTCCGGTGAAGTGCTCCGGACTGTTCGTGCGGGGGGCGGGGGTCATGGGCGCTTGTGTTTGAGTTCGCGTACCGCGTCGGCGATACGGCTCGGGGTGAAGCCGAAGGCCTCCTGCAGCTCCGTACCGGGCCCCGAGGCGCCGAAGCGGTCGATGGCGACGATGCGCCCCTCCGTACCGGTGAACCGTTCCCACCCGAACGGCGAAGCGGCTTCCACCGAGACGCGGTCGGTGACGGCGGGCGGCAGCACGCTCTCCCTCCAGGATCGGGGCTGCTGGAGGAAAAGCTCGAAAGAGGGCATCGAGACCACCCTTGTCGGAACGCCCTCCTGCTCGAGCAGCTCCCTTGCCTGCAGGGCGGGGTGGACTTCGGAGCCCGTGGCGATGATGATGGCGGCCTCCTCCGGGGAGGGGTCTCCCGTCCAGTCGGCGATGACGTAGCCGCCTTTCGGGGTCCCCTCGAGCGTAGGGTGGCGTGTCGGGTCGAGCACGGGGAGCTTCTGGCGGGTGAGGACGAGGGCGACGGGGCCGGGAAGGGTGGGTGCCAGAGCCCAGGCCGCCCTCGTCTCGTTGGCGTCGGCCGGCCGGACGGTGGTGAGGCCTGGCATGGCGCGCAGCATCGCCAGCTGCTCGACCGGCTGGTGCGTCGGGCCGTCTTCTCCGAGGGCGATGCTGTCGTGGGTGAAGATGAAGAGCACGGGGAGGCGCATCAGCGCCGAGAGCCTTACGGCCGGCTTCATGTAGTCGGCGAAGACGAGGAAGGTCGCCCCGTATGGGCGCAGGATCCCGGAGAGCGCGATGCCGTTGAGGATCGCCCCCATGGCGTGTTCGCGGACGCCGAAATGGAGGGTGGCGCCGGAGCTTTCGGCCGTGAACTCCTCCGAGTCCTGCAGGATGGTGCCGCAGGAGGGGGCGAGGTCGGCCGATCCTCCGATGAGGACGGAAAGGTGCGCGGCCATCGCTTCGAGGCAGCGGTGCGAGGCCTGGCGGGTCGCCAGCTCCGCGGGCGGCCTGAACACCGGGAGGCTCTTTTCCCAGCCTTCGGCGAGCCGTCCCCGGAGCGCATCCTCGAACAGGCGGGCTGCCTCGGGATGGCGTTTCCCGTACTGAAGGAGGGTGTCGTTCCATCCCTTCTCGAGCGATTCTCCCCGCTCCCGGACCGGCATGAAGTGCCGGCGAACCTCCGCCGGGACATGGAAGCTCGCGTCCGGCGGAAACCCGAACGCTTTCTTTATGAGTGCCGTCTCTTCGGTTCCGAGCGGTTCGCCGTGGGCTTTCGCGCTGTCCTGGCGGTGCGGGCTGCCGTAGCCGATGTGGGTGCGTACCCTGATGAGGGACGGGCGGCCCGGCTCTTCACCAGCCAGGCGCAGGGCTTCCCGTATCGCCTGAAGGTCGTTGCCGTCCTTCACCTCCAGGACCTGCCAGCCATAGGCGCGGTAGCGGCCCGCAACGTCCTCGCTGAAGGCCAGCGAGGTCGGGCCCTCTATCGAGATGTGGTTGCTGTCGTAGAGGCAGATCAGTTTTCCGAGCCGGAGGTGGCCGGCAAGCGAGGCTGCTTCGCCGCTGATGCCCTCCATCAGGTCCCCGTCGCTTGCCAGCACACAGGTGCGGTAGTCGATCACCGCCATTCCCGGGCGGTTCAGAAGCGCGGCCGAGCGCCGCTCCGCGATGGCCATGCCGACGGCAGTGGCGATTCCCTGGCCGAGCGGGCCCGTCGTGGTCTCCACCCCCGGGGTCAGGCCGCGCTCGGGGTGGCCGGGCGTGCGGCTCCCGAGCTGGCGGAAGCGCCGCAGCTCCTCCATCGGAAGATCGTAGCCGGTGAGGTGGAGCATCGCATAGAGGAGCGCGGAGGCGTGTCCGGCCGAAAGCACGAACCGGTCGCGGTTCGCCCACGCGGGGTTGTGCGGGCTGTGGCGCATGAAGTGCCCGAAGAGCACGTAGAGCATCGGGGCGGCGCCGAGCGGCATGCCGGGATGGCCCGATCGGGCCTTCTCCACCATGTCGACTGCAAGCAGGCGGGCGGTGTCGATCGCCTGCCGCTCTTCAGGGTTCTCGTTCATCTCGTGCTCCCTCCGGTTCGCCGTTTTTGGACCAACAGCAATATAGCAACCTGCGCCGACGGCCGAAAGGTTTCATGGCGGATGCCCTGCGTCGTTGTCTTCGGCGGAAGCGTTGCGTACATTCAAAGAGAGCGCGGCTCCTCCAACAACCCTTCTGATGCTCTATGCCTCTCAACGACGGCTACGGCGTGCTCTGCGGCACGATAGGCAACTGGTACTGCGACCGCTCGCGGGTAGAGGGGGAGTACTTCCACTGCAACCTCAGGGTCCGGGCCCGCGGGCGTTACTACCGATGCCCCGTCGACCTCGACAGCAAGCAGCTCTCCGACGGCCTCCAGTGGCGCATCGTCGATCCCGTTCCCCCCTTTCCCTCTCCGCTCGAACGCTTCGCCGACGGCTGGCATCCGCTCGCCTCGAGGCCCGGCACCGGCGCCATCGACTACTACCGCAGCCCCGAGCTTCAGGTGCCGGATTCCTTTTCCCCTTCCGATGGCGGGCTCCCGCCGGGATGGCGTTCGGGGACCGGCCGGAATGCCTTCAGGGAGCTGGAGCCGCTGCTCGTGGCGTGCCGGAGGATCTTCGTATTCGGTGAACCGTTCCGCCGCGGCAGCGGGGTGCACAACATCCACCAGAACCAGGGCGATCCCCCGCATTCGCGCTGGCGGCGCGAGAACGGGAGCTGGCAGGACGGAGGCCTTTTCATGCTCCGCCACGATGGGTCGGTTGCGGCTTTTTTGTGTAAATTCAAGACACAGAAGTTTCTCTCTTTGATGCAGGAGGAGACCCGCCATGGCACGAGCGAAAAAAGGGATACTCGACCGTTACGCAAGGGGTGAGGACGGAAGCGTCCTGATCGAGGTCGCCGCTCCGCGTGTCGAGGATCTCTATGCTGATTTCGACAAGCGGGCCCCATACTGCCGCAAGGACCTCGACGACGACCTGACGGAGTACCTCGTGGGCTGCGTCCGTGAAATCGGCCGATCTCCCTTCATGCTCCGCTTCACCTTCGACCAGCCGCCGGCCGAAGAGCTCCTCGAGCGGGTCCGTTCGAGCCTCAACACCTTTTTCATGTACCGGCGCGAGCTGGAGCTCGAGGCGATGCGCCGGATGCTGAAAACCTCCATCCTGCTGCTCCTCTCGGGCCTGGTCCTGCTCGTCCTCTCCCTCTGGGTGCCGGCCCGTTTCGATATTCCCTCCTCCGGCGCCGCCCCCTCGAGGATCCTCGTCGAAGGGCTCACGATCGCCGCCTGGGTATCGGTATGGGAGGCGCTGGTGCGCGTCGTGCTCGACTTGCCGCCACAGCTCCGCCGCGCACGCCGTTTCCGCCGGATCGCAGCCGCGCCGCTCCTTTTCGGCTCCTCCCGAGAGCCGGCTCCGCCCTTCGCCGCCGGTGGGGGTCGGTGATATGTATGGATTTTATATATTGCCTCATTGCTATGATGACCGGGCCCGTTCCGCGGCTGCGCCGCCGGGCTTTACCCAACCGATGAAGATGGTATGACCGTTGTGAACACCGCGTATCGCGCCGCCCTTCTCTGCATGCTCCTGCTTGCCCCTCCCTCGTTCCTCCGGGCGGCGGAGTCTCCCGCCATTTCCGCCCGAGCGGCTGCATTCTCGGCAGCCCCGGCCCTCCGCTCCGAGCTCGGCGCGGATCTGCTCCATCAGGCCTTTGCCGGCTTCAGCCGCCTGAAGCAGGAGGGAAGGCTCACGAGGGAGGGCATTCTGACCGTGATCGATTTCAGCCGCCCCTCCAGCCAGAAACGGCTCTTCGTCATCGACGTCGCCGGGCGCCGCATCCTCTACTCCTCGCTCGTCGCGCACGGGCGGGGGAGCGGGATATCGACGGCCGAGCGCTTCTCCAACGAGCCCGGTTCTTTCCGGAGCAGTCTCGGCTTCTTCACTACCGGTGCCACCTACGAAGGCAGCCACGGCTACTCCCTCCGGCTCGAGGGGCTGGAGGAGGGCGTGAACGACAACGCAGCCATGCGCAGCATCGTCATCCATCCGGCCGCATACGCCACCCGGGCGTTCGTCCTGAAGCACGGCCGGCTCGGCCGGAGCCAGGGGTGCCCGGCCTTGCCGCCGTCCAGCTCCCGGGCCGTGATCGATCTCATCAAGGGGGGGAGCTGCCTCTTCATCTACCACCAGAGCCCCGGTTACCTGGCCGAGTCGCATCTGCTTGACGTTACGGGCCCGTCCTGAGGGCGCGCCATGACCGACCGGGAGGACCCGCCATGCTGTTTCTGCTCCTCGTGCTTTTCGCCTTCAGCCCTGCCCCTCCGGCCGGCGAGGCTCCGCGTCCGGAGGATCGGGCGGCCATGGCGATCGAGGCGCGCCTGGAGGGCCTCCTGCGGGAGCATCCCGCGCCCGACCGGATGCACGCCTGCATCCGCCAGCTCTACGATCTTTACGCTCCGAGGGGGTTCCGCCCCATCTGGGCCGGAAAGGGCGCTGCGGCGGCCCTCTTTGGCGAGGTGGAGGCCTCGGACGGCGACGGGCTCAATCCCCGCGACTACCACCGCGACGCCCTTGCGGCCATGACGGGGGAGGACCCCCCGACGCCCGCCGAGCGTGCACGGCGCGAGCTCCTGCAGTCCGACGCCTTTCTCACCCTTGCCGACCACCTCAGCCACGGCAAGGTCGATCCCGTACGGCTGGACCCGAACTGGAACCTCCATGAGCCCTCCGGCCGCTCCGTCGTCGCCGCGGCGCTCGTCAGGGCGGCCGGCCGGGAGGGACCCGGAGTCGTGCTTGAAGGGCTCCGCCCCCGCCACCCCAAGTACCGCATGCTCCGCGATGCGCTGGCGCGCTACCGCGGGATCGAAGAGGCCGGAGGATGGAGCGCGGTTCCTCCGGGGCCGGCCCTCAGCGTCGGGATGCGGAGCCCCAGGGTGGCGCTCCTCCGACGGCGCCTCTCGGCGACCGGTGAGCTCGCCCTCTCTGCTGCCGCAGATGCGGAGGTCTACGACCGGGCGCTCGTCGAAGCGCTCCGGCGGTTCCAGCGGCGCCACGGCCTCAAGCCGGACGGGGTTGCCGGTGGCGGCACGCTGGAGGCCCTCAATGTGCCGGTCTCGCGGCGCATCGACGAGCTCCGGCTGAACCTCGAGCGCTACCGCTGGTTCCTCGGCGGGCTCGACTCGACCTACGTGCTCGTCAACATCGCCGGGTACTCGCTCCAGTACGTCGAAGACGGACGGTTCCGCTGGTCCACGCGGGTGATCGTCGGCCGTCCGTTCCGCAGGACGCCGGTCTTCAAGTCCCCGATGACGGCTGTCGTCTTCAACCCGCAATGGGTCGTTCCTCCCACTATTCTCCGGAAGGACGCGCTCCCGGCCATCAGGAAGGACCGGGGGTGGCTGAGGGCGCAGCGGCTCTCGGTCGTCGACCGGGACGGCCGGACCGTCGACCCCGCCACAATCGACTGGAACTCCTTCGGGAAGTCGGATTTCCCGTACAGCCTCCGGCAGGCTTCGGGAGACTGGGGGGCGCTCGGCCGTCTGAAGTTCGTGATGCCGAACCCGCATCTCGTCTACCTGCACGACACGCCGACCCGGGAGCTTTTCGAGAAGAGCGAGCGGACGTTCAGTTCCGGCTGCATCCGGGTCGAAAACCCCCGCCGGCTCGCCGAACTGGTGCTTGCCGACAGCGTGCGCTGGAACCCGGGGCGTATCGACTCCCTCATAGCGTCCGGCCGGACGGTGAGGGTCGCTCTCCCGAGGCCCGTGCCCGTCCTCATCCTCTACCTCACCGCTGTCGCCGAAGGAGAGCGGGTGCTGTTCCGCCGGGACGTCTACCGGCGCGACGGAGCCCTCCTCAAGGCCCTTGATTCGCCTCTTCCCAACTACAAAACGGAAAGCTGCGGCTTTTAAGACCATGTCCTTCATTGTTGAGATCCCCATCGGGCGGGAGTTTTCGACCTCCGCCGATCCGAAACAGGTTTTCCGGCTGCTTGCCGACGTGCCCCGCTCGGCCTCGCATTTTCCGAAGGTCGAGCAGTTGACCGATCTCGGCGGGGGCGCCTACCGCTGGGAGATGGAGAAGATCGAGCTTGCGGGCCATACCCTCCAGCAGACCGTCTATGCCAGCCGCTACACGGCCGACGAGGCCGCCCTCGCGGTGCGCTGGACTCCTCTCGACGGGGTGGGCAACGCCCTCGTCGAGGGCAGCTGGCATATCGAAGCGGAGGGGAGCGGCAGCCGTGTCCGGCTCGTCTCGAAGGGCGAGCTCACGCTCGACTTCCCGGGCCTCCTCCAGCCCCTCCTCCAGCCGCTCGTCTCTTTCGAGTTCGGCCGGCTCGTCGACGGCTACGTCGAGAACCTGCAGCGGAGCTTCGGGGCCACGTCCTGAGCTCCGGGTTCCTAGGGAGCGAGCTCCAGGGGGATTCCTACGGTCCTGATCGAGATGGCGACGACGAGGAGGAGCAGTGTCAGGATCCAGATGACGATGTAGGCGTGCATCGCCTTCCGGGCTTTTTCCTTTTCCCACCATGTCCGCGGCTGGACCCCCTTGAGGAGGAATACCAGCTTGCATGCCAGGTTGACGCTGACGACGTTGACGGCGAGCAGGAGCGCGGCTCCTGAGGCGAGCCCGAAGAGCCCGTGCCCGACCATGAGTCCGAAGGTGGCCGCCGGGGGCAGGAGGGCGACGGCGACCATGACGCCGACCAGCACGGAGGGGAGCCCCGTGGTGAGCGAGAGCGCCGCCGCCGCCCCCGAAGCGAAGGCGAGGGCGATGGAGTCGAGGCGCGGGTCGGTGCGCAGCAGGAGTTCGGAGCTCGTCACCTGGAAGGGCCAGATGAACCCGATGGCGATGGAGAGCAGAATGCTTGCGGCCACTCCGGCTGCGAGTGTCTGGAGTGCGTTTTTCATCAGGTCGAGATCGCCGAGCGCGGTGCCGAGCCCGAAGGCGAGGTTGGGGCCGAGGAGGGGGGCGATCACCATGGCGCCGATGACGACGGCCACGTTGTTTTCGATGAGGCCGATGGCCGCGACGATGGTGGAGAGCGTGACGAGCACCAGGTAGTTCAAGTCGAGGCGCGAGTTCTTCTGCACCTCCCGGTAGAGCGACTCCCTTGCCTGGGTCGCCCGGGCCTCTTTCTCCTCCTGCTCCTCGCTCTCCTTGGGAAGGGAGATGTCGATGGGATAGACGAAGATGCGGGATTCCGGCTGCGCTCCGAGCACCCCCTGGAGGGTATCGAGCACCGCCTGCACCTCGTCGTCGCTCACCACCATCCGTATCGTCGACCTGTCTCCCTTATCCGGTTCGGAGCTCCTGAAGTCGCGGGCATGGTGTTTCTCTGCGATCGCCTCTGCGGTCTTGAGGCTCGATGCGGCTGCGATGACTTCGACGAGTTTCATCGACTCACGGGTCTGGTTATGAAGGGGGGAGTATGCAGTAAGGTAGGAAAAAGAACGGCCTCTGCCATTGCCTTCTTTCAAGCCGGGCGGTGTGTCGCCTGCGGTACGGGGGCAGAGGGGAGGAGTAACGAAAAAGGGGCGGTGTCGAAACCGCCCCTTTTTCGTTGGATGCCGCAGCTCTCTTCAGGCATCGTAATTGAGCGCCGGAGCGAGCCACTTCTCCGCTTCTCCTGCCGTCATTGCCTTGCGTTCCGCATAGTCCTCCACCTGGTCGCGGCCGATCTTGCCGAGTACGAAGTACCTGGCTTCGGGGCTGGCGAAGTAGAGCCCGCTTACCGAGGCGGCCGGATCCATCGCGAAGGTTTCGGTGAGGGTGATGCCGGTGTTGGCCTCGGCGTTGAGCAGGGTGAAGATCTCCGCCTTTTCGCTGTGGTCCGGGCATGCCGGGTAGCCGGGAGCAGGGCGGATGCCCTGGTACCGCTCCTCGATGAGCTGCTCGCTTCCGAGGATTTCGCCGGGGGCGTATCCCCAGAGCTCGCGGCGCACCTTTTCGTGCAGCATCTCGGCGAAGGCTTCGGCAAGCCGGTCGGCGATGGCCTGGAGGAGGATGGCGCTGTAGTCGTCGTGCTCTGCCCGGTAGCCCTCCAAGAGGGTCTTGATGCCGAGTCCGGTCGTGACGGCGAACCCGCCCACATGGTCCTTCTGCCCGCTCTCTTTCGGGGCGACGTAGTCGGCAAGCGCGAGGTTCTTTTCCCCCGGAGCCTTCTCCTGCTGCTGACGGAGGGTATGGATGGTGGCCAGGATGGACGTGCGCGTCTCGTCGGCGTAGACTTCGATGTCGTCGCCCGTGCTGTTTGCCGGGAAGAGCCCCGCGACGCCGCGGATGCCGAGCAGCCCTTCGCGCTCGATCTTTTCGAGCATCTCCTCCGCGTCGCTGAAGAGCTTGCGGGCCTCCTCCCCGACTTTCGGGTCCTGGAGGATCTCCGGGTAGCGGCCGTGCAGCTCCCAGGTGCGGAAGAACGGGGTCCAGTCGATGTAGGGGCGGAGTGATGCTGCCGTCACGTTTTCGAGTACCGTGACACCGGGCTTTCGGGGGGCCGGAGGGAGCGAGTCGGCGTAGTTGAACTCCGGCCGGTTCCTCCGCGCTTCTTCGAGCGAGAGGTAGCGCTTCGCGGAAGTGCGTTCGGCGTGGCTCCGCCGCATCGCCTCCTGCTCGGCCTTCAGCGTGGCGACGTACTGGTCCTTCAGCTGGGGGTTGAGGAGACTGCCGGCGACCGGGACGCTGCGCGAGGCGTCGAGCACCTGGACGACGGGACCCGAGTAGACAGGGGCGATCTTGACTGCGGTGTGGATCTTTGATGTGGTGGCTCCGCCGAGGATGAGCGGGATCTTCATGCCGCGGCGCTCCATTTCCGAGGCCACGTGCACCATCTCGTCGAGCGAGGGGGTGATGAGTCCGCTCAGGCCGATGATGTCGGCCTTTTCGCGCTCGGCGGCTTCGAGGATCTTCTCGCAGGGCATCATGACGCCGATGTCGACCACCTCGTAGTTGTTGCAGGAGAGGACGACGGAGACGATGTTCTTGCCGATGTCGTGCACGTCGCCCTTTACGGTGGCAAGCAGGATCTTGGCCGCCGCCCTGCTATCCTTCTGCTGTTTCTTCTCCTCTTCGATGAACGGGATGAGCCAGGCCACCGAACGCTTCATGACGCGGGCGCTCTTGACCACCTGCGGCAGGAACATCTTCCCCTCGGCGAAGAGGTCGCCGATGGCGTTCATGCCGTCCATGAGGGGGCCTTCGATCACCTGCAACGGGCTCTCGTAGCGCTTGCGGGCCTCTTCGGTATCCAGGTCGATATACTCGACGATGCCCTTGACGAGGGCGTGGCGAAGCCGCTCCTCGACCGGAAGCGAGCGCCATTCTGCGGCTTTCGCCTCGGTTTTCCCCTCACCTTCGCGGATGGTTTCGGCGAAGCTGACGAGCCGCTCGGTGGCGTCCGCCCGGCGGTTCAGGAGCACGTCTTCGACGCGCACGAGCAGTTCCGGCTCGATCTCTTCGTAGATGGCCAGCTGCCCGGCGTTGACGATGCCCATGTCGAGCCCGGCCCGGATGGCGTGGTAGAGGAATGCGGCATGCATCGCTTCGCGCACCGGCTCGTTGCCGCGGAAGGAGAAAGAGACGTTGCTGATGCCGCCGGAGACTTTTGCGTGGGGGAGGTTCTCCTTGATCCAGCGGACCGATTCGATGAAGTCGAGGGCGTAGCTGTCGTGCTCCTCGATGCCGGTGGCGACGGTAAGCACGTTGGGGTCGAAGATGATGTCTTCCGGCGGGAACCCGACCTCCTCGGTGAGGATGCGGTAGGCCCGGCTGCAGATCTCGATGCGCCGCTGGAGGCTGTCGGCCTGTCCGGCCTCGTCGAAGGCCATGACGACGGCGGCCGCACCGTATTCGAGGATTTTCCGGGCGCGTTCCCGGAAGAGCCCCTCGCCTTCCTTGAGGCTGATCGAGTTGACGATGCCCTTGCCCTGGACGCACTGGAGGCCGTGTTCGATGACCGACCATTTCGAGCTGTCGATCATCACCGGCACCTTGGCGATTTCGGGTTCGGAGGCGATGAGGTTCAGGAACTCCACCATCACCTTCTCGCTGTCGAGCATGCCCTCGTCGACGTTGACGTCGATCACCTGTGCGCCGTTCTCCACCTGCTGGCGGGCGATGGAGAGGGCTTCGTCGTAGCTGCCCTCGCGGATGAGGCGCGCGAACTTCTTCGAGCCGGTGACGTTGGTCCGCTCACCGACGTTGATGAAGCCGGTCGTGGCGTTGACCCTGAGCGGTTCGAGGCCCGAGAGCTCGAGCTCGTGCTTCGCTTCGGGCTTCTTTCTCGGCGGGAGCGTGGAGACCGCTTCCGCGATGGCTCTGATGTGCTCCGGCGTGGTGCCGCAGCAGCCGCCGACGATGTTGACGAAGCCCGATGCGGCGAAATCCCTGATCTGCTCGGCCATGTAGTCGGGAGAGTCGTCGTACTCGCCGAACTCGTTCGGCAGGCCGGCGTTCGGATAGACGCTGACGAAGCTTTCGGCCACCGAGGAGAGTGCCTCGATGAACGGGCGCATCTGCTTCGAGCCGAGCGCGCAGTTCAGGCCGACCGAGAGCAGGTCCGGCATGTGGGAGATGGAGATCCAGAACGCCTCGGTGGTCTGGCCGGAAAGGGTGCGGCCGCTCTGGTCGACGACGGTGCCGGACACCATGACGGGGACGCGTTTGCCGGTGCTTCCGAAGTGCTCTTCGATCGCGAAGAGCGCGGCCTTGCAGTTGAGGGTGTCGAAGACGGTCTCGACGAGCAGGAGGTCGACTCCGCCGTCCATCAGCCCTTCGAGCTGCAGGAGGTAGTTGTCGACCACCTCGCGGAAGGTGACGGCCCGGTAGCCGGGGTTGTTGACGTCGGGGGAGAGCGAGAGGGTCTTGTTCGTCGGGCCGATCGAGCCGGCCACGAACCGGGGTTTCGAGGAGTTTCTGGCGGTGTAGCTGTCGGCCGCCTTGCGGGCCAGTTTCGCGGCCTCCAGGTTGAGTTCCCGGATCAGCCCTTCGGTGCCGTAATCGCCCTGCGAGATCGGGTTGGCGTTGAAGGTGTTGGTCTCGATGATGTCGGAACCCGCCTCGAGGAAGTCGCAGTGGATCTGGTGGATGATGTCCGGCCGGGTCAGCACGAGGATGTCGTTGTTGCCGAGGAGCGGGTGGCTGTGCTCCCTGAACCGCTCTCCGCGGTAGTCCTCCTCGGTGAGCTTGTGACGCTGGATCATGGTGCCCATGGCGCCGTCGAGAACGAGGATGCGCTCCCTGAGGAGCTCTCTAGGTGTTGACTTCATTGTGTGGTGTCCCGGGTCCGGTTTTGAAAAAGGGGAATATAAGGATTAACGGGGCAATTCCCCGTTCCGGGGGGTGGAGGGTGGAGGGAATTGTCTGTATATTGAACGATGCTCCGGCTTTTGATGAACCCCGGAACCGTGATCCCCATGCGACATTTTCCCTCCCCTCTTCCCGTTCTCCTTTCCCTCGTGTTTTCGATGTTTCTGCCCGGTTTCGCCCGGGCCGCCCCGCTCGGCGAGGGCTTCAGTCTGGACGTCGGTCCGCGGATCTCCTGGTTCTCCTATGAAGAATCCGGCGTGATGAAGGAGTCCGGGCTGCTCTAGGGCGTTTCGGCCTCATGCTCCTACCGAAAGACCGATTTCTTCCGGGGGCTCGACCGGCTGAGCCTCGAGCGTCGGGTTCGTCGAGCCCCGGAACAACTCCTCCGAGTACGGCATGGCGCTCTCCTTCAGCTTCTAGCCGAAGTCTCATTTCGGAGCCACCGGCGGATCTCTTCGACCCCCTCCTCGGAGATCTGGTGGGCTACGGGGTACTCGTGGTAGGTGAGGCTCCGGACCCTTCCCTCGAGCCAGCGCTCGGCCGCACGCCCTTTTTCGATCGGCAGCACGTCGTCGTAGAGCCCGTGCAGGACGAGGAATGGGAGTTCTCCGAGTCCTTCGGGGCCCCGCTCTTCCGGCAGGCGCGATTCGGGGAGCTGGCCCGAGAGGGCGACGACCCCGTGCAGCAGGTCCGGACGGGTGAATGCGGTGAGATAGCTCATCACCGCCCCCTGGCTGAACCCCATGAGATAGACCTTTCCTCCTTTCGGGCTGAATGTTTCGATCAATTCCCCGGTGAAGGCGATGAACTGCTCGAGCGCCCGTCCGGCGGCCTCGTAGTCGACCGTGATCCCCTCCGCGGTGAACTCGATCGGGAACCATCCGTACATCTCCATGTCGAGCGGCACCGGAGCTCTCGCGCTGACGTAGCGGCACTCGGGCGGGAGCTCGGGGGCCAGCTGGATGAGGTCCTTTTCGTTGCTGCCGTAGCCGTGCAGCATGATGACGAGCGGAGCGGGTTCGGGGCCCTCTGGGTCGAGCTCGAGGGTGGTGAGCGAGCGTTGTTTACGCTGGAGCATGGCGATAGGGGGTTGCTGGGTTGCGGTTACGATTCTTTTCCGGCGGCGGGCCCGGCATCGGTGATGATGCCGCCGCCGAGCACCTCCTCTCCGCGGTAGAAGACGGCGGCCTGGCCAGGGGTGAGGGCGCTTTTGGGCTCGGCGAAGACGACCTCGATCTCCCCTCCCTCCTTGGGGGTGAGGGTGCAGGGGGCGGCGGTGTCGCGGTAGCGGATCCTGGCCGTTGCCTCGAAAGGCGCGGCGGGCGGGTCGAAGGCGATCCAGTTCAGCCGGCCGACCCGGAGGGTTGTGGAGAGGAGCGCGCTTCTGGGGCCGGTATGGAGCGTGTTGGTCTCCGGGTCGATCGAGGTGACGTAGACGGGCTCCCCGGTGGCGGTGCCGAGCCCGCGGCGCTGGCCGACGGTGTAGAACGGGTAGCCGTGGTGGCTGCCGATCAGCTTGCCCGAAGGGTCGAGGATCCCTCCTCCCTCGAGCCGCTCCCGGAGCCCGGGTACCGAGGCTGCAAGCCAGCTGCGGTAGTCGTCGCCGGGGATGAAGCAGATCTCCTGGCTCTCCTTTTTCTCGGCAGCGGTGACGCCGAAGCTTCGGGCGAGTTCGCGGACCTCCTGTTTGGTATGCTCCCCGAGCGGAAACAGGGTCCTGGCGATCTCCTCCTCCGAAAGCATCCAGAGGAAGTAGCTCTGGTCCTTTTTCGGGTCGAGGCCCGCAAGAAGCCGGTGGCGGCCCTCCCTGAATGCGGTGCGGGCGTAGTGTCCGGTCGAGACGAGTTCGGCATCGAGCAGTCGGGCCGCCTCGAGCAGGCCGGCCCACTTGACGGTCTTGTTGCAGAGCATGCAGGGGTTCGGGGTATGCGCAGCGAGGTACTCCTCCCGGAAATAGTCCTCGACCTCACGGCGGAACCGACCGGAGAGGTTGAACCGGTAGACGGGAATATCGAACTCCTTGCGATCCGATATCCTCATCTCCATCGGTTCCGGCCGCGTCGCATCCTCCCCTTCGGCGTGCAGCTGGAGGTGCAGGCCCGTGACCTCGAATCCCTGGCGGACGAGCATGCATGCCGCGACCGAGGAGTCTACCCCGCCGGAGAGGCCGACGAGCACTTTTTTCCTTCTCTTTTCCACGTGCGTCAGCTGAGTTTGTAGCCGGGCCCGCCGCCGCCTTCGGGCGGGACCCAGGTGATGACGCCGTAGGGGTCGGCCTCCTGGCAGGTCTTGCAGTGCAGGCAGTTGGATGGGTTCAGCCGCAGCGCGCTGCCCCCTTCGGCAAGTTCATAGACCCCTGCCGGGCAGAACCGGGTGCAGGGGTTGCGGTACTCCTTCCGGCACCGCTCGAGGCAGATCGAGGCCATGTCCTCTGCCGAGATGCGGAGGTGGCAGGGCTGGTTCTCCTCGTGCACGGTTCCTGATCGGTAGAGGGTGTCGGACTTCGTGAAGGTGAGCCGGCCGTCGGGGGCGTGCTCCCGCTCCTGCTTCTCCAGCTCGGCCATCTCCTTTCGGGATCGGGCGGCCGGATCGGTTCCCTTTCCTGCTCCTTCCCCCAGTCCCTCGAGCAGCGTCGAGCCGGGAAACTTCAGGCTGAAGCCGGTCCGGAGGAGGCCCTGGTAGAGCCCCCCTTCGAACGCCTGGCGGTAGTTGCGGGAGGCCCGCAGCTCCTCGTAGGCCCAGGAGGCGCCGAACCGCTCTTCGTAGCCGGCGAGGCGTCCGGCGGAGAAGTCGCCGCTTTTGAGCGCCTCGAGGAGGGTTTCGGCGGCGAGCATGCCGGACTTCATGGCCAGGTGGATGCCCTTCAGGCGCCGCATGTCGAGCATGCCGGCCGACTCTCCGACGAGCAGGAACCCGGGCCCCGAGATCCGGCCCATGGCGTCGAGCCCTCCGGAGGTGATGGTGCGCGCACCGGACTCGAGCATGGTGCCGCCCTCGAGCAGGCTCCGTACCGACGGGTGCTCCTTGAAGCGCTGCAGGTTGAGGTGCGGGTCGGCCGCCGGCGCCCGGCGCTCGACCGAGGTGACGAAGCCCACCGAGAGCTCCGTGTCGCTGGTCGCATAGATCCACCCGCCGCCGTAGCGGTTCCGGGGAAGGGGGTGGCCGAAGCTGTGGAGGACCTCTCCGGCCGCGATCCTGCCCGGAGGGATCCTCCAGCACTCCTTCACGCCGGTCTCCTGGTCGCGGCCTGCGCCCTCGCCGAGGAGGCTGAAGGTCCGCTGGAGTTCGGACGTGAGGGATCCTCCGGCCCCTTCGCCCACGACGACGGCCTGCGCCCTGAGGATCGGGCCCGGTTCGAATGCCGCTTTGGGGGTGCCGTCCTTTTCTACCCCCTTGTCGTCCGTCACCACTCCGGCGAGTCGGCCCTCCTCGATGAGGGGGGCGACGGCCGCGATGCCTTCGAACAGCTCGATTCCCTCTTCGAGGGCGAGCTCTGCCATCCACTCGCCGAGGCGGGAGATCGAGCAGACGGTGCAGCCTTTGCTGCTCATCGCCTCGGGAACGCCGGGAATCGGGACCCTGCGGTTCCTGGTAAGGTAGGAGACGCTCTCCCGTGTGACGGCGGGACCGGCCGGACAGCCGCGTTCGAGGTAGTCCTCCATGAACTCCCGGAGGGCGCGGTGGTCGAGGATCGCTCCGGAGAGCAGGTGCGCGCCGGCGTAGCGGCCCTTGTCGATGACGGCGATGGAGGGCTCGATCGTTTCCCCGTTTTCAGGGTTGTGTCGGCGGAGCAGGCGGCTGAGGTGGATCGCTCCCGTAAGCGAGGCCGGTCCCGCGCCGATGAAAAGAATGTCGAACTCGAGTGTTTCTCGCTGGATCTGCACGGATGGAAGGGTTTGGGCCTCGTTTCAGAGCAAGATGCCCCCGAGGAGCAGCGAGGCCACGCTGAAGTAGATGACGATGCCGGTCACGTCGACCAGCGTGGCGACGAAGGGCGCCGAGGATGTCGCCGGATCGAGCCCCCAGTGCTTGAGGAGCAGCGGCAGCATGGAGCCGGCAAGGGTGCCGAAGAGGACGATTCCGACGAGCGAGATGCCGACGGTGAGCGCCAGGTACACCCACTGCATGGTGAGCTGGCCGAAAACCATCGACCAGACGACGACCCGGAAGACGCCGATCACGCCGAGCAGGCCGCCGAGGGCGATGCCGGAGATGATTTCGCGTCGCATGACGTTCCACCAGTCGCGGATGGTGATTTCGCCGAGGGCGAGCGAGCGGATGATGAGGGTCGCGGCCTGCGCGCCGGAGTTGCCGCCGCTGGAGATGATGAGCGGGATGAAGGTGGCCAGCACGATGGCTTTTGCAAGCTCCTCCTCGAAGAAGGCCATCGCCGAGGCGGTCAGCATCTCGCCGATGAAGAGCACGACGAGCCAGACGGCGCGCTTCTTGATGAGCTGCGGGATGGGCAGGTCGATGTAGGGCTCTTCGAGGGCTTCGATACCGCCGAATTTCTGGATGTCCTCGGTCTCCTCCTCTTCTGCGACGTCGAGCATGTCGTCGACGGTGACGATGCCGATGAGGTAGCCGTTCGAGTCGACCACCGGGAGGGCGACGGTGTCGTATTTCTTGAAGGCCTCGAGGGCGTCGGTCTGGTCCTGCGTGGCTGTCAGGGTGACGATCTTGTCCTCGGAGACGATGTCGCGGACCTTCTTCTCCGGGCTCGAGAGCAGGAGCTCGCGGGCCATCAGCTCGCCCTTCAGCTTGCCGTGGTCGTCGACGACGTAGATGACGTTGAGGGTTTCGCTCTCGTGGCCGTGGACGCGGATGTATTCGAGGACCTGGTTGATGTTCCAGTCCTTCTTGACGGAGAGGTAGTCGGGCGACATGAGCCTGCCGACGCTGTCTTCGGCGTAGGCGAGCAGGGTCTTGGCGATCTTGAACTCCTTGAAGGAGAGCAGCCGGAGCAGCTCCTGCGTCACGTTGCCCGGGAGCTCCTCGAGCAGGGCCGTACGGTCGTCGGCCGACATGCTGTTGAGGATGTGGGTGACGTCCTTCTGGGTGAGCGCCTCGAGAAGGTTCTGCTGGGAGTCGAGGTCGAGGTACTCGAACGTGTCGGTGGCGACGTTCTTCGGAAGCAGGCGGAAAAGGATGGCCTGTTCGTTTTCGGGGAGGTCGCTTATGAGCTCGGCAAGGTCGACCGGGAGCCAGTCGTTGAATATCCTCTGCAGGGCGCTGAAGTTCCTGCGCTCGATCAGTTCCCTGATTTCTGGAAGGAGTGGGGTTCCGAGCATTCCGGACGTCGTTTAAGGTGGATCCTCTCTTGCCGGTCGTCCCCTAATAAAGGACATTTTTTTTCAACTTTCCAACATCGGCGCGGCTTTTTGTCCCCCTCACGAGGGGCGTCCCTTCGAGACGTGGGGACTTGCGGCAAGGTATTTCCTCCATGGCAGTTCGCGGCTGCGCGTAATGCCGACGCGGCTGCTCGTTGCGATCGCCGAGGGCGGCGGCGGCGGGGCGTCCTCCAGCCAGAACTCATCTCCGAAAAGGTCCCGTCCACTGTCGCCGCAGTCGAGCCGGAGGGCGGCTGCGAGCTTGGCCGGGCCGTTCATCAGCTCCGTCTCCCGCCCGGTCCGGCGCCGCTCCTGCATGAGGGGGATGCCCTCGAGCGGCTCCATCGCCCGCAGGAGCACCGCCCCGGCCACCCCCTCCGGCTCGGTGACGATGTTCAGGAGGTGGTGGCAGCCGTAGGTGAAGTAGACGTAGAGGGTCCCGGGAGCGCGGAACATGACCTCGTTGCGCGGGGTCTTCTTCCTCCAGGCGTGGCAGGCCTCGTCGCCCGATCCGAGGTAGGCCTCGGTTTCGACGATGCGCCCTTTCAGCAGCGCTCCCGAGGCGGCGCGGCGCACGAACACCTTGCCGAGGAGGCGCTCGGTGAGCTCGAGTGTTGAGGCTGTGAAAAATTCTCTCGTGAGGCGCCTCATGGTCAGCGAATAGTAGTTTGCAAAAGCATCTTCAAGTAGTATAATGTAGTATGTCAGATTTGAACTTCAACAGCTCCAAATTCCCCTGCTGAACTACATGGGCCGAGTCATTGCGATTGCAAACCAGAAGGGCGGGGTCGGCAAGACGACCACGGCCGTCAACATTGCCGCCTCCCTTGCGATTTCCGAGTTCAGGACGCTGCTGATCGACATCGACCCCCAGGCCAACGCGACCTCGGGTTTCGGTATCGACAACGGCGAGGAGATCGACAACACCTTCTACCAGGTGATGGTCAAGGGCGGGGAGATCAAGGACGCCATCATGAGCTCCAGCCTTGAGTACCTCGACGTCCTGCCCTCGAACGTGAACCTGGTCGGCATGGAGGTGGAGCTGGTGAACATGCGCGACCGCGAGTACGTGATGCAGAAGGTGCTCAACACGGTCCGCGGCGAGTACGACTACATCATCATCGACTGCCCTCCCTCGCTCGGGCTCATCACCCTCAACGCCCTCACCGCCGCCGACTCGGTGCTCATTCCGGTGCAGGCGGAGTACTACGCGCTCGAGGGCCTCGGCAAGCTGCTCAACACGATCAGCATCGTGCGCAAGCACCTGAACCCGAAGCTGGAGATCGAGGGCGTGCTGGTGACCATGTACGACGCACGGCTCCGGCTCGCCACGCAGGTGGCCGAAGAGGTGCGGAAGTTTTTCAAGGACAAGGTATACCGTACCCACATCCGCAGGAACGTGCGGCTCTCCGAGGCTCCGAGCCACGGCATGCCGGCCCTCCTGTACGATGCCCAGAGCATCGGCTCCAAGGACTATCTGGACCTCGTCCGGGAGATCTTCGAGCGGGACGGCAACATCAAGAAATTCAAGGTCCGGCAGCGCTAGCTTCCGGCAGCTAACAGAGGGATATGGCCAAAAACGCACTGGGAAAAGGCCTGAAGGCGCTCATTCCCGAAGAGGGCTTCTCACGCTCCGGCCGTGAAGAGAGCGGAACGGAGGCGGTGGAGGGCGTGATCGCCAGCCTTCCGGTCGGGAAGATCCACGCCAACCCGTTCCAGCCCCGAAAGGAGTTCGACGAGACGGCCCTCGAGGAGCTGATGAACTCCATCCTCGAAAACGGCATCATCCAGCCGGTGACGGTGCAGCGCGACGGGGACGGCTACCAGCTCATCAGCGGCGAGCGTCGCCTGAGGGCGGTGAAGAAGGCCGGCTACAAGTTCATTCCCGCCTACCTCATCGAGGCCAAGACCGACCAGAGCAAGCTCGAGCTCGCCCTTATCGAGAACATCCAGCGCGAGGACCTCAACGCGATCGAAGTCGCCCTGGCGCTCAGGAGCCTGACGACCAAGTGCCGCCTGACCCAGGACGAGGTCGCCAGGAAGGTCGGCAAGAACCGCTCTTCGGTCAGCAATTTCCTCCGCCTGCTCAAGCTTCCGCTGCAGGTGCAGGACAGCATCCGCAACCGGGAGATCTCCTTCGGGCACGCCCGCGCCCTCATCAACCTGCCCAACGAACAGCAGCAGCTGAGGGTCTGGAAGCAGGTGGTCTCCCGCCAGCTCTCGGTCCGGCAGACCGAGGCCCTCGTCGCGCGCCTGTTCCGCGAGCAGGGTGCCACCGGGGGGAAAGAGAAGCCGGAGCGCGAGCCGCATGTCGCCCAGCTCGAGTCGCTCCTGCGCAACAAGCTCGCCACGAAGGTCCGCATCATCGAGAAGAAGGGCGGCAAGGGCGAGATCCACATCCAGTATTTTTCCAGTGACGACCTCGACCGTATACTCGAGATCATGAGCGACGAATGAGTTTCCGGGGCCCGTCACGCCTCAACCGCACAAGCACGTACGATACACTATGAAGTTTACCCTGGTAGGCAACGGACGGATGGGCCAGCAGGTTGCCGCCGTCATCAGCCGCTCCGGCATCCATGAAACCGCCTCCGTCCTCGACGTGGACGCCCTGATCACCCCCGAATCCTTCCGGGGCAGCGACGCCATCATCGATTTCACCGTCCGCGACGCATTCCTCCAGAACCTCGACGCGATGCTCGCCTCGGGCGTGCCGATCGTGGCCGGGACGACCGGCTGGGACGACGTCAGGGGAGCGGTCGCAGAAAAAGTGAAGTCGGCCGGCGCCTCGCTGCTCTACTCGGCCAACTTCTCCCTCGGCGTGAATATTTTCCTCCGCACCGTGCGCGAGGCCGCACGCCTCATCGAGCCCTTCGAGCAGTTCGACATCGCCTTCTCGGAACAGCACCATACCGCCAAGGCCGATTTCCCGAGCGGCACGGCCCTTGCCGCCGCCGAGCGGATCCTCGAGGCCAACAGCCGCAAGAAAACGATCGTCCGCCAGCTTTCCGACGACCGGCGCATCCGGCCCGACGAACTGCAGGTGGCTGCCATCCGGCTCGGCGGCGTCTTCGGCAAGCATACGGCATACATCGACTCCGAAGCCGACGAGATCGTGATCTCCCATACCGCAAAGAACCGCTCCGGCTTCGCCTCCGGCGCTGTTGAGAGTGCCGCATGGCTCGCCATGCGCCACAGGACGGCACCCGGGTTCTACACCATGGACGACTTCCTCAACGAAAGACTTGCCTGAGCTCCATGGCGTTCCGTGAAAAACTCTTTGCCGTCATGCTGACGGCCGCCATCGTCGTCCTCACGACGACGGTGCCGTACCTGACGCTCCTCAACGTCTTCCTCTTCCTCGGGATCTTCCTTGCCGGCTCGATCGCCCTCAACCGGAGCATCCTGCGCTTCCAGGTGCGCCTTGCCTACAACGAGGCCTTCATTCTCGCCTTCTTCGGCGGCATCGTCGGGGGGATCTTTTCCGAGGCGATCTCGTGGGTGCTGATGGAGACCCTCTCCTACCGGCCGGGCACCGAGAGCCTCTCGCTCGTCATCGACTGGGTGGTGGAGACGGCCCGAAACCGGCCCGAACTGCAGCCGCAGGTGCAGGCACTGCTCGAGGCCGAAAAGCTCGCCCTCGCCCCGGTTTCGCTGAGCCTTACCGACCTTCTTGCCAGCATGCTCTTCTCGGCGGCCTTCTACGCTCCCATCGCCGGGTTCGGCGGGATGTGGGCCGTCTTCCGCCTCAAGCGCAGGGCGGCCCGCCGCTAGACTCCGGCCGGCGGTACTCGCGGGCCAATTGCCGGTACCACGCCCGGTCGATCTTCTCCGAACCCGGAAGCGTCGCCCACTGGCATACCCTGAAAAACACCACCGGCGTCTTCAGCCGTCCGACCCTCCGCTGCATTCCGGTCCGGAGGGTTTCCTCGTCGGGGCCTTCCGCCGGGGAGGTCTCTATGAAGGCCGCGGCGCGCTCGCCGTACTCGGGGTCCGGGATCGGGGCCACCACGGCCGCCCGCACCCCTTCGACTGCCGTGAGCTCGCGCTCGATCTCCTCCGGGTGGATGTTCTCTCCTCCCGAGATGAACATCCCGTCCTTCCTGCCCTCCACCACCACCGAGCCGTCCTCCAGGATGCGGCCCATGTCGCCGGTGTGGAACCACCCCCGGGCGTCGCGGCAGGGGTCCACCTCTTCCCCGCGGAGGTAGCCCGAAAAGAGGCAGCGGCCGCGGACGAGGAGCTCTCCGTCGGGGGCACGGCGAAGCTCGCGCCACCTGAGCACCTGTCCGCTGTCCTCTCGGGCGCCCCGGACCGGTCCGGGGGTGGTGGCGATTTGCGAGCCCATCTCGGTCGAGCCGTAGCTGAGATAGACAGGGAGCCCCTTTCGGGCCGCTTCGTCGACGAGGCGGGTCGAGGCCGCGCTGCCGCCGAGGAGGATGGCCCTGATCCCCTTCGCCTCCTCCTGTCCCCTTCCACTCTCGATGAGCCGGTAGAGCTGGGTGGGCACGAGCGAGAGGTGCGTCGGGAGGAACCGTTCGAGGGTGTGGGGGAGGGGCGTTCCCTGGCGGTCGAGTGCGAGGGCTCCTCCCGAAGCGAGCGCCCGGAAGATGGGCGCGTACCCTCCGACGTGGAAGAGCGGAAGCGAGAGCAGCCAGGTGTCGCCCCGCCCGAACGGGATGTTCAGGTTCGAGCCGAGCGCGTTGTACCAGTGGTTTTCGAGCGAGTGGACGGCCGCTTTCGCCGGGCCGGTGCTCGCCGAGGTATGGATGAGGGTTGCAGGCCTGTCGGCCGGGCCCGGGTCGGGCAGTGCATGGTCGAAGCCGCGGGATTCGGCCATGAGCCGGACGATATCCTCCGTTTCCGCGGCGGCATCCATTTCGAGCGGCGAGCCCTCGCCGGTGAGGGTGAGGGCGGGGCGGAGTGCCTCGAGCATCTGGCGGAGCCGGGCTTCGGGAAGGCGGTGGTTGAGCGGCGCGGCCACCATGCCGGCGCGCAGGAGGGCGAGGAGCAGCAGGACGCTTTCGGGGGTGCCCGTCGAGACGACGGCGACGCGGTCCCCCTTCTCCAGGCCCCGGGCGAGGAGCATGGAGGCGATCCGGCCGGCGGCCTGGCTGCATGCTTCGAAAGAGAGGACGGCGTCGGGAGTGCGGAGCAGGGGCGCATCCCGGTAGAGGGACGCCGCCGCGGCGACGGGGTCGTTCGGTGGGGCGCTCAGAGGGTCCATATCGAGGCGAGGCTGAGCCTGCGGGTTTCGACCCGGCAGCTTTCCCGGTAGATGGCCTCCGGCTTGAGCACTCCGCCTTCGCTCCTCGGCGGATTCCGGGAGAGGTCGACCTTGAGGCTGCGGAAGGTGTCGAGCCCGCAGGCTGCCGGGCGGGGCGAGGTCGCCGCGGCCAGGAGGGTGTAGAAGCCGAGGCTTACGCCGCTTTCGTAGGCGGAGCTGAAGACCACCTCCATTCCGTGCTCCGCGGCGTGGCTGACCAGCCGGAGGACTGCGGCGAGCCCGCCGAGGCAGTTGGGCTTGAGGACAAGGGCGCCGACGGCCTTTTCGGGAAGGGACTCGAAGAGGCCGGGCTTCTGCCAGAGGGTTTCGTCGAGCGCGGAAGAGAGGCCGGTCCTGTTATGGAATTCGGCGATGTTCCGGGGTTCTCTCAGCGGCTCCTCGATGTAGGAGACGCTCCCTTCCGGCAGCTCCCGGGCGAACCGTACGGCCTCTTCGAGCGTGAAGGCCTGGTTGGCGTCGAGCCGGAGCCTGGCCCGGCCTTCGAACATGCGGTGCAGCTCGCGTACCGAGTCGAGCGCCCGCCCGCGCTCTTCGAGCCGCACCTTCAGCTTGAAGGCGCGGTAGCCGGCCCGGAAGCTCGCTTCGGCATGGGCGAGCACGCTCTCGGTCGGTCCCGCCAGAAGCGCGTTGAGCGGAACGGCGGGGAGGGGTGAGCGGGCGTCGAGGCCGAAGGGCCGGCGGCCGGTGATGGAGGCTTCGAGGTTCATGACCGCCATTTCGAGCCCCATGCGTACCGAAGGGAAGAGTCCTTCGGTGCACAGCGAGGAGCCGTTTTCGCCGTGGCGGGAAAGGGTTTCGAGGATCTGTCGCTCGGCGCCCTCGAGCGTCTCGCGGTGCAGGCCGGGAAGGGGGGCGATTTCGCCCCACGCGCCGTGGGCGCCGTCCTCGCTTTTCAGTGCCAGGAGCAGGCCCTCCCGGTTCAGGAGGCGGCGGCCCCTGACGCTGACCGGTTCGGTGAAGGGAAGGGTGTACCGGTAGAGATAGGCGTAGGAGGCGCTCAAGGCCGTTTCGGGAATCGGCCGAAGTCGGGCTTGCGCTTCTCGACGAAGGCGTTGCGGCCTTCCTGCCCTTCTTCGCTCATGTAGTAGAGCATGGTGGCGTTGCCGGCAAGTTCCTGCAGGCCTGCCTGCCCGTCGCAGTCGGCGTTCAGCGACGCCTTCAGGCAGCGGATCGCAAGCGGAGAGTTCTCCAGGATCTCGCGGCACCACTGCACGGTCTCCTCCTCGAGCTTCTCGAGCGGGACGACGGTGTTGACGAGCCCCATCTGGAGCGCCTGCTGTGCATCGTACTGGCGGCAGAGGTACCAGATCTCGCGGGCCTTTTTCTGGCCGACGAGGCGCGCCATGTAGCTGGCTCCCCAGCCTCCGTCGAAGGAGCCGACCCGGGGGCCGGTCTGGCCGAAGCGGGCGTTCTCGGCCGCGATGGTGAGGTCGCAGAGCATGTGCAGCACGTGGCCGCCGCCGATGGCGTAGCCGGCGACCATGGCGATCACCGGTTTCGGGCAGGTGCGGATGTCGCGCTGGAAGTCGAGCACGTTGAGCTTGTTGACCCCTTTGGCGTCGGCGTAGCCGGCGTTGCCGCGGATCTTCTGGTCGCCGCCGGAGCAGAAGGCCAGATCTCCCGCGCCGGTCAGGATGACGACGCCGATCTGCTCGTCGTTGCGCGCATCCTGCAGGGCTTCGATCATCTGTTCGACCGTCTGGGGACGGAAGGCGTTGCGCCGCTCGGGACGGTTGATGGTGATCTTGGCGATACCTTCGGCTTTATGGTAGAGGATATCGGAGAATTCGCCTGCGCTGGTCCAGTTGACGGTGCTCATGATCTGAATGCTTGATGCTGGTTGAAAAAATCGAGCAGCTTCCGGAGGAACACCTCCCGCTCTTCGATATGCAGGGTGTGGCCGCACCCCTCGAAGAGCTCGAGGCTCGACATGGAATGCAAAGTAACCATTTGCCGGCCAATCTCAACGTATTTGGCGTCTTTTTGGCCCGCCATGAAGAGCATCGGCACGCGGCTTTCGGGAAGCATCTGCCAGAACGGGGGCTGGCTTCCGGTGCCGAGCAGGCGCAGCGCCGCGGCCAGTTTTCGCGGCTCTCCCTCTCTGCGTTTCGAGTCGATCTCCCCGAAGAGCGGATGTGCTTTCAGGGTCGAAAAGAGCGGCATCTGGTACCACGCCTCGATGAAGCCTCCGAAATTCCTCTCGATCTTGCGCGCGATTCCCTCGTCGCTCCTCCGGCGTGCGGAGCGCTCCTCTTCCGTCTTGAGGCCCGGGGAGGAGGAGACGATAACCGCCGCCGAAAAGAGGTCGGGGTGGCGGAGCGAGAGGGCGAGGCCGATCCTCCCCCCCATCGAGTAGCCGACGAGGAATCCCGGCGTTCCTCGGCGGCGCACGAGGTCGGCAATGGCGTCGACGCATTCCGTGAAGTAGCGCTCCGGGTCCCCCTCTTCGGGGACGGGCGCCGTTCCGTGTCCGGGAAGGTCGACGAGCAGCGAGCAGTAGTCCGCTTCGAGCCGTCGGGCATGGCCGAGCCAGTCGCTGCCCGCGCCGAGGAACCCGTGGAGGAAGAGGATCCAGGGATTTTCCTCCCGGCCGACGCTCGTCAGCTGGATTTCAGAGCTCCTCACCACGCCCCCCTTTGAGATGGTTGTCGGTTTTCCACTGCCGGGTGGCCAAAACGAAGGCGCCGAGCAGCGAAATGCCCATCCAGCTTCCGCCGATCGCCATAAGGCTGCCCCAGGAGTAGTTGCCGTAGGCGCTCATGAGTTCGCGGACCAGCTGGTTGAGCAGGATGACGCAGAGGAAGAGGGGGAGTGCGAAGCGGATGGTCAGGTTCCACCAGGTGCCGAGCTGGAGTTTCGAAACCCGGTTGAGGTGGCGGCGGATGATTTCGAGCCGGAAGAACCAGCCGACGGCGAGGCATTCGAGCAGGCCGGCCACGATCAGGCCGTAATTGTTGATGAAGTGGTCGACGATGTCGAGCCAGAGCAGGCCGCCTTTCGTCGTGAAGACGAGCCCGCCGGCGAAGCCGAGCACGGAGAGCACGCTGACGAGCATGGGGCGGTTGATGGCGAACTTGTCTTCGACGCCGGAAACGAAGGCCTCGACGATGGAGATCGAGGAGGAGAGGCCGGCCACCGTAAGGCTCAGGAAGAAGAGAACGCCGAAGACGGGGCCCGAGGCGCCGAGCAGCGAGATGGCCTTCGGGTAGGCGACGAAGGCGAGGCCGATGCTCTGCTGCACCACCTTTTCGATCGGGATGCCCTGGGTTGCGGACATGAAACCGAGGACGGCGAAGACGCCGAATCCCGACAGCAGCGAGAATGCGCTGTTGGCAAGCGCGGTGATGACGGCGCTTCCCGTCATGTTCGACTCATAGGGCATGTAGCTGGCGTAGGCGATCATGATGCCGAAGCCGAGGCTGAGCGTGAAGAAGATCTGGCCGTAGGCGCTCACCCATACCATCGGGTCGGCGAGTTTGGAGAAGTCGGGCCGGAGGTAGGCCTCCACCCCCACCATGGCTCCCTCCAGGTTCAGTGCCCAGAAGACCAGGGCCAGGGTGAGCAGGAGCAGGAGGGGCATGAAGATCTTGTTGGCCAGTTCGATGCCGCGGCCGACGCCGCGGATGATGATGGCCCAGTTCAGCAGCCAGACCACGAGGAGCGCGATGAATATCGGCGGACGCACGGAGCCGATTTCGGCGGGGGAGGAGCTCACCTGCAGGAACGACTCGAAAAAGAACCGGTTGGGGTCGTCACCCCAGGCGAGGGTGAGGGAGTAGAAGAGGTAGTCGAGGCACCAGGCGATCACCACCGAATAGTAGAGGACGATGCCGAACATCGTGAAGAGGAGGGGCCACCAGCCGAGCCACTCCCACCGGGGGCTGATCTTGTGGAAGGCGAGCGGGGCGCTGCCGAAGCGCTCGTGGCCGATGCCGAACTCGAGGATGAGGAGCGGCAGGCCGGCCGTCAGGAGGGCGACGAGGTAGGGGATGAGGAAGGCTCCGCCGCCGTTCTCGTAGGTCAGGTACGAAAACCGCCAGATGTTGCCCAGCCCGACGGCCGAGCCGATGGCGGCAAGGATGAAACCGGTCCTGGATTTCCAGCTGTTTCTTTCGGGGCTCGTGTGTGGCATGCTCGAAACGCTCTTGTGGTTCGTGTGGGTGGTTCTGCAGAAAGTACGGAAAAGATGCCTGTTTTCAGCGCCGTGCGCCGGGCCCGCCCGGCCCGGCACGCTCCTCCCTGCGGGATAAATCAAAATTTTCGTAATTTGCCTTGAAGCAGCGTCTACGCTCGCATGAATCCCGCCAACCAATCCCTCCGGAATCCGGAGCGGCTGAAAAGGAGGATGGGGCATGAAAAAGATGAAACGGCATGTCAGGCAGTGGGTGGGAGCCTTTCCCGCAAAACGGCTCCGCAAGGTCGGCGGCGCAGTCGCCATGGCCGGCCTGTTCTCGGCAGGCGTCGCAGCCCGCCACCACCACCATCCCGCCCCGGGCCATACCGGCAGCGCGGCCGAGCAGTCGGCCCACGCTTCTGCGGGCAGGCTCGCCTCTATCGATTCGGCCGAGCTCAAGTGGCTCGCCCGGAACATCTACCACGAGGCGCGCGGTGAATCCTGGGACGGCATGCTCGCCGTCGGCGTCGTTACCCTCAACCGTGTGAAATCATCCCGCTACCCCGATACGATCGAGGGGGTCGTCAAGCAGTACAAGCAGTTCAGCTGGTACTGGGACGGCATGGCCGACCGCGAGCCCAACCGCAAGGCGTGGGAGAAGGCGATGGCGGCGGCGCTGGAGGTGATGCTCAACCCCGACCTGCCCATCGCCAGGAACCTCGAGGGCGTGCTCTTCTACCATGCCGACTACGTAAAGCCCTACTGGGCCGACACCCGCACCGAAGTGGCGACGGTCGGGCGGCACGTCTTCTACCTGTAGCCACCCTCTGTAGCCACCCTTCCATGCAAGACGGGCCCCGTCGCTTCGGGGCCCGCCCGCTCTCCGGTGATCCGTGTCGTTATCCGTGCAGGCTTCGCCTGCTCTCTGTCGCTTGTGCCGTGCCGCTCAGCGGTTCCCGGACGGGTAGACGGCCATGTGGGGGGCCTTCTGCTGCCACGGCCGGGGGGCCTGGTTGGCGACCTGGGGGTCGAAGACCCGGTAGTGTTTGTCGATGTGCAGGTCCGCCAGGGGCTTGAGGGCGCTGACGTGCCGGTGCTCCTGTTCGAGGACCTTCCAGCGGTAGCCGTCCGTCGGCTCCTTGCAGCGCAGCATCTGGCTGAGTTTCGTTTCGTGGTAGGTGAGGTCGATGAAGACCTTGAGGTCCACGCCTTCCGTGCGGATGGCGTAGAGGCCGTCGATGATGAGCAGCTGGATCTTGCTGAAGTCGGTGCGGAGCCGGTCGACCTCCTCGGTGATGATGTCGATGCAGGGGATCGAGGCCGTGCGGTTCCGGCGGAAATCCTCGATGTTGCAGTGCAGCTCCTCCCAGTCGTATTCCTGTACGCCGACGGCCTCGTAGTTGCTCTCGATGCGGTGTTTCCGCCGGTCGAGCGGATGGACGTGGTAGTAGTTGTCGGTGTGGAGGATCTTGACCCGGATGCCGCGGCCTTTGAGCAGGAGGGCAAGCGAGTGCGAAAGCTCGGATTTTCCTGCGCCCGATTCGCCCGATATGGCTACGACGAACTTTTCGCCGGGCTGTTTTTTGCGGAGCAGCTCGAGATCCAGGAGCACCCGCTCCAGGATGGCGCCCGCAGCCGATTTGTGCTGGTCGTTGATCAGCAGTACGTCTCCCAACATGGCCGGAAACTTCTTGGTTGCTTCTCATTCAACGCCGGCATCCAGCTGATGCCTGCCTTAAAGGTAACGCTTTTTGTGCGGAAGACGCAAAAGCAAACCCCCGTCTCAGCCGAAGGCCGACTCCGCCAGGGCGTTGAAGCGGGCCTGGAGGGTGCGGTGCCGCTCGACATTCTCCTGGCGCGAGGTGACGATTTCGATGAGGGTGCTTTTTTTCGAGCGGCCGGCTTCGAGGAAACACGCTTCGAACTCCCGGTTGGTGCGGGGCGCTGCGTAGCCGAGTCCGAACATCTCCGCCGCAGGCCGTGCACTGAAGTGCTGGGGGGTGGCGAAGTGCTCTTCGAAGATGTCGTCGCAGGCCGCCACCGGCAGGAACGAGAAGATCCCTCCTCCGTTGTTGTTGAGCAGCACGATGCGCATCGGACGGCTGAGCGAGGCGAGGAGCGAGAGTGCGTTGAGGTCGTGCAGGAAGGCGATGTCGCCGATGAGGAGCGTGCCTGCGGTTCCGAGTCCTTCGGCGAACCCTGCGCCGGTCGAGATGATGCCGTCGATGCCGCTGGCTCCCCGGTTGAGGGCCGTCCGGGGGCCCTCGGCGTGCGGGGCCGCGGAGAAGGAGTCGAGCATGCGCACCGCCATGCTGTTGGAGGTGAAGAGCGCCTCGTGCGGGGCGATGAGCTTCGAGGTGAGCCGTGCGGCGGAGATTTCACTCAGGGCGAGGCCGGGATCCGTGAGGGCGTCGAGCGTTTCGGCGCACCGCATGAAGAACCCTTCGGCCTCTTCGAGTATGCCGCAGGGTTGGCTCCGGCTGCCCGTGAGTTCGCGGGCGGCGGCTGCGATCGGCGACTCGACGGAGAGCTGTACCGGATAGTCGGGCTCGTAGCGCCAGGGGTGTTCGCGCACTACTACGTAGTGGTCGGGCTTCCAGGTCCTGAGTGCGGCCGAGGGATGGCGGGCGACGAGCCGCCCGCCGAAGTGCACGACGAGGTCCGGCCGGAAATGCTCCAGGAAGGCCGGTGAGGCGAAGGCCTGCTGCCACGCGCCGCGCCCCTTCTTCAGGCGGAGCCCGGAGGAGAGGTCGCAGTAGAGCGGCACCCGGAGGTCTTCCGAGAGCGCTTCGAGTGCGAGCGCGTCCTCACGGGAGCTCATGCTCCCGGCGATGAAGAGCGGGCTGTGGGCCCCGGAGAGCAGGCCGCGCAGGGTGGCGACGGCCCGGGCGTCCGGCCGGCGTTCGGGCTGCGGCGTGCTGGTGCGGGGCCGCCGGTCGATCTTCCATGCGCGGAGCGGCTCGAGCCAAGGGGTCTCGTCTTCGAAGGGTTCGGGGTCGAAGGGTTCGCGGAACGGCTGGTTCAGGTGGACCGGGCCGTTCGGGGATCCGAGGCTTCTTGCCACGGCGTGGCCGACGGTCGAGAGCAGCGACTGGAGCGGGATGTCGCTCGAGGGCAGCGGCAGCTGCATGTGCCAGCGCACGTAGCTGCCGAAGATGTTGTCCTGGCGGATGGTCTGGTTGGCACCGCATTCGAGCAGCTCGAAGGGGCGGTCGGCCGAGATGACGATCATCGGCACATGGTCGCTAGAGGCTTCGACGACCGCGGGGAAGTAGTTGGCCACCGCCGTGCCGGAGGTGCAGACGAGCACGGCGGGGCGGCCGGTGGCGCGGGCGTGGCCGAGGGCGAAGAACCCTGCGGAGCGCTCGTCGGGGAACATCTTCCACCGGGCGTCGGGGTTGCGGGCGACGGCCGCGGTGAGCGGCGTGGAGCGCGATCCGGGAGAGATGCAGAACATCGAGGCATCCTGGCGGACGAGCTCTTCGACGAGGACGGTGCTCCAGAGGGTCGTCACCTGGCGGTTGTTCACGGCGTGGCTCCGGTGATGGCGACGAGGTCGCCGATCTTCTGCTCGACCTCCGCCCACTCCAGCTCCGGGTCGGAGCCGCGCACGAGGCCCGCCCCGGAGTAGAGGCAGGCCGTGGCGCTTTGCACGAGGGCCGAGCGGATCCCGACGGCAAGCTCGCTCGAATCGCGGCTGATCCAGCCGACCGGCCCGGCGTACCAGCCGCGGGCGAAGGGTTCGAACTCGAGGATGCGGCGCATCGCCTCCTCTTTCGGCACCCCTCCGACGGCGGGCGTCGGGTGGAGGATGGAGAGCACCTGGCCGTCGCCGGCGCACTCGGGCTTCAGTTCGGCCGTGCAGCGGGCATAGAGGTGGGCGAGCCGGTTGAGCTGCAGCACCTGCACGTCGTCCTCCATCTCGATCCGCCGGCAGGCCGGCTGCAGTTCGCTCTCGATCATGTCCTTCACGAACCGGTGCTCCCTCAGATCCTTTTCGGAGGCCAGGAGGGCCCGGGAGGCGCATTCGTCGCTCAGCTCGGCATTCTCTTTCGAGCAGGTCCCGGCGAGGGCTTCGGTGAGGAGCCGGCGGCCGTCGCGACGGTAGAGACGCTCGGGGGTGAAGCTCAGGAACGCGCACCCCTCTTCGGGCTCGAAGTAGAACCGGTAGGTCGCGTTTTTCGGGTAGGGGTGGCGGAGGAGGATGAGCATCGGGTCGAAGGGGGCGGCGAACTCGAGGGTCGTGCGGCGGGCGAGCATGATTTTTTCGGTGCTGCCCTCTTCGAAGGTTTCGATCGCCCTCTGGCAGTTTCTGATCCATCCCTCGCGGTCGGGGCTGCAGGAGCGGCTGCGGACGGCCGGAATGCCGGCCGCTTCATCCGTGAGGGGGCCTTTGAGCGCTGAGAGGATGCGGCGGGCTTCAGCGGCCCGTTCGGCCGTCTCCTCCCTTGTGCCGGGCACGATCCGGCAGCAAAGGCTCTGCTCGCCGTTCTCCTCGGTGAGTTCGACGAGGGGGAGTATGAAGGAGAATGCGGGAAAGCGCTTCCACTCCTCCCTTTCGGCTTCGAGGCTGTTGAAGGCGATGCCCCCGAAGTATCTCGCGTCGTGCTTCTTTGTGCCCATCGTCTCCCCGAGGCGCCGGAAGACGGAGGCGTTGGGTTCACGGCCGGCGAAGCTCACCGTGTCGGCCGAACCGAGGCCGGCGGCGGTGAAGTCTCGCTCCCGGCTGCGCCAGAATATCTTCGGCCATGCCTTCTGCCGGGCGAGCCAGCGCATGGGGTCGATCGGCTCCACCTTCTGGCGGAACTCGACAAGGGTGCCCGTCGGGCGTCCTGCGCCGACGGCGTCCAGGGCCTGGAGTGCGGAGTCTATGGCTTCGGCCGCCTGTACTATGGGTAGGGGGGTGTCCTGTGGCGTGATGATATGCTGGTCACTCATAAGTATCGGTCGGCATGGTAGCGCCGGATCACGGCTTGCGTACGTCCGGCTTTTCCCCTTTCAAGTGGCTTTGCAGGGAAACGGCAAGATAATTGTTTTTATCAAGAAGCCAGTCATAAATCTGACGCGCCTCGGTCATCCTTCCGAGGTGCGTGAAGCAGACGGCGAGGTTGTAGTGGGCTTCGGTGAAGGCGTGGCTGTGTTCTATGGCCCCTTCATAGGCCGCCGCGGCTCCGCGGTAGTCCTTCAGCTGCATGAGCGCGTTGCCGAGGTCGTAGTGGCGCAGCGAGTCCGACGGGGCGCGTTCGAGGTGTTTTTGGAACCAGTCGCGGGCTTCGGGGTAGCGCTCCTGGTTGAAGCGCACCGCACCGAGCGAGTGGTAGGCGGCGTCGAGCTCCGGATCGAGCTTCAGCGCTTCCAGGTAGGTCTCGGCCGCAAGGTCGTATTGTTTCGAGCGTGCATAGGCGTTGGCCAGACTCAGCAGGGTTGCGGTGTCGCCGGGGCGCTGCCACACCTCCTGCTGCAGCCTCCTGATCTCGTTCTGGGGTTTCGAGCAGCCCGAGAGCAGGGGGAGCGCTCCGAGAGAGAGCGCGAGGAGCGCCCTGAGGAGCATGGTGCGGGGCCGGTGTGGAAGGTTCATGGTCGGAGTCCGTAGGCGGGTTCGGGATACACCGGGCTTCCCCATCCTCGAGTAATGCGGGCGGCGCGCGGCAGAAGGTAAAATATACGCACTCCCCCGGGCATCTGCCAAGGAAAGATTTTTTGATGGATCGCCGGCTGCGTACCTTACCTGTGGAAGCGGTGGACATCGAAAACGGGAGGAACGATGCGTATCGAACTGAAGGTCGAGGGGATGAGGTGCGGTGGCTGCGAGCGCTCGGTGAGGGACTTGCTCATGGAGCTTGAAGGCGTATCCGGGACCGAGGCCTCGCACGACGCGGGGACGGTCCGGGTGGACTACGACCCCGGCCTGGTCAGTCCGGAGGCCCTCAAAGCAGTCATCCGGGAGCTGGGGTTCAGGGTTGCGGGCTGAGCCTGCAACGGCAACGGACGGCAGGCGCATCCAACATAAACAGGGGAGGAACAGCCAGCATGGCAGAGGAACGATCGGACCGGCTCGCCGTACTCATCGACGCCGACAACACCCAGCCCGCCATTATCGAGGGGCTGCTCTCGGAAATTGCCAAGTACGGTACCTCGAACGTCAAGCGCATCTACGGTGACTGGACCTCGACGGCCCTGAAGGGCTGGAAGGAGGTGCTGCTCGAATACTCGATCCAGCCCATCCAGCAGTTCGGCTACACGAAGGGCAAGAACTCGACCGACAGCGCCATGATCATCGACGCCATGGACCTGCTCTATACAGGGCGCTTCAACGGCTTCTGCATCGTCTCGAGCGACAGCGACTTCACGAAGCTTGCCGTGCGCATCCGCGAGGCGGGGCTTACCGTCTACGGCTTCGGCGAGAAGAAGACCCCGGGTCCGTTCGTGTCCGCCTGCGACAAGTTCATCTACACCGAGGTGCTGCGGGCCAAGATCAACGAGAACGAGCCGATCAGGCGGAAGTCCGCTTCCGACCTGAAGCAGGACACCCGGCTCGTGCGCCTGCTTCGCAACGCGGTCGAAGCTTCCTCCGACGAGGCGGGGTGGGCACACCTGGCAGCCACCGGCAGCAACATCGCCAAGCAGTCGCCGGAGTTCGATCCGCGCAACTACGGCTACGGCAAGCTCGGTGAACTTATTGCAGCGACGAAACTGTTCGAGATTGACGAGCGGCTCGGAGCCGACGGCCAGTCGAAGTCGATCTGGCTGCGCGACAGGCGCAGGAGCGGCTGAGCGGGCTTCGGGGGAGCTGATGCGGGAGGGGGGAAACAGAAAAGGCCCCCGTGGAAGGGGACCTTGATTGTTCTGCGGAGCTGACGGGGCTCGAACCCGCGACCTCCTGCGTGACAGGCAGGCGCTCTAACCAGACTGAGCTACAGCTCCGTTGAAGAGTTGTAAATGTAGGTAGCGCCCCCCTGAAATCCAAAAAGTATTTTCCTTTTTTTTCTGAGTATATTATCCGCCCGAGGAGGGCCTTCTCGTGCCGCCTCCGGCTCTTCAGCTCTTCAGTTCAAGGATGAAACCACCCAAGCCATGACAGCTGCAACACCTTCAGGCATGCTTACCCTCACCGACAGCCGCACGGGAAAAACCTATGAGATCCCGGTGGAGAACGGTACGTTCAGGACCATGGACTTCCGCCAGATCAAGGTGTCGGACGACGATTTCGGCCTTCTCGGCTACGACCCCGGCTTCCTCAACACCGCATCCTGCAAGAGCGCCATCACCTACATCGACGGCGACCGGGGTATTCTCCGCTACCGCGGCTACCCCATCGAGCAGCTCGCCGAGCACAGCACGTTCCTCGAGACGGCCTACCTGCTCATCAAGGGCGAACTGCCGGACCGGGAGCGCCTCGACGCCTGGACCTACAACATCCGCCACCACACCATGACCCACTCCAACATCGTGAAGTTCATGGACGGGTTCCGCTACGACGCCCATCCGATGGGCATCATGGTCGGCATGGTGGGGGCGCTTTCGACCTTCTATCCCGACGCCAAGGAGATCACCAGCGAGGCTTCGCGCAAGCTCCAGGTGCGCCGCCTCATCGGCAAGATCCCGACGCTGGCCGCCATGAGCTACCGCCACAGCATGGGCTTCCCCTACGTCCTGCCGGACAACGATCTGAGCTACGCCGGCAACTTCCTCTCCATGATGTTCAAGATGACCGAGCACGACTACCGTCCGAACCCGGTGCTCGAGCATGCGCTCGACGTGCTCTTCATCCTGCACGCCGACCATGAGCAGAACTGCTCGACGAGCGCCGTGCGTGCCGTCGGCAGCTCGGGCGTCGATCCCTATACGGCCGTCGCGGCCGGTTGCGCCGCGCTCTACGGGCCCAAGCACGGAGGGGCCAACGAGGCGGTCATCCGCATGCTGCTCGAGATCGGCTCCGTCGAGAGGGTGCCGGAGTTCATCAGGGCGGTCAAGGCCGGAAGCGGCCGTCTTATGGGTTTCGGGCACCGGGTCTACAAGAACTACGACCCCAGGGCCAAGATCATCAAGAAGATCGCCTTCGAGGTGTTCGAGGAGACCGGCCGCAGCCCGCTGCTCGACATCGCGCTCGAGCTCGAGCGCATCGCCCTCGAGGACGACTACTTCATTTCGCGCAAGCTCTATCCGAACGTGGACTTCTACTCCGGATTGATCTACCAGGCGATGGGCTTCCCGCTCGACATGTTCCCGGTTCTTTTCGCCATCGGCCGCATTCCCGGCTGGCTCTCGCAGTGGACCGAGCATGTCCAGGACCCGGAGCAGAAGATCGCCCGTCCCCGCCAGATCTACCTCGGCGAGGAACAGCGCGACTGGGCGCCGATCGAAGGGCGGCTGAAGTGCCGGACGGAGGAGTGCGTCATGACCAGCTGCAGGCTTTAGATGCCGGCGGCCGCATCCGTTTCATCATTCAATCACCACGACCAAGCATACCATGTCCGTCACCAGAGAAAACGTCGAGTACATCGCCCAGCTCGCCCGGCTCAGCTTCACCTCCGATGAGGCTGAGCGGATGACCCAGGAGCTCAACAGCATCCTCCACTACGTCGAGAAGCTCAACGAGATCGACACCGAAGGCGTCGAGCCCCTGAGCAACATCCACGACCAGAAGAACGTGCTGCGCGACGACGTTGAGAGCCCCTCCATCGAGAACGCCCAGGCGCTCAAGAACGCACCCGACCGCCAGGACCGCTTCTTCCGGGTCCCGAAGGTGCTCGGCTAGGATTTTTTCCATTGGTCGAACTCCGCGAAAAGAAGGGCAGCGCCCTCCTGGGCGTCAGGGTACAGCCGCGTTCCTCGAAGAGCGCGGTTTCCGGCCCCTATGGCGGCATGCTGAAAGTCTCCCTGAAATCGGCGCCGGTCGACGACGCGGCCAACCGGGAGTGCTGCCGGCTCCTTTCGAAGCTGTTCTCCATATCCCGCGAGCGGGTATCCATCGTCTCCGGTGCTACCTCCCGTTCGAAAAGCGTCATGCTTGAAGGGCTCTCCGTGGACGAGGCCCGCCACATCCTCCGGAACTCCTCCATTCCCGTGCTATGAACGCCGCCATCCTCATTCCGGCCCGCCTCGATTCCAGCCGACTTCCCCGAAAGATGCTCGCCGACCTCGAAGGCGAGCCGCTCATCGTCCGCACCTGGCGCCAGGCCATGAAGTCGCGCCTGGCCACGGAGGTCGTCGTTGCGGCCGACAGCCCGGAGATCGTGCGGGTGCTCGAGCCGCTCGGGGCCCGGGTGGTGCTCACCCCTCCCGAGCTCTCCTGCGGCTCGGAGCGCATCGCCATGGCGGCCCGCGGCCTCGATGCCGACGTCCTGGTGAACCTGCAGGGGGACGAGCCGCTGATCAGTCCGGAGAACATCGATCTCGTCCTCCGTCCCTACTTCGACGCCCCCGAGGGTTCAACGCTGCCGGACTGCACCACCCTCGTTTTCCCGATCGGGGCCGGAAACCGGAGCGAGCTTGAGGACCCGCACGTGGTGAAGGTGGTGATGGACTGCAACGGCAGGGCGCTCTACTTCTCGCGCAGCCCCGTGCCCTACGTGCGCAACGCTTCATCTTCGCTCAGGCTCTACCGTCACGTCGGGCTCTACGCGTTCCGGGCCGATGTCCTGCAGCGCTTCGCTTCGATGCCGGTCTCGATGCTCGAGGCTGCCGAGTCGCTCGAGCAGCTCCGCCTGCTTGAGAACGGCTTCAGCATCCGCTGCATGGAGACCTCGACCGACAGCCCCGGGGTGAATACCGCCGAGGACCTCGAGCTGGTTCGCAGGATCCTTCGCGGCGGCTCAGCCGGGTGAGCAAAGATCGCCCCTGATCTCCGCTTCGAGGGTGCCGTCCCGGAACGAGAGTTCCACCCTGTCGCCTTCGCCGAGCGCGGCACCCCCCGTCACCACCTTCCCTTCTTTCTTTACGAGCACGTACCCCCTTTCGAGCGTCTTGCGGTAGTCGAGCAGGCTGAGGTGGCGCAGGGCCGCTTCGTGATGATGGAGGGTGTCGCGAAGGGTGGCGTTGAGCGTGAGCCGCATTCTCTCCGGGAAGGAGTCCGCCTCCCTTGAAAACTGCTCGATGAGGTTGAGCGGCCTGTTGAAGGCGTAGCTGCCGCGGATGGACTCTATCTCCCGTTCGGCTCCCTGGACCTTCGACATTGCCAGCGCCGACTGCCGGGAGGTATGCTCCCTCAGGGAGCGCAGCAGTTCGAGGCTGTCGGGGACGGCCAGCTCGGCCGCGATCGACGGGGTGCCGGCACGCAGGTCGGCCACCATATCGGCGATGGTGATGTCGGTCTCGTGGCCGACAGCGCTGATGACGGGGATCCCGGAGCGGTAGATCGCCAGGGCGACCGATTCCTCGTTGAAGGCCTGCAGATCCTCCATCGAGCCTCCTCCGCGCGCAACGATGAGCACGTCGGGGCGGGCTTCCCCCTCCTGGGCGTTGAACCACCTGAGGGCCTTCACCACGGAGGGGGCGGCGTCGCGCCCCTGCACCTTGACCGGGTAGAGCCGGAGCGCGGCGGCGGGGTAGCGCCGGGAGAGCACGTTCTGCATGTCTTCGATGACCGCTCCGGTCGGCGAGGTGATGAGGCCGATCGAGCGGGGGAAACGGGGCGGGCGTTTCTTGATTTCCTCACGGAACCATCCGAGTCCGGAGAGTTTCCGGAGGAGTTCGGCGAAGGCCAGCTGCAGGGCTCCCTGGCCTTCCTCGGTGATGCTTGAGCAGATCAGCTGGTAGCGTCCCGCCGGCATGTAGACCTCGAGCCGGCCTTCGGCAACGACGCTCATGCCGTCCCTGAGATCGGTCTGGAGGCGGGCCGCAGTGTGTTTCCAGACAACGGCCGGGACCTGGGCCCCCTCATCCTTCAGTGTGAGGTAGAGATGGCCCGAGCTGGGTTTCTTGCAGTTGGATATCTCGCCCCTCACCCGCACGGCGGGAAAGGTGGACTCGAGTTCGCCCTTGATCAGTCTCGTCAGTTCGCTGACCGAAAGTGCCGTCTGGGTCATCGGTTTTTTTCTGGTGGATCGGGTTGGCGGAAGGTCGCAATTTCTTTAAGTAAGAAAAAAAAACGGCATGGCCGGCCTCTTTTCCCCGCTCCTCCTCCCCCGGGGGATTTTTATGCGGGTATGTGTTATATTGGTTTCTTTTACGGCAATCTCCCCCTTATCCGCGCATGGCTGCATCCGACTGCATAGAGCGCCTCTCCGGCCTGCTTGGGCTCGAGCGTGACCGGGCCCGCTCCCTCCTTTCCCGCTTTTCAGCGGCGATGGCTTCCGCGCTTCTCGACGGCGGTGCGGTTTCGGTCCGGGGGCTCGGCTCCTTCAGTGTCAGCTACAGTGCCCCTTCGCGCATGGAGCGCGACGGCGAGAGGGTCTACACCCCGCCGTCGAACACGCTTGCCTGGCAGCGCCAGACGAGGGGCGACGACACCCTGCAGCTGCTCCGCACGGGGCTCGCACTCGAGGAGGACGAGGCGCGAAAGATTGCGCGCGCACTCAAGAAGGCGTTTACCGCCACCCTTCGCCGGAGGGAGCCCCTCTTGCTTTCCGGATTCGGCCGCTTCGAGCTTTCGGAGAAAAATCGCGTCCGCTTCCGCCCCGAGTCGGGACTTCTCGAGCTTGCCAACGGATCCTACGAGGGGCTTGCCTCCATACCGATGGCTTCGCCCGTCCGGCGGCGCATGGCCGTGCCGGCCCTCGTGGCGCTCTTCGCGGTTCTTGCCGCCTTTGTCGGGGGTTTTCTCGCCTTCCGTTCCGGCACGATCGCCGGACTGCCGCAGGCCCCACTCGGGTGGTTCCGTCCGGAGCCGGCCCGGGTTGCCGCCCCCTCCCTTCCTCCGCCGCCCCCTGTCGTCGCGCCTCCGGCTCCGGCGGAAGGGGTGCTGCTCGACGAGGGGGAGTTCACCATCGTGCTCGCCACCTTCTCGCTCCGCTCGACCGCCCTGCGCGAGCTCTCCCGCCTCGACTCCTCGGGCGTCGTTTCGGCCGTCTGGCCGGCATGGCAGGCCGGCAGGAAGTACTGGCGGCTGAGGACCGGCCGGTACCGGGACCGCAGCGAGGCGGTCGAAGCCATGCATGCCATGCCGCACGCCGTCGCCGGCGGCGCATATATCCAGAAGGTCATTAAACGGGTTGTCTCCCATGGGGAAAAAGAGCTGTAGCGGACTGCATCCGCAGTCGATGTGTCCCGCGTTCGGCGGGTTGAGGGTCCTTACCAGAATAGACGGCGCCCAGGTCTGCATGGCTGCCGACCAGGGGTGCCTGTACGGGCTCACCTTCGTGTCGCAGTTCTACGCGGCGCGCAAGTCCATCATCTCTTCCGGGCTGATGAACGCACAGATCTCCGGCGGCACGATGACCGACGATCTGCGGCGCACGATCGAGGAGATCGCCCTCGATCCTTCGGTCCGGCTCATTCCCGTTGTCAGCACCTGCGTTGCCGAGACCGCCGGCATCGCCGAGGAGCTGCTGCCGCGGCAGGCAGGCAACGCCGAGGTGGTGCTTGTGCGTCTTCCGGCTTTCCAGATCCGTACGCATCCGGAGGCCAAGGACGTGGCCGTGTCGACCCTGCTCGAGCGTTTCGGCGACTTCGCGGCCTCCAGGAAACCCAAATCGGTGGCCCTCGTCGGCGAGATCTTCCCGGTCGACGCCATGGCGGTCGGCGCCGTCCTGCAGAAGATCGGCGTCAGCTCCGTCGTGGCCCTGCCGGGCACGGCGCTCGAGGATTACCGCGAAGCGGGGAGGGCCGAAGCGGTGGCGGTGCTCCACCCCTTCTATGAAAAGACTGCCGCCCTGTTCCGGGAGCATGGCGCTTCCGTTGTCGAGGGCAACCCGATCGGAGCGAACGCCACGGCCGGATGGATCAGTCGCATCGGGGAGGCCCTCGGGCTCGATGCGGAGGCCGTCCGTGCCGTCGCCCAGGAGGAGGCTTCGAAGGTGCGCGAGGCGATGGCGCCGTTCTCCGGGCTCGAGGGCAGGGTGATGGTCGCCGGCTACGAGGGCAACGAACTCCCGGTCGTGCGCCTCCTGCTCGAGGCGGGCCTGGACGTGCCCTACGCTTCGACCTCCATCGCCCGCACCCCGCTCTGCCTGGAGGACGACCGGGTACTCTCGATGCTCGGCACCGAGGTCCGCTACCGGAAGTTCCTCGAGGACGACATGGCGGCTATCGAGGAGTACGCTTTCGACCTCGTCATCGGCACCACATCGCTCGACAGCTACGCCAAGGAACGGGGGATCCCGGCCATCTACTATACCAACAACATCTCCGCCCGTCCGCTCTTCTTTGCGGCAGGTGCCGCGACGGTGCTCGGCATGCTCGGCGGGCTGCTCCGCCGGAAAGAGGCCTGGAAGACCATGAAGGAGTATTTCGAGGGGACGCGCCAGGGACTTTCCTGAGGCGGCTGCTCTCCGGCGAAAGGGGCCTTCCCGGGGGTATGGCAGGGCGTGGGAATGCTGCGGCGGCTGTCGGCCGGTCGGGGTGCTGTACTGAAAAGGGTGGGGCGGAATAAGCGGGGGAGGCTGCTAGACCTCCATGATCTCTTTTTCCTTCTGCGCGATCAGCTCGTTGATCTGCTTCTCGTAGCGGTGCAGGAGGTCGTCGGCATCTTTCTTGCCGCGGTTGCGCTCGTCTTCTCCGATCTCCTTCTCCTTTTCGAGCTTTTCGATCTCCTGGATCATGTCGCGGCGGTGGTTGCGCAGGGAGACCTTGGAGTCCTCCCCGAACTTCCTGGTGAGCTTGACGAACTCCTTGCGGCGCTCTTCGGTGAGCGGGGGGATGGATACCCTGATGCTCTGGCCTTCGGCGGCCGGGTTGAGCCCGAGGTTGGCGTCGCGGATGGCTTTCTCGGCGGCGGCGACCATCGACTTGTCCCAGACCTGCACCATGAGGGTGTGGACGTCGGAGACGCCGATGTTGCCGACCTGCCTGAGCGGCATCGACTGGCCGTAGGCCTCGACCTTCACGCGGTCGAGCAGGGCCGTCGTGGCCTTTCCGGTCCTGATCGAAGCGATTTCATGCTGGAAGGCCTCGATGGTCTTCTTCATTTTCTGCTCGCTCTTCTTGCTGGCCTCTCTGACGCTCATGGCTCCTCTGGTTGGGTGTTAGGCTGTTTGCTCAATAGCGGGCGCCCGATTATTTTGCCTGTGCCTGGGCTGCTGCGGATTTGGCGAAGCGCTTGTTGAAGCGGTCCACGCGTCCTGCGGTGTCGACGAGGGTCTGCTTGCCGGTGTAGAACGGATGGCAGTTGCTGCAGATGTCGACCTTGATCGAGGGGCGGGTCGAACGGGTCACGAACGTGTTGCCGCAGTTGGCGCACTGGACGGTGACCTCGGTGTACTTCGGGTGAATATCTGATTTCATGTCGATCGTTGACTTTGTTGGCTCTGAACAATAAGGACGCTAATATACAAGATTTCCATTCCAGTTCCAACCAAATTGCCATGCCGGAACGTTCTTCCCTCGCTTCCCTGAAAGGGATGGGCCCGAAAAAGGTCGCGATCCTCCGTGAGGCGGGCCTCGGCACGTTCGAGGACCTTTTCGAGCTCTTCCCGCGCCGCTACCTCGACCGGCGCTGGATGACGCCCGTCCGCCAGCTTCGTGCGGGCCAGAGCGCGACCGTCGTCGGCACCGTGACGGCCGCCTCCGTGGAGAGCGGCCAGCGCGGGCGCTCCCGGTTCCGTGCGACGCTCTCCGACGGATCCGGGCAGCTGGAGCTGACCTGGTTCCGCGGCGTGCGCTACTTCTCGCGCGCCATAGCGGTGGGCGACGCGCTCGCCGTCTTCGGAAAGGTGGGGTATTTCGGCAGCCGTCCCCAGATGCAGCATCCCGACTTCGACCGGCTCGGCAGCGAGCGCCGGGAGGAGGGGAGCGACTTCTCGCTCTACAACACCGGCCGCATCATCCCGCTCTATGCGACGAGCGAAGCCATGAAGCAGTCGGGGCTCGGTTCCCGCCAGCTGCGTGCGCTCATGACACAGGCTTTCGACGTGCAGCCGCCCGGGGGTGCCGAGAACCTGAGCCATGAAGTCATCGCTTCGAACGACCTCATGGCGCTCGGCGAAGCCTACCGCGAAATCCACTTTCCCTCCTCTCCGGAGCGGCTCGATCGGGCGGTCCGGCGCATGAAGTGGACGGAGCTCTTCTATGCGCAGCTGCTCTTCGCGCTCCGCCGCCACACGGCGCGCCACCAGCGCAGCGCACCTCTCTTCACCCATTCGGGCGAGCATACGGCGGGCCTCTACCGGGCCCTGCCGTACGAGCTGACCGACGACCAGAAAAGGGTCGTCCGGGAGATCTACCGCGACCTCAGAAGCGGCAGCCCCATGCAGCGCCTCGTGCAGGGCGACGTGGGATCCGGCAAAACCGCCGTGGCCATGCTCTCGATGGCGCTTGCCGCCGACAACGGCCTGCAGTCGGCCTTCATGGCGCCGACCGAGATCCTGGCGGTGCAGCACTGGCTTTCTCTGCGGCGCTTCTTCGAGCCGCTCGGCCTCGAGGTCGCGCTGTTCAGCGGCAAGCAGCCGAAGCGGCTGCGCGAGGAGCTGCAGATGCGCCTGCGCGAGGGCGAGGTGCACCTTGCCGTCGGGACCCACGCCCTCATCGAGGATGCGGTGCGCTACCGCCGGCTCGGGCTCGTCGTCATCGACGAGCAGCACCGCTTCGGGGTGCTGCAGCGCAAGGCCCTGCAGGAGAAGGCCGAAAACCCGCACGTGCTGCTCATGACCGCGACCCCGATCCCGAGGACGCTCACGATGGGGGCGTTCGGCGATCTCGACGTGTCGGTGATCCGCCAGATGCCTTCCGGCCGCAGCCCGGTGCGCACCATCGTCAGGCCGGAGTCCGCCGTCGGGAAGGTCCACGACTTCATCCGCAGTGAGATCGCCGCCGGACGGCAGGCCTACGTCGTCTATCCGCTCGTCGAGGAGTCGGAGAAGAGCGACCTCAAGGCGGCGGTGGAAGGGTTCGAAGAGCTGTCCGGGTCGGTGTTTCCCGATCTCAAGCTCGGGCTCATCCATGGCCAGATGAACCCCGAGGAGAAAGACTCGGTCATGCGGCGTTTCCGTTCCGGCGAGCTCCAGCTGCTCGTCGGCACGACCGTCATCGAGGTCGGCGTCGACGTCCCGAACGCCACCGTGATCCTCATCGAGCACGCCGAGCGCTTCGGGCTCGCCCAGCTCCACCAGCTCAGGGGGCGGGTGGGGCGCGGAGCGCACCCCTCGAACTGCTTCCTGCTCTACCGGAAGCTTACCGAGGAGGCCCGCGAGCGGCTCCGGGCGATGGAGGGCACCACCGACGGGTTCGTGATTTCCGAGACCGACGCACGCATCCGCGGTGCGGGCAACCTGCTCGGCAAAGAGCAGTCGGGCACGGTCAGCGGGTTAAAGATCGCGGATCTCTCGCTCGATTTTGATATCATGCAGTCTGCCCGCAGCGCCGCCTTCGCCCTCGTCGAGGCGGATCCGGGGCTGCAGCGGCCGGAAAACGAGCCGGTGCGCCGGTGGTACCGGGAGCGGTGCCTGGGACGGCGCACCCTTGCCGACATCGGATGAGCCGGTCATACCACGCAATACGCAAACGAGCAGCATATGGGTCATCCGAAAATACAGGGCAGCGGGGCGGCCGTACTCTCGCCATGCATGGTCGTCGAGGCGGCCGGTGCCTTCTACATGGCCGAGGCTCCCGACGGGACCCTCTACCGCTCCCGGACCGTCCCCCTGACGAAAAGCCATAACGAGGGCAGCTCGCTCGTCGCCGTCGGCGATATGGTGCTGCTCAGGCCCTCTCCGGGAGAGGGCGGGGTGGCGGAGGCCGTCATCACCGAAGTGCTGCGGCGCCAGAGCGTCCTTTCCAGGCGGCGCGACCCGAGGCGGAACCGAAGCCGGGAGAAGGTGCAGGTCATTGCGGCCAACATCGACCAGCTGGTGGTGGTCTCCTCCGCCTTCGACCCTCCGCCGAGTCTCCGCCTCATCGACCGCTATCTGGCCTTCGCCGAGTCGGAGCAGCTCGAGCCGCTCCTCATCGTCAACAAGTCGGATCTCGACCCGAAGGGCGAGGCCGTGGCGGCAATGGAGCTCTACGGGGAGCTCGGCTACCGGGTGCTGCACCTGAGTGCGAAGAAGGGGATCGGAATCGAGCCGCTCCTCCAGGCGCTCGAGGGCCGGGTTTCGGCCTTCAGCGGCCACTCCGGGGTGGGCAAGTCGAGCCTCATCAACCGCATCCAGGTCGAGAAGCGCCTCCAGACCTCCCGCACGAGCTCGAAGAGCGGCAAGGGGGTGCATACCACGAGCCGCGCCGTCATGCTCCGCCTCCCGGGCGGGGGGCATGCGATCGACACTCCCGGCATCCGCGAGTTCAGTCTTTCCGGCATCAGCCGCGAAAACCTCCGGTTCTTCTTCCGTGAGTTCCTCCCGCTCATGCCCTCCTGCTCCTTCTCCTCATGTTCGCACACGGTGGAGCCCGGCTGCGCGGTGCGGCGTGCCGCCGAAGAGGGCCTCGTGCACCCCTCCCGCTACGAGAGCTACCTGGCCCTCTACGAGGGCCTTGAGGACGGAGACTGAACGCTGCGCTGCGGGGGTTTTCCGGTAGCGCCGAAATCCGTACCTTTACAGTTCATCCGTTGTAAGTGTATTTCCGAGACCCTGAAACCATAGAGATCATGATCACGACCGTCAATCCTGCAACGGAGGAGGTGCTCGCCACCTATCCGGCAATGGACGAGCGGGAGCTCGGCGAACTCGTCGCTCAAGCCGACGCCGCCTACCGCTCCTGGAGGAACAGCGCGCCCGAAGAGCGCCGTAAGGCCATGCACCGCCTTGCCGCCCTTCTCGAAGAGGAGGCCGGGCAGCATGCCGAGCTGATCAGCCGCGAGATGGGCAAGCCCCTCTCGCAGGCGGTGGCGGAGGTCAAAAAGTCGGCCTGGGTCTGCAGCTACTACGCCGATCATGCCGAGCAGTTCCTCCGGCCGGAGGAGAGCGAGCTCGACGGCATGCGGAGTGTCGTGCGTTTCGACCCCATCGGCCTGGTGCTCGGCGTCATGCCCTGGAACTTCCCCTTCTGGCAGGTATTCCGTTTCGCCGTCCCGGCCCTGATGGCCGGCAACGGCATTCTCGTCAAGCACGCCCCCAACGTCACCGGCTCGTCGGTCGCGATGGAGTCGCTTTTCCTCCGGGCGGGTTTTCCCGAGCACCTCTACCGCGCCGTGCACATCGACCTCGAGGAGGTCGACCGCCTGAGCGGGTTCCTCATCGACCATCCGGCCGTGGCGGCCGTCTCGGTGACCGGCAGCACCGGCGCGGGACGCGCCGTCGCAACGAAGGCGGGCCATGCGCTCAAGCGCAGCGTGCTCGAGCTCGGAGGCAGCGATCCCTACATCGTGCTCGACGATGCCGACGTGCGCCAGGCGGTCCAGCACTGCGCAGCGGCCCGCCTGCTCAACAGCGGCCAGAGCTGCATCGCCGCCAAGCGCTTCATCGTGCACTCGTCCCTCATGGAGGAGTTCGAAAGCCTCCTGCTCGAGCGGATGCGGGGCGCGGTGATGGGCGACCCCTTCGATTCTTCGGTCGAGGTCGGCCCGATCGCCCGGCGGGATCTGCGCGATGAGCTCCACAGCCAGGTGGCGCGCAGCATCGCCGGCGGGGCGCGGCTGCTCTGCGGCGGCGCCGTACCCGAACGGAAGGGCTACTTCTATCCGCCGACGGTGCTTTCGGGGGTGAAGGCCGGAATGGCCTGTTACAGCGAGGAGCTGTTCGGGCCGGTGGCGACACTGATCGAAGCCCGGGACGACCAGGAGGCGGTGATGATCGCGAACGATACCCCCTTCGGCCTCGGCTCGGCGGTGTTCTCGGCGGACCTGGACCGGGCTATGGCCATCGCGGCCAGGCTCGATACCGGAAACTGCTTCATCAACGGCATGGTGAAGTCCGATCCGCGCCTTCCCTTCGGCGGCGTCAAGCAGTCGGGATACGGCCGTGAGCTCGCCCGTTACGGCATCCGCGAGTTCGTCAACGTCAAGAGCCTCTGCATCGCCTGAGTCGGGCCCCGGTTCGGCCGGAAAAAAAGCGCCCTCAGGGGGCTGGACATGCCTGCAACGGCTTCTGTCCCGCTCCCTGAGGGCGTACTTCGGTATCTCCCTGCGCCTTCCCCGAGAGGGGAGTGCTTACATGGTGACGGCCAGGTCGGAGAGGTAGGTCTTGATCGACTGGTGCTTGCCGAGGCCGAGCTTCTTGTGCATCCGGTAGCGGATGCTCTCCATGCCCCTCGTCGAGATGCCGACCGAACGGGCGATTTCCCGCGTGTCGTAGTTCAGCTTCACGAGCAGGCTGATGCGCAGTTCCCGCTGGTTGAGGTTCGGGTGCTTCTTCTGCAGCTTCGAGAGGAAGACGCTGTCGGCTTCGGTGAGCTCTATGTTCAGGCGCTTCTCGATGGTTTCCGTTTCGATCAGGCTCAGGCACGAGTCGGTCATCTGCCGCTTCTGGGTCGGGTCGATGTCGAGGGCGTAGATCTGGTCGAGCAGGTTGCGCAGCGCGGTGGTTTTTTCCGCGATTGCCGTCGACACCCTCGTCAGTTCCATGTCCTGCGTGGCGATCCTCGCCTTCAGCTCGGCGATCTCCTTCTCGAAGTCCCTGCCGGACTTCTTGTTCAGCTCCGTCTGTGCATTCATTTTGATTACCATGTGTGTGAGTCGTTGTTCGAGCTCTTGTTTGAGTTTATCCAGTTCCATCTCCTTCTCGCTCTCCTTGGCCCTGAGGTCCGACTGCATCGCCTCGACGGCCTTGAAAAACAAGTGGAACCGGTTGTCGGGTGAAGGGATGGCGATATGCTGGTCGAGCATATTCATCCATGATATTCTTGCAACTGCCGCAAGAAATTCGTTTTTGGCCCGGATCTGGCTGCACTCCGCCGCCGTCCGGCCGTTTTTCTCTTCCTGGGTTCCTCCGAGAACGGCCTCCGCCTTCGCTTCGGCATCTTCGTACGTGGTCGCCATGATGGCGTCGATCCCTTCGGGCACGATGGCGATGAATGATTCGACGACGACGCGGACGGGTTCCTTTACGTTGAAAAAAACGACGCACCGCAACCCCGGCGACCAGTTGAAGATGATATCGGCGATCGACTGCTTGTAGCTGAGGTTCACCTCGCCGACATGGCTGAGGTCCCAGAGCAGCGTGACCGCCTCTTTGCCGAGTCCGCACTCCCTGACGGCACGGTCGAGCATCGCCGTGTCCATCCTGCTGAGAGCGATGTCCCGGTCCGCCTCGACCCAGATATGCAGGATGCTTCCTGTTACATGGCGGATCTTCTTGACGTAGCCCTCATCGTCGTGGAGGCTCTCCCAATGGATTTTTTTTGCTATTTTTCCGCCGTTACCACGCATCCTGTTTCGTGTCGGGTGAACTACTTCCCGCTTTACTGTATGTTGCTTGATGTAATATTGGTCTTTTCCCCGCAGATATCCAACTTTTTTTGACGTTTTCTGATAAAAATACTTCTATTTGGTCTCGAATACTGCGATGGAGTAAGTGTTTTCGACCGTTCGTTATGTGCTCGGGAATACGGCGCATTTTTTACTTGAATCCTTTCTTCTATGGCAACTGAGCCCTTTTTGACCTTCATCGTCAATCCCTGTGCCGGGGGAGGCCGAGCCCGGCGCCGCCTCGACGACCTCCTGCGCACGTCCTCCCTGCCGCCGCAGGCGGAGGTCGCCGTAAGCCGCCATGCGGGCCATGCCGTCGAACTTGCCGTCGAGGCGGCATCCCGCGGCCGTTCCCTTGTCGCCTGCGGCGGCGACGGCACGCTGCACGAGATCCTCAACGCCGTCGCCGGTACCGGCACCGCCCTTGGGGTGCTGCCGCTCGGTTCGGCAAACGACTTCCTGAAAAGCTTCAGCCCCGAATCGGGCGCCCTTCCCGGCAGCCGCCGTACCCGGGTCGATATCGGCCGGGTGGCGTTCGGCGGGGGAAAAGAGCGGCACTTCATCAACTCCCTCGGCCTCGGCTTCACCGGCCGCATCGCCGGCGCCGTCGGGCGCTCGCGGCTCCTGAGTGGGGAGCTGCGCTACGTCTCTGCCCTTCTGCGCGTCCTTATAGGTTATGCGCCGGTAAAAATGCATATTGAAATCACGCTTCCCGACCGCCGGGTGGTGCTTGACGAGCCGGTCTTCGCCTTCTCTGTCGGCAACGGAAGTGTCGAGGGCGGGAAGTTCCGGATCGCACCCGGGGCCGATCTCCGGGACGGACTCCTGGACGTCTGCATCCTGAGGGCGATCCACCCGATTGCGCTTCCCGGACTCATCCTGCGCTACCTCCGCGGAACCCAGGCGCGGCACCCGCGGGTCCTCGTCTGCAGGGCGCGGCGTATCGAGCTGCGGCTCACCGGTCCCGAGGTGCTGCATATGGACGGGGAGGTCTACCGGGGGGTCGGCGGAGAGCTCTCCATCGAGGCGGTGCCGGGCGGGCTCGAGATGCTCTTGCCGGAAGCCTGAGGGGTGGAGCGCCCCCGGAACACGATATTCTACAATGGAGCGAACTTGTCATGCAGGTCCTTGTCTTTGAAGATGCGCTGGTCGAACGGCTGATGCCTCTCGTGGGGCTCAAGCCGGTCTATGCCCTGACAAGCGGCCTTTTGACGCTGCGCGAAAAGTTCGAGCGCCGCGCGCCCTCCCTCTCCTTCACCTACCACCTCCGCCGGAGCCTCGCTCCCTGGTATGCCCTCCAGGCCCCTTCCGCTCCGGTGAACCGCCTTCACGAAGAGGACATCCTCCTGCTCAACGGCAGGCTGGTTTCGGACGAGCGGCTCGCCTCGTTCCTCTCTGCCGGTGATTTCCGGCCCGGCACCGCCTGGGTGCAGCAGGGGCAGCTGCTCCTGGCCCGCGTTCCCGCCTCCATGGTCGCGGGGGACGACGGCCTCTTCCCCGACCTTTTCGACACCCTCCGGCTGCAGCGGGAGCTGCGGCTTGAAGCCGTCGAAGGCTTCAGGCTCCTCTCAAACCTCTGGGACCCGATCGCCTTCCACGAGGAGGAGCTCCGGCGCGACGCGGAGATGCTGCCGCTCGGCCGGATCGAGGGAGAGCTGCACCCTTCGGCCGTCGTGACCGATCCGTCGGCGACCTGGGTCGCCCCCGGCGCCGTCGTCCGGGCGGGCGCCGTGCTCGACGCCGACGGCGGGTTCGTCTCCGTGGGGCCGGGCGCCGTCGTCGAGCCGCTGGCGCTCCTCATGCAGAACGTCCACCTCGGCGAGGGAGCCCGGGTGAAGGCCATGGCGCGCGTCTACAGCAACGTCTCCATCGGCCGCCGCTCGAAAGTCGGCGGAGAGGTCGAGGATTCCATCGTCGAGGGGTACGCCAACAAACAGCACGACGGCTTCCTCGGGCACAGCTACCTCTCCAGCTGGTGCAACCTCGGCGCGGGAACGACCACCTCGGACCTCAAGAATACCTACGGCCCCGTCCGCATCGTGCGGGGCGGCCGCGAGGAGGAGACGGGGCAGCGCTTCCTCGGGCTCATGATGGGCGAGCACACCCGCTCGGCCATCGGCACCCTCTTCAACACCGGCACCGTCGCCGGTTTCGGCTGCAACATCTTCGGCGCCGGCCTGCAGCCGAAGGAGATCCCTTCGTTCGCCTGGGGCGGCAGCGGCGGCTTCGCAGCCCACGAGGCGGAGCGCGCGCTCCAAACCGCACGGACGGCGATGGCGCGACGCCAGGTCGACATGAGTACCGAGTACGAGGCCATGTTCCGCTCGGCCGCCGCGGCCTTTGCTCTTCACGCAGTATCAGTCTAACACCATAAGCAACCCTCCCTGATGATTCTCGTCGTCGACAACTACGATTCGTTCACCTACAACCTGGTGCAGTACATCGGCCTGTCCGGCGCCGAGGTCTCGGTCTTCCGCAACGACGAGATCTCGGTGGAGGATGCGGTCGGGATGGCTCCCCGCGGGATCGTCATCTCCCCGGGCCCCGGCACCCCGGACGACGCCGGCATATCGATTCCCCTGATCCATGCCGCAAAGGGGCGCATCCCGCTCTTCGGTGTCTGCCTCGGCCACCAGTCCATCGGCGCCGCCCTCGGCGGCAGGGTGGTGCGGGCCCGCCAGATCATGCACGGCAAGACCTCCCGGGTGTTCCATGACGGACGGGGCGTGTTCCGCGGACTGGAGAACCCCTTCACCGCCACCCGCTACCACTCGCTCGTCGTCGAACGCGAGAGCCTGCCCGGAAGCCTCACCGTCCGGGCATGGACCGAGGACGGCGTCATCATGGGGATGGACAGCGAGGAGCTCGGCCTGTACGGCGTACAGTTCCATCCCGAATCGATCATGACGGACGAAGGGATGAAGATTATCGGGAACTTCCTCGAACTCTGCCGCTGAAAATCATGGACACGAAGACGATGCCGCCGCACTCCGGCGGGAGCACCGGGCCCCCTCTTCCGCCGCCGCTGCCCTCGAACGGTCACCAGGGCGACTTCATGGTCGACGGCTGGCGTGTCTTCAAGATCATGGCGGAGTTCGTCAGCGGCTTCGAGGTGATGGCGGACGCCGGCCCCGCCGTCAGCGTTTTCGGCTCGACCCGTGTCGGGGAGGAGAGCGAAGAGTACCGGCTCGCGCATTCGATCGGCGGCCTGCTCGCGCAGGAGGGCCTGGCGGTCCTGACCGGCGGAGGGCCGGGCGTCATGGAGGCGGCCAACCGCGGGGCGCAGGAGGCGGGCGGCAGCTCGATCGGCTTCAACATCAAGCTTCCCAACCAGCAGCTTCCCAACCGCTACATCGATCCCGGCCGTCTCGTCGGGTTCCAGTATTTCTTCGTGCGGAAGGTGATGTTCCTCAAGTACTCCCAGGCCTTCATCGCCCTGCCGGGCGGGTTCGGGACGCTCGACGAGGTCTCCGAGGCGATTACGCTCATCCAGACGGGCAAAAGTGCGCGCTTTCCTGTTATATTGGTCGGGAAATCCTATTGGGAGGGACTCTACGGGTGGATCAGGGATTCGATGCTCGCAGAGCACGGGTTCATCTCGCCGGAGGATCTCGGGTTCATCTACCTCGTCGACGCTCCCGAAGAGGTGCTGCCCGTCATCCGGGCGTTCTATCCGGAGGGGTACTCGCTGAATTTTTAGGGCCGGGCGGGCGTTCCTTCACTGCCTGTTCCGGAGCGAGCCGAACCAGGCGGTGAGCTCCTCTTTCTCGATGATTGCGGGTCTTCTGTTCGGGTTCGCCGCGTAGTACAGCGGCTGATGGCCTACGGCGTCGGGGATCACGGCCAGGACGGCGGCCGCACCCACCTTCTCTTCGGCGGAGCCTGCCGCAGGCCACACGGAGAAGTTCAGCGCCCGGCGGCCCCGTTCGATCGTACCGGCGATGAGCCAGGATGCAGGTGCGACGTAGGCCGCCCTCGGCCAGCGGGTCTCGAAGGAGTGGCAGTCGTAGCAGGCGTTCTGCAGTGCCTTTTGGACCGGCTCCGGCGCCTTCAGCGGAGCTGGGGCGGGCGGGTTCAGCCGCCCGAGAGGGGCGAACTGCATGAGGATGAGGAGCAGGATGGCCCAGCCTGCGGCGGCGCGCTTCGCTTTCGGCATGTGTGTGTACGGATTCGAGTTCAACTTTTAGACGACGTCATCGTGATATTTCCCTGTGAAAAAGCGGTCTGGTACAACCTTCCCCAGATCCGCGCGGATCTTGCCATAGAGCTGGTCAAGACCGGCATGACCCAGTCGCAGGCCGCCAAGCTGCTCGGCGTGACCCCTGCGGCAGTGTCGCAGTACATCCACAAGAAACGCGGCCTGCAGCTGCCGAAGACCAAGGTCTACCGCCAGGAGATCAAGGTCGCAGCCAAAAAGCTCCTCGAGGGGGCCTCGCCCTCCGAGCTGCGCTTCATGGTCTGCAAGTGCTGCCAGATCCTGACGCGCGAGACCGGCGACGGCGAGGTGGTCTGCGGTCCCGAGTAGCCCTCACCTCCGGCGCCTTCCGGCTCCCCTTCCCCCTTACAGCTCGAGGACGATGTGCGACTCGCTCGAGTGGGCCCGGAGCTGCTCCTTGAGCGTTCCCATGAGGCCGGTGCCCTGCCTGGAGAGGAAGTAACAGGCGTTCACCAGCCGCTCCTGCGGCCCCCCTTCCGGGAAGAGCGCGTTCTCCGCCCTCTCGATCTGCCGGAGCAGCTCCTCATGCTTCCTCCTTCCCGCCTTCCAGGTCTTCTGCTCGATGTTCTCCATGATTTTGGCGGCCTGCGCCTTCGAGGCACCCAGCATCGGCTCGAGCGTCTGATCGATTTTCGAGAGTGTCGGCAGGAGCCGCTCGAGCGCCCGCTCTATTTCCTCCCTCGTTTCCCGGAAGAGCGGCTCGAGCGAGCGGTTCTCCGCCCGTTCGACCGCTTTTCTTTTTATCTCCTCGAGTCCGCTGAAGACCGCCTGGTAGATCTGTCGGCGCGACTGGCCCGGCCGGCCCGTCACCTGCAGCATGCGATCCATCGTGCGGCTGATTTTCGGTTCCACCAAGGTGAAGCTTCCCCTCGGGACGATGAAGGGCATCGAAATGCCGAAGTGTTCGTAGTTCTTCCGGTACTGCGCAAGGTAGCTGATCTCGCCCGGTCCCGCCACGTAGGCGAAGGTCGGCAGCACCGTGTCCTGCACGATGGGGCGGAGCACGACGTTCGGGCTGAAGTGTTCGGGATGGTCCTGGACCATCTCGAGCATCTGGTGCCTGGAGTACCCGGCCCGCTCTGTCGAGAAGGTGAAGAGGTCATCGGCGGATCGTTCGATCCTCCGGCGCTGGCCGTGCTGGTTGAGGTGGAAGAGGTTGACGGATCGGGGCTTGGTCTGCGCCCCGTAGCCGAGTTCCTCCAGTTTCGAGCTCTGGGCGACGACGTTGTAGGAGCTTTGGGGAGCGGTCTCGAGTTCGCGGAGGAAGACGCCGGCGGCGAGGCGCTTGAAGGCGGGGTCCGCGGGCGAGAGCAGGACGAGCGGCTCGTCGGGCATCAGTTTCACGAGCATCGAGGCGAAGGCGTCTTCGAAGGTGCTGCCGGGGGTGTAGCACTCCCGGACGATGGAGGCCACATGCTCGCGGTGTTCGCTCTCCGGCAGCGCTTCGAGGAACGCTTCGACGGTCCGGGTGATCGACTGGTCGAAACAGGTGCTGCCGACTGTCTGGTCCGGGATGCGCCGCGAGGTCTCCGCCCGGAACCGGGTGAGTCCCTGCGGCGTGAAGAGGGACGTTTCACTGGGTTCGTCGTAGTCGTGGTCCTCGCCCTCGAGCCAGAAGACGGGGACGAAGTCGTACTCCGCGAAGAGCGCCTTCTGTCGTTCGGCCAGCACGACGGCCGAGAGCGCCTTGTAGATGGTGTAGAGCGGCCCGGTGAAGAGTCCGAGCTGCTGGCCGGTCACGACCGCCATCGTGCGCGGCGAGCGGAGTTTTTCGATGGCGCGTTGCCGCACTTCGCCGCCGCCGAACCGCTGGTTCTGGCGCAGCAGCATCTCCACGAGGCTCTCGCGATCGAAACGGCGCGAGCCGAGAATGCCGAGCTGGCGGTAGTAGTCCGGCTCCTTGCGCTCGTCGAGGTGGAAGCAGTCCCGCGTCAGCTGCTCCCGCTTTCCGCCTTCGGAGACGAAGTCGCGGAAGAGCCGGGAGAATCCCTTTTTCGGGGTCAGTATCTGGTCGTAGTCGAGAAGAAAGGTGTTCACCGGTCTATTTTTGCAGTTTCCATTGTTCGAGGGTGCTTTTGAAGCTGTGGCGGGTCAGGTCGCACGAGAGGGGGGTGATAGTGACGAAGTTCCGCCGGACGGCGAACTCGTCCTCATCCATTTCCCGGTCGAGCAGCATGAGGGTGCCGTTCAGCCAGTAGTAGGGGTTGCCGTACATGTCGTTGCGCTCGATCGCGTCCTCCGACCAGCGCGAGCGGCCCTGGCCGGTGACCTGCACTCCGGCGATCTCACCCTCCGCCACGTTGGGGATGTTGACCGAGAGGATGGTGTCTTCCGGCAGTTTTTCACCGAGCACCCTGCGGGCGAGTTTGCGTGCGAACTTGCCCGCGTAGGTGAAGTCGGCGTTCTCATAGGTCGAGAGCGAGAACGCCAGCGAGGTGACCCCCTGGATGGCCCCTTCGAGCGCCGCTGCGACGGTGCCGGAGTAGAGGGTGCTCATGGCGGTGTTGCTCCCGTAGTTGATGCCGGAGACGATGAGGTCGGGCTTCCGCTTCATGATGTGGCTGAGGGCCACTTTGATGCAGTCGACCGGGGTGCCCGAGACGGTATGGCCGAAGAATCGGTTGTTGCGGCGGAACTCGCGGATGCGCAGCGGCACGCCGAGCGTCATGGCGTGGCTCATCCCGCTGTGCGGATCGGCCGGGGCCACCACGGTGACGTTGCCGAGCTTTTTCATCGAGGCGGCCAGCACGTGGATGCCCTCGGCCTCGATGCCGTCGTCGTTGCAGACCAGTATTTCGGGTTTCCTTTCCGCGTTCGTCATGGGTTTGTGTCGGTTCAGAAGTCGTGGCCGAGGCTGAAGTAGAGCACGGTGTCGGAGAACCTGAGCGTCGAGGTCTCCTGGTCGTCGGCATTCCTCAGGAACGAGAACGCTTTCGATACCGTGAAGCGCGCCGGGCCGATGGGCGTCCGCCAGACGACGGCGGTGCCGACGCCGTGGATGAGGCGCGCCAGGGCGATCTCCCCTCGGCGGTCCCATGCGTTGCCCGTGTTGTAGATGAGGCGGAGCGAGGCGGGGAAGATGATCTCGCCGGGCGGGCTGTACTGCAGCTGCAGGCCGGCGGCGGCGATGTTGTTGCCGGGCAGGGCGTTTTCGGGAAGGCCGACGAAGCGGCGGCTGTAGGCTGTTCCGGGTCCTCCGAGGAAAAACTGTTCCGAGAGTGGCACGCCGGAGCTGCTCACGCCGAAGAGTCCCGAGAGCTGCAGGGTGGTGCGGCCGGAGAGGGGGATGTTCTCCTCATGGCTTCCGGAGAACTGCCAGAACAGCTCGCTGTTGTCGAGCGTGACCGGGGTCACCGAGTAGCGGATATTGGTGAGGTTTCCCTTCGTCGGCAGGAGCTGGCTGTCGCGCGAGTCCAGGGTCAGCTGGGAGCCGAGACTCAGGAGATCCGCCTCCCCGGTTCCAAGCGCCACGCCGGTTTCGCTGTCCTGTTTCGACTCGGCATGCTGCAGGGTCGCGTCGGCGATGATCCTGCCGTTCTTTCCGAGCCGGCTGCCGAAGGCCGTGGAGAAGCCGTAGCGGGTGATGTCGTAGCTGCCGGTCTCGACGGACGACTGGGAGAGGAACTGCGGGTCGAAGACGATGTTCGAGTGGTCGAAGAGATGCTGGTCGTAGAACGCGCGCGAGGACATGGTCAGCTGGGTGGAGCCGATGCGCGGCATGTTGAACTCGAGGTTCACGATGTTGTTCTTCTGGCCGGCCTTCAGCCATCCCCCGAGCGAGCTGGTCGATCCCCAGAGGTTTTCGTTGCGGTAGTCGACGAGCGCCTGGGCGTTGTTTGTCTCGTCGTAGCGCAGTCCTATGCGCACCACGGTCGCCGGCTTCTCGTCGAGCTTGAACTTGAGCAGCGCGCTATTCAGGTGCTCGTCGTCGGGACGGGGCTCTTCGGCCGTTACCGAGACGCGGTTGAACACGCCTGTCTCGTAGAGGTTGTCGATCGACTCCTTGGCATCGCTGAAGACGACGGCCCGAGAGGTGTCGATCCTGATTTCGCGTTCCACCGGCGTGGGACCGGTGATGTTGCGGTCCTGCGAAACGGCGATGGCGCCGGTCTTGCCGGAGGTGAGCGCCACCGAGAGCGTTCCTTTTGTGAGCGAAGGGGTCCTGAGGTTGACGAGGACGTAGCCTTTGTCGCGATAGGCGCGCACGAGCGACTCGAGCGCCCGGGTGCCTTCCCGGTTGGTGTAGGCGCGTCCCATCAGCGGTTGGAACGGGGCCGCCTGCAGGTCGGGCGAGAGCACTCCGGCCGGTCCGCCGCTGATGCGCACCCGCTCTATCCGCGGCAGCGGCTCGAGATGGAAGAGCACCCGCTTCCTCCTCGTATCGAGCTCCGCCCGTACCCGGGTGAAGAGGTCGGTACCCAGCAGCTCCGCGAGCGCGCGCTTCGCGTCGGTGGCGTTGCGCACGATGCCCGAGACGATCCGGTAGTGTTCGATGTATTCGGGGCTGTCGCTGGGGAAGCGCACCTCGCGCCGCCATCCGCGGATGTTGACGGGGGGGCCTTCGGGCCCGCCGTCCGAGATGCTCCGCTTGATGGTGCCGGCGAGCGCCTTTCCCTTCAGGTAGCCGACGTTGACGAGCTCGTCGATGTCGGAGAAGTCGGTGGCCATGTGGCCCTGGAGGTCCGGCGAGATGACGATGTCGGCGCGCTCGAGCTGCGCCGGGTACTGCAGCTTGGTGAGGATGGTCATGGCCTGGTCGGCGGCCTTCCACGGCAGGTCGAGCTCGCGGCCGCTGGCGTACATGCTGCCGTGGGTGTCGACGGCGATGCGGTAGCCGGCCCGGAAGGCGTCGAGCTCGTCGACCGGAAGGTTGGCGACGAGCCCGCCGTCGACGAGCTCCTCGGAGCCGCGCCGGATGGGGGAGAAGAGGACCGGTATGGTGCTGCTCGCCCGCATGGCTTCGGAGAGCGAGCCGGAGGAGATGGTCACCCGCTTCCCGGTGACGAGGTCGGTCGTCACCGCCCTGAACTGCACCGGGAGGTTGCCGAAGTCGCCGCCGGCGGGGTAGAGGGCGCCAAGGGCCAGGAGATCGAGCGTTTCGGTGAGGGCCTGGGCGGAGTTGAGCGAGCGGGGGATGACGAGCTTGAACTTCTCGAAGCGGATGGCGACGGTGGCGCGGTCGCGCACCCGCTGCTGCTCGAGGAAGACGTTCGAGCGGGAGTAGTCGTCCCGGCCGATCGTGACGATCGAGGACCACGGCAGGGTGTGGGCGATCTTTTCGAGCTCCAGGGGGGTGTAGCCGCAGCTGTAGAGTCCGCCGATGACGGCGCCCATGCTCGTGCCGGCGATGAAGTCCACCGGTACGTTTTCCTCTTCGAGCGCCTTGAGCACGCCGATCTGCGAGAGCCCGTTGGCCCCTCCGCCGGAGAGGGCGAGGCCGACCGTCTTTCGGGCCGGGCGCATGGCGGGCGCCACCCGGTAGCGGCGGGAGGGGGTGCTGAGCGTGTCGGGCCAGACGGTGAGGGTGCGCGGGGCGGCAGGCGCCTCGGCCGGTGGGCCGGAAACCCAGAGGGCGGCCGCGGCCGCAAGCGAGAGAAGGAGGGATTTCGGGTTCAGCAAGGAGTGCGCTCCGGGTTTGATCGGCTTCAGACCAGGGGGATCGTGAAGGCTTCGTTTGAGTTTCTGGTGCCGACAGCATATCTTGTACCCTAATGTATAACCTTTAGCCCTAATTGTAAAGATGGCCTGGTTCAAACGGATAAAACCCTCGATACGCACCACCGATCGCCGCGACGTGCCGGAAGGGCTCTGGTCCAAGTGCGACGAATGCGGAGCCATGCTCCACCGCCGCCAGCTTGAGGAGAACCTCAACACCTGCAACGAGTGCGGTCACCATTTCCGCATCTCCCCCTACCGCTACTTTTCCATCCTCTTCGACAACGAGGAGTTCACGGAGTTCGACGACTGCCTCCGCACCGCCGATCCCCTCGGCTTCACCGACACCAAGAAGTACCCGGACCGGGTGCACGATACCATAGAGAAGAGCGGCAAGACGGAAGCCTGCCGCAACGCCTACGGCAAGAGCGCCGGAGCGGACCTGGTGATCTCGGCCATGGACTTCGGCTTCATCGGCGGCTCGATGGGTTCGGTCGTCGGCGAGAAGATCTCGCGCGCCGCCGACAAGGCGATCGAACTCAACGCTCCGCTCATCGTGATCTCGCAGTCGGGAGGGGCCCGCATGATGGAAGGGGCGTTCAGCCTCATGCAGATGGCCAAGACGGCTGCGCGGCTCACCCGCCTCGGCGAGCGGAAGCTTCCCTTCATCTCGCTCATGACCGATCCGACGATGGGCGGCATCAGCGCCTCCTTCGCCATGCTGGGAGATTTGAACATCAGCGAGCCGAAGGCGCTCATCGGCTTTGCCGGACCGCGCGTCATCCGCGACACCATCAAGCGCGACCTGCCCGAAGGGTTCCAGCGCGCCGAGTTCCTCCTCGAGCACGGCTTCGTCGACATGATCGTCCACCGCAAGGAGCTCAAGCAGCGCCTCGCAAAGACGCTGTCGATGATGCGGGTGGAGGGCTGAACAGGAGTTCCCGGGAACGGCCATAAACCAGATAGCCTCGTTCGGAGCATGCGTGCCGAACGGGGCTTTTCCGTTTTGGAGCGGATGGCTGCTCTTATGGACTGGGGGCGTGCCGGGCGGTATGGAACACCGCAAGAACCAGTACCGTGTCAGCAACTGCCCTGTAGACTACAAGGGTAGGGCAGGCCTGAAAAATAGAGCTCTCGTGTTCCGTAAAGGCGACCGGGTTTTCCGCTGCCGGGGTGGTGTGCCAACTGCTCCTTGGCCTTCGTTACCAGCTTGAGTACTGTTCGTAGCGCGGCGCGTTCGCTGTCCTGTTTGATGCAGGGCTCTATTTCAGCAAGGCGCAGTAGCGCCCTTTCAGTCCAAGCTATCTGCAATGCGCCGCTCCAGTTTCTTGATAAGAGTGTCGCTGTCGATGTACCTGCCGGCTCTGGCGTCCTCAAGTCCCTCTTCGATGCATTTGAGCTGCCATTCATTCATGTCCAGGTACTGAGTTACGGCCTCTTCCATGACGAACGTCCGTGTTCTGCGCGTTGCCGAGGCAAGCGCTTCAAGGCGTCGCTTGGTATCTGATTCCAGCTTGAAACTGACCTGCTCCCTTTTCGCCGTCGTTGACATCGTTTTCCCTTGAAATTGTTGCTCGTGTTTCGCCGTACTTCGAAAAGATACGCCGTGGTTCGAAGTTCTCCAGCCACGACTTCTGCTTAGAATCAAAAGGGGCGAGTGGGGCGTTTCGTTTTTTTGCGATTAGGTGTCTCCTGGTATGAGGATTTCTTCAGGCTGGACCCGTTGTGTCTTCGGTCCCCGGTAGGCCGGCAAAAACCACGCGCTTACGGCAGCTCGCTCGTTCATGCGTCATCCGTTGACCGGCCTGGTGGTGCTGGATGAGATCCCGCTTCGTTTGGATCTTTTTCCTCTCTTGAGGGTGCTCTCCGTCTGCGAGGGGTCGGCGGCCCGGGTCCTGGTTCCCGGCAGCGCTGCGCCCGAACTCAAGAGGGCGACTGCCGAAAGTCTTGCCGGCCGGGTCTTTCAAGAACGGTCTTGATGCGATGGCGCGTTCGAGGTGAACGTGTACTCCTGACCGATCGACGTCGCGATGGTTTGCCGCACTCTTGCCTGCTCAGTCGATCTCATTGAGCCATCGGCATAGCTGTTCGATGCATACTCGCCAGAGGTTCTCCGTGTTTGAGGGTATGGCTGCAGTGTCGACGATGCCGCTAGGGGGCAAGGGTCGCCTCTGCATCCACCCGTCCTTCACCCCCGGCAGGGAGCGCGATGATCTTCACTCGGTGCTCGCCCAAGCCATCGGCAACGCCAACCATGCAACGCTGATGCAGAACCCGGAGGACAGTCAGGCGGGAGGGGCTCCCCTGGCGCCCGAGGGCGGGGAGGGGGGAAAAGAGAACGCCCGGAAAGCGGGGTTCCGGGCGCTGCGGTGGTGCGGGTCGGGAGCTTCAGGCCGCCTGCGGCATCAGCTGGCGTTTCCTGATGAAGGCGACGGCGAGGCCGCCGATGCCGAGCAGGAGGTAGGTCGCGGGTTCGGGGACGGGGCTTGCCTCAATCGACATGCCGTATATTCCGCTATCTCCGCTGAGCGTTATCGTGTCGCCTGCGTAGTCGGGTATTTGATAGGTCGTGTATGAGACGCCGGGCGACGAATAAGTGCCGGTTCCCATACCCGTATAGTCTATGCCGCCGTACGTGAGGGTTGGGGCTGTGCCAGAGGTGGTGCTGTAGTACATCGTGATAGAGGCCAGCTCGAATCCTGGTGCGGAGAGGGTCATGGTCGAGAGGGATGTCAAGCTACCCTCGGTGAGGTTGTCGAGCCCGTTATCAGTGCCGCCGAGGGCGGTGCCATACGTTACGGCGATGGTGGAGGCCGGGATTCCGTACGTCGTCTGGTAGGCCGGATTCGAGGAGAAGTCCCATAGGGCGACAGGTGTACCTTCAGTTGTACCGATGGTCGTCGGGTTGAGCCATGTGACGCCGTCTTCCGTGAAGATGCCCGTGGGGCTGTACGGGTCTAAATAACTGCCCGCCGCGCCGTTGAAATTGAGATAGAGCGTGTCGGCCTCCGCCTTCGCCGGGGCGAGGTGGAGCAGGCCGGTGAGGGCGATGAAGCAGGCGAATGCTCGAGCCAGCCGTGGTACCCTTCTTATGAAACGTGAGTCCATGTCTCTTCCTTTTACATGGTTTGCAGGTGTGGGCGGAACGTTCGTTCCTCTATCGTCCTCCGCGTCGAATGGGAGAGGCTCTTCGTACGGTATGTACGCGTTGAGCGTAATTTAGCGTAATTCGGGGACATTGTCAAGCAGCCGGCGCCGATACGCCGGGATTTTCGGGCGCTGTTTGGCTTCGGGCGGTCTCTGCCGTTGCGGAGTGTCGGCGGTTTTTAGTATACTTGCATTGCCTGCGGCGCTCCCGGCCGCCCGAAACCCATCCGATTCCGATGAACGCCTCCGCCCGTCCCGTTCTCCTCGCATCCTGCGACAACTCGCTTGTCGATCCGCTCTGCCTCCACCTGCGCAGGGCGGATATCATCGCCTCCGTCGTCGGCACCGCAACGGAGCTGGCGGGGCTGGCCCCGCTCGGGAAGTATCCGCTGATGCTCGTCGACGACACCGTCCTGGACCCCTGCGGGTTCGTGTCGCTCAAAAGGGAGCTCGGCAATCCCTCCATGCTGAGCGCGGTGCTCATGGACCAAAGCCGCAGTCCCGAAGAGCGCTATGCGGCCTACCGGTCGGGGGCCACCCTCTGTTTGACGAAGCCCTGCGACCCCAGGGAGCTGGCCATGCTTGCCGTCAACCTGGTTGCGCTGGAGCATAGCGGCAGGCGCCAGCCGGCGGTGTACGAGGAGGAGTGGCAGTTGAGGCGGGACGGCTGGCGGCTGAGGGCGCCCGGCGGAGCGGAGGCGAAGCTGACCTTCAGGGAGTTCACGGTGCTCGAGGAGCTCGCGTCGGCAAGGCCGAACGTTGCGCCGAAAGAGGTGCTGCTCGTCCGGCTGGGCTGCGCGAACGATCTCGGCGGCCATAAGGCCCTGGAGGCCGTCGTCGGCAGCATCAGGGCGAAAACCGAGAAACTCGGTTCGAGGCGCCTGCTCTCCTCGGAGTACGGGGTCGGCTGGTCGCTCTCCTCGCCGATGAGAATCCTCTAGGCAGCACCGCCCTCCCTTTCTTTTCTGTCGTTCTCGCGTTCCGTGCGTGTTTCTTTCGTTTCGCTCCTCCCCTCCGGGAGGGGTCGGCCCGCTTCGTTCATGCCGAAACCCGGGAGTACGACCATGCCGAACCCATTCAAGCGCTTCGTTCTTGCCGCCCTGCTGCTCATAAGTTCCGTGGCGGACCTTTCGGCGGAAATCGCCGACATCAACCTCGGCTTCCGGCCCCGGCGTCCTCTTCGCCGTGGCTATCGAGGGCGAGCCGTCGCCCGTGCCGGAGCCCCCGGCTCTGCTGTGGGGGTAGGCGCTCTGGGACTGATTCTCGTCAGGAGGCGGCAGCTGATGCAGGCGGCCGCCTAAAGGCGAGATTGTCATCATCACAAGCGGCGCCCGGGAGATCTCTTCCCGGGCGTTTCGCCTTTCTCCCCACCCGTCAGTTCAACCACTCCATACAGCCAGAGCTGATCGCCTATGAGGCCTTCACGTCCGCAATGCGGCCAGTAGAAGTACGCTGGCGGGCTTGACGTCGATTCGGATCCGGACGTTTCGCCTCGACGTCGAATGTTGAGGACGATACGAACCATGGGTCTTCAAGCGCGGGTGCCGGCTGAAAAAGGGTTCGGTCGTTCATGGGCGGTAACGGCGTAGGGTGAGCGTTTCCAGGGTGAGAGGCGATACGGGCCGCGGAGCCCATCAGCAGATTAAATGGCGGCGGTAATTCTCCATGAGGACGCAATAATTGGCGCCGATGACTCCCCCCTGGCAGCATGCGGCGTCGGAGCTCATGGCAAGCAGGTTGAGCTCCTCGGCCGTGCAGTCGAATCCTTCGCTGCGGATGCATGCGATCCGCTCCGCCTCGTCCTCATGCTCCATGACCTTCTGGCGGAACGCCGGGTCCTGTTTCATTCGTTCGATGCACGCTTGTGCTTGTTCTGCTGACATGGGGGCCTCCTTGGTTTTTTTTGACTGAAACTACTCGGCTTTGCGTGCGACACCAGGCCAAAAAGATGTAAAAAAACATAGACACAACCACCATCATAATCACGCCTTCTTCCAGCGGCCTGGACCGCTTCAGGGAGGGTGCCCGCCGGCTGCAGGGCGCTCTGGGCGATCTGGTCTCGAAGAACGGCCGATCAAGCGCATCGTGGGCCGTAAGTCCAGAAGCGCTCTTCGGCCTCCCCGGGGCCAGGGTATGCGCCTGGTGCCGGAACGGTGTACGGCTGCTCCGGGATCCGATGGTCGAGCTGAGGAATCTGAAGCCTGATTTCGGGCATGCAGGCAGTGTCGATGACAACCATGGGTTAGCTGGGGGTTGCTTGTGGGTACACCTCCGCAGAAATCGGCAAGGAATATCGGGAGGTGGCCCCCGGTGGCCCCCAACCGCATCCGCCCGCCCCGGCCCCCGAGGCCCGCATCATGGATCTCATCCTCCGTGCAGTCATAGCCTTCGCTATTGATGCAAGCCATCCTCCCTTCTGCATCCTCGATGGCCATGACCTTTTTTTTGAACGCTTCGTCTGTCTGCATCATCTCGATGAACGCTTTCGCCCGTTCTCTCTCGACAGGGGGGCCTCCTCATTCCGTTTCCTGTTTTTGCGCCGCATGACTTCTGGAGGTCGCGACTGAGCCACCGCCGAGCGAGAGGATGCTGATGAGCAGCATCGCGAGCAGGTTGCCGTTCCTGTCGCCATAGATCTCATGGTCCGGCACCGAGGCGATGATCAGGTTCTTGCCGGCAAAGCGGTAGACGAACAGGCTCGCCTCTCCCTGGACGCTCGCCCTGAACTCCCCCGCGGCGCCGTTGAACACTTTTTCCGGGAACCCGTACTCTGCAAGGCTCTCTCCGAGGTGCCGGCCGTCGATCGTGCTGAGGATCTTCCCGTCGAAATCGGCGATCATCACCTGCCCGTTCGCCCCGATCCGCCAATCCTTGGCGACCTTGCTGATGTCGGCCGTCTCCATCACCTTCTCGAGCCGTTCCGGCTTGAAACCGACCTGCACGATGCCCGGCCGGTCGATGCGCGCCACGCCGGCGTACTGGAAGAGGGTTCCGTCGATCCCCTTCGGCTGGGGTTTCTGGGCAAGCTCGAAGTCCCGGTAGTAGATCGCCAGCATGAACGCCTTCGACTGCGGCTTCGAGGCCATGTCGTAGCCGACGTAGTCCGGAAGCGAGCTGCCGACGAGCAGACCGTTCTTGTCGGAGATGTGCGCCTCGTCGACGTCGAGCACCCTGCTGATCCGTTCGAGTTCCTTCGAGTCGCCGACGATCGAGGGCTTGAGTTCGATCATGTAGGAGAGCGCATGCGCCTTGGCGATGGCCTGGGCGTCGGACTCGAGCCGGATCGTCATGGTCGCCCGGCCGTAGTCGTCGATCATCGACTCGACGTCGTCCATGTTCAGCCGGATGACGCGCCGGACCGCGTCCTCTGCCTGGCCCGACTGGAGCACGAACCCTGTTCCGGTCATCACCGCAAGGACGACGGCGAGGAACCAGACCGGCGCCGGGATGCTTTTGAGCTTGAGCGATAGGGTGTGGCGTACCTTCCTGATATCCATGTCGTTACGGGTTGTTGATTATGCAATCTGGCGTATCGCCAGTTCCCTGAAGAAGCCTTCCACGGCCATGAGCTCCTCGTAGGTGCCCTGCTGGACGATCCTGCCGCCCTCGAGGCAGTAGATCCTGTCGGCGTTGCGGATGGTGCTGAGGCGGTGGGCGATGACGATCCTCGTGGAACGGAGGCCGTCGAGGCTTTCGCTGACCACCTCCTGCGTCCGGTTGTCGAGGGCGCTGGTGGCCTCGTCGAAGAAGATGACGGAGGGCTTGCGTACCAGCGCCCCGGCGATGAGCAGCCGCTGCTTCTGCCCTCCGGAAATGGTTCCGCTCCCCTCGCTGAGCACCGTGTACATCCCCATCGGCATGGCGCGGATATCCTCGTCGATGCCGGCCATTTTGGCCGCCTCCCAGGCCTCGTCGACCGTCAGGGTCGACGAACCGATGATGGAGTGGAGCACGAAGCCCGGCTGCAGCTGGCCGTTCTGCATGACCACCCCGATCTGGCGGCGGACGGCCTGCACGTTCAGCGTGGAAAGGTCGACGCCGTCGTAGGAGACGGTGCCGAGATCGGGCTTCTCGAATCCGAGCAGGAGGCGCAGGAGGGTGGACTTCCCGGAGCCGGAGCCGCCGACGATGGCGACGAACTCGCCCGGCTCGACCCTGAGCGAGACGTCGTGGAGGATCTGCGGCGAGTCTTCGGCGTACCTGAAATCGACGTTCTGCACCTCGATCCGCCCCTGCAGCCTTCCCGGCTGCGCCTGGTGCTCCGTCGCCTCGGGAACGGACTCGAAAACCGGCCTGATGCGTTCATACAGCGGCACGACGTTGAGGCTCGCGATGATGGTCATGGCCGACTGGATGAGGCTCGTCTGGAAGGAGGTGTAGGCGGTGGTGAAGGCGATGAAGGAGCCGCTGTCGAGGTGTGTGCCGAAGAGCATGCTTCCCGCCGAGACCACGATGACGGCCATGGCGACCACCGGGAAGGATGCCGTCGTCGTTGCCAGGACGTTCTGGAGCCCGCCGGCCTCGAACGCCAGAGTCCGTTCGCGGGCGAACAGCCCTGCCCACTGGGAAAAAGCGGATTTTTCGGTACCGGTGACGCGGATCTTCGCGATCCCCGTCAGGAGGTTGCCGAGCAGGCCGGAGATCCGGCCACGAACCTCGAGCATCTGCGTGTTCAGCACCAGCTGCCGGTAGCTGACCCCGGCCGTGAGCCCGACGAGCAGGAGCGTCAAAAGGAGCGCCAGGAGGGCGAGCTGCCAGCTGTAGTAGAAGAGCAGGAGCAGGTTCGAGAGCCCGAAGAGCAGCCCGAGGATGGTCGTCATCACCGCGCTGCTGAGGATCTCCTTGATCTGCGAGACGCCGAGCACCCGCATGGTGAGGTCGCCCGAAGAGAACTTCCTGAAGAAGGTGCTCGGGAGGTTGAGCAGGCGGTCGATCAGCGCAGGCTGGACGTGCATGTCCATGCGCGTCTGGAGGCGCATGAGGGCGAGCTGGCGCGCAAGGCCGAACCCCGAGGTGGCCACCACGCTCGCCGCGAGGATCAGCGAGAGCTGGAGCAGCTGGCTGCGTGAAGAGTGCGGGATGACCGTTCCGAAGAGGATGCCGGTAAGGATCGGGGTCAGGAGGCCGAGCAGGGCGCCGGCGATGCCGTAGAAGAGGGTCAGCGTGAGGTCTTTGCCGCTTCCCCGCAGGCCGAACCCGATGATCTCCCGGCCGAGGAGCGCCTTCTGCGGCAGCGGGCGGTAGAAGACCCACGCCCGCTCGCCGTCGATTCCGGCGGCCACGGCAGCGTCGATTCTTCCCTCTCCGCCGCCGGCCGGGTCGGCCAGACGGTACCCTCCTGAAGCCTCCGGCAAGAGGGCGACCGGTCGGCCCTCCTCCTTCAGGAAGGCGAGGATCGGTCCGTTCTCATGCTCCCACCAGCCTCTGTCGCCGTGGAGCGTGACCCTGCGTACCCGAACCCCGGAGTAGCGGCAGATGGCCTGCAGGGGGTCCTCATGCGAACCCTCCGCTTCGGGCGGCGGTGCGGTGATGGCGATCCCGGCCGCCCGGCCGACCATCATGCAGGCCGCAAGCAGGGGATCGGAGGTCTCGGCACCGGCGACTGCACCCTCATCCAGCATGACGCCGGCGAGCTCTTCGAGCGAGCCGCGGTACCGCTCCTGCTGGAAGCGGGTCTTCTCCTGCACCCTTTTGCCGAATGCGTCGCCGCCTTCCGGTCGCTGTCGGTCGGTTCCTTCCATGCTCATTGCGTTCTTGCCAGTTCCGCATAGCGGCCGTCGAGGGCCAAGAGCGAGGCGTGCGTGCCCCGCTCCTTCACCGTTCCCCGCTCGAGCACGATGATCTCGTCGCAGTCGCGGATCGTGCTCAGCCGGTGCGCCACGATGAGGCAGGTGCACCCCCGCCGGCGGATGTTCATGTCGATGATCTTTTCGGTGCCGGGGTCGAGCGCGCTGGTGGCCTCGTCGAGGATCAGGATGGAGGGCTCGCCGGCAAGGGCGCGGGCGATTTCGATGCGCTGGCGCTGCCCGCCGCTGAAGTTCATGCCCCCCTCCGAAATCGTCGCCTGGTAGGCGCCGGTGCGCCTGGCGATCACCTCATCGATGGCGGCGTCCGCCGCCGCCCGCTCGATCTGCTCCTGCGGCATGGTGCCGTCCCACATGGCGATGTTCTCGGCGACGGTGCCCTCGAACAGGCTGATCTCCTGGTCGACCATGCCGACCGAGGCGGAGAGGCGCTTTTGGGCCAGCTCCCTTCGGGGAACGCCGTCGAAGAGGAGTTCGCCGGACCACGGCTCGTAGAGGCCGGCCAGCAGCTTCGATACCGTCGACTTCCCGGACCCCGATCCGCCGACCAGCGCGACCCGCTGGCCCGGTGCCAGCTTCAGCGAGAAGTTCTCGATGAGCGGCGGCTCGAGCAGGTTGTAGCCGAAGGTGACGTCGCGAAGTTCGATATACCCCTCGAGCCGTTCATGCAGGACCCCGTCGTCCTCTTCGCCGGCAAGCTCGACGTCGTTGTCCATCACGTCGTCGAGCCGCTGCAGGTCACCCTCGGCCTCCTGCAGCTTCTGGCCGAGGGTGACCATGTCGTTGACCGGGGCGAGGAACGACATCACGAGACTCTGGAAGGCGATGAGCATGCCCATCGTGAGCTGCCCCTCCATCACCCGGAGGCTGCCGGCCGAGAGGATGGCGATGTTGCCCGCCGACTGCAGGAACGGCGGCAGGGCGAGCAGGAAGAGCGTGGCGAGCTGCAGCTGCTGCTGGCCGTTGACCATGTTGGCGAAGAGCCCCGACCAGCGGGAGAAGAAGTCCGGCTCGGAACCGGAGGCCTTGATGCTCTCGATCGTCCTGATGCCGTAGAAGGTGGTGCCCATCAGCTTGCCCGTGTCCTGCTGGAACTTCTGGTTCAGCACCACGCGCCTGCCGGAGACGTAGAAGAGCGCCGCGGCGTTGAGCGCGGCGATGAGGATCGCCACCAGGGTGAGCAGGGCGTCGTAGCGCAGCATCAGGAGCGCATAGAAGGCGATGAGGAGGAAGTTGAGGGCGTTGGCGCTCAGATCCCCCGCCACCAGCGTTGCCACCTGGTCGTTGAGCTGCACGCGGTTGGAGATTTCGCCGGCCTGGCGCATCGTGAAGAAGCGCATCGGCATGGCGAAGACATGGTTGAAGAACTTCGCCGACGAGGAGAGCGCCAGCTTGGTCTCCGCCCGCAGGAGGGTGTACTGCTGCAGCCAGGTCAGCCCCGCCTGCAGCATCGCCGTAAGAACCATGCCGATGACGAGGGGCCGCAGCCACTCCTCTGAGCCTCCGATGAGGATATGGTCGATGAAGATGCGCAGGAAGGAGGGCACGACGAGTCCGGGGATGACGAGGAAGAGGCTCGCGAGCACGATGTAGGCGAGCGCCTGCTCGAGGCCCGGCAGCCGCTTCCTGAGCGCACGGGCGAGGCTGAAGGGCCGCCCTCCCGGCCGGAACGCCTCCGTTTTCTCGAAGGTGAGCGCCACACCCGAATAGGACTCGCTGAACTCCTGGGGGCTCACCTTCCGCTGGCCCGAAGCCGGATCGTTGATGTAGTAGAGGCCTTTCCGGTACCCCTCGAACACCACGAAATGGTACATGTTCCAGAAGAGGATCAAGGGGAGGTTCTTGCGGTGCAGGTCGTCGATGTCGAGCCGGAGCGCCTTGCCCTCGAGCCCGTAGCGCCCGGCGGCTTCGACGAGGCTGCTGGCCTTGCTGCCGTCGCGCGAGACCCCGCACTCGACACGGAGGCGCTCGAGGGGGACATGCCTGCCGTAATAGGCCAGGATCATGCCGAGCGAGGCGGCGCCGCACTCCACCGCCTCCATCTGCAGGATGGTCGGGGTCCGGACCCGCTCCTCCTCCCAGAGGATCTTCGTCGGAAAGAGCATGAAGCTCATGGCCGCCCCTCCTCCTCTGTCGGCAGAGAGACGAGGTTGGCGGAGGTGAGCCGCACGGAGCCGTCCGTCACCTCAACCAGCGAGCCGGTCGCCATCCTGAGGTCGAGGATCGCCTGCGCGAACGCTTTTTTTGCCGCCAGGAGCTGCAGGTCGGCCGAAGCGAGGTTGTTGCTGGCCGTCTGGAGGTTGAAGATGTCGGAAAGGCCCATCCTGAACTTCTTCATCTCCCCCTCCTTCAGCCGGCCGTAGGCCTCGGCGCTGACGAGGTTGAGCCGGTAGAGGGCGGCGGCGTTCCGCACCGAAGAGAGCGCCGTGGCCACCCCGCTCCCGACGGAGCGCTGCAGCGCGGCCTCCTCGATCCGGCGCTGTTCGAGCATGGCGAGCCTCGTCTGGAACGCTGCCTGGTTTGCACGGTTGCCGCCCTCGATCGCCCAGCTGAGGCTGGCCGAGAGGCTGGTTCCGGGAATGTTGTGGTTGAGTGCCGTGAAGTAGTCGCCGACCTCGTCGCCGGCGCTCGTGCCGCCGTAGCCGCCCCAGAGGGTCAGCGACACGTCGGGCTTCTGTTCGTTGCGGTAGCCTTCGAGGGTGGTGGCGGCAGCCGCCGTGGCGAGCGCTTCCGAGCGGAGGTCGGAACGGTTCCGCAACGCCGCCCGCCGAAGCGTCTCGAGGGAGGGGAGGCCGGCCGGGAAATCGTTTTCCGGCACCGGAAAGTCGTCCGAGGGTTTCGCGGGAACGGGATAGTCGGCAGGATCCTGCCCCATGGCGAGCAGGAGGGCGTGCCAGCGCTCTTCGAGGGCGAGCGCGGCGCTGAGTTCGGATGCACGCGACTGCTGCAGGTAGGCGTCGGCCTGCTCGACCATGAGCCGGGCGATCTGGTCGGCTTCCGCCAGCACCCTCGTCGCGTTCAGCTGGTGCCGGGCGCTTTGGGTGAGGAGATGGGCCAAATCGAGCTGGCTGCAGGCGTAGACGTAGTCCCAGTATGCCGAGGCCGTCCGGTAGGCGCTTGTGGCGAGCGTGGCGACGAGCTGCTCCTGTTCGGCCTCGAGCGACTGCCGGGCTGCATTGCGCGTCGCACGGGAGAGGTTCCGGCTGCCGAGCCCCCTGGAGAGCGGAACGACGATGCTCATGCCGGCCGATCCTTCCGTCTCGGCCGTCGTCCCCTCGAGGTTGGTGGAGCGGCGCACGAGAGAGAGGGTCGGCGCCAGCGTGATGCCGGAGGGGAGGCGCTGGCTGAGGGCGAGCGAGGAGGAGAGGGTATGGCGGTTGCTTCCGCTCTCCGCCAAACCGGCGTCCTTGCGGTAGCCGGATGAGAGTGTGAGCGAAGGGTCGTAGGTCGAACGCGCCTCGGTGAGCGAGGCCTCGCTCTTCAGGACCTCCCGGCGTTCGCTCTGGACGGCGGGGGCGTATGTGAGGCCGGTCCGGACGCTCCCAAGGAGGGAGATCCCCTGTTCGGCCGCATCCTGCGCCTGGAGCGGCACTGCAGGCAGAAAGAGGGCAGCGGCGAGCCAAAGAGCCCGAGAGTGCTTGCGGGCGGACCCGTACCGCCCGCTATGCTTACCCGGCTGCACCCGTGGCATAGTTCTTCAGCATGGGGATGACGAGCTCGATCGGGCGCTTCTGTTCAACGATGATCTTGCCCCGGCAGAGCATGCCGGAGGTGACCCGGACCTCGGGACCCTTGCCCGATGTCCAGCGGTAGCCGCTGGCGGAGCCGGGGTCGCGGAGCAGCTTGACGCTGACCCTGTAGGGAGGGCTTTCGGCGGCGAACGACTGGGCGAGCTGCTGGTTGCGGATGTCGATGGCGATCGACTCGACCGAGACGGGGTATTCGCTGATCTCAAGAACGCGGCCGACGATGTAGCCGCTCTCCTCGGGCTTCACCGTCGCCGGCGAGACGTAGGCGAACATGCCGCTGCGGATCTTCTTGGCATCGCCCGAGGCGACGTAGAGGTCGATCCTGAGCGACTCGGCTTCCTCCTCGTCGAGAGGCTGCAGCTTGAGGAGCTGCTGGCCCTGCGAGACCAGGTCGCCGTTGGCGGCCTGGACTTCGGTGACGATGCCGTCGAAGGGAGCGATGAGTGCGGAACGCCACCGGTAGTCCTCCCGGCTCTTCTCGAGCTTCCTCTCGGCGTCCGAGAGGGATTCGTCGAGGGTGTAGAGGCGGTTTTTGAGCTCCATGATTTCCGGCTCGGCCGCGTTGAGCAGCGATTTCTCGACAAGCCCCTGCCGGTAGAGCGCACGGAGCTTGGCGACCTTCTCCTCCTGCAGCCGGATCTGCTGCTCCAGGAACCTGCGGCGTTCCGACTGGTGGGCGTTCAGGTAGTCGTGTTTGGAGAACGCTTCGAGGAACAGCTGCCTGAGGTCCGGCTGCTCGACGATGGCCAGGACCTGCCCCTTCTGCACCGGCTCGCCGCCTTTCAGGGCAAGGCCGGAGACGACCCCGCCGGTCCGGGCCGTGATGCTTCTGATCGCCCCCGTCGCCATGGTGATGCCCCGGCCGTCGACGGAGGTGTCGACACGGCCGAGCACGCCCCAGACTATGGCGGAGAGGATGAAGACGCCGAGTGAAATCAGGCCGATCCAGCCTCTCCGGTCCGTCACCGGCATCAGCCGGTCGAGCTCGTCGGGCGAGCTGAGCTTCTTGAGCGCTTCCTTGCGGAATTCTGTGGCCATTTCGGGAGTGGTGGCGGGATGGTAATCAAGTAAATAAATCTAATTCATTACTTTCTTGATTACAACACCCTCATCCCTTATCCAGAGAAGCCATATGAACCCCTGGTCGCGCTACAACACCCTTTTCCGGAGCGAACGCTACGGCTGGTTCCTCCATAACACCCTCTCCGCCGTCATGCTCGAGCTCGACGAACGGCACCATGCCATGGCCGTCGCCCTAGAGGAGGGCGCGGCCGGGGCCGGGGCCGCCGATGAGGGCTTCACCGCCCTGCTCGAGGAGCACGGGTTCCTCGCAAACCCCGAAACGGAGAAGCTGAAGCTGATGGAGCTCCGCTACCGGCGCAACGCGGCCTGCTTCGGCACCGGCTATGTGGGTCTGACCATCTGCCCGACGCTCGCCTGCAACTTCAGCTGCCCCTACTGTTTCGAACACAGCCAGACGGATATGGCCATGATGGACCAAAAGACCATCGAAGCGCTCCTGCAGTTCATCAACAGCCACAAGGAGGCCCGGCACCTCTCGGTCAGCTGGTACGGCGGCGAACCCACCCTCGCCTTCGGCGTCATCGAGCGGTTGACTGAAGCGTTCATCGCGCTCTTTCCCGACTATGCCGACGCCGGCATGGTCACCAACGGCTACCTGCTCGACCGGGCGAAGATCGAGCGCCTCAACGATCTCAGGATCACCACCGTCCAGATCACGCTCGACGGAAGCCGGGCCGTCCACGATCGGCGCCGAACGCTCCGCGGCGGCGGCCCGACCTACGAGCGCATCCTGGAGAACGTCGATAGCCTCATGGCCTCCGACTGGAAAGGCCAATGCAGCATCCGCGTCAATGTCGACAACACCAACAGAGACGAATACACCGCCCTCCACCACGAGCTCCTCGAACGCTACAAGGGCAAGAAGCTTCTGGTCTATCCCGGCCATGTCAACCGCTTCGAAGGAGAGGGCCTTACAAAGACCACCGAGCTCCGTACCGCCGAATGGAGCGGCTTCCAGCTCGACTGCTACCGTCGCGACGGCATCACCCCGCGCGGAGGGTTCTATCCGACAGGCGGCGCCCACAACACCTGCATCGCCACCAGCCACCAGGGCTATGTGGTCGGGCCGAAAGGGGAGCTCTACAAGTGCTGGGAGGACGTCGGCAAAGAGCGGATGGTCGTCGGTTCGGTGCATGAGGAGCCGTTCATCACGAACCCGGAGCTGCTTACCCGCTACACCATCGGCACCGACCCCCACAGCGACCCGAACTGCCTCGAATGCAAGGTCTTCCCCGTCTGCGGCGGCGGATGCGTCAACAAACGGATGAGGGCGCAGCAGTTCGGCGAAGGCGGCATCACCTACTGCTCACCGCTCAAGGAGTCGCTCGAAGCCTACCTCGACGCCTACATGGACGTCTGGCACACCAACCAGATCTGCAGCGCCGTGCTCGGCAAGGGCGAGGCGCCCTCGATGGAGAAGGGGTACCGCATGGTGCAGCCGGAGAGGAAGCAGGAGGACGAGGAGACGAAGAACCCGCTTGAACGCCTGGCAACCCAGGAGTAGGCGGTGCTGCCGGTAAGCGACGTGGGCGGGCCGGCACCTGCGGCGCCGTGCTCGACCGGCGCTCTATCGGTCTCTAGGGCAGGGGCGGGGCTCAAGCGCCCGGTGCGCAGGAACGGCCCGCATAGAGAGTGCTGTGAGTGCTGTGAGTGCTGTGAGTGCTGTGAGTGCTGTGAGTGCTGTATCAAGTGGTGGCGCGGTTCATCCCGGCGGCCTGGTACTCTTCCGATCGAGCAATACCGTGCCGGGTGGCGTGGGGGGGCGGCAGGGCGCCGTTCACTAGCAGGGCACGTAGGTTTTAGAATAACCCCCCTCATACGTGGAGCATAAGACGCAAAAACCACCCTCGATACTCGATCCTGCCGAGACGAGAAGCTCGTGCTCGACACCGTCCGCTACTTCGTTATTACTCCAGCAATTAAAACTACGAAGCCTTCGCATAACGAACTTTGGGGTGGCTGAATAGCTTTGCGCCTTTTCCAGGCGATTTCTGCAGATGTCTCAGATGCGAAATTGTCTTCTTCCGAATCGTTTCCTTGTTTTCCGGGGGCTGCCAGGTTCACCCCGACCGGAAACTCCGCCCCTCGGCAACGAGCCTGCGCCGCTTCACGGAACGCGCCCGCCGGCTTTACGAGCAAGGAGCCTCGATCGAGAGGCTCCCCGCAGTACGTCACCCGTTGGCACCGCTGGCTGCCTGGGGGTTTGGGCGAACGGGTAACCACCAAAGGCGATGTGGCCGGATACTGGGTCCATGTCCTGAAACACCTCCACATATCAGGGGCCACCCTGCGTACCTGATGCCGGAGCGGTTTATGATCGCTCCGGCATCACACGGGTACGACGGGCGGAGACGATACCCCATGGATGGGGGGCTGGACGTGTGGGCAGGCGGCCAACACTACCAATTCCAAATCCCGCCACCCCCGCCTACTACCGCGCCGGGGGGTAAGCTCACGCCTTGGACCTCGTTAATTTCCTCACCGGTGCACTCGAATCCTGCCGCTCGGATGGCTTTCAGCCGTTCCTCCGGCGTTTCGATCGCCATGATTTTTTCACGGAACGCTTCGTCCGTCTTCATCTTCTCGACGAATGCTTTGGCCTGTTCTCTCGACATGGGGGCCTCCCTGGTGGCTATGGTTTTGTAAATAGGGTTTGCTGAAGAATTCAAGCCATCGCCCAGCAGCACTTCATCGCCGCACGGGAAGATGACCACTTGAACAAATTTTGGATTACGTCAAGCTCCAAAAGGAGCCATTCAAACAGGCGCAAAAAAGG
>NZ_SJPA01000025.1 GCF_004332115.1 Chlorobium sp. N1
CCAAGAAGCTGCTGGTAATGAGAGATCAGGGATTCCATCACGAGACTGCGGGTTGGATTGGTGAGGCTTGAGACTACGTCAAGCTATCCATTTCCTCCCGCATTCCCACTAAATTTGACGAAGAGCCTCTTTAAAGGGTATTTTGAATTCAAGGGTCTTGAATCGTTTTATGGTGCCTTGAACAGGGTAGAGCCTATTATATATGTCAATAGGCAGCGAAGGTTTACAAATATGGGAACGGTAAATGTTTTGCGTGAATTATGCCAAAGAAAGCCTATTGTTGATAATAGTGTATTTGAGTTATTGATGGCTATTCCGAATCAATATAGAGAAAGCAATAAGCTTTATGCGGCTTGGGTAAGGCGTAAATTTCCGGATTTTTTTAGAGATATTCCATGGCAAAAAACTGGAAAGGTTGTTGGTGAAATCAAAACACGCTCTATTCCGGAAAGAGCAATTGCCAAGGCGATCAGGACAGCAAGGTCTATTTGGGGTATTTCTGACAAAAAAAACTATACCGAATACCCTGCATGGATTCGTGAGGCATCTGTGTCATCATATCTTTCTGATTTGCTGAAACCAGAAGAAAGCGTCTATTCTGACTATGCTGCTGAAGATTGGTATCAAGAGTATCTTCGACCTCATCTAAGTAATACTGCTCACGATAAGAGCGATATGGTTTTACGTGCAGCTACTGTTGAGATTTATCTTCGCAAGGTGTTTGGCAAGCCGACGCCGTGATTATGCATTTCCTTTCCCACATTTCTATCTCTAACTTCCGATCCTGCCAACATGTAAGTTTTGATTTAGCTGCGTTTACTCCTTTTGTGGGGTATAACAATGCTGGGAAGAGCAATCTGCTGGCGGCTATTCGGTGGTTCATCGCTCCTTTTGCTCTTTAAGCAGCTGATTTCAATCAGCTCAGTCTGCCTGTTGTTGTTGAAGGAGAGATAAACGGGATTACTGAAAGTCTTCTTGATAGGCTGGATGTAAAGCATCGTAGCCGGATTGAACCACTCTTGATGGATGGTGGCTTACTGCGCTTCCGTCGTGAACTGTCGTCTCCTGGTGCTGCAAGTACGGCAGTGCTTTCTATATGGAATGCTTCAGTTGGGGAAAGCGGGGAATGGGTTATCAATCCTACCGGTATTGCTGCAGCGCTGAAGGCGCTGTTTCCTGAGCCAGTCGTTATTGGTGCGATGGAGGATGCTGCTGAGGATTCGAGCAGGGTGAAATCGAGCAATACGATCGGTAAACTGCTTGCAGAGTTTTCGGTTGCGCTTGAAGATGCTCACTCCGATCAGCTGGCAATGGTTCTTGCTGATTTGCGTTCCAGTTTCAATGCCAATGGGGGTAGTCGTTCTGCTACGCTGCAGAGATTTGATGAAGAAGCTACCTCAGTCCTTCGTGATTATTTCCCCGGTGTGGCGTTGCACCTTGAAATCCCAGTGCCTGAAATGGGTGCGTTGCTTAAGGGTGCCACCGTTAAGGTCAGTGAGGCTGGTGGTGAGGCTCGTGATTTTTCATGTCTCGGTCATGGTGTGCAGCGAAGCATTCAGATGTCCATGATCCAGTATCTGGCTGAAGTCCGTGAGAGGGCAGTGGGTTCAGGGTCTGAGCCTGATCAACGGTTGTTGATTATCGACGAACCAGAACTGTTCCTCCATCCACAGGCAATCGAACAGGTTCGTGAGGCGTTGAAAAGGTTGTCAAACAATGGGTATCAGGTGCTGTTCACCACGCATTCACCGCTCATGATCGATCGTGAGTCGGTACCCAATACCAGGTTGGTTCGCAAGGGATCCTCTACTACTGTTGCCTCAACCCTTGAGACTGTGTTGCAGCGTTATGTCAATGATGATGGCAGTCGTCTGCAGACATTGCTCGATTTGAAGAACGCCAAGGAGTGGTTGTTTGCGGATCGTGCGCTGCTTGTTGAGGGGATTACGGAAACCCGTGTGTTACCAGCCTTGATTCAGGTCGTGACCGGCAAAAGCCTCGGATCCAGAAGTGTTGCTTTGGTGCAGGTGGATGGCGGTGCAGCTGTTTCAGATTGCATGAATGTGCTGGGTGCTATGGGCATGACCTGTTTTGCGATTGCTGATCTTGACTATGTGCTCGACAAGGCTCCTTCCTCCGGAATGATTGCAAAGGATGATCCTTTGCTGTTGCGTATGCTTGAAGAGTTCAGGGACCTTGCTGAGCAGGATGAACGGGTGCGTCTTGATAACGGCAGACCATGTCGGGATAAGGAGCGGAAGGATAGCCTGAAACCTTCAGCAGCGGTAACGCTCTGGGCCACAACGGTTGGACGAGAAACAGCGGACGCAATGCGGGGCGCGCTGCTTGCACAAGAAGTATGGCTGTGGCCATCTGGAGATATTGAACACCATCTTGGACTGCCTGGCAAGAAGGGACCGGTGCAGGCGAAATTTGTAAATGATATTGAACAAAACGGTTGGCGTCCAGTGGTGTCCGATCCAGAGGCCGTTGAAGAACTTGTTTCGTGGATGGAAACGGTTTGTGCGTGAGGATCGCATGATCTGTTGGGAGAGTGTATGAACATGAAGATCTGGCCGATACGCAGGGTAAACATCTTTTCTTTCCTGGCCTCGGCGCTGATTCTTTTGGCGGGTATCGGATTGGTTTATTCACTGCTGGAGAGCTCCAATGCGCTTACGGTTGAGAGGGTGGCATTACCTGCGGGTATTCTTGTGGCATTGGCCGGGCAGTTGTTTTTTCTGGCGAAAGAGCTTCGGGACAGAGACGAGCGTCGGTCGAGGTTTTATTTGGAGTCCTGTGTGCTTGGGTATGAAGAGGCAAAGGGCTTGTTGCAGGATGGAAATAATAGCAGGCGAGTCTGGATAGCGGCTGCTCGTGCTTTGGTTCATGCTAAAGAGCTCGCTCGTCAGGTGACTGATAAAACCCATTGCCGGGTGCTGGAGCTCTACAGGTTGAAATATAGAGGGGTATTTCACACGGCTATAGCGGATCGTCCAGCATCGTTTTATTATGGTGTTCCACTAGTGTCCGGTTATAAGTCAAATAAATTCAACTGGTTATCGGTATAGGTACTCTCGATTGTGCCGGCTGAGTTCGTAACTAATTGTAAAATATCGACTTTCTCGAATACGCTGAGACTCAGGA
>NZ_SJPA01000018.1 GCF_004332115.1 Chlorobium sp. N1
CCAAGAAGCTGCTGGTAATGAGAGATCAGGGATTCCATCACGAGACTGCGGGTTGGATTGGTGAGGCTTGAGACTACGTCAAGCTATCCATTTCCTCCCGCATTCCCACTAAATTTGACGAAGAGCCGAAAAACTAGACGAACGTTATCAGGCATTTTCTCCCGGATGAGGTCGCGAACGAAAGATCGCGCCTCGCCAATCTCTTCGGCTGCCATCTGGGCGTTATCCGCCGCGTCAACCACAATGCACAGGAATGAACTGGGATTGGTAAGCCGCACCAGTGTAGCCGCTTGGTTCATCCGGTGAATAAACGCCCGCACATAGGACGGGGCATCGGCGTGAGAAGAGGGAATCAGAAGATGACAGAGGCCCTTTGCCGCAAGTTCATTTACAATTTGCACGAGCGCATCTCTATGCCGGTGACGATAGCCAGATGCATTTCGGTATTGACCGTTTCCGAAACAGTCATACAAAATGCACGTGGATCCATCAGGAAGACCCTGCGCGATACGGTTTGCGAACACCGTCTTTCCGACCCCGGCGGAGGCGTGAACGATGACCGGAGCTGCGGCGCCGAAGATTGCCCGCATGATGTCTGACTCTTGGGCACGGGGAACAGCACCATCCAGACTCTCGATCAAACAAGGAGCGGGAAAGAGCAGGCGTTCGTCAGTGCTCAGAGCCCTTAGGACATCCATCTTGGTGATGGTTGGGTTCTGTTCTCCTTCAGACAGGGCCCTGCGGTTGACAAGTTCCTTCAGTTTCAAGGGGGCATCAACATCGGTGTCCGGTAGATATCCACTCACATCCTGAAAGAGAATGTTGCGCTGATTCCAGTAGTCATCTTGTCGATCTTCGAAATGCAGCAGCTTCAAAAACGCAGTGAGGAAATCGCCGTCCAGGCTACTAAATCGTTCGAGTTTCTGGAGTTCGTATGGATGACGTGGTATGGTCTCAGCTGCGGCATCGGCCACGGCTTCCGCGAAATCCGAAACGATTGGCCTGTTGGTAACAAACCAAAATTGGAGCTTCGCCGCGAGCTCATCGGTCGAGAAGGTCCGGAGCAGCTCTTGGTAACGCTTGGTAAAACCTTGGATAGTTTTTTCCAAGCCACTTGCGGTCCAAGGCTCGCTTGCATGCAGCGTCGAATGTTTAAGCTGCATATACCGGACAAGCCGCGCTTCTTGGAAGTCTTCGCTCCCGAAATATTCTGCGATATCGATAACTTCCTCGCCGACGCTGATCGGAGGCTCGCCCGCCCGTTCGTCCGGCGATGGCCCCTCGATGCTGATTGCGACCAAATCGCTCTGCGCCGACAGAAGCCCCAAGCAGCGGCGTGCTGCCCACAGATAATGGAACTGATCGCCATCGCGGCTAGGGCGGACTAAATTGGTTCGAGACATCTAAAATTAATTATGGTCTGTATTACAGAACACCTTGCCCATTACAAAAGCACATTGTCCCGTGTCATCAATTCTGCCTCGTAGATCACGTCCTGCGCAAACTCTCCCCAACATAAAATGCAACTCGACAAGTAAACAAAATCATGAACGTCCCGGATTCTTCCCTTGGTATGGGGCCAATTTCCATCTATCGGCAGTTGTCAGGATGAACTCTATGACCTTTGATCTCATCTGCCAATAAATGCGGATTCACACTCTATTCTGACACGATTCCGACAATCATTCTGACATCAGGTTAGGGTATAGTTCAGGTCGACAAATAGTGAATCAGATAATCTGCAGATATGCCGAACCCATCACTCTATTCCTTTAATCTGTTGGTTGCAACGAAATCAGCCAGTCCGTTAGATTTAGTTATTCATGATTTCTATTCTGGCTAAGGCTAACAGCAGGTCTTCCTGCCGGGGTTGACCGAAAACCATTCGATAGAGGGCCAACCCTTGCTGTAAGGGAGCAGTGGAATGCGTCGCTCCACCAGGGCGGAACCATCTTCGCAGATCCAATAAGGGATGAGATCGGAATGCCCATTGGATTTTTGATTGGCCGCAATTCGAAAAGGGTTAGCCACGGATCATCTCCCTCATGTGCCAAGGAGAGAACAGTCAGACCATACCGTTCCGCAACATTGTTTCTGACAGCATGCCCTTGATAGCGATGCACCTGACCTTCGCTTTTTACAATTTCACCGGAATAGTCAACACCTTCTTAGTAGTAGGATTCGAGTTCAGATTGGGAAATGTGACTCTTCTTCTTCATCGATAAGGTTTAAACATCCTCATATTTCAACGATTATCGGACGATTATCGAAAAATAGTCGGACGATTATCGGACGTTTTTTTACAATTCCAGACTACTCCTGACCATTACGGTTTAAGGATATAATGGCGTCCCCGTCCTTCTCCTTCAGGTTCTATCAAGCCAAAGGCAACAAGCTCTCTGACATCTCTGAAAGCCGTGTCTTTGGCGACCCCGAGGGTTTTGGTAATCCAGCCGGTGGTAACGGAGCCGCTTCTTACGATTTCGGCCAGTATCGCGCTCTGCCGTTCATTCAGCTTTTCAGCGACAGCAGGACTGATGCCTCCGGTGATGTTTTCAGGCAACAGTATCCGCTCCATATTTTCTCCTGGACCGATCAATGTTACCACGACCTCGTTATCGGCTATTGCAATAAGCGGGGCATCAAGGCCGTGGTTCAGCATGGAATCACGCATACGGGTAATACCGGTGCCTCGCTCTTCCATTCGACCAAGAAAAACCAGTCCTTGTGCGATATTCGGGTTTCGCGATTGTGACCGGGCTTTTCCTGAACGAAGTTTTGCAAGACTCAGATTTCCCGGAAGAGCACCCGGACTGATAATTTCGATTCTGTCCCTGAACAGATCAACAGTTACTCTTCTGCCTGCGTCTTCATAGTCGCGATGGGCAAAAGCATTTACAAGTGCCTCGCGCAAGGCGGCCTCGGGATATTCATTCACTTCGATTCTCTGCAAACCGGCGATGCGCAACGGATGTCTCGTGTTTTTTCGGATAAAGGCGACCACCTCATCAATGGCTTCTGACAACGGTTTTCTGATAGTAGCATGATCAGAAGGGGTGGCTGTACGAACACTCCCAGCGTATGCGGCTACCTGAATGCGGGCATGGGCGAAATACTTTGATGGATCAGGCGCAAGAAGCATGATCCCGGCTGCTGTCGCTAAATATCGTTTGTCCTCATCTTTCCACAAGTAACCTCGTTCCCAGAGCGTATGCATCACCTCATCACTGTTTATGCTCCCGGCAGGAAGGTTTTCCGAACTTGCAACCATACGAACAGCAATAGAGGTATCAATGCCGCTCCAGGGAAGTACCTCAAGGCGTTGACGCTCAAACAGAGATGCGATATGAATTGTTTTATGGGCTGATGTATTCTGATCGCTTGTAGGCTCTATGTCGTAGGAGTCCTTGATGTAACGAACCAGTCGTTTCCGGACTTTTTCCTGCAGTTCTTCCGTGCTTTCAAATCGCTCGTAGGTATGACCGTCCCTTTTGATTTCTTCTATGAATGCGTTGGTTTCCGGCGATCGGGCAAGATCATTGGTACCTTTGATTGCAACAAGTGTTGGTAACGGCAGTGTTCTGGAGAGACGGTATTCATGGTGAGTTGCAGAGAGCCCATCGATCAACCTGCCGTACTCTTTCCACACAACTCCCACATACACATGACAGGTTTTCAGTAACGCAAGGTAAGCCTGTGGGTCAGGATATAGTGTCGTTGGCTCGTCTTCGAATAAAACCGGAACACAATGCAGGGAAAGAAACGGATCAGTAGAAAGAAGAATCTGCAACGCAAGCCGCTCATCTCCGAGTTCTTTCTGAACAGAGCTGATAAAGACCTTTATTCTCATGACAGCAAACCCTCCCTTATCAGCAGCTCCTTCAACCGGTCTTCGGCCGCATAAGCGGCCTGTAGTGACTGCTTGAGGTTCTCGACTGCTTCATCTACAGTCATTGACTCTTCCTCTATCACCGGTTCCACGTATCGAGGGATGTTCAGATTGAAATCGTTTTCCCGGATTTCATCAAGCGTAACCACTCTGCAAGCACCTTCGACATCCCGATACTCTTGATACCAACGATGGATGCGCTCGACATGCTCAGGCAAGAGTTTATTCTGGGCACGACCGGTCTTGAACTCCTTCGATGCGTTAATAAACAGCACCTTCTTACGATGCTCTGTCGGTTTGATGTCACGAAAAACAAGCAAGCAAGGGGCGAGACCTGTGCCATAGAATATGTTCTGCCCGAGACCTATCACCGCTTCGAGAATATCCATTTCGAGAAGCTTGCGACGGATTTCGCCTTCCTTTGACATCCGGAACAAAACGCCATGAGGAAGCACAACTGCCATACGTCCTGTTCTGAATGCCATAGAACTGACCATGTGCTGCACCCAGGCATAGTCACCCGATTTGGCTGGTGGCAAACCAGCAAAATTCCGCCCATAAGGATCATTGAGCCAGACATCTTCTCCCCATTTTTCAAGGGAAAACGGAGGATTGGCGATAACGCAGTCGAAAGCTGCAAGGTTGTCACCAGAATAAAAAGCAGGCGAGCGCAAGGTATCCCCACGCTCGATATGAAAATCCTCTGCGCCATGCAAAAAGAGGTTCATGCGGGCGATAGAAGAGGTTGTCAGATTCTTCTCCTGCCCGAAGAGTTTCCCCAACATGAGATTCAAATCGCCATCATGCTCTTTGACGTAATGGAGGGCTTCGAGAAGCATACCTCCCGTTCCGCAGGCCGGGTCATAGATTGTCTCACCAGTTTGCGGCGCAAGGATGCGAACCATCAGCGTAACTACAAAACGTGGGGTGTAGAACTCACCTGCTTTCTTGTTGGTCAGATCGGCAAATTTCTTGATCAGGTATTCATAAGCCTGGCCAAGGATGTCCGCCTTGCAGTGCTCATTGCCAAGATCAAGCGAAGAGAAATGTTCAATCAGGTCTTTAAGCAGTGCGTCGGAGAGACGCTCCTTGTTTGTCCACTGGGCATCACCGAAAATGCCATGAAGTGAGTCGGGGTTGGCCTGCTCGATGCACCGCATGGCCTTCTGAAGAGCATGGCCGATATTAGCGCTCCGTTCTCGAACTTCCTCCCAATGACAGGCATCCGGAATCTGAAAACGATGGTTCTCGGGAAATTGGGCGAATTCCACATCACCTGCGGACTCGTCAAAAGCGGCAGCAAACTCCTCGTCATAAACATCGGAGAGTCGCTTGAAAAAGAGTAATGGAAAAATGTAGGTCTTGAAATCTGCGGCATCGACAGGCCCTCGCAGGATATTGGCAGCCTCCCACAAATGACTTGAAAGGCTTCCGATATCCAGTACTGTCAGAGTTCTATTGACGCCGTTCTTTGATTTCATAAAGCATAATCTTCTCTTGTCTTAACCTGGAGTTTCCATCCCCTTTACGATGCACGGAATGGCCTGCCTTTCCAATAGAATAAGTAGGGTAATTGTAATTATACGAATACTTTGCGCTATTTCTTAACGTTTGAAGTCGATTTCAGCCCTCCAACATCGAGAATAGCAATGCCGTACTTACAGCCCGGCAAAGCTGTTACAATTATCAACTCGCTGCGACTTCATCTTCCGAATCCGACATATGCCAAAGCAATATTTAAAAGAGTATTTTCAAGAATCCGGGCAACTTTTTTATCTATGTTTTCACCGCTTCAACGCCGCCATCAGCTCCCTGTTCTGGGCCGTGATTGCCTCAAGCTGCCCGACAAGGCCTGCAGCATGCTCACGCGCTGCTGCGGCTTCCTGCTGCGCTTTATCCAGTGCCGTCTTGCTCTCCTGCTTCATATTCTCCAGCTCGGCAAGAACCGTTTCCAGCCTCCTGGCTGCATCCTGCTGCCGTTCAGCGGCAACTGAAGCATGAGCTTCCGCTCTGGCCTGAACCTGAGCCAGCTCAGAACGGAGAGAATCCAACGCCTCCCGTGCAGTATGGAGTTCCGTCATTGCATTTGCGGCTTCGTAATCGCGCTGCTGCTTGGCCGCCGGCAGTTCTGCCAGCTCGGATGCCTGCCGCTCCCGAATCTGCTCTCCTGCCCGCACCTGTTCAAGAGCTTCCGCCAGCTGCTGTCGGACAGCTTCGAGTTCCTGAGCCTGGACCTCGTAAGCTTCGGAAACCTCATTCCGAAGCTCTTCTGCTTCAGCCCGCTCGGTCACCAATGCAGCCTGGGCTGCATTGAGGGACTCATTCGAGATAGCCTGCGCCTCCTGCCAGACTTCTGCCAGCAAACCTTTGAACACCTCCTGAATTCTTGCCGGAACTTCAACGGGCGGTGCTCCAGAAGAGGCTATCTGCTTTGGAGTCATTCGGAGAAATCTTCGGTCGTCCGCCCTTCTTGCCTCTTGCCCGTGCCGCTTTCAGACCGGCCTGGGTTCTTTCCTGAATCAACCGCCGCTCGAACTGTGCAAGTGTGGCGAAGATATTGAAGACCATTTCGCTAGAGGCGGTGGTGGTATCGATGCCGCCGTCACTGATCGAACGGAAGCCCACTCCCCTGCCTTTCAATTCATCGACGATCTCGATGAGGTGTTTCAGGGAGCGGCCGAGGCGATCGAGTCGCCAGATGATGAGAGTGTCCCCTGCTTGTAGTTCCGTCATGCAGGCAGCAAGACCTGGCCGATCCGTTTTTGTTCCACTGACCTTATCGATGAAAATGAGTTTGTCGGAGATGCCGGCATGTTTGAGGGCATCGAGTTGCAGGTTGAGTTCCTGGCCGGAGGTCGAGACCCTGGCATAGCCGATGAGTCGCACTGCCATCTATTCCTGAGGATTGAGTTGCTCATCGATATCTCTCGATGCATGTAAGACCCGGACAACTTCTATCCCGCCCGGGATGATTAGGTAAAAAATGATATAGCGGCCGACCGGAAAACTGCACAGGCCCTGCAGAAGCTCATTGCGAGATCTTCCGATATGGGGTGACCGTGCCAATTCATGGAATTTCCTGTCGATGGAGTCGATAAACGTGTCGGCACGATTCAAACTGTCTTCAGCGATGTAACTCCATATTTCGGCAAGATCGTCGAAAGCGAGCGGTCGGGTCCTGATGATTGGCATGGGGGGCTCCTGCTTATTTCTTACTCCGCTTTCTTCCCGCATTTTTGATCACATCAGGATTCCAGACCGTTGCTGCGCCGCTCTCAATCCCCGATTGAATCTCCTGCCTCAGAAGATCGGTCCTTGCCTTCCGGATCGAATCCTGTTCATCCATGAGGCGCAACGCTTCACGGATGACCTCACTCGCCGATGTGTATAAGCCCGAGTTAACCTTTTCCCGTACCATTTTTTCGAGGTATGGAGTCAAGTTGACGTTCATTGGCATGGCGTTCTCCTTGATTTCATGAATAGCTACTCCCTGGAGGCATTGTCAATTTATGACAATTATTGCCAACAATAAATTCCTTTTGCGCCAGCATCTCACAAACACTCCACTATGACGACTTTACAAGTCAATGATTAGCGTGACGCTTTTATAAGACAGAATGGAGCCGGAAAAAGGGGCTTTTGATCCCCCTTCCCTACTGTCTCAAAAAACGACCGTTTAATAGTACAAATAGTAACGCATCAAATCCGTGTCTTAGCTCATTTGCTCAATAAGAGGGGACGATTCGAATACTCGAATCCATACTGAACTAAACTACCGCTTCATCCAGCTTTCTCCTGATCCGTTGCCTCTCATCGCTCCCGACCGTTGACAGGCGCAGCATCGGGAGTCCGCATTTGGCCAAAACTGAATCCTTCAAAACATCACGTTCAGCCTGTCGTGTCCCTTCACGATGGAAAGCATAGCCATCATAATGCAGGTTCTCCGGCATTTCTGTAGCGCGAGACCTCAAGGAAGTCTGCCTGCTTTCGCATGGGGTGATGTTGCAACCCCTATCTGGTCCATTACAGGCCAGCATTCGCTTTCTCCTTGATCTTCTGCCCACAGCTCCATGGTCATTCCTTGCGGTTTGATTGCCTTACAAATTGTAAGGCGGAACTATGGGTTTACCGTGTTCCGCAGATTGAACATGCGAACGAGTTAGGCCCCGTCTATCCGCCGGCGGGAGTTATCGACCGTGTAGAGAAACACTCAGAAACCTCTACCAAACCCGCTCACCTTTTTGGTTCGAGTGTTACAGTAGCTTTCACTCGTCACACTTTACGGCAGTTACGACGATTCACATATGTTGGCCATATCGCGCTCCCTCTTGCCCCTCTCCGCCTGCTACTGGCAGATTCAGCGTTCCCTCACGGGTCGGCCTATAGTTTTTCTGCGGGTACGTTTATCCGAGAGCTTCACACAAGTTGGTTACCCTGCTTGCATGTCTCGGTGAGGGCAACAGACGGCACTGCTGGTTCAAAGAACAGTTCAATTCTGCGACTTCACGTCGCACCTGGCGAAAGTGTATATTATTTGTACACCTAAAGGAATCGTAAGCTCATTAACACGATTCTCGATATCAGCCTTCTTGTCAAACACTACCATCCAGAACCCCACCGTGTTCAGTCCTTGGGCAGCATGAAAGACCCCAACGAGTTCCTGAAGCTTTTCAAGGTCTTGCTCTATCTTTTTAAGAAATGTCGATGTCGATTCACCATTTGGTCTACGAAACTTCAATTCAATAATAGCCTTGGGTATATTAAATCCGTAGCCCTTACTTGGTAAAGCCGCATGACGTTTAACATCGAGATTTGAGACATCCACAAGCACAACATCGGAACGAGTTTTGAGATCGCCTTTACCATACCAGCGAACTTCTGTGTGTAATGAGATTGAGGTGTCTCCGTCGTTTGTCGTCTCCTCTGTCCCGAATCTGGTTATAAGCCTATGGCACAAGTGCATGCGAAGGTCTTCCTCAGTAAGTAGCACATTTGGAGCTCTCAGGAAGACGTTATTGACGTCTAAAATAGAATCTTCAATGTGCTGTCTATCTTCCTCAATCATCTTAATTCCCCTTAAGCGAAGGTTTCGAATAAAGCGCGCCTATTTGCCGTCACGCGCATCCTCTGGCTCGTTTTGCATTTTTACTAGGCGGTTTTTCTGCGATTCTTGATGGTCTCAACAATTGCTTTCAGTGCGGCAATGTCATTTCCAAGATCCGTCGATGTAGGAACTGTGTCCGCCTTGGCTGACGATGGATCGTGAGCCGTAACAACATCACAGCTACGCTTATGCAACTTCTCTATCGCTTCGTATTCCGTGCGGTCGAAACCCACAACATCCTCAAGAGAATCCACGCGAATCCAGTCTCGGTATCGCTTTACCACACCATTGAAAACAACGTCTTGAATGACGCGTTCAAGTGTTGCTCTTAACCGATCATATTGATGCCGCATTTCACCCATCTCTTTCTCACCAGGATATGTCGGCCAAGATTTTGCAATCTTTGTCTGTGCACGTTCAAGATCACTGATTCTTTCCTTGTAACCCTGATGGTCCCAAGGAAGACCATCGTTTACGCAGCCCGGAAAGCCATCTCTCCATTCAAGAAATGACATCGAATTTCCAATTCCTTCAGCATCGATTTCATCGCATAGTTGACCAAGAAACGAGGTGTCATGAGTAAATACAATAACTTGCCTCTTTTTCGCCTCCTCGACTAACCTACGAGCAACATTACGCCGTCGCCAATGATCTAAGGAAGAAACAGGATCATCGAAGACAATCCCGCATGAATGATCGGAAAGCGCCAACTCTGCAAAAAACGAACCCAATGCAATCACACGTTGTTCTCCTTCGCTCAAAATCTCATCGATTTTATTCGATGTTGGTAAATCGAGTAAGGCTCCTCGCTGTTTCAAATGGGTAAGCTGAAATTAAGTTTCCCGTTGATGAGGTAAATCATGTTGATGAGATACCTGTTGGTACGGTAGCCCCGAGCCCGTGCTTTTGCGGCCTGGACGAGGCTGT
>NZ_SJPA01000004.1 GCF_004332115.1 Chlorobium sp. N1
TGTGACCCCGGAACAGATGCATCAGGACCTTGCAGCAGGGATTATCGCTGAAAGAAAAAGAGTATTGGGAAAGCAGCAGAAACTTCGTAAAATGTACTGGTCAGCAAATCAAACAACCGGAAGCGGGCTGTAGTTTATTGGAAACCCGTTTCGCGACATCATCCAAAAATCACGCCGCTTGATTGGTATTTTGAGTCCTTGTTTTATTTTGCGGTTTCAATTCTGGTTTTACCTGCATATTTTGCCTTTATTAACAAGGCTCTCCGCCGAAGTTAAGGGTATCTCTAAGAATTGAGTTTTGATATAATAAATAGTACACTATTGTGGTCTTGAAAAAGTATTGGCTTGTGGTATCATGGGATGGTTTCCCTCAATATGCGGCTAGGCTTGTTCGTGCTGTAATTGAGCGTATTGAGGTTCCGTGTTTAGTTATTGGTACTCATCCTAATGTGCCAATTGATGGTATGGAGGATGCATTAGGTCAAGCTGTTACATGGGTTGATGGCGGGGATCAGATGACGTGGAGTCAGCTTGGTTTAAAACCACCATCAATTTTTATTCAGTCTGGGTGGAACAGGACGGCTTTTTCATCGCTCGGACGTGAGGTAAAGCGAGCGGGGGGTCTTGTGATCGGGTTGAGTGATGCTAATTGGCGAGCAGATTATAGGCAACTTGTGCTTGGGCCGATAGCGTTTAGGTTGCTATATAAGTCTCATTTTGATGGCATGATTGTTCCTGGGAGTCAAGGAACCCGATTAATGAAATATTTTGGCGTGGATAAATTGTGTATAAGGGAGGGCATGTATGGTGCTGATTCGAGTATATTTAAATCAGGACCTCCTCTTAATGAGCGTTCAAAGACTATTCTCTATGTGGGTCAGTTTATCGAGAGAAAGAATGTATTGCGACTCGTGGACGCCTTTCTTAAGTTTGTAGATAAATATCCTGAATGGAAATTGCATTTGGTAGGGTCTGGAAGTTTAAAAAATAAAATACCAAAAAGTGAAGGTGTTGTTGTCGAGGATTTTGTTCAGCCTGAAAAGTTAGCTCGTTACTATCAAGATGCGAAGTTTTTTGTTTTACCTTCTCTTGTCGAGGCGTGGGGATTAGTTGTTCATGAAGCTACGCTTTGCGGATGTGGTTTATTATTAAGTAATGCTGTGGGGAGCGCTCCTGATTTGTCGAATGATGTGAACTCTGTTAAATTTGATCCTCGTGATACGCTCTCGATTCAGCACGCTTTCGATGTGATGGCATCAATGGACGAGGTTCGTTTATCTGCGGTCGAGTTAGAGTCATATAGATTGTCTTGCCGCTTCGGTCCGGATCGATTTGCGGAGTCGTTTTTTAGTCTTGTTGACTATCTGAGCGTCACAGGAAACGCAAATGGAGTTGCAAGAGAAAAATGACCACTTTAAGGGATCTCCGCCGGCCAGAATGATATATCAAAACTCAATTCTTAGAGGTCCCCTTAAGCAGCAGTCTTATATAGCCCGGGTTCCTGCCTTGGACCTGTGCGATCAATATTGTTTTCTCCAAGCCACAGTCAAAACATCTCGTGGTCTTGGCGGTCCGATGCAGAGTTTGATTAATCTGGTTGATGTAATCCGTGGCCGTGTTAGCCAGGCGGTTAAGGGCGCTCGTGATTATACTAAAGTTACGAGTCTTATTCGCTGACTTAATAGCAACGCTATTAAATATATAATAACAAACATTCATGAGTAAAAAAGTATTGGTAACCGGTGGTGCCGGGTTCCTCGGCTCCCATTTATGTGAGCGATTGCTTGAGCAAGGGCACGATGTCCTTTGTGTCGATAATTTCTTCACCGGCACGAAGCAAAATGTCATGCACCTCATAGGTCATCCTTACTTTGAGCTCATGCGTCATGATGTCACTTTTCCCCTTTATGTGGAGGTTGATGAAATTTACAATCTTGCCTGCCCCGCCAGCCCGATCCATTACCAGTTTGATCCAGTACAGACTACTAAGACCAGCGTGCACGGTGCTATCAACATGCTGGGCCTTGCTAAACGCCTCAAGGCTCGGATCCTTCAGGCTTCAACCAGCGAGGTGTATGGTGATCCTGAAGTCCACCCGCAACATGAGGGGTATTGGGGTAAAGTGAATCCTATCGGTATCCGCAGCTGCTACGATGAAGGCAAGAGATGCGCTGAAACTCTCTTCTTCGATTACCACCGTCAGCATAATCTCGACATCAAGGTGGTGAGGATATTCAACACATACGGGCCGAGGATGCATCCGAATGATGGGCGTGTTGTCAGTAACTTCATCGTTCAGGCTCTTAAGGGGGAAGATATCACCATCTATGGCGACGGCACACAGACAAGAAGCTTCTGCTATGTCGATGATATGGTAGAAGCGTTCCTGCTCATGATGCAGACTAAGGCTGGATTTGTGGGGCCGGTCAATGTTGGCAATTCAGGAGAGTACTCCATGCTTGAGCTTGCTGAAAAAACACTCAGTCTTGTCGGGGGTAAATCCAAGATTGTTTATCAACCATTGCCGCAGGACGATCCGAGGCAGAGAAAGCCGGATATTACGATTGCGGAGTCAAAACTCGGATGGTCGCCGACTGTGCCCCTTGACGAGGGACTTGAACGGACGATTGGGTATTTCAAAGAACACCTATTTGGACATGAATTGAGCGATTAATATCTGACCGGCAGCATCAGCCGGTGAAAAAATCCCGGTTGTCCCTATAGGGCTACCGTTTTAATATTTTGTTCTGGTCCCCGGAACAGATGCATCAGGACCTTGCGGTAGGGATTATCGCTGAAAGAAAAAGAGCATGGGGAAAGCAGCAGAAACTTCGTAAAATGTACTGGTCAGCAAATCAAACAACCGGAAGCGGGCTGTAGTTTATTGGAAACCCGTTTCGCGACATCATCCAAAAATCACGCCGATCTCATATGTCGGCGGAACGATCTGCAATGGGCTGGACGGTTCCTTCTGTTGATGGCCTCTGTCTGCATATTGCTTCGACGAAGGAGGATGCTTCCGCTCTGGCGTATTCTGCGTCAGGAGAAAGCATTCACCTGACGCAGGGACTTCGTTCCAATGGGGTGGTTTCTGCTGCACAGCGCGTGATTGCCCAGCGCGGTCTGAGGCATCTTTCTCTCATAGAGTCCATCGACTTTCGTGGGCTGGCTGGAAGGGTTCGCCCCTTGCTGTATGGGGCGCTCCTACTGCGCTGGCGAAATAGATTGGAGGGGGTGCTGGCAATTGGGGCCGATACTTCCGCCTGGCTCTCAAGAGTCGCTCCTGCCGGCCTTAATGTCCGGCCGTTCGCTTATTTTTTGGCGGAGAATTCACAACCGCGTTATACGAGTGATGGGGGACTTTTCCGGGTCCTGTTTGTTGGTGCGCTGATCCCTCTGAAGAGGGTCGGTTTGTTGCTAGAGGTGCTTGGGCGGCTTGCAGAGTACCCCTTTGCGGTGGATATCGTCGGAGATGGTCCCCAGCGACATGAGTTGGAAGAAGTTGCCGGACGGTGTTTGGGCGGTAGGGTCCGTTTCCATGGTACACAGTCTATTGACGGTATTGCGAGCTGGATGCAGCGGGCAGATTGCCTTGTCTTGCCTAGCGCTCATGATGGCTGGGGGGCTGTAATATCGGAGGCGCTTCAGGCAGGGACACCGGTCATCTGCAGTTCCGCTTGTGGTGCAAAGGCACTCGTCTCCGCTAGTGGCAAGGGCGGGGTTTTTGATAAAGACGACACTGCTGAATTTCTTGATATGATGCGAATACAGCTGGATATTGGGCGGGTGAGTATAATGGATCGTCAAGAGCTGAGTCGGTGGGCTCGTTGTGCCGGAGCACAGGCTGGCGCGAAGTATCTTGAAGAGTTGCTGGTTGGGGCGATGGTTACGCCGGTATTGCCGCCGTGGGAAAAAGGGTCCCTTTAGGAGGCATTCTGTATGAGAATGATTGTTTTATGAGAATTGCCCATGTGACATCTGGACTGGCTCGTTCTGCGGCCGGGGTTCGCGAAACCGTGATGGCCCTTTCCCGAGAGCAACAGAATCTTGGCCACGAGGTTGTCGTATTCGGATTAAATAGCTCTGAATGGGCTGACGATGCCGGCGTATGGCGTGGTGCGCCTGCCAAAGCTTTTGATGTTCGTGGTCCGCGTGCGCTTGGCTATGCGCCAGAAATGGTTGCAGGGTTAGCCGGTTTCGATCCCGATATTGTGCATCTCCATGCCTTATGGATGCATCCCGGGCGAAGCGTCCTGCAATGGCACCGACGAAGCGGCAAGCCTTTCATCCTTTCTCCGCACGGAATGCTTTCGCCGGTGGCGTTGCGGTTTAGCCCGTTGAAAAAGCGGCTGGTGAGATGGTTGTTCCAAGATGCGGTTTTCGATGCAGCCTCAGCGATCCATGTTACTTCGGAGAATGAAGCTCGAGAGGTTCGGGATTTCGGGATTGAGTCTCTAAGTGTGGTTTTTCCGAACGGGGTGCCGAAGATGGATCGGCCCGAAGGGTGTTCGGAAGGGTTTTCTTCACGGGTATTATTTCTTGGGAGGCTGCACCCCATAAAAGGTTTGGATATCCTGATTCGTGCATGGGCGTTGCTGGGGCCTGAATTTCCGGAATGGCAGTTGGACATTACCGGTCCTGATGAGGGGGGGGAGTTAGCGCGCCTAAAACAGCTTGTGGCCGAACTTGGCCTTCGTTCGGTATGCTTCGGGCCGCCTGTGTTTGGCGACCAAAAAATTGCTTGTATGGCTGATGCCGAAATCTTTGCTCTTCCTTCGCTCAGTGAGAATTTTGCAATAACAGTTGCTGAAAGTTTGATGTTGGAGGTGCCTGTCGTTGTCTCAAAAGGAGCGCCGTGGAGCGGTGTCGAAGCCAATAAGTGCGGGTATTGGGTGGAAATTGGGGTGGAACCTATGGCTGAAGGGCTGCGAAAGCTCATGCTGGCGAGTTCCAGAGAGCGTCGAAGTATGGGGCGAAATGGACGTGAATGGATCCAGCGCGAGTTTAGTTGGCCTATCATCGCTGCCGGTTTGATTACTGCTTATCGACGTGTTCTTGGGTTGCCATGATGGGAGTGGGATACTTCTCCGCATTAGTAAATTGTGTTCTTCGCTGAATTAAGTGGGAATGCGGGAGGAAATGGATAGCTTGACAGTAGTCTCAAGCCTCACCAATCCAGCCCGCAGTACCGTTATGGAATCCCTGATCTCTCATTACCAGCAGCTTCTTGGCCTTCCTTCAACCTGAAACGTCGACAACGTGGATCTCTCCTTGCCACACAAGCGGGTGACCATCAAGCTCAAGTATGTCGGTCAGGACGTCATATGCCCGGAATGCAAGGCATCATCCAGCATCTCGGCATCGACGAAAAGAGCTTCAGGGCCGGTCACCAGTACGTGACGATCATGAACGACCTGGACGGCGGGAGAGTCCTTGATGTGGTCGAAACCAGAACCACCAAAGCCACGGTAAAGCTCTTGACCAGCCTTGCTGCAAAGCAGCGGAAGCAGGTGCTGTCAGTCTCGGTCGACATGTGGAATCCATTTGCCCATGCCGTCCGGAAAAAGGTTCCCCAGGCAGACCTCGTGCACGACCGTTACCACATCAGCAAGTATCTCAATGATGCCGTCGATGCTGTTCGGCGTCAAGAGTCCAGAGCGCTCAAGTCGGCCGGCGACAAAACACTCATCGGCTCGAAGTACGCCTGGCTCCGCAACCCGGAAAACATGAGCGACAAACAGCGCGCCGACTTCGACCAGCTGATGACCTGCGAGCTGCAAACCGGCACCGCATGGTCGCTGAAGAACATGTTCAGGGCGTTCTGGGTGTTGACCAGCAGAGACGCCGCCGAGTACTTCTTCCAATACTGGAGCGATGCCGTCGACCGCTCCAAACTGAAGCCGATAATCAAGGTCAAGGACATGATGGTCCGTCATCTTGAGGGTATCCTGAACTTTTTCCGGCACCGCACAACCAATGCGGTTTCGGAAGGGCTGAACAGCAAGATCCAGTTGATCAAGGCCTCAGCCCGTGGGTTCCACAGCTTCGAAAGCTACCGAACCCGAATCCTGTTTTACTGCGGGAAGCTCGACATGGCAATCTGACAATGCAGTAGTTTGCCGAAGAGCGACCCACTAAATTCGACGAAGGGCCATTACAATAGCTCGTTTTGGCGTCGGGTTATCTCGGCATTGTCGTTTTCCATAGCTGCATTTCTCATAACGGGCTCAAGGCAGGATACACTATTCCTGTGGCTGGTGAGTTGTTTGGCTATAGCGATTAGGCGTGATTTCGCATTGATTGCGATCCCATTTATTTACGGCTTTATGCCTGTTTTGACTTACGTGTATTCGCTTTTTCTCAACTCGCATGACACGATTGTTGTTAGGGCTACGTCTATATTAATTGCACTGTCAAATGTGACTTTATTTGGGCATGGCATGATCCCTCCTGTCGCAGAGTTCGTTTCAACATTTTCTTTTGGGTATTTTGTTCCTGCGGATATACTCTATCTTGGTCTCATCTATGAAATGGGGGTTGTTCCGTTTATTGTTTAAGATGATGTTTCTTGTCTATTTGGCTAAATCTTATTGGGGGCGGGTGAATAATGCCACAATAGCTGTGGCTTGTTCTGTCGGAATTTTTGAATACAACCTTACTCATATGGTGTTTGAGTTTGCAGTAAGCGCTATCGTGTTTAAGTTTACAGCGTTTCGTTTGGGTTCGGACTAAACACGGCTTTTCTAGATTTTTATGTTGATTATTAAGCCGGCAAATAAAACTCGCAATTATGATATAAGATCGTTATATTGCGAGCATGGAAAAAATCGATATCAGGCAACTCTCTGACCGAGAGCGCGCATTATTGCGGAAACAGGTCATTCGGCTCCGAAAGCAAGGGCAAAGGCAATAAAGAGGTCGCAGAGCTTTTAGGGCTATCTGTTCAAACAACAAGCCGCTGGTGGCAATGGCATCTGAGAGATGGAAACGCGATGCTTGCCGTGCCGAAACGGGGCCGAAAGCATGGTGAAAAACGGCACCTCTCGGCTGAACAGGAAAAGCAGATCCAGAAGATGATCGTCGATCATTACCCGGATCAGCTGAAGTTGCCCTTTGCGCTCTGGGACCGCCAGGCGGTCCGGCAGCTGATCAAGCTGCAGTTCGGCTTCGAGATGCCTATCCGCACCGTCGGCGAGTATCTCTCCCGGTGGGGCTATACTCCCCAGAAGCCGATCCGGAAAGCCTATGAGCAGCGCCCGGTCGAAGTCGCCCGTTGGATGGATGAGTCGTATCCGGCCATCCATGCGAAGGCAAAGGACGAAAATGCCGAGATTTACTGGGGCGACGAGACCGGTCTCTCAACCCAGGGCAACCTGGTGCGGGGCTATGCCCCGGCCGGAAAACCCCCTGAGCTGAGACTGAATGCCCGGAAAGAACATGTCAGCATGATTTCGGCAGTCAACAATCAAGGAAAGCTACGGTTCATGCTCTATGACGATGCTATGAACAGCCAGCGCCTCATCGAGTTCATGAAACGACTGGTCAAGGATGCCGGTCGCAAGGTGATCCTGATCCTTGACAACCTGCGGGTCCATCACAGCAAGCCGGTCAAGGCGTGGCTCGACGAAAACAAAGATAAGATCGAGGTGTTCTATCTGCCTGCGTACTCACCGGAATTGAATCCGGACGAGTATCTGAACAACGATCTGAAGAGTGCTGTGCATGGAAACAAGGGCGGCGTAGCACGCAACAAGGAGACAATTCGGAAGAAGACAATTTCGCATCTGAGACATCTGCAGAAATCGCCTGGAAAAGTTGCAAAGCTATTCAACCACCCCAAAGTTCGTTATGCGAAGGCTTCGTAGTTTTAATTGCCGGAGTAATAACAGGTTTGGAGCCACTCGGTACGACCCGGCAGTGCGATCTGCTCTCGATTCACCGGTCTGGCTTGTACTGCCAGCCGAAAAAGGCCTCCAGCCTTATGTGTCGTCGGGTAACAGCGGTGCATTGCTACACCCCTGCTACCCGACGACATAAGGCGATAAGTTTGATTTGTTTCCCATAAGCTGCCTTTGCCAAAACCCCCTATGAAAGCAGGCCTGTTTACTTATCATTTTAGCGACAACTACGGTGCGCTCTGCCAGGCTTATGGGCTAAGGCAGTGGCTACGCGAGCGCGGTATTGATGCTGAATTCATCAACTATCAGCCCACCTATGTGGAGCAAGGCGGCCCACTCGATCGTCCCTGGATGCCTTCCCTCTGGCGCAAAAACCTGACCATCCTGTACATGAAGCAGGCTTTTCTCCGACATAAGTTTTTTGGCGACAAGGCGCAGCATAAACTCTTTGAGAGCTTTCGCCATGAAGTGTTGGGGGTCACCGGTCCGCGCATCAGACATCACCAAGACCTTGCTCCACTGATGTCAGACTATGACATGCTAGTTTGCGGATCGGACCAAATCTGGAACCCTTCGATTCAGAAAGGCTTGGATCCGGTCTATTTTCTGGATATTTCGGGTTCCGATCACGCGCATAAAGTGGCCTATGCGCCGAGTTTCGGCCGGAGTATGATCCAGCCAGAATATCACGCTGACCTCGCTGCCCTCGTTAGCAAGCTTGATGGGGTTTCTGTACGCGAAAAGAGCGGCCTTGATGTGCTGAAAGCAGCGGGCATCAAGTGTGAACACGTTCAAGTTGCTCCTGATCCAACTGTTTTACTTGGGAATTTTGATGCGCTTTTGGACGATGACGCGGACATAGATAACAGTGTTTTCTGCTATGCACTGCGAACTGATGAGGTGATCCGCGACGTTGCGAAACAGGCCGCGCAACTGAGTGGCGGTCCGCTTATTTCGCCGCGCTCCATTCACCAACGTTGGAGCGATATCGGTCAGGGCGTCACGCCCGGGCCAGTGGAGTGGCTGCGGATGCTGGCAAGGGCACGGGTCGTGGTGTCAAACTCGTTCCACGGAGTGGCGCTAAGCGTGTTGCTTAATAGGCCCTTTATCGCCGTTGGATTGCCGGGCAAACGCGCCAAGATGAATACGCGGGTACAGAGCCTTCTGACCATAGTGGGACTCACTGACCGCATCTTGGACATCGCCGATCCCCCCGCTGTGTGCGCCTTAATGAACATCCCCATCAACTGGAAGGCCGTCAACGCCCGTCTGGCTGCCGTGCGCACAGATGCTGAAGCCTATTTGGATAATCACATCGCACAGGCGAAGTTCAAACAAAAGACACGGTATAAATGAGCGAGACCATTAATCAGGTTCTGAAATCAGGGTCCTGTGTCGGTTGCGGAGGCTGTGCGTTTGCAGCTAGCGGGAAGATGGCTCTTGATGCACACGGATTTTATGCCCCCCAGCTTAAAGGAGCAGAATACGATTCTGCGTTAGCCTCAGCATGTCCCTTTCTTTCGCCCGATCTAAACGAAGATTTTTTAGCGGACCGCTTCTTGCCGATGTTGCCCCATCGCGATCACAAGATCGGCAAGTATGACGCAGTCTTTGCCGCACATGCCGAAGAAAACAGCTTTCGTCGAGCAGGCAGTTCCGGTGGAATTGGATCATGGTTTGCAGTGGAACTGCTACAGAGAAAGCTCGTCGATGGGGTGATCCATGCGCGCCCCGTACCCCGTCGCGGCGCCGAAGACCCGTTCTTCCGCTATGGCATCAGCCGCAATATTGAAGACGTAAAAAAGGCAGCCCATTCCCATTATCACGTGGTCGAGATCTCGGAGGTATTGGACGAGGTTAAACGCACTCCTGGTCGATATCTGTTTATCGGTGTTCCCTGCATGGTAAAGGCTGTCCGTCGCGCACAGTTGCGCGACGGACAGATGGCGGACAGGATCGTATACACGATGGCACTGGTCTGCGGGCATCTCAAAAGCGTGCATTGGGCGCTGTCATTGGGTTGGGGTGTGGGCACCATCCCTGAAGATATCGAGTCTATTACGTTTCGTGTGAAATCCAATAATGTCGCCGCTAAAGCCTATTACTTTGGCATCCGAAAACGGGGGGGAACTGTACTGGAGGTCCACGATTCTGCACCTCTGACCGGGGGGAAATTCAATCTGGGGGCCATGATGCCTGACGCCTGCAATTATTGTGACGATGTGGTTGGCGAGACCTCAGATCTGACCATCGGAGACGCTTGGCTGCCGCGCTATGCCTTAGATTCGCGGGGAAAAAACATGATCGTTTCGCGCAATCCAGAATTAACTGCACTGATGCAGCGTGCAGATAGAGACGGTCGCATTGTAATCGAGCCGATGACCGCGAAAGAGGCTGCTGATGCCCAGTCTGGGGGGTTCCGGCAGCGCCGAGAGGGGCTGGCACATCGTCTAGCCCGTCGCCGCTTAGGCGGCCTTTGGGTGCCGATCAAACGTGATTTGCCCGACATGGTGCGTCCAGGCCTACTTAGAGCACGCATCTACGATCTGCGGGAACAGGTTTCGGTACGGTCTCGAAAGAGCTTCAGACGTGCGCTCGACCAGAGGGATCTTTCCGTCTATGAGCGCGAAATGGCCACAACGTTCAAGCAACTACGTCTGATGGAAATATTCGCCTCGGCGACTCGCATTGCGTCGGTGCGGTTGCGTGCTCTATTTTCCCGGAGGCGATCTTGACAACCGCATCACGTTTGTACGTGGACAGCCGCAGCAAACGCGACAAGATTTTACGCGCACTTTGGCAGGTCGTGCGGGCGCTGTTTTTCGCCGTGCTGCCAGGACCGTTATTTAAACGCTGGCGGTTGTTTGTATTGCGATGCTTTGGTGCAAAGCTCGGCAAAGGGTGCCGAGTCGAAGCCTCTTGTATCGTCTGGTGGCCCGGTAATCTGGTGATGGGGGACTACGCTTGCCTCGCGCAAGGAGTAGATTGTTACAACGTAGCTCCAATCGTCATCGGAGATTATGCAACGATTAGCCAGCGGGCTTTTTTGTGTTCAGCCAGTCATGCCACAGATTCATTGGCACGCCCGTTAGTCTTTTCACCGATTTCGATCGAATCACATGCATGGGTTGGTGCCGAGGCTTTCGTTGGTCCGGGTGTCACCGTCGCCGAGGGGGCCGTGCTTGGAGCGCGAGCGGTGGCGATTCGAGACCTGTCAGCATGGTCGATTCATGTGGGCAATCCGGCGAGAGCCATCAAACAGCGCGAAATCCGACAATGACCTTGACTATCATAATCTTAACTCGCGATGAGGCCCAACACATCGGACGAGCCATCCGGTCTGTGCAATCAGTGGCAAATCGCATTGTCGTCGTCGATTGCTTTTCGACCGATTTGACTGTCGCCATAGCTCAATCGCATGGCGCAAGGGTCTTGCAGCATCCCTGGGTGAATTATTCCATGCAATTCAATTGGGCGTTGAGTCAGTTGCCTGCGGATACGGAGTGGGTATTGCGATTGGATGCTGATGAGTACCTCACCGATGAGTTGTCTTCTGAGATCGCCTCAGCGCTTGCTACGGTTGATCCGTCCGTTGAAGGAATAAATTGTCATCGTCGCATGACGTTCCAGGGGCGCTTGATTATGCACGGGGGCGTTTTTCCAATTAGGGTCCTGCGATTGTTCCGCTATGGCTGCGGTGAATGTGAGAATCGTTGGATGGATGAACACATCAAGGTGTCCGGATCGACCCTGGATTTGAAGGGAGAGATTATCGACGACAATTTGAATTCCCTCACATGGTGGACGGAGAAGCACAATAAATATGCCAGTCGAGAGGCCGTGGATTTACTCAATCTGGATCATGGCTTTATGCCGCATGATTCGGTTGCACAATTTCGCGGGGGTTCAGAGGCCGGTTTCAAGCGCTGGCTGAAAGAGCGGGTCTATGCCCGTATGCCGGGAGGGTTTCGGGCATTCGTCTATTTTTTCTATCGGTACGTGCTCCGTCTTGGCTTCCTGGATGGTCGGGAGGGTACTGCCTTTCATTTCCTGCAGGGGTTCTGGTACCGTTATCTGGTCGATGCCAAGGTTGAGGAGGTGAGGCGTTACATGCGCGAGCGGAAGGTCGATGCGCCTCAGGCTATTTTGCAGGTGCTGGGTATAGATGTTGCACGATGAGCTCCGGGCGTGAGGGGTGTATGCGTGCCCGTGCGTTCAGCGTGTGCTGTTGTCTCATCGTGGATGTTCACCCTTTGAGCGGTACGTTGCTAGCATGGTAAAGATCTCTGTCATTACCGCCGTCTATAACCGGGTCGGTACCGTGGCCGGAGCGGTCATGAGCGTGAGACGGCAGTCGTATGCCGCCGTCGAGCATGTGGTCGTCGACGGCGCTTCATCTGATGGTACTGCCGCGCTGCTGAACAGCATGGCCGATGAGCGTGCGCACGATATGCAGTTCCTCAGTGAGCCCGACGGGGGGATTTATGATGCGCTCAACAAGGGGTTTGCGCTCTCATCGGGCGAGGTCATCGGTCTCATGCATTCGGATGATTTCTTTGCCGACGATTATGTTTTGGAACATGTCATGGATGCGTTCAAAGATCCTTCCGTTGATGCCGTCTATGGGGATTTGGATTATGTCGATAAGGACGATTCCTCAAGGGTGGTTCGCCATTGGCAATCCGGTCCGTTTCATCGCTCGCGGCTTTCCTGGGGCTGGATGCCGCCGCATCCGGCCCTTTTTCTTCGCCGCCGGGTGATTGAGCAGTGGGGCGGGTATGATACGTCCTACCGTATCGCTGCGGATTACGACGCCATTCTGCGCTATTTCAGTAAAGAGGGGTTTCGTGCGGCATATATCCCGCGCGTGCTCGTCAAAATGCGCGTGGGGGGAGAGAGCAACCGCTCGATTGGAAAAATCCTCTTGAAATCAGGGGAGGACTACCGCGCGTTGAAGAAGAGCGGTGTGGGTGGTCTCGGGGTGCTTGCCTGCAAGAATCTCGTGAAGATCGGCCAGTTTTTTTAGTTGTTGTTGCTTGTTTGTTCTTCCTGCCCTCCATCCCTTCCTTCCCCCCCCCCTCCATCCTCCATCCTCCAGAATTATTGCAAGATGATGCATTCCTCGATGCCTGGGCCCGTGTTGATTCCGGTCGTGCTTTCCGGCGGTGCGGGTACCCGGCTCTGGCCGGTCTCGCGTGAAGGCCACCCCAAGCCGTTCATGAAGATGGCCGACGGCGAAAGCCTTCTCTTGAAGACCTATGCCCGTGCGGCAAGACTCGCCTCTTCCGGGGAGATCGTGACCGTGACCAATCGCGACTACTTGTTCATGTCGGGCGACGAGTTCGCCCTCTTGGCGGATGCGGCGGGCTGCAAGGCGCGCTACATCCTCGAGCCGTTCGGCAGGAACACGGCGCCGGCAATAGCGCTGGCGGCCTTCCACGTTGCGGCGGAGTACGGGGAGGAGGCATGCATGCTGGTGCTCGCGGCCGATCATCTGATTGCCGACGAGGAGGCCTTTGCGGCTTCCGTCCATCTAGCGGCGGCGCTGGCCGAGGAGGGGCTGCTGGTGACCTTCGGCATCGTGCCGGAGGGGCCGGAGACCGGGTACGGCTATATCGAGGCCGGAGACCGGGTCGGTGCTGGGCGCAGGGTCCGCCGGTTCGTCGAAAAGCCGGATGCCGGCACCGCGGCGGCCTACGTCGCTTCGGGGGAGTATTTCTGGAACTCGGGCATGTTCTGCTTCAGGGCGGGGCGGCTGCTGCAGGAGCTGGCGGAGCATGCGCCCGAAGTGTTCGGGGAGGCGAAGGCGTGCTGGGAGGAGATGCTCCGGCAGCCTCGCCCCGGCGATGAGGCGTTCGAGATCCCGGCCGGCGCATTTGGGCGGGTGCCCGGCATCTCCATCGATTACGCCTTGATGGAGCGCTCGAAGAATATTGCGATGGTGCCTGCCGCGATCGGGTGGAGCGACATCGGTTCCTGGAAAGCGATCAGCCAGCTGGTCGAGCCCGACGGGGACGGCAACCGGGCCGACGGCGAGGCGGTGTTCGTGGAGACGAGCAACACCTTCGTCTCCAGCCGGGATCGGGTCGTGGCGGCGGTCGGCCTGCAGGACCTGCTGATCGTCGATACGCCGGACGCCCTGCTCGTGGCCCATCCCGACAAGGCCCAGGAGGTGAAGGCGGTCGTCGGGAGACTCAAGGAGAACGGCCACGATGCGCACAAGCTGCATCGCACGGTATCGCGTCCCTGGGGGACCTATACGGTGCTCGAGGAGGGTCGCGGGTTCAAGATCAAGCGCATCGAGGTCAAGCCCGGCGCGTCGCTCAGCCTGCAATTGCACCGGCACCGAAGCGAGCACTGGGTGGTCGTCAGCGGGGAGGCCGATGTCGTCAACGGTGAGCGGTCGCTGCGGGTGCAAACGAACGAGTCGACCTATATTCCCGCAGGGCACAAGCATCGGCTGGAGAATCCGGGCGCCGAGACCCTCGTCATGATCGAGGTGCAGAGCGGCTCGTACCTCGGCGAGGACGATATCGTGCGTTTCGAAGACCGGTACGGGAGGAACTGATCCTATGGAGCTCAGCGCATTCAAGGCCTACGACATCCGGGGAAGGGTTCCCGAAGAGCTCGACGAAGGGTTCGCCTACCGGCTCGGGCGGGCGTATGTCGAGAAGTTCGCGCCGGCTTCTGTGCTCGTCGGTCACGATGCCCGCCTGGAGAGCCCGGCGCTTGCCGCCGCCCTGGCGCGCGGGGTGAGGGAGGGCGGCGCCGATGTCGTGGACATCGGGCTCTGCGGAACCGAGGAGGTGTATTTCCAGACCTTCCACCGCAAGACCGGCGGGGGCGTCATGGTCACCGCCAGCCATAACCCGAAGGGGTACAACGGCATGAAGCTGGTGCGGGAGGGTTCGAAACCGGTCAGCGGCGACAGCGGCCTGCACGACCTTCGGGAGATGATGCGCGAGGGGGGATTGGGTGAACCCTCCCGAACGGGTCGGCTGTTTGCCGAACCCGATAAGGGGGTCTATGTCGAGCATCTGCTCGGCTATGTCGACCGGGCGGCCCTCAGGCCGTTGAAGATCGTCGCCAATCCGGGCAACGGCTGCGCCGGCCCGGTTGTCCGCCTGCTTGAAGCCCGTCTGCCCTTCGAGTTCGTCCTCGTGCAGGAGGAGCCGGACGGGGAGTTCCCGAGCGGCATCCCGAACCCCCTGCTTCCCGAAAACAGGGCGGCCACGGCAGAGGCGGTCGTCCTGCACGGAGCGGACTTCGGGATCGCCTGGGACGGCGATTTCGACCGGTGCTTCTTTTTCGATTCGAAGGGTAGGTTTATCGAGGGCTACTACCTCGTGGGACTGCTTGCCGAGGTGATGCTGCGGAAGCATCCGGGCTCGAGGATCATCCACGATCCCCGCCTCTGCTGGAACACGATCGAGCAGGTTCGGGCGGCGGGCGGCGTTCCCGTCCAGTCGAAAACCGGCCATGCCTTCATCAAGGAGCGGATGCGTGCAGAGGATGCGGTGTATGGCGGGGAGATGAGCGCCCATCACTATTTCAGGGAGTTCGCCTATTGCGACAGCGGGATGATTCCCTGGCTGCTCGTTGCCGAACTCGTCTCGAAAACCGGCAGATCCCTTGCCGAGCTGGTCGAGGCCCGGATGCGGGCCTTCCCTTGCAGCGGGGAGATCAACTACCGAGTGCTGGACGCCGCGGCGGTTATTTCTCGCATAGAGGCGCGCTACGCAGCCGAGGCGCTGCGGCTCGATCGGACGGACGGGCTCAGTATGGAGTTCGAGGGGTGGCGTTTCAATCTCCGCTCATCGAACACCGAACCCCTGCTCCGGCTGAACGTCGAAACCCGCGGCAGCCTGGCCCTCCTCGATCGGCAGGTGGGGGCGCTCGAAACCCTTATCCGGAAAGGCTGAACGGCGGGGTTTGCGCCGAAGGGGGTTTCCTGTTGCTTCGCTCCGCTTCCCCTTTGTCTGGAGCCGCACACTCTGCGGCGTGAATTTCCACTGGTAAACTGATTGTTCCTATGTGTGGTATCGTTGGCTATATCGGCAGCCGCAAGGCTGCGCCGTTGCTCCTGCAGGGGTTGAAGCGTCTCGAGTATCGGGGGTACGACTCGGCCGGGGTTGCGATGCCGGGCGAGGGTGGGCGGCTCTGGGTGCATAAGCAGAAGGGCGACGTGGCCGCCCTCGAGGCCGCCATGGGGGCGTCGGGGGATGTTCCTCCGGCCACCATCGGCATCGGCCATACGCGCTGGGCGACCCACGGCGATCCGAGCGACAGGAACTCCCATCCCCACGTGAGCATGGACGGCTCGATCGCCCTGATCCACAACGGGATCATCGAGAACCATGCGGCGCTCCGCATCGAGCTCGAGGAGCACGGCTACCGCTTTATGAGCGATACCGATTCGGAGGTGCTGGTGCACCTTATCGACCATCTCTGGAAGCAGATTCCCTTCGCCGCCTTCGAGTCGGCGATCCGCCAGGCGCTCAGCGTGGTGGAGGGGGCTTACGGCGTCTGCGTGGTCTCGAGCCGCGAGCCCGACATGATCGTCGTGGCCCGTCACGGCAGCCCCATCGTGATCGGCATCGGGGAGGGAGAGTATTTCGTGGCCTCCGATGCGGCGCCGCTGGTGGAGTATACGCGCCGGGCCGTCTACCTGGCCGACGGCGAGATGGCCGTCCTGCGCCGCGACGGCTTCAGCGTGCAGTCGATCGGCAGCGTGAAGCAGGAGGCGGCGGTCGTCGAGCTCGACATCGAGCTCGAGGAGATCGAGAAGGGGGGCTACGAGCATTTCATGCTGAAGGAGATCTTCGAGCAGCCGGAGGTGATGCGGGACGTGATGCGCGGGCGGGTCCTTCCCGGCGAGGGGATCATCCAGCTGGGGGGCGTCAGCGGCTATCTGGCGGCCCTGCGCAGTGCGCCGCGGATCCATATCTGCGCCTGCGGCACCAGCTGGCATGCTGGGCTGATCGGGGAGTACCTCATCGAAGAGTTCGCGCGCATCCCGGTGGAGGTCGACTACGCCTCGGAGTTCCGGTACCGTTCGCCCCTCATCGGGCCGGAGGACGTGATGGTCGTGATTTCCCAGTCGGGGGAGACCGCCGATACGCTTGCCGCGATGCGGATGGCCAAAGAGCGGGGGGCTACGGTCCTTGGCATCTGCAACGTCGTCGGCTCGACCATCGCCCGTGAGAGCGATTGCGGAATCTACACCCATGCCGGTCCGGAGATCGGGGTCGCCTCGACCAAGGCGTTCAGTGCGCAGGTGGTGGTGCTGGCGATGCTCGCCCTGGCTCTCGGCAGGGGCCGTGCGCTCACGGAGGAGCGGTTTGGCGAGGCGGTGCGGGAACTGCACGAACTGCCCGGGAAGATGCGGCGCATCCTCGAGCGGCATCAGGAGGTGGAGCGCATTGCCGGGGAGTACGCCGGGGCCGATCACGCCCTCTACCTCGGGCGGGGGTACAATTTCCCCGTGGCGCTCGAAGGGGCCCTGAAGCTCAAGGAGATCTCCTATGTCCATGCCGAGGGCTATCCTGCCGCCGAGATGAAGCACGGCCCCATCGCCCTCATCGACGAGGAGATGCCGGTGGTGGTGCTGGCGCCCCAGGACGCCAACTACCGGAAGGTGCGCAGCAATATCGAGGAGGTGCGCGCGCGCGGGGGGCGGGTCCTTGCCGTCGCGACCGAGGGCGACAGGGAGATCGCCCGGGCGGCCGATCACGTCTTCTACGTTCCCGATGCCGCCCCCTTCATCGTTCCGCTGCTTTGCGTCCTGCCGCTCCAGCTGCTCTCCTATCACGTGGCCGCGCTGCGCGGCTGCAACGTCGACCGGCCGCGCAACCTGGCCAAGTCGGTCACGGTGGAGTAGTCCCGGTCGGGGTTTTTTCCCGGGGGGCGGGTTTCCTTTGCCCGGCGAACGGGAAAAAATGCGGGGTCGGCCGTGTTGGCGTATTTAGATCGTTCGTTCCTGCCGTACTTTGGAGAAAGAAGCAAGAGTTCGGCGGCATGAACTGAAAACGGCTGGTCGTATGCAAGAGAGCGCAACCTCGATATCCTCCATCCTCGGCGTCCTGCCGGTCCTGCCCGGCGAGTCCGACCGGGAGTACCAGAAAAGCCTGCAGTCGCTCCTCCTGGAGCTGGGCGCCACCTCTCCCCTGCAGGTCTACCTGGCCGAGAAGATCCACGAGTGCCTCTGGTGGATGCACCGCTACGCGCAGCAGAAGCGGGCGGCGGTCATCGCCGCGATGGCCACCTCGCGGCGGGACTTCTTCCTGAAGGACTCGCCCTCGGCCGAGCATGTGCGCACGATGCTGTTGGCCGATACGATCGACCAGAAGACCTCGCGGTTCTGCTCGGCCGGCGGCAACACGCTCGAGTCCACCCGCCAGGACGCGATGCGGCGTGGCCAGGAGGAGCTCGAGCAGCTCGACCGCCAGATCGCCCTGCAGGCCAAGATCCTCACGGGGCTGCAGAAATCCTTCGAGGTGGCCGTCAACCGCCGCACGAACGCGGAGCGGCTGCAACTGCAGAACGCGCTCCTGCGCCGCCAGCTCGCAGCAGCGGGGGCGCAGGCCGAAGAGGAGGGGGAGGGTGGCCGGTAGCGCGGGGCGGCGGGCAGCGAACCGGATGAACGCGGAGCGTTCGACCGGTCCCCGGAGCGGGGAGGGGAAGCGTCGCTCGGCGCATAACGCCCTGCGCCACGGCCTCACCGTGCCGCTTCTCTGTTCCGCCTGGGGGGAGTATCTGCCGAGGCTCGAGGCGCTCCTTCGAACCGAAGGGTTCCCGGAGCGGCGGGCCGGCTCGATGGCCGTCGCCCTCCTCAACTACGAGCGCGCCCTCAGCCATCAGCGCGACCAGTTCCCCTTGGAGCCGGGGGGCGGGGACGAATGCGCGCTCCGCCAGCTCGACCGCCATCTGCGCCGGGCGGCCAATCAGCTCTTCCAGCAGTGCCGGGAGTCGGCCCGTGAGGGGAGGGGGGGCTTGTGGGAGGATATCCGTATTTTACAAAACGAACCCATTGCGAGGTGAGCTTGCGTGGTGAGAAACCGGTTGGTGGAACTCGTATGAAGAACCCTGTTTGGCTGAGGCCCGCGTTCTTGCCGTGGGCGATGTACGCTGCGGCGTTTGTCTACAGTCTTGCCTCTGTCGAGTTTGAGCGGATTGTAGGACGGGCCGACTATGCCGCGCTCTTCGTAACGGTTGTGGCGGTCGTGTGGCTGGAGCGGGAGGCCGTGCTCGCTTCCCTCAGCGGAGAGGGCGGCGGGGCGGCGGCGGCGGGAACGGCGGCGTTTGTTGCGGGGCTGCTGTTTTTTCTGCTGGGCCAAACGATGCAGGAGGCGTTCACCTTGTCCCTATGGGGGCAGTTTCTCATGCCGGCCGGGCTTGTGGCCGTGTTCGCCCCCCGCAGGTATTTGGGCTCCGCCCGATTTATGGCGCTTGCCGGTACGGCGGTCCTCGTCGTGGCGATGGTGATTACACGCGTCCTTTCCTCGAACCTCGCCGTCACAATCGCATCTGCCGCGGCCTCGGTGCTCAACGCCGTGTCCGTTCCGGTCGTCTCCGACGGCGTGGTGCTCTATTTCGGGCCCTACAGCGCCGAGGTGACCGAAGGGTGTTCGGGGCTGCGTTCGATGTTCTCGCTCGCTGCGCTCTCGGTCGTCTACCTGCGCGACGGGGCGCATCGGGGGGGCTGGCATGTGGTGCTGCTGGTGGCGGCGGTGGTGCCGGTGGCCGTCGCGGCCAACCTCGGTCGGGTGGTGCTTCTGGTGCTGGCCACGCTTTCCCTGGGAGACAACTTCGCCCAGGGGCTGTTCCACGACGCGGCAGGCATCATGGCCTTCCTGCTGGCGCTCCTCATGCTCTACGGCGTCGACGGGTTTCTGGGACGTGTCTTTCGAAAGAACGCAAAGAAAAATGCAGGCAGGCATGCAGAATAAGAAAGAGACGGTGCTGGCTGTGGCGTTTTCCCTGGGCCTGCTGATTGCCATCGGACTTGCCGCGTTCGAGCACGTGCTTGACGATGGGATCAGTACTTCGGGCCGGGGGCCGGGAATCGAGCGGCTGGTGTCGACTACCCCTCCCGGCTGGGTTCCTGTCGGGGGGGCGGTCATCGATCCCGACGGGCTGGCGGCTGCCGAGCGCTCGTACGACCGGGTGGTGGGCCAGACGTATCGCAATGCCGACGGGCGGGTGGCGAGCGTTGTGATGACCTGGAGCGCGGACGGGGCGAGACGCAAGGGACATGTGCAGCAGGTGTGCTATCGTGGCGGGGGGTATGATGTGGGGCTGTCGCAACCGACGGAAGTTTCCCTCGGCGGTGCCCGCTCGCTCAGCGGGATGGCGTTCCGGGCTGAACATCATGGCGAAAACGAGGAGGTGTTCTACTGGCTCGTCACGGGCGGGGAGCAGGAACAGGGCTCCGATTTGGTGCCGAATGGCGGCATGCGGCTGCGATGGAGGCAGGTTGTCGCTAAGGTTCGGTACGCAGTGGCGCGAATATTTCATAGGGAGATCCCCGACAACCTCATGGTGCGCGTCTCGTGCCGGGTGCCTCCGGGGCGGGAGCGGTGCGGTGCGCATCTGGAGTTCGTGCGGGAGTGGATCGCCGCGCTCTCTCCGGGCGACCGGGAGCTGGTGCTGGGGCGGTGACGCATCGAAGGCGAAATTGTTTGTGTAATGAAACGGAAAATTCTTATTTTAGAAAAAATGAAGAGGTCAAGTAGCGTGGCAGGAGGCTGTGCGGCCGCTCGTAGAGGCCCGACGGTGATGGGTTGCAACGTGAATCCCCTTAAAATCCCCGGATAATGGATAAGATCAAGCAGGTGATAAGAAAAGGCGTGCTCGCCGCATGCATGGCGCTGGCCGGGACCCTTGCGACGGGCAGCGGGCTGCAGGCAGCTCAAGGTGATTTGATCAATATCAAGTTTAATACAACCTATACGGGTGCAGGGGCTATTGGCGACGGCAATGATATATGGAATATTGTCTACCAGACTGGAGATGCTTCCTCCTCAAAATACGATCTCAAAAACAGCGACAACACCACCATGACCGATGTGGATTTTTCCGCGACGTGGACGGGGTCGACCACTGACACTAACAATACCTTTGTCTCTAACATATACTCGGAAAACGCAAGCAGTACCATGCAGTTCAGCGGATTATCTGCTGGAGAGTACGACTTGTATATCTATACGCAAACGGGAGTCGACAACTTCGACTATTCCGTTGCGAGCGGGTCGTCATGGATGTCTACAGAGTCGATCACGGCCGGAGGGAACGCGTTCGATGTGGTGGTGTTGACGACAACGGTCGGCGACGATGGGCAGCTCTTGATCAACTATGGCGATACGGGAATTGACTACGTCAACGGCATCCAGCTTCTGCAGACTTCCGAGGCCGCACCGGTTCCCGAACCGGCGACGGTTATGCTGCTCGGCGTTGGCGGCATTGGCATCGCTTTCATGAGGCGGCGCCGGATGATGATGAAGTCGGCCTGACCGGCGGCGGGGCGCCTCGCAAGAGGCGCTTCACGTTTCGTTCCGTATCGGTATCGATGGTATATCCCTGAAGGTTTTCAGGGATTTTTCGTTCAGTCTCAAATTTTTCCGATTCAGGTGCCTCAGATTCGATTTTTCGGCAGCAAGCGTCCTGTCGTGCGCTGGTTTCCTGGCCTCCTCCTTTTTCTGGCGGTCCTCGGCGGGTGCTCCTCGCCCGCAACGCCTGCGTCTTCGAGTCGCGTTGCGGCTTCGGTGAACGGGGTGGAGATCACCGCGCGCGAAGTCGATTTCCTCTATGAGCGCGGGGCCGATCCCGGAGCCTCGGAGGCCGACCGGCTCAACCGCCGCCGCATGATCCTCGGCGGGCTGGTGCGCTCAGAGCTGCTCGCCCAGAAGGCCCGGGCCTCGAAGCTCGACAGGACTCCCGAATACATCCTCTCCATGCATACGGCCGAGCGGGGCGTGCTGGCCTCCATGGCCGAACGCCGGCTCCAGGACGGGGTCGAATCGGTCTCCCCAGAGGAGGCCCGGCGGGTCGTGACGGCCAATCCCTCATCCTTCGCCGAGCGCAAGCTTCTCGTCTACGACGAGGTGCTGCTCCCCGACGTCGACCTTCCCTTCCTCGACTCCCTGAACGCGATGGCCGGCCGGGGGGCTTCGTTCGAAGCGCTGATGCGGCGGGTCTCCTCCAGGAAGAAGGCCTACCGGCGCACGAAGCGGGCGCTCGCTTCCGAGCAGGTCCAGCCGGCGATCCTCAAGGTGCTTCTCGCCCAGAAGCCGGAGCGCCCGCTCGTCGCCCGCGTCGAGGACCGGTTCGCGATGATCCTCGTCCTCCACTCCGTTACATCGGCCCCGATCACCGGCGAGACGGCCGTCCGGGCCGCAAGCGGGAGCCTCGGTTCCGCCAGGCGTAAGGCCGCCGTCTCCAGGGGGGTCGCCGAGGCGCTCGACGGCGCCAAGATCGACTACTTCGGGGAGTTCGCGCCCGATGCCCGGCGCGACAGCCTGCTTGCGGCACTTCCGGAGCCGAGCGAGGCCCGCATCGGGTTCCGCCGCCACCGGCTGCTCAAGGCCGGCCTGGCCCTCTCCGGCGTCTTCGGCGTCGGCGTGCTCCTGCTCGTCTCGCTGCTCGGCATCGGGCGGGGTGCGCCGTGGTCCCCCTTCCCCGGGGCGCACTCCGGGAAGGGGGCGGGCATGCGGGCCATCGAGAAGTATCTGGTGGAGCGTCCCGTCCTCTCCCCGCTGCAGCGTGTGCTGCTCTTCGCGGTATCGGTCTCGGGGCTCGCCCTGCTCGGCTTCCAGCTCCTGCTCGTCTGGGGGAGCGCCTCGCCCCTCGAGCTTTTCGGTTCCGCCGCCGGCGGTTCGCTGGCGGGGTTCCTGGCGGGCCTCCTCTACGCCCGCCTGCCGCTCTCGCGCTGGGTGTTCCGCCGCGCTTCGCGCCAGATGCTCTCGCTCCTGCTCCTGCTGTTGATCCTCGCCGCCGGGGTCGCCTTCACCCGCTTCTCGTTCGGCTAGGCTCCGAGGGTGCGACCTTTCGCTCTTCTGCGGCCGCTGCGGCCGCTCCTGCCGCTTCTTCTCCTCCTCCTTTTTCCGTTCGGGGCCGGTGCCGCCGTGCCCGCCCTCGTCGTCGACCGTCCGGAAGGCGTGGCGCTCGGCGGCCATCTCGAGGCGCTGGAGGATCCTTCCGGCCGCCTCGGGCTTCCGGAGCTGCTGAAGGGCTCCGGCGGCCGGGTTTTCCGTCCGTTGCCCGGCGGGCTGCTTGCCGGGTATACACGCTCGGTCTGGTGGGTGCGCTGCTCGCTGCGTGGCGGGGCGGAATCCGAGCGGGAGGCGCGTCTTTTCCTCAAAGCGGAGCGCCCGGAACAGATGGAGGTGTTCGTGCAGCGGCCGCGAAGCGATCCCCGGCTCGCCTCCTCCTACCGCTCCTGGCGGTTCGGGCGGGGGGAGGCGGGTTCCGGCCCCGGCGAGCCTTCGGTCCCCCTCGAGCTCGATTCCTCCGCTCCGGTGCGGCTCTTCGTCCGGCTCCAATCCTCCACCCCCGTCGTCCTGGACGGTACAGTGGTGGCGCTCTCACGGGCTGCCGCCCATGCCGGCCGCGACCTCGTGGCGAACGGGCTCTTCCTTGGCGGGGCATCGGTCGCCGTCTTTGCCAGCCTCCTCTTCTTCCGGGTTTTCGCCGATTGGCGCTTCCTGCTGTTGGCTCTCTACGTCGCCGACATGTTCGTCTACTACATGGCGCTGCGCGGGATGGAGGGCTATCTCCTTCCGGCCGGGGGCTCCGGTTTCGTCTCCTTCTGGTTCCGCATCTCCGACGGGTTCGCGGCCCTCGTCTTCTCGCTGCTGGCCCATCGCCTCTTCGGCGAGCAGGCGCCCGGCTGGGCCCTTGCGGTGCTGCGCGGGGTGTCGGTGGCCGGAGCGCTCAGCATCGGGGGGCTCGCGGCCGGGTACGGGGCGCTTACGGCGCCGCTCTTGGCCGCATCGGTCTTCGTGATGCTGGTCGTCCTCTCCTGGGTGAGCGGGCGCATGCTTCCCCGCGTCTCGCGGTGGTGGGTGCTGCTCTTCCTGGCCTTTGCCGCCGCCGTCGTGCTCTATGTGCTCTACTTCCTCCGCCTGCTCGGCCTGGCGCAGCCTTCCGCGGTCTCCATGGAGGTCATGCAGTCGGCCTCTGCCGTGCAGGTTCTTTTCGTCCTGGCGTTCCTGGTGGCCGTCGTGCTGCGCCAAGGGGAGTCGCTTGTGGCAAGCGTCCGATCCGCCGAGGCCGAGGGGCGTCGGATCGCCGACGGGCTGACGGCACACCTGCGGGTGCGGCGGGGGCGGCTCGAGTCCTCGATCATCCGCCAGCACCAGGAGGGGGCGCGCCTGACGCGCTTCCTCGCCCTGCTCTCGCACGAGTACCGCACACCCCTGGCCATCATGCAGGGGGCCGTCGAGCTCTACGAGCGCCGCGGGGCGGAGGAAGCCGGGCTCCCCGTGCTCTCGAGGATGCGGCGGGCCCTCAGGCGGCTCATGGAGGTAATGGAGCGCTCGCTCGAGCGGAGCCGGCTCGGCGACGAAGGCGAGGAGCCGGCCTTCGGCCGGGTCGTTCTAGGGGGCTACGTGCAGAGGCAGGTCGAACTGGCCGGGGCGATGTGGCCGGAACGGCCGTTCCGCTTTTCGGAGGCGAGGTGCCGGGGGAGTGTTCGGGGCGATCGGGCGCTGTTGAATACGGCGCTCTTCAACCTCCTCGACAACGCCCGCAAGTATGCGGTGGCCGGTACCGAGGTGGAGGTCCGCTGCCGGCTTGAGGGGAGGGAGGCGGTCGTCGAGGTCCGGAACCGGGCCGTGGCCGCGGCGGCGGCGAGGGTTCGGGAGGCGGCCTTCGCCTTCGAGGGCGCCGGGCCGAACCTCGAATCCCGGAAGGGGGGCGCCGGGCTCTGGATCGTGCGGCGGATCCTCGTCCGCCACGGCGGCCGCCTCGAGTGCTCGTTTTCGGAGCCGGACGGGGTCTTGGTTTCGATGCGCCTGCCGCTCTCGGCAGAGGAGGGGCGGTGAGGGGGGCGCTGCTTGGGTGCTGGATGCTCCTGTGGCTCCTGGCGGCCGGGGAGGCCCGCTCGGCCCCGATCGTGCTCGGCAGCGGGGAGCGTTACGAGCTGGCCGGCAGTCTCGAGGTGCTCGAGGATCCCTCCGGCGCCTTAGGGGTGGCGGAGGTCGAAGCCGCCGCCCGGAGGGGAGGGTTCCGTCCGCTCCGGGGCGCGTTCAAGAGGGGGTACTCCCGCTCGGCCTTCTGGCTGCGCTTCAGCGTGGTCCGCACCGCGGGGTTCCCCCGGCGTTCGTGGCTGCGGCTCTCGCCGGCATGCCTCGAGCATATCGATCTCTACGTGCGTCGTCCCGGTGCCGGGAGGGTGGAGCTCGGCTGCGCCGCTCCGACTTGGCGCCGGCCGATGCTCCACCCCGAGCCGGTCGCGCCGCTCGAGCTGCCGCAGGACGAGCCGGTCGAGATCTACCTGCGCCTCAGGGGCACCACCTCCATCGGGCTCGTCGGCTCGATCCACACGCCCGAGGACTTCGCCCTCGCGACCGGCCGCCACCTCTTCTTCCAGTCGCTCTATATCGGCATCGCCACGCTCCTGTTCCTGCTTGCGCTGATGGTCCGGCTGGTTGCCGGGGTCCGATATTTCGGCTGGTTCGCCCTCTTCATTCTCTCGATCGTCCTTTCGCTGCTCGTCGTGCAGGGGATGGCCGTCTACGTGGCCCCCGCCTTCTCCGAGCGCTACATGCCGCTCTTGGCGCACCTTGTTCCGGGGGCGGCGATGGGCGCCTTCATCCTCTTCGTCCACTCCCTGTTCCAGGGGGAGCTCTCGGTGCCGGAGCAGAGGGCGCTGCGCCTTTTCCTCCTGCTCTCGCTCCTCTCCATGGCGGCCTATCCCCTCGGCGTCCGCCAGCTCGCCCCGGCCTTTCTCTATGGCTTCCTCGTCTCTCTTCCCCTTCTCTTCGCCCTCATGGTCCGGCTGGTGCGCCGCTCGCCCTCGAAGGCCCTGGTGGTGCTGATGTCGAGCGTGCTGAGCCTGCCGGGCTACCTGCTGTTCTTCCTGCAGCAGCTCGGCTACGTTTCGAGCTCGGCGGAGAGCCTCGAGGGGCTCCAGCTCTCCACCATCGCCCATCTCGGGCTGCTCTTTCCGCTGCTGCTGTTCTTCATGCGCGGCCGGCAGCGGCTGCTCGTCGAGTCCTCCGCCGAGACCGGGCGGCTCTCGACGGGGATCGCCCGGGAGACGAAGGCGGCGCTGCGTGAGACCAACGAGCGGCTGCTTCTCTCCCTGCGCCATCTGCGCCATCTGCGCCGGCAGTCCGACGGGCTCAACCAGTTCCTTTTGAGGGTGTCGCACGACTACCGCGCTCCGCTGGCCGTGATCCGGGGAGCCCTGGAGCTGCAGGAGAAGCTCCTGGAGCGAGCCGGCCGACCGTTCCCGGCGGAGTTCACGATCATGCGGCGGGCGGCCGACCGGCTCGAGGGGGTGATCGAGCGCTCGGCGGAGCGTGTGCTGCGGCCTGAAGGGGGCCGGCGCCTCCCGCCGGGCGGTGCCGGGCTGCAGGAGCTGCTCGAAGGAGCCGCCCGCGGGTTCGGGGCGCTCTGGCCGGAACGGGAGTTCCGGGTGGAGGTTGCCCTGCGCGGCCGGCGGGCGGCCGGCCGGACGGAACTCTTCGAGCATGCGCTCTACAACCTGCTCGACAATGCCCGGAAGTACTCCGAGCTCGGCACGCCCGTTCTGCTGACGGGATGCATCAGGGAGGAGATGGGCTGCATCAGCGTCGAGAACGAGGCGGCTGCATCCCCGGGCGACGAGCTCGAAGGGCTCTTCGAGCAGTACCGCCGGGGTCCGAACGCCGTCGGCCACGACGGGGCGGGGCTCGGCCTCTGGATGGTGCGCGAGGACGTCGGACGGCTGGAGGGCAGGGTGCGGATGTTCCGGCTGCAGGGGAATCGGATCGCCGTGGAGATCTCGGTGCCGCTCATCCGGGGCGCTGGGGATCTCTGAACGGTTGCGTTATATTGGAGGGAAGAGGAACAAGCAACCCCTAAGCGGATATTTCCATGGGATATGAAGCACATGCGGCGGAAGGGGGCGGTGCCGGGCTGAAGGTGCTGCTCGTCGAGGACGATTTCGACCTTGCCTTCTGCATCGAGGAGTACCTGGCCCTGGAGGGGTTCCGGGTCACGAAGGTGGGCTCGGCCCTGGCCTTCTACCGCGAGATCGACGGCGGGGAGTTCGATGTGGCGATTCTCGACCTCTCCCTTCCCGACCAGGACGGGCTGGTCCTTGCCCGCTACCTGAGGCAGAATACCCGCGTTCGGGTCGTCATGCTCACGGCGCGCTCCTCGATGGACGACCGCCGGATGGGCTACGAGGCCGGTGCGGAGATCTATCTCGTCAAGCCGGTCGATCTGCAGGAGCTTGCCGAGGCCGTCGCAAAGCTCGGCGGCCGCCAGGCGGACCCCGCCGGCCCCGCCTGGCGGCTGAAACGCGACGAGTGGGTGCTCATCGCTCCGGGCGGGGAGGAGGTCAACCTCACCTCGAAGGAGTTCGAGATGCTGCGCCTCCTCGGTGCGGCCGGAGGGGAGGTGGTAGGGCGGAAGGAGCTGCTCGGGGCGCTCGAGTATCCCCACAGCCAGCACGGGCTCCGCGCGATCGAGTCGCTGGTCTACCGTCTGCGCAAGAAGGCGGCCGAGGCGGTGCCGGGGGAGATCCTGCCGCTGAAGACCTCCCACGGGCTGGGCTACGCCTTCACCGCCCCGTTGGCGCCCGGCTGATTGCGGTGCCGGGCCGTTGAGGAAATTTGAGCATTTGTGTGTTGGCTGCGTTGCGTTCAGGTGTTACTATTGGGATGGTAGCATCGGCATGCTGTAGAGGCGGCCGTTGCGGCAGAGAATACCGAAGGAAGGAAAGAGTCGACTATGATCAAGCTTGCATTCGTTGCGGCAGGTAGCAGCATGCTGGTGCGTCCGCACCAGCCGGACGGCCCGCGGCGGCCGGAGGGCCCGCCTCCGACCATCGTCGTCGGCCGCCAGGAGTGGATGGCCGAGAACCTCCAGGTGCGTCGTTTCCGGAACGGGGACCCGATCGAGCTCGTCACCGACGGCTCGGCGTGGATCGAGGCCGACCGGCCCGCCATGTGCTGCTACGACAACGACGAAGGGCTCAGCGAGCTCTTCGGCTGCCTCTACAACGCCCATGCGGTGACGGACCCGCGGGGGCTCGCCCCGGAGGGGTGGCGGATCCCGACCGATGCCGACTGGCAGCAGCTCGTCGACGGGCTCGGCGGGCGGGAGTACGCCGGCAGCAACCTCAAGAAGAGCTGCGATCGGCTCTGGAAGGAGGAGAACTACAATGCGCGGGACGGGGTGCATTTCGGGGGGCTTGCCGGCGGCATGCGCAACCGCTACGGCGGCTTCGATTTTCTTCGCTCGTTCGGCTACTACTGGTCGTCGACGCCGATGAACGCCTCCCATCTCTGGTCGAGGCGGCTCTCCTATGCGGATCCCGGCGTCCAGCGGCTGGGAGCGGTCCTGCAGTCCGCCATGTCGGTGCGTTGCGTGCGCGACCTTGGAGCATGAGCGCCTCAGATGCAGAGAGAGAGAGAGACACGACACAGCAACGCAACCCGGGAGGCTTGAGATATGAGTGTACGGATCGGACATGAGGAGTGGATGGGGGAAAACCTCTCGACGCTGCGCTTCCGGAACGGCGAGGAGATCCCGGTGGCCGATGATGCCGCCGAGTGGGCCGCCATGGCGAAGGGTGGGGTGGCGGCGATGTGCTGGTACGAGGGCGAGCGGGCCGACGCCGGCGGGTACGGTCCGCTCTACAACGGTCATGCGCTCCAGGATCCCCGGGGGCTCGCTCCGGAAGGGTGGCGGCTGCCGACCGACCTGCAGATGCAGGCGATGATGGAGGAGCTTGGCGGCCGCGCTACGTGCGGCGGCCGGCTCAAGGCCGCCGGCTGGACCCACTGGATGTATCCCAATGCCGGGGTGAAAAACAGCAGCGGGTTCTCGGCCCTCCCCGCCGGCATGCGCGACATGTACGGCCAGGACGAGCACCGTCAGGCCTACGGGTATTTCTGGTCCTCGACCCTTTCGGGCGAAGGGCGGGCGTGGGCCTACCGGCTCGGCTATTTCGACGCAGAGGTGCAGCGCATCGGGGTGCCGCTCGGCACGGGGTTCTCGGTCCGCTGCCTGCGCTAGGCAATCTTTCCGGCAGGGTTGCAAGTGTGCCGGAAAATTTCGTAGGTTTCCCGTACTGGATTATCGCATCCGGCTCGTCCGGGCGCCCGGCTTTCGAACCCCCCTCCCCCACAGATGAAAGTACTGAACCGTTCGCTCCTGCCGCTCCTTATGGCCGCGGCCTTCCTCCTGCACCCGGCCGGCCGGGCACAGGCCGACGAAGCCGTCGTCAATGCGCCGGCAGTCGCCCTTCCCAACATCCACGGCAAGTCGCTCACCACCCCCGTCGGCTGGGGTGCGGCCTTCGGCAGCGCCTTCGTCGGCATCGGCGGCACCAGTCCGGCGCCCTACGCCGACAGAGCGGATGGGGGCATGGCCTTCGGCGTCGGCCTGGGCAACCCCGTCAAGCAGGTCGGCCTGCAGGTCAGCGCCAACGTGCTCGACCTCAGCGAGTTCGACCTGTTCTCCCTCTCCGCGGTCCTGCACCGCTACATCGGTTCGTCCACCTCGGTGGCGATCGGCGGCGAGAACATACTCATCTCCGACGAGGCCCAGTCCGACGGCAGCGCGAGCTACTACGTCGTCGTCAGCCGCGGCCTCACCCGCTGCAACACCCTTCTGAACCGGCGCACCATGACCTCGAAGCTGCACTACAGCATCGGCGTCGGCAACGGGCGCTTCAGCAAGAAGAGCCCGCTCGACGAGGCGAGAGGAAAGGGGAGCCGGGGAACGGCGGTATTCGGCAACGTCTCCTACGAGCTGTTCGACGCCTTCAACGTCGTCGCCGACTGGAACGGCGTGAACCTCAACGCCGGCGCCGCGAAGACCTTCCTCATCAACGATACCACGCCGGTCTCGCTCACGCTCGGCCTGGCCGACCTCACGGACTATTCCGGTGACGGTGTGCGCCTCATCGGCGGCCTCGGCGTCGGGTTCCTGTTCTAAGCGGCCGACCTTAACCCCCAACTCCTCTCGCACCATGAACGGAAAGCATCTTCTTGCCGGAACCCTTGCCGGGGCGGCGCTCATGGCCGCGGCTCCCGCCGACGGCCTCGCCGATCTCAGCGGCAACGCCTCGAACAACGTCACGACCTCGATCACCACCTCTATTTCCACCAACACCGTCAGCACCGGCGGGGCATCGGTGAACTGGATCCAGAGCGGCAGCTCCTATGTGTCCGGCGGAACGACCACGACCACGACTCCCACGACGACCACAACAACGACTCCCACGACGACCACGACGACCTCCAGCCCCTCCACGACCTCGTCGTCGACGACGGGCACGAGCACGACCTCGTCGTCGACCACGACCACAACGGATACGGGTACGACGTCAACGTCGACGTCGACGGGTACGACGGATACGGGTACGACGTCAACGGCCACGGGTACGACGGATACGGGTACGACGTCGACCTCCGATACCGGAACCGTTGGCACGTCGAGCGACAGCGCCACGGGCACGACGGACGGCGGCACGACCTCGACGTCCGAACCCGCTCCGGCCGAGACTGGCGAGTCGGCCGACACGGGAACGACGGCGGAAGCGGGTGCTGAAGAGCAGTCCGTCGAAACCACCGAGTCCGCCGGCGACGATAGCGGCGCTCCGGCCGATTCGGATCAGGACGGGGATGGCTCCAATGAGCGCAGGAGAGTAAAAAGGAACTGAGCTCCGACGCTAATCCTTACGGGGGCGCTCCGAAAATCGGGGCGCCCCTTTTTTTTGTCCGTAAATGTCGTATCCTATCTCCATGAAGCAATCCAGGCAGAGAAGACGAACGATATGGCGCCGGTTCCGGGCCGTGGCCGTGCTTGCCGCGCTGGCGGCGGGGCTGCTGGCACCGTCGGCGGGATCGGCCGCCCCGGCGCCCGGCCTTGAGGATCAGGGACAGCGGCTGGACGTCGCTCAGGGCGGCCTCTCCCCGCTCTCGAGCCTCGGGCGGACGTACTACGAGGGGGAGGGGGTCCGGCAGGACTATGCCGAGGCCCTGATGTGGTTCAGGCTTGCGGCCGAACAGGGGGACGCCGACGCCGAGAACTACCTCGGGGTGATGTACCAGTACGGCCAGGGCGTCGAGGCGAGTGCGCTCGAGGCGGTGCGCTGGTACCGGCTCTCCGCCGCCCGGGGGAACCGTTACGGCCAGGGCAATCTCGGGCTGATGTACGCCGCCGGGTACGGGGTGGAGCGGGACTATTCCGAGGCGGTGCGGTGGTTCCGGCGTGCGGCCGAGCAGGGCTACGTCCTTGCGCAGTACAACCTCGGGGTGGCCTATGAGCGCGGCCAGGGGGTGCGGCGGGATATGGGGAAGGCGATGGCGTGGTATGCCGAAGCCTGCCGGAACGGCTTCCGGCAGGGCTGTGAGGCCTTTCGGAAGCTCGGCGGGCGGTAGGGTCCGCAGAGGGGGAGGGCTCTCTCTCTCCGCTACGAAAGGAAAAGCCCGCCGGGGGAGTCCCGGCGGGCTTTTTGTGTGTTTAGGCGTGCAGGGCCAGTTTGGTGACGAGGGCGCTCATGGCCAGCAGCAGGAGCAGCACGAGGAGGGGGAGTGTGCGCCGCTTCTTCGTCAGGGGGCCGAGCGGGGAGAGGGCGAAGAGGTAGCTTCCGCCCACTCCGAGCAGCAGGCCGGCCAGTGCTCCGAGGGCGAGCACCCACCAGGGGGCAATGGGGGACAGCGTCAGGAGCATGTGCCCGATCGCTCCGGAGGCAACGACGCCGGCGAGGAACACCGCCGTCCGGTCGAGCGGGGTTGCTCTCCGCTGGTCGAGCGGGTTCTGGTGGTGCGGGGCGTTTTTCTTGAAGGGGAGCCATGTCTTCTTCTTGAGTACGCGCACGGCGGCCGACAGGAGCATCATGGCGAGCAGGAAGGCGGCGCCGATGGCCGCCGCCGCCTTCAGCCGGCGCATGTTCCTGGCGGCGATCTGCTGCTCGTTCTTCTGCGGCAGCAGGAGACCCGCTGCGGCGGCCAGGGAGGAGTCGGGGGAGTACTCGTCGTAATAGGTGATCTCCGAACCGTTGACGATCTCCTGCATCCTCTCCGAAAACGCCCTGGCCTGTTTCGCCTTCAGCCCGCCTGCTCCAGCCATCTGGACGGCCGCTTCGCCCTTCAGGGGGTCGGCCGCCACGTAGCGCTTCAGCAGGATGACGCCGACCTTGTCGTTGACGAGCATGATCTTCGGCCGGCCGAGTTCAGCGTTGAGCAGCACGTTGCGCAGCGCGGCCGGAATCGCGTCGGTGCGTGAGAGTTTTACCTGGCGGCGGTAGCCTATCTTCTTGGCCTCGAGCATCGCAAGCAGTTCCCGGAAGGATGAACCCGACGTGGCGGCCCGGTCGAGCGGCCCCAGCATGGCGGCGTCCGGGACCGGGAAGACCGCCTCTTCGTAGAAGATCGCCTTGCGGCGCAGGAAGATGTCGGGGTTGCGGGTGACGATGGCGGCTTTTTCGGACTGGTCGAGCTCCGGGACCGTCTCGACGATCTCGCGCTCGGCCAGGCCTGAAAGCATGGTGCGGTTGAGGGTATGGGTCGCCATGACGAACTCGGGCGTTCGGTCGAGTTTCATGTTCCTGGCCTCCTGGGCGAGCAGTTCGGCGCGCACGATGCCCGCCAGGATCCGGCGTTTCTGCAGCACGGCCACGGAGTCCGGCAGGGTCCTGCCGTTGCGGGTCCGCTCGAACTGGAAGTCCACTTCGCGTTTGGTGATTTCGACGCCGTTGACCTCGGCGGCGATCCGTTTGTTCGTTTCGTGCTCGGAACCCGACGAGCAGCCTGCGATGAAGAGGAGCGCCGTGAGGAAAAGCCATGCGGATTTGCCTGCGGATTTGTTCATGGTAATGGGTCGGTTTGTTGGAATTGTCGGGGATGGTGCCGTTATGCCGGGGAGGCCGCCCTTCTGCGTCTGGCGGCCATGACGAGGGTGCAGCCGACCGCCGTCAGCGCGATGGCGGAGGGTTCGGGGACGGGGGCGGCGCTTGAGGAGTAGGCCAGCCAGTCGACGTCCCATCCGATGACGTCCATGGCGATGAGGTCGGTGCTGGTCAAATAGAGCTCTTCGCCGGCCGCCGCGGTCGGGTCCATGATCCCGATCCCCTCGTCGTCGATCCAGTGGCTTGCCTGGTCGCCGTCGCCATCGGTCACCCCCGTCGAGAGCAAGGCGAGCTCCGTCTCTCCGCCGTCGATCGAGAAGTACTTCTCCGTTTCGCTTGTCGTCATGTCGATCACACCCTCCGCCAGGCTCTCGTCGGAATAGCGGTAGAGGTCCAGCGAGGTGGCCAGGATGTCGTTCTCGGTGTAGGTGGTGCCGTCGAGGAAGTCGACTCCGCTGACGAAGCCGAGCGCATGGCCGATTTCGTGCACGGCGACGCCGACGAAATCGTAGGATCCCGCATCGATGCCGTCCGAGGGGTCGTAGTCCCAGCTGAAGCTGTCGCTGAAGGTGATGGCGGCGTCGTACCCGGTGTAGGCGCTGAGGTCGTAGCCGAGGGCCATGGCGTTGGCCGTCGTCAGGTAGATCGAGGTGTTGTTGAGGTTTGCGTCGCTGCTGAGCGGGTTCACTTTGCTGTCGACATACGCGGTGGCGTCGCCGGGGTTGACGTACATGTTGAACCAGTTGGTGGTGGAGAGCGAGGAGACGGCGGTGGCGTCGTAGGTGCTCGACTGGTCGAGGTTCAGGAGGTCGTAGGTACCCGAATACGACGTGGTTATGCTGGCGCTGCCGGACTGGCCGAGTATGTTGGGGTCGAGGGTGGCCGTGCCGACCTGCATCGAGACGGTGACGTCGTCCGTCAGCCAGGAGGACCAGATGTCGCCGGCCGCTGTGAATGCACTGTTGGCTTCGGTGCTGCTTGTTCCGAGAAAGTCGAAGTCGAAGGTGAGGGCCTCGGCGGCGCTCGGCCATGAGAGGCAGGCCGGCAGGAGCAGGAGCAGGAACAAAAGCAGGACGGGGGCGCGTAGAACGGGATAATGCATATCGCTTGATGCGGCAAGGGTTGTTTACGAAGTGTCGTCGGTGCCGTTGGGGCGGTTAATATACGAAACTACGCAGTATTGTTCCAATATGGGGCAGCGGAGCTTCTCGTGAACCTCTTGGCCGTCTTGGCGTTTCGTCGGTTGCTTGGAAACGCGCGTGTTCCAGAGGGAGGCGGAACCCACCATGCGGGCGTGAGCAGCGCGGCCGGGACGTGGTGTGTTCGAGCGCTGTTGGCGTAACGGCCGGCCAGATCCAGGAGGAAGTTGCAAGGGGAGCGCGATTCATTTTGCAGGGGGCGGGGGAACGACGGCGCTCGGGTTTCCGTTTCTTCACGATACTGTGTATCTTCCCTAACCTCTGCCCCGGAACGAAGGGGCGGTCCCCGTTTTTATCGACCACCTAAAGCCCATACCGACAATGGCAAACATCAACTTCGGCTTCGACCACCACGCCCGCAAGCTCTACTCGGGCGCCATAGAACAGGGGATCGAGAGCACCCTCGTGCCGATGGTCATCGAGACCTCCGGCCGCGGCGAGCGCTCCTTCGACATCTTCTCCCGCCTGCTGCGCGAGCGCATCATCTTCCTCGGCACGGGCATCGACGAGCATGTCGCCGGCCTCATCATGGCGCAGCTGATCTTCCTCGAGTCGGAGGATCCCGAGCGCGATATCTACATCTACATCAACTCTCCCGGCGGCAGCGTATCGGCCGGCCTCGGCATCTACGACACCATGCAGTACATCCGCCCCCAGGTCTCGACCGTCTGCGTCGGCATGGCCGCCAGCATGGGCGCCTTCCTGCTCGCCAGCGGAGAGAAGGGCAAGCGCGCCTCGCTGCCGCACTCGCGCATCATGATCCACCAGCCCTCCGGCGGCGCCCAGGGCCAGGAGACCGACATCATCATCCAGGCCCGCGAGATCGAGAAGATCCGCCGCCTGCTCGAGGAGATCATGGCCAAGCATACCGGCCGCGACGTGGCGCAGGTGCGGGAGGATTCCGAGCGCGACCGCTGGATGAACGCGGAGGAGGCCCTCCAGTACGGCATCATCGACCAGGTGTTCCAGAAACGTCCTGCTCCCGAGAAGAAGGACTGAGCCCGGAAGCAAGAGAGAGAACACAGTACCAGCATAACCGATTCCCCGCCTTGAACATGAGCGAAGAGCACGCCCCCCGGAGCACGCCCCAGACACCCTTCAACCTCGAAAAGACCTACAGCCACGCCGACGTCGAAGCACGCTGGCAGAGCTCCCGCTGGGAGGAGCTCGGCACCTTCCACGCCGAGCACTCCCGGGTGCTCGAAGGGGGCCGGACCCCCTACACGGTGCTGATGCCGCCTCCCAACGTCACCGGCAGCCTGACGCTCGGCCACGTCCTCAACCACACCCTGCAGGACATCTTCATCCGCTACAGCCGCATGTCGGGCAAGGAGGCCCTCTGGCTTCCCGGCACCGACCACGCCGGCATCGCCACCCAGACGGTCGTCGAGAAGAAGCTCCGCAAGGAGGGGATAAGCCGCCACGACCTCGGTCGCAAGGATTTCCTCGAGCACGTCTGGCAGTGGCGGGAGGAGTACGGCGGGCTGATCGTGCGCCAGCTCAAGCGGCTCGGCATCTCCTGCGACTGGAGGCGCAACCTCTTCACGATGGACGAAGGGGCCTCGGAAGCGGTCGTCAGCGCCTTCGTCGCGCTCTACCGCGACGGGCTCATCTACCGCGGCAAGCGGATCATCAACTGGTGCCCGGTGTCGCAGACCGCGCTCTCGGACGAAGAGGTGACGATGAAGCCCCGCCGCGACCAGCTGGTCTACGTGAACTACGCGCTCGCAAAGGATCCCTCGCGCTCGATTACCATCGCCACCGTCCGGCCCGAGACGATCCTGGCGGACGTGGCCATCGCCGTCAACCCGAACGACGAGCGCTACCGCGACCTCGTCGGCGAGATGGTCGTCGTCCCGATCGCAGGCCGCCATGTACCCGTCATCGCCGACGACTACGTCGACATCGAGTTCGGAACCGGCGCGCTGAAAATCACCCCGGCCCACGACCCCAACGACTACGCCGTCGCCGGCCGGCACAACCTCCCGGTGATCTCGGTCGTCGGCAGGGACGGCCGCATGACCGACGAGTTCGGCTACCGCGGCATGGACCGGTTCGACGCCCGCAAGAAGATCATCCTGGACCTCGAGGAGCTCGGCCATCTCGACCGCGTCGAGGACTACGAGCACAACGTGGGATACTCGGAGCGGGCCGACGTGGTGGTCGAGCCCTATCTCTCGGAGCAGTGGTTCGTGAAGATGAAGCCGCTTGCCGAAGACGCGCTGAGGGTGGTGAACGATGGTGAAATCCGCTTCCACCCCCCGCACTGGATCAACACCTACCGCCACTGGATGGAGAACATCCAGGACTGGTGCATCTCCCGCCAGCTCTGGTGGGGGCACCGCATTCCCGCCTGGTACGACCCCGAGGGGCAGGTATGGGTCGCCGACTCGTACGACGAGGCCTGCCGCCTTGCCGGCACCGACAAGCTGGTGCAGGACGAGGACGTGCTCGACACCTGGTTCTCCTCCTGGCTCTGGCCGCTGACCACGCTCGGCTGGACCGGCCCGAAGAGCGACAATGCGGACCTCGGGGCCTTCTATCCCACCCAGACGCTCGTCACCGGCCCCGACATCATCTTCTTCTGGGTGGCCAGAATGATCATGGCCGGCATGTACTTCAAGGGGGACGTGCCGTTCCGGGACGTCTACTTCACCAGCATCATCCGCGACATGAAGGGCCGGAAGCTCTCCAAGTCGCTCGGCAACTCGCCCGACCCGCTGAAGGTGATCGACACGTACGGCACCGACGCCCTGCGCTTCACCATCATCTACATCGCCCCGCTCGGCCAGGACGTGCTCTTCGGCGAGGAGAAGTGCGAGCTCGGGCGGAACTTCGCCACCAAGATCTGGAACGCCTCGCGCCTCGTCTTCATGCAACGCGAGAAGCATTTCGGGGGGATGGAGGAGTTTGCCGCCTACTATGAAGGGTTCGACCCCTCGAAAGAGTCCTTCGACCTCGCCGGCCGCTGGATCCTCTCCTCCTTCGATGCGATGCTCGAGCGTTACCACTCGGCATTCGCCCAGTTCCGCATGAACGACATCGTCAAGACCGTCTACGACTTCTTCTGGGGCGACTACTGCGACTGGTACCTCGAGGCCTTGAAAGTCACCCTCCGGGAGGGCTGCCCGCCGGAGGAGGCGCGGCGTGCCGTCGCCCTCGCCGTCCACGTGCTCGAGGGCACCCTCCAGGCGCTCCATCCGGTCATGCCCTTCATCACCGAGGAGATCTGGCACTCGATCCTGCCGCGCACCGAGGCCGAGAGCATCGCCTCCTCGAGCCTCCCCCGGCCTTCCGGGTGTGTCTCTGGCGACGGCGCCTTCGAGCTCGTGCAGAAGCTCGTCACCGAGGTGCGCAGCCTCAAGGCGCTCTTCGGCGTCCCACCGGGAATGCGCGCCGAGGTGCGCCTGAAACCCTCCGGCGCCGACGCCCTGGAAGCGGTGGAGGGCGGGCTCGCCTACATCGCCCAGCTCGGCCAGTGCGAGCCGTCGCTGCAGCTCGAAGGCCCCCGGCCGGCGCACGCCGCCGCCTCGGTGGTCGACGGCCACGAACTATTTATGCTGCTCGAGGGGTTGATATCATTCGAGAAGGAACGCGCAAGGCTCCAGAAAGAGATCGAAAAGGTGACGGGCTATGTCGCCCAGCTCGAAAAGAAGCTCTCCAATTCCGGTTTTGCCGACCATGCTCCCAGAGAGGTAGTGGAGAAGGAACGCGAGAAACTCGCCGATGCGAAGGCGGGGCTCGTGAAGCTGGAGGGCAACTTGGACGTGCTCAGCGACTGAGGGCGATTCCTGATCGGGAAAATCGGCTTTTTGGTTTATCCAACGAGAGACTATATTGTAATTTTGCCGGCTTCCACGGATGCCGGCCGCGCCGGTTCAACACAAGCGAACATTCGAGGGGGAAAGAGTTTCTATGAGGCAGCTTAAAATCAGCAAACAGATCACCAACCGCGAGAGCCTGTCGCTCGACCGCTACCTGCAGGAGATCGGCAAGTACGACCTCTTGACGGCGGACGACGAGGTGCGGCTGACGAAGGCCATCAAGGAGGGCTTCGACATGCCGGTCGACACCACGGAGTACAAGCGTGCCAAGCGCGCGCTCGACAAGCTCATCAAGGGCAACCTCCGCTTCGTCGTTTCGGTCGCGAAGCAGTACCAGAACCAGGGCCTGACGCTCGGGGATCTCATCAACGAGGGCAACCTCGGCCTCATCAAGGCGGCAAAGCGCTTTGATGAAACGAGGGGCTTCAAGTTCATCTCCTACGCCGTCTGGTGGATCCGCCAGTCGATCCTGCAGGCGCTGGCCGAGCAGTCCCGCATCGTGCGCCTGCCGCTCAACCGCGTTGGAACCCTGAACAAGATCAGCAAGGCCTACAGCCAGCTCGAGCAGGAGTACGAGCGCGACCCGAACACCAAGGAGCTGGCCAACCTGCTCGACATGGATTCGCAGGATGTCGCCGACACGCTCAAAATCGCCGGCCGGCACGTCTCGGTCGACGCTCCGTTCGCCCAGGGCGACGACAACCGCCTGCTCGACGTCCTGCAGAACGACGGCCACCTGCCCGACCACGGGCTGAACCGCGACTCGCTCACGCTCGAAGTCGAGCGCTCCCTTTCGGTGCTCGCTCCCCGCGAGGCCGACGTCATCAAGTCCTACTTCGGTATCGGCATGGACAACCCGCTCACCCTCGAGGAGATCGGCGAGAAGTTCAAGCTCACGCGCGAGCGCGTCCGCCAGATCAAGGAGAAGGCGATCCGCCGCCTCCGCCAGTCGGCCTACAGCAAGGTGCTGAAGGAGTACATCGGCGGGTAGGAGAGAGCGTCCGCCGGCATAACAACAGGAAAGGCCGTTACGGAGACAATGCCGGAACGGCCTTTTTTGTTTTTAGATGGTTCTCGTAATTGCTAACTTCTCGTATGGGTTTCGATATTGAATATTTCCATCCGAGTATCGAGGCGACCATCAGTGGATGGCCCGTGAGCGTCAAGGCGGATTATCGGCGCATTTCGTTGCTGTTGACAGAATATGGTCCCCAGGTACGGATGCCTAACACGAAAGCTCTCGGGTCAGGGCTGTTTGAGATGAGGCCGAAGGGTCGGGATGGAATCGGCAGGGCATTCTACTGCTATGTCAAGGGGAAGAAAATTATTGTGTTGCATGCCTTCATCAAGAAAACCCAGAAAACGCCGCTGAAAGAGATGAGGTTGGCAAGAAAAAGATTGGAGGAGGTCCGGTAATGGAAGATTTGAAGTATCAGCCCGTACGCTATGACGTCAAGGAGGCAATCCGTAAGGATCTTCAAGATGAAGCCTTTCGCAGGGAGTATGAGGCTCTTGAGCCGAAATATGCATTGATACGCGAGCTGCTTTCCGCACGTCAGCAGTCTGGGATGACTCAGGAGGCCGTTGCAAACAAGATCGGGACGACGAAGAGCGCGATTTCGAGGTTGGAGTCAGGGGGCAAGCATGCGCCATCCATTTCCACGTTGAGGAAGTATGCCGAGGCCGTCGGTTGTGACCTGGTCATCAAGCTGGAGCCGAAGCGCAAACAGAGAGAAGCCTGATAAGTCGAGAGACGGGGAAGGCATGGAAGAGTTCATTTGCACTGCACGTGCGGCCAGTCACCCAGCGGCTGGCGACATGCACGATGCCGGAGCCGTCAGCAAGCATATCCTGCGCCGCTGAGCCTCTTCAGTCCAGACTGTTTTCAAACCGTTTCTCCCACTTTTTTAAGAGGGCTTCGCTGTCGATGACCCTTCCTGCCTTCGCGTCTTCCAGTCCTGCTTCGATGCTTTTCAGCTGCCATTCATTTTGGGTGAGATGAGGGTTGATCGCCTCTTCCGCTGCAGCCGTTTTCGTGTGGCTCGTGGCGTGGGCAAGCTCTTCAGGCCGCATTGTGGTATCGGCTTCTGTTTTGCATCTGACCTGTTCTCTGTTCATTGTCGAGATCCTGGCGTTATGAGGTGAATGGAATGAACGGCTCAGCCGCGCTCCAGGCGCACGAGGTCCCCGCGCCCGAGCCCGAAGCGATCGTGGGCGCTGCCGTTGCGGACGGCGATCTCCAGGTTCCCGAAGCTTCCCCGGTAGGCGAGCGCCTCTCCCTCCCCGGCTTCCCCGTAGGTGCCGAGCAGCGGAACGGCGGTGCCGTCCGAAAGGACCACCCTCCACGCTGCTTCTTCTCCCGCCAGCTCCGAAGGGATCGAGGTGACGAGGTTGCCGTAGCGGTCGCGGAAGACGACGCTCCCTTCCCACCCTGTTTTTCCGTCGACGGGCCGCACTCCGGGCATCGGGATGCGCCGGCACTCCTCCTGCATAATCGCGCTGCCGAGCTCGGCGATCGGAACACCTGAGGCGGCGTGGGCCGCCGCCGGGGCGAAGATGTCCCGTCCGTGGAAAGTGCTGCTTCTGAGCGGGCGCATGTAGCGCCGCTCGGTGATTTCGACAGCGGCGCCGACTTCGTGCTTTTCCAGTATCGGGGTGAAGAGCCCGTTGTCGGGGCCGATGAAGATGCGGCCTCCCGACTCGACGGCAATGGCTTTCCGCTCAGTTCCGACGCCCGGGTCGACGACGGCGACGACCACGGTCCCCTCCGGCAGCACGGGAAGGGCCCGCTCGAGCAGGAACGCACCCTGCACGATGTCCTGCGGGGGGACGGCGTGCGTGAGGTCGATGATCTGGGCCCGGGGGGTGATGGAGAGGATGGCGGCCTTCATCTGCCCGACGTAGGTGTCCTCCAGGCCGAAGTCGGTGAGGAGGGCGATGAGGGGCGGCTGCTCCTGCATGGGCTCAGTCGGGCGAGTAGCGGTAGAGGGCGTAGCCGACGCCGAGGAAGAGCAGGTTCGGCAGCCAGGCGGACAGGATCGGCGGCATGACGCCGTTGTAGCCGAAGGTGGCGATGGTCTTCTGGAGGCCGAGGAAGAGGAACCCCGCGAAGAGGCTGATGCCGATTTCGGTGGCCAGCCCGCCCCGCTTCTTCTTGGCCGAGAGCGGCACGCCGATGAGGATGATGATGAGCGATGCGAAGGGGAGCGAGAACTTGGTGTGCAGCTTCACCGAGCTGCGCTCGAGCCCCGCGAACCCCGCCTGTTTCTTTTCCGAGAGGTACTCCCAGTGGCTGTTGATGTTCATCTCGTCGGGGCGGAGGTTCAGTTCGGCGAGGGACTTGAGGGTGAGGGTGAGGGGGACGGGGAGGTGGCTGAGGGAGCTGAACCGTTCCCTGCCGCCCTCGAACGTGCGCTCCGAGACATTCGACAGCACCCACTCGCCGCTCTCCCGGTTGTAGCCGAGCGAGTCGGCGTCGAGCCTCGAGACGACGCCCTCGGGGCCGAACTGTTCGATCGAGACGTCGTCGGCGCTCCGCATGTCGGGATTGAGCAGGCCGAGCGTGACGATGCGCTCGCCCGGTTCGAGAATGTGGAGGTTGCGGCTCCTGTCCAGGTCGTTCTTCTGCTGCTTGTTGAGGTAGCGCCGTTCGAAGTCGTTGTTGCGGAAGGTCGTCGCCGGAGCCAGCCAGAACGAGTTCATGAGGTTCAGGCCGCTGATGAGCGCTCCGCCGATCATGAAGGGGTAGAGCAGCTGGCCCATGCCGATGCCCGCCGAGCGGATGGCCGGCAGCTCGCTGGAGACGGCGAGCCTTCCTGCCACAAGGATCGATGCCAAAAGCGAGCTGACGGGCGAGGTGATCAGCAGGATCTGCGGTACGGCGAAGAGGTAGTACTGCAAGATGGCTCCCCACCCCTGACCCTTGTCCATGAAGCCGTCGAGGTTCTCCACCATGTTGATGAGGGTGAAGAGCGACAGGAACGTGAGGCTCGTGAAGAGGAAGGTCCTCAGGAACTGCAGGAGGATGTAGCGGTCGAGGATTTTCATGCGCTGGACTCAGTACCCGAATATGTTTTCAAGCGAGAGCTCATGGACCTCGCCGTACTTTCTGAGCGTCTCCATATCGAGCTCTCCGCGTTTGCCGAGCACCAGCATCACATGCTTCCGGTTCCGGAAATGACGGTCGTGGAATCGCTTCACCTCTTCCAGCGTCATCTTCCCCGCCCCTTCGTAGACGTCCCTGCGGATGTCGTGCGAGAGGCCGAGCCGTATGGCGTCCTCATGGTTGAAGAGCACCTCGGTGCGGGTGAGCCGCTCGCTCGAGATCTTCTGCAGGATGCCGCTCTTGGCCGAAGCGAACAGCTCCGGCGACTCCGGCAGCTCCTGCATCAGCCCTCCGATGCCTTCGAGCGCCTCCGGCAGCTTGTCGGCCTGTGTGCCGATGTAGCTGAAAATATAATTATGTTTTCCTTTCTGCTTCGGGGTCCGGTAGACGGAAAACACCGAATAGGCCAGCGCCTTGGCTTCGCGGAGCTCCTGGAACACCACCGACGACATTCCTCCCCCGTAATACTCGTTGAAGAGTGAGATGAGCGGCACCTCTTTCGGGTCGTAGCGCTCGTCGCGCGTCAGCATGATCACCTCGGCCTGCGTCATGTCGTAATCGACGACGTAGACCCGGTTCTCCGTCTGCTCGAGCTCCTCGAACGGGTCCGCCGAGGGCGGGGCCTCCGCTTTGTCCGGGTAGCGGCGCACCGCCCTGAGTTCCCTGAGGAGTTCTGCTTCGGGCTCCGGCCCGTAGTAGAGCACCCGGTGGCCGTACTGCATGAGGGTGCGGACCTCCAGGAGGAGCTCTTCGGGGGTGAGGGCTTCGAGCTCGCTCTCCGAAAGCACGTTGGTGAACGGGGAGCGCGGGCCGTACTTGCCGTAGTTCGCCATGGCCTCGAACAGGATCTTGCGCTTGGAGAGCTTGTCGTCGGAGCGCTCCTTGCGGATGCCGTCCTTGAGCTTGCGGAGCGCTTCGGGGTCGGGGCTTGCGCTGGTGAGGAGCGTTTCGAGCAGCCGCAGCGCCTGCGGGAAGTTCTCCCTGAGGCCCGAGAGCTTCAGGTAGACGAAGTTCTCGGAGGTGAAGGCCGAGAAGCTGGTTCCGAGCCGGTAGAGCTCGCGGCTGAACTCTTCCGGGGAGAGCTCCGGGGTGCCGAGGTAGGAGAGGTAGTCGAGGGCGAACTCGATGTTGCGGCTGTGGTTCTTGCCGGTGTCGAAGACGTAGTAGAGCGAGTAGAGGTCGTTCTCCCGGTTCTCGACATAGCGGAGCTCGACGCCCTCGGCGACCGTTTCGAAGCGGATGTCGCGCCGGTAGTCGAGGAAGACCGGTTCGGTGCCTTTCGACTCCATGGCGAGCAGCTCGCCGGCGAACGAAGAGAGTGTGTCGCGGTTGACCTTCAGCGGGGTGATCGGGGGCTTCTGGATCTTGGCTTCGCTTTTCGGGGTTCCGTGTTCCTTGAGGATCTCGACGTAGTTCCGGCGGTAGTGCTCGCGTGCGAAGTCGACGAGCTCTTCCTTCGTGATCTTTCCGAGCCGATCGATCTGCGAGCTGTACTGCTGCCAGTCCATGCCCCAGATGAAGGCGTCGACATAGGCCTCGACCCTGCCGCGGTTGCTTTCGTAGAGCTTGAGCTGCTCGATGCGCAGGTCGTTCACGGCGGCTTCGAGCAGCCAGTCGGGGAAGTCGCCCTCCTTCAGACGCTCGACCTGCTCCTGCAGGAGAGTGGACACCTCCTCGAGCTGCTGGCCCTCACGCGGCTTGGCGCTGAGGATGTGGGCCGAGTAGTCCTTCATCAGCACCAGCATGGAGCCGGCGTCGAGCACCCGCTGCTTCTGGTTGAGGTTCAAGTCTATCAGCCCCGCCGTCTGGTTGTAGAGCACCTTGTCGAGCAGGGTGAGCATGTCCGCGTCGCGGGTGTTGACCCCTCCGAACCGGTACCCGATCACCACCTCTTCGGCTTCGGGTCCCTTGACGCGGACCACTTCGGGTTTTTTGATCGGCGCTTCGACGGGCGGCACGAAAATCGGCAGCTCCTTCGGCTCGAGGACCGAGAACTTCCTCTCGATGAGGCGGATGGTCTCGTCGGGGTCGAAGTCCCCTGCGATGCAGAGCGCCATGTTGTTCGGTACGTACCAGGTGCGGTAGTAGTCCATGACGTTCTTGATGGAGGGGTTCTTCAAATGCTCCGCCCTGCCGATGGTGGTCTGGGTGCCGTAGGTGTGCTTCTTGAAGAGCCCGGCGAAGAGGTTCTCCCAGATCTTGCGGCTGTCGCTGTCCATCGTCATGTTCTTCTCCTCGTACACCGTTTCGAGTTCGGTGTGGAAGAGCCGCATGACCGGGTTGCGGAACCGTTCGGCCTCGATCGTGAGCCACTGCAGGAGACGGTCGGAGGGGATGTCGTTGAGGTAGACGGTCTGTTCCACCCAGGTGTAGGCGTTGGTGCCCTGCGCGCCGATGGAGTTGAGCAGCTTGTCGTACTCGTTCGGCACGGCGTAGCTGGCCGCAACGTTCGAGACGCTGTCGATGTCGCGGTAGATGGCGGCCCGCTTTTCGGGATCCTCGGCCGCGCGGTACTGTTCGTAGAGCTCGGAGATCTTTTCGAGCTCCCGGTGCTCTTTCTCGTAGTCGAGCGAGCCGATCGAGTCGGTCCCCTTGAAGAGCATGTGCTCGAGGTAGTGGGCCAGGCCCGTGGTCTCTGCCGGGTCGTTCTTGCTGCCGGCCCGGACGGCGATGGAGGTGTAGATCCTCGGCTCGTCGCGGTAGGGGCTCATGTAGACGGTGAGGCCGTTTTTGAGGGTATATATCCTGGTGTGGAGGGAGTCTCCGGATATGGTCCGGTAGGGGAGGCCAGGGGTGTCGGCGGTGCTGTTCATAGTCGGCTTGCAGGAGGTTACAAAGAGGAGGATGGCCCCGGCGGCGAGCAGAGAAACGAGTATGCCCTGCACGGAACGGTCGGCAGCTCTTCGGGGTGAAAAATTAAAATGGGATTTATGGGGCATAATTGCAACCGTATCCGTGTGGCTTCAGTCACCATGGGGCGCGGCATCAGCCGGATCCCGGTGGCGGGCTATCTTCAATGATATCGCATATCGGGATGAAGAACTAACAATTGACCGGAATAGTTCTTTTATTACGGAACAAACGGCCGGATTCCGGATTTTGCGGAGCGGCCCCGAACATCATCTATCCAGCAGGAACAGCGAGTGGCAAAGAGTGGAGAGGGCACGGGCGAGGAACAGGGCATCTACCGGCTGAGAAGCCCGTACGAGCCGGCAGGCGACCAGCCGAGGGCGATCGCGGAGCTTTCGGAGGGGCTGCGCCAGGGCAGCCGGTTCCAGACGCTGCTCGGCGTGACCGGATCGGGCAAGACCTACACCATCTCGAACGTGATCGCCCGGGCCGGACGCCCGGTGCTCGTCATGAGCCACAACAAGACGCTGGCCGCGCAGCTCTACGGCGAGCTCCGCCAGTTTTTCCCGGACAACGCCGTCGAGTACTTCATCAGCTACTACGACTTCTACCAGCCGGAGGCCTACCTCCCCTCCATCGACAAGTACATCGCCAAGGACCTGCGCATCAACGACGAGATCGAGCGGCTCCGGCTGAAGGCGACGAGCGCCCTGCTCAGCGGCCGTCGCGACGTGATCGTGGTCAGCTCGGTCAGCTGCATCTACGGACTGGGTTCGCCGGAGGAGTGGAAGAGCCAGATCATCGAGCTGCGCACCGGCATGCGGCGCGAGCGGGACCAGTTCCTCCAGGAGCTCGTCTCCCTCCACTACGTGCGTGACGACGTGGAGCCGGGATCCGGAAAGTTCCGGGTCCGCGGCGACATCGTCGATCTCGTGCCGGCCTACGACCAGCTCGCGCTGCGCGTCGAGTTCTTCGGCGACGAGATCGAGAGCCTGCAGACCTTCGACCCCTCGAGCGGGGAGATCCTCGGCAGCGACCCCTACGCCTTCATCTATCCCGCCCGGCAGTTCGTCGCCGGCGAGGAGCAGCTGCGGCGCGCCATGCTGAAGATCGAGGACGAGCTGGCCGGAAGGCTCAACGAGCTGCGCGAAGCGGGGCGGTTCGTCGAGGCGGGCCGGCTCGAGGAGCGCACCCGCTACGACCTCGAGATGATGAAGGAGCTCGGCTACTGCTCCGGCATCGAGAACTACTCGCGCCACATCGCCGGACGCAAGCCCGGCGAACGGCCCTACTGCCTGCTCGACTATTTTCCTGAGGACTACCTGGTGGTGGTCGACGAGTCGCATGTCACCCTGCCGCAGATCCGCGGCATGTACGGCGGGGACCGTTCGCGCAAATCCATCCTCGTCGAGCACGGCTTCCGCCTGCCCTCGGCGCTCGACAACCGCCCGCTGCGTTTCGAGGAGTTCGAGGAGATGGTGCCGCAGGTGATCTGCATCAGCGCCACGCCGGGCGATCTGGAGCTGGAGCGTTCGGGCGGCGTCGTCGTCGAACAGGTGGTGCGCCCGACCGGGCTGCTCGACCCGCCGGTCGAGGTGCGTCCCGTCAAGGGCCAGATCGACGACCTCCTTGCCGAGATCCGCCGCCACACGGGGCGCGGCCAGAAGGCGCTCGTCATGACGCTCACCAAGCGCATGAGCGAAGACCTCAACGACTTCCTCCGCAAGGCCGGCGTGCGGTGCCGCTACCTCCACTCCGAGATCAAGAGCCTCGAGCGGATGCAGATCCTGCGCGAGCTGCGCACCGGGGAGATCGACGTGCTCGTCGGCGTCAATCTCCTGCGCGAAGGACTCGACCTGCCGGAGGTGTCGTTCGTGGCGATCCTCGACGCCGACAAGGAGGGGTTCCTGCGCAATACGCGCTCGCTCATGCAGATCGCCGGCCGTGCCGCGCGCAACGTCGAGGGCACGGTCGTGCTCTACGCCGACACCATCACGCGCTCGATCCGGGAGGTGCTGGACGAGACGGAGCGCCGGCGCCGGATCCAGAAGGAGTACAACGAACAGCACGGCATCACCCCGCGCTCCATCCAGAAGTCGGTCGAGGAGATCCTCGACACGACGAGCGTCGCCGACGCCGAAGAGCGCTACCGCCGCAGGCGCTTCGGCCTCGAACCCCGTCCCGAACGCTTGCTTTCGGGCGTGCTCGACTCCATGAGCGCCGAAGAGCGCCTGGCGATGTCGGCCGAGCTCCGGCTCGAGATGCAGCGTGCCGCCGAGTCGATGGAGTACGAGAAGGCGGCCTACCTGCGCGACGAGATCGTGCGGCTCGAAGAGCGCGGGGAGGGTGCAACCGGAGGGGAGCAGGCGGGCGGCGGCTGAGGCCGCGCTCTTTTTTCTTCCGCCATTGTTTTGTTATGGATGAATAATGTTTTATAGAGAGTAGGAGGGGGAGGGGACTCCTTCCTTCTCCTGATCCCATACCACCAGATTCCAACGGAGCGTTAGAGGCTATGCTGGCCCAGATAGAAAAGGAGCACTACCAGAAACTCCACGACATCCTGCGCCTCGCGCGCCAGAACCTCAAGCAGGTCGACGAGTCGCTGATCCAGCGGGCGTTCTTCATGTGCTACCGCGCCCACGAAGGGGAGAAGCGCGCCTCCGGCGAGCCCTATTTCTACCATCCGGTCGAGGTCGCCACGATCCTGCTCAACGAGCTGCCGCTCGACGGCGTCTCGGTCGCCGCCGCGCTCCTGCACGACGTGATCGAGGACAGCGGCTACACCTACGAGGACATTTCCGCCGAGCTCGGTTCTGACGTCGCCGACATCGTCGAGGGGCTGACGAAGATCTCGGGGATCATGATCAACCGGGAGACCACGCAGGCCGAAGGGTTCCGCAAGATGCTGCTCTCGATGGTCAAGGATATCCGCGTGATCCTCATCAAGTTCTGCGACCGGCTGCACAACATGCGCACGCTCGAGTCGCTTCCCGAGCACCGCCGGCTGAAGATCGCCCTCGAGACCCGCGACATCTACGCCCCGCTTGCCCACCGCTTCGGTCTCGGAAAGATGAAGGTGGAGTTCGAGAACCTCGCCCTCAAGTACATCGATCCGGAGATGTACGAGTTCCTCCAGCAGAAGGTCCGCCTCTCGCGCGGCGAGCGGGTCGGCTACCTCAACAAGATGATCGCCCCCATCCGCCTGGACCTCGAGCGGCAGGGGTTCCAGGTCGAGGTGCAGGGCAGGGCCAAGCACCTGTTCTCGATCTACAACAAGATGCGCAACAAGAACAAGACCTACGAGGACATCCACGACCTCTACGGCATCCGCGTCATCATCGACACGGAGCGCATCGCCGACTGCTTCGCCGTCTACGGTTTCATCACCCAGAAGTATCCGCCGGTCCCGCAGCACTTCAAGGACTACATCTCCATACCCAAGCACAACGGCTACCAGTCGCTCCATTCGGCCATCATCGGCCCCAGGGGCAACATGATCGAGCTGCAGATCCGCACCCGGCGCATGCACGAGTTCGCCGAGTTCGGTGTGGCGGCCCACTGGCGCTACAAGGAGAAGATCAGCAAGGACGACGCCAGCATCGACTCGTTCCTGCGCTGGGCGCGCGAGCTCATCAAGGACGCCGATTCCGCTGCCGCCTTCATGGAGGGCTTCAAGCTCAACCTCTACCACGACGAGATCTACGTCTTCACGCCGAAGGGCGACATGAAGACGATGCCGGCCGGGGCCACCCCGATCGACTTCGCCTACGCCATCCACACCGAGGTCGGCAACGGCTGCATCGGCGCCAAGGTCAACGGCCGCATCGTGCGGCTGAATGCCGAGCTCAAGTCGGGCGACCGCGTCGAGATCATCACCTCGAAGAACCAGCAGCCGAGGGCGGACTGGCTGAAGCTGGTGGTGACCCACCGCGCGAAGCTGAAGATCCGTTCGGCCATCAACGAGGAGCGCCGCCTGCAGATCGAGAAGGGCCGCGGCATGTGGGAGAAGATGCTCTCCGGCACCAAGAAGCTCCTCTCGGACAACGACATCGTCCGCTACGCCCGCCGCTACGGCATCAAGACTCCTGCGGACTTCTTCAGCGCGCTGGCCAGCCAGCAGATCAACGGCGAGGAGGTCATGCGGCGCGTCACCAGCGATCAGCGCGAGCCGGAGCATCACGAGGTCCGCGAGGAGCAGGCGCAGCTCGAAGAGTACCTGCGCACCGCCCGCGAGGCCCCCGAGGACCGCAAGGAACCCTCGAAGCGCAAGGACGAGGTGACGATCGCCGGTATGAACAACATCGCCTACGCCTACGCCAAATGCTGCCAGCCGGTGCCGGGCGACGACGTCATCGGGTTCGTGACGGCCGAGGGTGTGGTCAAGATCCACCGCAAGAACTGCGTCAACGTCAGCAACGAGAACCTGCAGAAGAGCGAGCGGGTGGTCTCCGTGTCATGGAACCGGAAGGTGGAGACCGACTTCCTCGCCGGCATCCGCATCGTCGGCGAAGACCGCATCGGCATCACCAGCCAGCTCACCTCGGTCATGTCGAAGTCCGACACCAACATCCGCAGCATGTCGCTCAACGCCCGCGACGGGATGTTCGTCGGTACCGTCATGGTCTACGTGCGCAACACCGAAAAGCTCAGTGTCCTCATGGAGAAGCTGCGCCGGGTCGCCGGCGTCTTCAGTGTCGAGCGGCTTATCAGCTGAACGGACTGTGCTTATGAACTGTTTATCAAACCGAACCCTGAACCTGTCTAACCCCATACTCCCCATGAATACTTCCCGCATGAAACCGATGTTCAGCCGTCCGATGCAGCTCCTGGCGGTGCTCTTCTTCTTCAGCTCCCTTTCCGGGTGCGGATACAACAGCATCCAGCAGAGTGACGAAGCCGTCAACCGCGCATGGGGCGACCTCGAGTCGCAGCTGCAGCGCCGTGCAGACCTCGTGCCGAACCTCGTCGCCACGGTGAAGGGAGCGGCGGACTTCGAAAAGGAGACCCTCACGGCCGTCGTCGAGGCGCGCGCGAAGGCCTCTTCGGTGAGCCTGACGCCCGAGATGCTCAGCGACCCGGCCGCCATGCAGCGTTTCCAGAGCGCGCAGGGCGCGCTCTCCCAGAGCCTCTCCCGCCTGCTTGTGACGGTCGAGCGCTATCCGGAGATCAAGGCCAACCAGAACTTCCGCGACCTGCAGAACCAGCTTGAGGGAACCGAGAACCGCATCGCGGTGGCCCGCCAGCGCTACAACGGTGCCGTGGAGAGTCTCAACTACTCGATCCGCCGCTTTCCCAACTCCCTGACCAACTCGATGCTCCTGAAGCTGAAGCCGAGGGAGTATTTCAAGGCCGACGAAAGCTCCAGGGCGCTGCCGGAGGTGAAATTCTGAGGACAGGACGCGCCCCCGCCACCCGAACCGCGAGCAGCATGAAGGCCCTTTTCCGGAGGACTTCGGGTCTGCTCGTCCTTCTCTTCGCCTTTTCTTCCCCGCTCCTCCACGCCCTCGAGGTTCCCGCGCTTGCCGGCAGGGTGAACGACTATGCCGGGATGATCTCGCCCGCGACGCGCAGCGCCATCGAGCGGGCCCTCGAGCGTCTCGAGCGCGAGGAGTCGACCCAGGTGGCGCTCCTCACCGTCCCCTCGCTCGAGGGGGACTCCATCGAGGAGTTCTCAATCAGGGTCGCGGAGCGATGGAAGATCGGCCGGAAGGGGAAGGACAACGGCGTGCTCCTCATCGCCTCGCGTGACGACCGGAAGCTGCGCATCGAGGTCGGTTACGGCCTGGAGGGGAGCCTGACGGACCTCGTGGCGGGGCGTATCGTCCAGAACGAGATGGTGCCGCTCTTCCGCGCCGGGCGCATCGACGAGGGGTTCCGCCGCGGGGTGGCCTCCATCATCGCCGCCGTGCACGGGGAGTACCGGGCTGATTCCCGCGGGAACGGCAAGGGCGGGCGGGTATCGCTGCCGCTGCTCATGCTGGTGCTCTTCTTCATCTACTTCAGCGGTCTCTTCAACCGCCGCAGCGGAGGCGGAGGACCCTTCATCTTCGGCGGCCCGGGGGGCTACTACGGCGGAGGCGGAAGCTTCGGCGGCGGGAGTTTCGGAGGCGGATTCGGAGGCGGTGGAGGCGGTTTCGGCGGAGGCGGCGCCTCCGGGAACTGGTGAGGCTGAGTCAACTGCATAAACCCATCGACAGGAGCATGGCAAACGATCCGGTAACGAGGCTTCTCGGCGAAGCAGGGAGGCGGAAGGTGGAGGAGAGCATCAGGGCCGCCGAGACGCGGACCTCCGGCGAGATCGTCGTGATGGTGGTAGAGTCGAGCGCCCGCTACCGCCACCAGGCGATGGTCGGGGCCCTGCTCTCCTCGATGGCGCTTTCCGTGGCGTCCGCCCACTTCCTGGGCGGTGACGGCATGTGGGCGTTCCTCTCGCTCTTCGTTCCCCTCTTCGTCGCCTTCCATGAGCTGCTCGTGCGCATGCCTTCCCTCCGGCGCCTGCTGGCCCGGAAGGCGGAGATGGAGGAGGCCGTCGGGCGGGCCTCCCTCGCCGCCTTTTACGAAAAGGGCATCACCGGCACCGAGGGCCGTACCGGCGTATTGATCTACATTTCGCTTTTCGAACGGATGGTCCGTGTCGTGGCCGACCGCGGTATCAACGACAAGGTGGACGAGGGTGCATGGACGGGAGTGGTCGAAGGGATCGTCCGGGGCATCAGGGGGGCGGATGCCGCCGGAGCCCTGTCTGCTGCGGTCGAGCAGTGCGGCAGGCTGCTCGAGAGCCACTTCCCGATCCAGTCCGGCGACCGCAACGAGCTCAGCGACCGCATCCGGAGCTGAAGGAGGGATCATGAAGAAGCTATGCCGGCTCGCGCAAAAGGAGACGGAGCGCCACGCGGAGCTGCTGGCGCGGGAGGGCGGCGCCCGGTTCGTCTGCCGCCGCTGCGCCCGCGCAGCAAGAAAGAAGGACGCGCTCTGCAAGCCCCTGAAGACCCGTCGCCGCCGGCCGAAAGCCTCCACGTGAAAAGTTCGGCGCCCTCTTCGCCATGCGCTGCGGATTCGTATATTGAGTGACCGCAGGTTCAGGCCCCGGCGCCTGCAGCCTGAACGGCGCAGTTCCGTGAGGCCAACACCAGAAGATGAAGTACATGAAAAAAACAGCATTGTATCCCTGGCACGAGAAGGCCGGGGCGAGGATCATTGATTTCGGCGGCTGGCTGATGCCGGTCCAGTACTCGGGCATCATCGCCGAACACAAGGCGGTGCGCAGCGGCGCGGGCCTGTTCGACGTCTCGCACATGGGCAACTTCTCCGTCAGGGGCCCGCGCGCCCTGGAGTTCCTCCAGTACATGACCACCAACGACCTCGGCCGCGCCGTCGACGGCCAGGCGCAGTATACCGTGATGCTCTATCCCGACGGAGGCATCGTCGACGACCTCATCATCTACCGTATCGACAGCGAGACCTTTTTCATCATCGTCAACGCCGGAAACTGCGAGAAGGATTACCAGTGGTTCCGGGAGCATGTCGGAGCGTTCGACGGGGTCGAGCTTGAGGACCGTTCTCAGGAGCTCTCGCTCATCGCACTCCAGGGCCCGAAGGCCTTCGGGGTGCTCCGAAAGGCGCTTCCTGCAGTCGACGCCGAGACTCTCGGTTCGTTCCACTTCCGCAAGGCGGAGTTCCGGGGCGCTGAGATCGTCGTCGCCCGCACCGGCTACACCGGAGAGGTCGGCGTCGAGATCGCGGTCCCCAACGCCATGGCCGTCCCGCTCTGGGAAGCTCTGCTCGAAGCCGGAAAGGAAGAGGGCATCCTGCCGATCGGCCTCGGAGCGCGAGATACCCTGCGCCTCGAGATGGGCTACTCGCTCTACGGCCATGAGATCGACCGCGACACCAACCCCCTCGAAGCCCGCCTGAAATGGGTGGTGAAGCTCGACAAGGGGGAGTTCATCGGCCGGGATGCCTGCCTGAAGGTGGACGCCGATCCGAAGCGTTCGGTCGCCGGCTTCGCGCTCGACGGCCGCGCCCTGCCGCGCCAGGGATGCCCGGTCTTCAGCGCCGGGGGAGAGGAGATCGGCCGGGTCTGCAGCGGCACCCTCTCGCCGACCCTCCAGGAGCCGGTCGGCACCTGCAGCGTGCTGCGCGAGTATGCCAAGGTCGGTACGCCGCTCTTCGTGGAGATCCGCGGCGTCCGCCAGCCGGGTTCCATCCGCCGGCTGCCGTTCGTGAAAACCTCCCTCTCCTGAAGACGGGAGAACCCATAGCAATCTGTAAGTGGAAAAGGGGTGAAGAAGAAAACGGAGAACGCAAAGAGAGGGCCGAAGAAGCCCGGAAACGGAAAGCTCGGCCGCGAGATCGGAGGGCTTGCGCTGATGCTTCTGGCCCTCTTCCTCGCCGGTTCGACCCTTACCTTCCATCCCGCCGACCAGGCGGTCTATAGGGGGCTGGCATGGTACGACCTTACCGGCCCGGCCGCACGCGAGGCGGTTTCCAGGATCCATACTCCCTTCGGGATGCTCGGCGCCAGGACCGGTTCGTTCTTCGTCCGCTCTTTCCTCGGCTTCCCCTCGGTGCTGCTTTTTTCGGCCGTCTTCTTCTGGGGGCTTTCGCTCTTCCGCTCCCGGAGCCTGAAGCCGGCCCTGCTCTTCTTCCTCTACAGCGTCCTCGTCTCGCTCGACCTCTCCGCCATGGGCGGACTGACCGCCTTCGCCTTCAGCGACCTGCTTGCCGGAAGCATCGGCAGGATGCTGGCCGAGCTCCTCTCGACCCTTCTCGGCGCCGCCGGCGCCTGGGCTCTCCTCCTGGCGGTCGGCGCCGTTCCGTCGTACTATCTCGGTCGCACCGTCCTTGCCCGCATGCCGGAGGGATCCCTGCCGGAGGTGCGTTCCCCCTCCCGCATGCTCGAGCGTATCGGCCGGGTGTTCGGAGCGCTCCGCAAAAAAAAAGCCGTTGACCCCCAGCCGGAGCTGAAGCCCGACGTTCCTTTCGCCGGGGCCGCCCGTTCCGCCGCTCTCAGTTCCCTCGCCGCGCCGCCCCATGCTCCCGGGCCGTCCGCCGCGCCGCCTTCCGTCGCACCCGCTCCGAAGGAAGGGGACGACGACGGTGTGCCGCTCGTCGTGCACGAGGGGGTCCGTGAGGCCGGGGTCGGCCATGTCGACCGGCCGGGGAAGGAGCGCAACGGCTACCGCCGTCCCTCCCTCGACCTTCTCGAGAAGGGGCCGGAGGACGAGGGCGGCATCGACGAGGCGCACATGGCCGAAAGCAAGCGCCGCCTGCTCGAAAAGCTCTCCATCTACAAAATCGAGGTGGTGCGTATCGACGCCACCGTGGGGCCGAGGGTGACGCTCTTCGAAATGGAGCTCGCCCCCGATGTGAAGGTCAGCCGCGTCACGGCGCTCGAAAACGACCTGGCCATGGCCCTTGCGGCCAGGGGTATCCGCATCATCGCGCCGATTCCCGGCAAGAACGCCGTCGGCGTCGAGATCCCCAACAGCCGCGCCGAGACCGTCATGCTGCGCAGCGTGCTGCAGGCCGAGAAGTTCAGGAACAGCGGCTGCACCCTGCCGATTGTGCTCGGCAAGACCATCGCCAACGAGGTATGGATCGACGATTTGACCGCCATGCCGCACCTGCTCATCGCCGGTGCCACCGGTTCGGGCAAGTCGGTCGGCATCAACGTCATCCTCTCGAGCCTCCTCTACTCCTGCACCCCCGACAAGGTGAAGTTCGTCCTCGTCGATCCGAAGCGGGTGGAGCTCTTCCACTACCAGCATATCAAGGAGCACTTCCTGCTCCGCTTTCCCGGCTTCGACGAGAGGATCGTCACCGATCCGCCGAAGGCGGTGGAGGCCCTCCGGAGCGTCGTCAAGGAGATGGAGCTGCGCTATATCCGCCTCGAGCAGGCCGGGGTGCGCAACATCAAGGACTACAACGCAAGCGTGCCGGAGGGGGAGAAGTCCATGTACTACATCGTCGTCGTCATCGACGAGCTCGCCGATCTCATGATCACGGCCGGCCGCGACGTCGAGGAGCCCATCACGCGCCTGGCCCAGCTGGCCCGCGCGGTCGGCATCCACCTGATCGTGGCGACACAGCGCCCTTCGGTCGATGTCATCACCGGCATCATCAAGGCCAACTTCCCCTCCCGCATCGCCTTCCAGGTGGCCAGCAAGGTGGACTCCCGCACCATCCTCGACTGTTCGGGCGCGGAACAGCTGCTCGGCGACGGCGACATGCTCTACCAGCCCGCCTCCATGCCGAGGCCGGTCAGGCTCCAGGGCCCCTACGTCTCATCGCACGAGGTCGAGGCGGTGACCCGCTTCATCGCCGGCCAGCCGCTGCTCACGGAGGACGGCGACGTCCTTCTTCCGAAGGGCGATCCCGGACGGCGCGGGGCTCAGGATTACGGGACCGGAGGGCAGTCGTCCGGCGGTTCCGACGAGGGCAAGGATCCGGCCTTCGACGATGCGGCCCGCCTCGTCGTCATGAGCCAGCAGGGCAGCACCTCGCTGCTGCAGCGGCGCCTGCGGCTCGGCTTCGCCCGCGCCGGGCGCGTCATGGACCAGCTGGAGGATGCCGGCATCGTCGGGCCGCAGGACGGAAGCCGCGCGCGCGACGTCCTGATTTCCGACCTGTCGGAACTCGAGGTACGGCTGAACGCTCCTCCTGAAGAGGACTACTGAAAAGGGTCGTAAGAGGGGAGATGAAGGCCGGCGCCCGGGCCGGAGGGGAGTGCGGGATCGGTTCCCGGACCGCAGGGGCCCGGGTCGATTGACGGAGCGGGTCTCAGACGGATTCCACGCGGACGATTTCGGGGATGGCCTTCTTGATGGCCTGCTCCACGCCGGCGCGCAGCGTGAGGGTGCTCATCGGGCAGCTTCCGCATGCTCCGAGCAGCTTCACGTCGACGACCATGTCCTTGGTGATGCCGACAAGCTGGCAGTCCCCACCGTCGACCTGAAGGTAGGGGCGTACGGTTTCAAGTGCGGCGATCACACGGTCGTAGAGTGCGTCGCTGTTCGGCAGGTAGTCTTTGCTCATGGCTTACATCGTTAGTAATTAGGAAATACAGGTGAAGCTCCCTCTGGGGATCAGTGACAATATCAGCCCCGATCCCCAAAAAAACAACTCAAAACCGATCCTTAGTTCCCGCATCCGCACCCGCTGCCGCATCCGTGGCCGCGTTCTTCCCCTCCGCACGAGGCGTTGGCGATGGATACCCTGCGGGCCGCTTCCATGGCGGCCGCCTTCAGCGCTTTTGCCGAGGCGGAGTCCTGACGGCCGATGACGCAGGGGGTACCGCTGTCGCCGCACTCTCCCACGCCGCTCTCGATCGGTACGGCGCCGAGGAACGAGAGCCCCTGGGCCTTGGCGAACCGTTCACCGCCCTTCCGGCCGAAGATGAAGTCCTTCGATCCGTCCGGGAGTTCGTACCAGCTCATGTTCTCGATGAGCCCGAGGATCGGGACCTGCACCTTGGCGAACATGCTGACCGCCTTGGAAACGTCGGCAAGCGCCACCTCCTGCGGGGTGGTGACGATGACCGCTCCGGTGACGGGGATGGTCTGGACCAGGGTCAGCTGGATGTCTCCGGTGCCGGGAGGAAGGTCGAAGACCAGGTAGTCGAGTTCGCCCCAGTCCACGTCGGTGATGAACTGCTTGATGGCGCTCGAGGCCATGGGGCCGCGCCAGATGACGGCCTGGTCGGTCTCGATGAGGAAGCCGATCGACATCAGCTTCACCCCGTACTTTTCGAGCGGCTGGATCTTCTTGCCCTCCATGACGGGTTTCTCGCTGTGGAGCCCGAACATGGTCGGGATGCTGGGGCCGTAAAGGTCGGCGTCGATGAGGCCGACCTTCGCTCCGCTTTCGGCGAGGCTGACGGCGAGGTTGACGGCGACGGTGGATTTGCCGACCCCGCCCTTGCCGGAGGCGACGGCGATGATGTTCTTCACGCCGGGGAGCGGTTTGTCATGGGCGCCGCACCCTTCTCCCGAGCACTCGTGCCCTTCGCCGTGTGCGTGTCCGTCGCCCTGCTGGTGGCCATGGCTGCAGCCGGTGGTGACCTGGGCTTCCATCGTGACGCTGACGGCGCCGACCTCCGGTACCTCGCGCCTGACGGCCTCGATGCAGGCCTGTTTGATCTCCTCCTTCAGGGGGCATGCCGGCGTTGTGAGCACCACCGTGAAGGAGACGTCGCCCTCGGGGGTGAGGGAGACGTTCCGGATCATGCCGAGGGTGACGAGGTCCTTCTTGAGGTCGGGCTCCTGGACCGTGGAGAGTGCCCGGAGTATCTGCTGCTGGTCTATTGCGGCCATGGTGTTCTGGTCTGGGTTGAGTGTTTGGCGAGCCCTACTTCTGCATGAAGCGGAGCGAGATGGCGACTCCCTCGAGCTTGAACTGCTCGCGCAGCCGGTTCTCGAGGAACTTGCGGAAATTGTTCTGGACAAGCTCCGGATTATTGCAGAAAAATGCAAATACCGGCCAGGGGGCCTCGATCTGGGTCATGTACTTGATCTTCAGCTCCTTGCCCGTGCGGGTGGTGGGACGGTTGGCCGCAAGCGCCTCTTCGAGGAAGCGGTTGAGGGCGCTCGTCGGGATCCTGCGCGAGCGGTTCTCACTGATCTCCTTTGCCGTGTCGATGGCCCGGTAAAGGTTCTTTTTCGTGAGGGCCGAGGTGAAGATGACCGGGATGTAGGAGAGGTTGCCCATGTGGCTGCGGAGCGTATCCTCGTAGATCTTGCTCGTCTTGGAGTCCTTTTCTATGAGATCCCACTTGTTGACGAGCAGCAGCACGCCACGCTTGCGCTCGACGGCGAGGTTGATGATCTTCAGGTCCTGCTTCTCGATGCCCGGAGCGGCGTCGAGCATGACGATGGCCACTTCGCAGCGCTCGATGGCCCGCTCGCTGCGCAGCGAGCTGTAATATTCTATGCCGGCGCTGATTTTGGTGCGCTTGCGCAGGCCCGCCGTGTCGATGAGCAGGAACTCCTGCTGGTTGCGGGTGAAGCGGGTGTCGATGGCGTCGCGCGTGGTGCCGGGGATGTCGGAGACGATCTGGCGGTTCTCGCCCATGAGGGCGTTGACGAAGCTCGACTTGCCGACGTTCGGTCGCCCGATGACGGCAAGGAGTACGGCGCCGTCCTCCTCCGCGGGGGCGTCGGACTCCGGGAAGGAGAGCAGGATGGCGTCGAGCAGGTCGGCCACGCCGCTGCCGTCGCGCGCCGAGATGGGCCAGGGCTCGGTGAAGCCGGTGCTGACGAAGGAGGCCGCCTCGATCGCCAGCTGCGGCGACTCCGCTTTGTTGGCTGCCAGGAAGATCGGCTTGTGGGAGAACTCCCGGCGGAGGATCTTTGCGAGCTCCAGGTCTTCGTAGGAAAGGCCGGAGCGCACGTCGGTGACGAAGACGATGATGTCGGCGTCACGGATGGCCATCATGGTCTGCTCGAGCATGGCCGAGCTGATGACGCCGTCCTCGGGAGCGTATCCTCCGGTATCCATCAGGCGGAAGTCGCGGCCCTGCCAGTGCCCGTCGGCGATGTGGCGGTCGCGCGTCACGCCGGGCGTGGGGGCGACGATGGCGGCCTTCTCGCGGAGGATTCGGTTGAAGAGGGTTGATTTGCCGACGTTCGGCCGGCCGACGAGTGCTATAAGGGGCTTCATCTCGGGCTTGCAGCTGTTGGGTTCGTCCCCTTTGGAGTCCTGCTGAAAAGGGCGACGGTATAATTTGTAGAATTAAGTGAAATAATTTACATTGCTAAACTTTATTTTTCGGAAAAGTCCTGTTAAAACCATTGTACACACAGCATGAGCAAGACGCTTAGTTTTAAAACATATTCGGCCAAACCCGCCGATGTCGAACGGAAGTGGTATGTCATAGATGCGGAAGGCCAGGTTCTGGGCAGGATGGCCGCAGAGATCGCCAGGGTCCTTCGCGGCAAGCACAAACCGCAGTTCACCCCGCACGTCGATACCGGCGACTTCATCGTGGTGACCAACGCGGAGAAGGTTGCCCTCAGCGGAAAGAAGTCGGAGCTGAAGACCTACTTCTCGCACTCGCACTACCCGGGCGGCGTCAGGGTCGACTCCGTCAGGGACCTTCTCAGGAAGAAGCCCGAGAAGATCATCGAGCACGCCGTCTGGGGCATGCTTCCGCACAACAATCTCGGCCGCCAGCTTTTCAAGAAGCTGAAGGTCTACGCCGGCGCCCAGCATCCGCACGAGGCCCAGGCTCCGACTGAAATGAAAATACACTAAACAAATAAAGCTCCAGAGCGAATGAAAGAGGTTATCGATACCGTAGGACGCCGCAAAACCTCGGTTGCGCGCGTGTTCATGACCACCGGCAAGGGCCGCGTCGTCATCAACAAGCTGCCGGCCGAAGAGTATTTCAGGGATGAGGTCAAGCGCATGCATGCACTGCGTCCGCTGGCGCTGACCGAGAGGACCGAGGATTTCGACATCAAGGTCAACGTCAAGGGCGGCGGCCTCAGCGGTCAGTCCGGTGCGGTCAGCCTCGCCATCGCACGCGCCATCACCGAGTTCGACGAGTCGGCTCGCGCCGTCCTCAAGCAGGAGCGCCTCCTCACCCGCGATCCCCGCATGGTCGAGCGCAAGAAGTTCGGCCGCAAGAAGGCGCGCAAGAGCTTCCAGTTCTCAAAGCGCTGATTTTCCGTACAGCTTTTTTTCGTACAACATCCCACATGCCGCGCCGTTCCGGGGTCCTTCCCCGGAACAGCGCATCCCGGCGGTGTCCGGCGCCTCGGCGGCGGATTCCGGAGTGCGGGTGCGGCAGAGGCAACAACTAAACACATAAGGACACATTCACATGTCACACTTTCAGCTTGAAGAGATGCTCCGCGCAGGAGTCCACTTCGGTCACCTCGCCCGCCGCTGGTCGCCGAAAATGAAGCCGTACATCTTCATGGAGAAGAACGGCGTGCACATCATCGACCTCCAGAAGACGCTCGTCATGGCCGACAACGCGCTCAACGCGCTCGACGCCATCGCCCAGACCGGCCGGGAGATCATGTTCGTCGGCACCAAGAAGCAGGCCAAGCAGATCATCTCGGCCGAGGCTTCGCGCGCCGGCATGCCCTACGTCTGCGAGCGCTGGCTCGGCGGCATGCTCACCAACTTCTCCACCATCCGCCAGAGCATCAGGCGCATGAACGCCATCGAGCGCATGGAGACGGACGGCACCTTCGACATGATCACCAAGAAAGAGCGGCTCATGCTCGCCCGCGAGCGCGAGAAGCTCATGCGGATCCTCGGCGGCATCTCCACGATGACCCGCCTTCCGGCAGCCCTCTTCATCGTCGACATCAAAAAAGAGCACATCGCCATCAAGGAGGCCCGTTCGCTCGGCATCCCGATCTTCGCGATGGTCGACACCAACTGCGATCCCGAGCAGGTTGACTACGTCATTCCCGCCAACGACGACGCGATCCGTTCCATCCAGCTGATGGTCAAGGCCGTGGCCGACACCATCGTCAACGCCCGTGCCATGAAGGTCGAGCAGGAAGTGCTCGCCCAGATGGACGAGCCTGCGGCCGAGGGTGGAGAGGAAGGCGAAGCCTCCGCAGAGTAAGAAGTACATCAATAGAAATACATACAAGACAACAGCCTAGATACATGAGCCAGATATCAGCAAAGGACGTAAAGGATCTCCGCGACACGACCGGCGTCGGCATGATGGACTGCAAGAAGGCCCTCGAGGAGACCGGCGGCGACATGCAGAAGGCCATCGAATACCTCCGCAAGAAGGGAGCAGCCCTTGCCGCCAAGCGCGCCGAGAAAGATGCCAGCGAAGGCATGGTCTGCATCAGGGTGTCGGATGATTCCAGATCCGCCGTCATTCTCGAACTCAACTGCGAGACCGATTTCGTGGCCCGCGGCGAGGTCTTCACCGGCTTTGCCGGTGCCCTGGTCGAGCTGGCCCTCCAGAACCGCGTCGCTTCGCCCGAAGCGCTCCTCAAGCTCACGATGCCCGAGGCACAGGGCGGTGAGGTGGTCGACGACGCCATCAAGACCATGACCGGCAAGCTCGGCGAGAAGATCGAAGTCAGGCGCCTCGTTTTCTGCGACGCCTCGGACGGGCTCGTCGAGAGCTACGTGCATCCCGGATCCCAGCTCGGCACCATCATCCATGTGGCGACCGACAAGCCCTCCGAGGTCGCACCCCTCGCCCGGGACCTCGCCATGCAGGTGGCCGCGGCCGCTCCGATCGAGGTCGACCGTTCCGCCGTGCCGCAGGAGCTCGTAGCCAAGGAGTCCGAGATCTACCGCCAGCAGGCGCTCGCCCAGGGCAAGAAGGAGGAGTTCGTCGACAAGATCGTCACAGGCCGCCTCGACAAGTACTACCAGGAGGTGGTGCTGCTTGAGCAGGCCTTCATCAAGTCGAACAATACGAAAGTCTCCGACGTGCTCGCCGAGTTCCAGAAGCAGCACCAGGCTGCTGTGGAGGTAAAGGAATTTGTCCGCTACCAGCTCGGTGCATGAACCGACAGTGAAAAGCCTCGTTTGACGAGGCTTTTTTATTGCCCGTTTTTTTATGCAGATTTAATGAAGTCGGCTTTCTTCAGGTTTGCCCTCTAACCCACTCTCCCGGAGGATAATGACCATGCAATACAGACGCGTCCTGCTGAAACTGAGCGGCGAGGCTCTGGCAGGTGAAGACGGATACGGCATCAACGCCGAAATGCTCGAGCGGTATGCCGAAGAGGTGAAGGAGGCCCGCGACATGGGCGCTGAAGTCGCCCTCGTCATCGGCGGCGGCAACATCTTCCGCGGCGTCTCGGATGCGGCGAAGAACATGGACCGTGTCCAGGCCGACTACATGGGCATGCTGGCCACCGTCATCAACTCCATCGCCTTCCAGGATGCCCTCGAGCGCGCCGGCGTCTATACCCGCCTCCAGACCGCCATCAAGATGGAGCAGATGGCCGAACCCTTCATCCGCCGCCGTGCGATCCGCCACCTTGAGAAGGGACGGGTGGTCATTTTCGGCGCCGGAACCGGCAATCCCTATTTCACGACCGATACGGCCGCTTCGCTGCGCGCCATAGAAATAGAGGCGGACGTCATTGTCAAGGGCACGCGCGTCGACGGCATCTACGACTCCGATCCTGAAAAGAACCCCGCTGCGGAGTTCTTCCCGAAGATCTCCTACCTTGACGTCATCCGCAAGAATCTGCGCGTCATGGACATGACGGCCATCACGCTCTGCCGTGAGAACACCCTGCCGATCGTGGTGATGAACATGAACGAGAAGGGCAACCTCACCCGCCTCATCAAGGGCGAGGAGGTCGGTTCTCTCGTTCACGCATAACCTTCCCCGTTTTCCGTGAGGAGCTCATTGAGCGCCTCACGGATCTCCTCCCACATGAACCCTCTTCCAGAGAGGAAGCGTATCAGCTTTTCCCTCTCCTTCGGTCCCGGAGCGGAGCCGAGCGTGCGGAGCTTTTTCTCCGCCGCCCGCAGGCAGGGCCCCTTGGCGTCGTAGTCGCGGAGCAGTTCGTCGACGAGGTCGCGCTCGAGCCCGTGCTTTTGCAGCTCCATTTGCAGTTTCAGCCGGCCGGCCGGTTTCTGGCGGCTGCGGCTCTGGAGAAATTCGAGGCCGAAGGCGCGGTCGTCGAGGAGGCCGAGCTTCATGAGCCGCTCGAGCGCACGTGCGGTGTGGGTTTCTTCGAATCCTTTTCTCTGGAGTTTCTCCCCGAGCTCCCGGCGGCTGTGGCTGCGGAGCCCGAGCAGCTTGAAGGCGTGCGCGAGGGCCTGTTCGGGGGTGCTTTGAAAGGAGGTACGGCCCTTCCTGCCGTCGTGCCGGCTAGCTGACATGCTTCAGCGCTTCGGGTGAGAGCCCGTGCTGGGTCTCGAACGCCTTCAGTTCGTTATTGAGGTGGTGGCGGAAGGCGAGGTTGGTGATGATGTTGATCAGCTTCTTCGGGTTGTACCAGATCCTGCCCATGATGTGCCTCCAGCTGTAGATGCCGGCGTAGCTTTTCAGCACCTTGTACTGGAAGAGGAGCGGGTCGTAGCGTTCGCTCTTGATGACCAGATGCAGGGCGTTGTACTTCTCCCAGTCCTCGATGGTGATGAGCCCGTCGCGCTTGTAGTCCAGGTACATCTGCGTTCCCGGGTAGGGGGTGATGATCTGGAAGATCGGCATGAAAATGTGGTTCTTTTCGACGAAGCGGACCAGCTCGTCGATGTCTTCGAACGTGTCGATGGCCGGATTGAAGAGGAAGTTGCCCTGGATGTTCAGGCCTGCCCGGCGGCAGTCGTCGATGATTTTCGTGTATTTCTCGGCGGAGTTGACATGGCCTTTGTTGTAGGCTTCGAGCGTGCTCTGCTTGATCGACTCGAGTCCGGCGAGCACGAAGTTGCATCCGGCGTCGACAAGCTTCCTGACGGTCTTGGGGTCTTCGAGGAAGTTGATCGAGAGGAAGACGCTGAAGGTGATGTCGCACTCCCTGAGGAGATCGAGCGCCTCCCAGAGCTTCTTCTTGTTGATGCCGAGGTTCTCGTCGGTCAGCATGAACCAGGGTTTTTTCGAACCCCTGCTCGGCTTGAAGAACTGTTTCTTGGCCTCTTCGACCTGGGCTTTCAGCGATTCGGCCTTCTGTGCGCGGTACTGCTTGCCGGTGAAGTTCGGTGTCACGCAGAACGAGCAGTTGAAGGGACAGCCGCGGGTGACGTAGATCGGGATCGACTTGGTGCCGTCGACCTTCTGGCGCTTCGAGCTCTTTGCGATGCGCGCGTAGTCGATGGGGACGATCTCCCTGACGGGCGGATAGTCCTTGGAGTCGTAGAGCTGCCTGAGCTCTCCGCGGGCGACGTCGTCGAGGAGCGAAGCCCAGAGGTTGTCGGCCTCTCCGACGACGATGCTGTCGGCGTGGCGGGCGGCTTCTTCGGGGTTGAAGGAGATGTGCAGGCCACCGAGCACCACCGTCTTGCCGTGTGCGCGGAAGGTGTCGGCGATTTCATAGGCGCGCGTGGCTTCGAGCGTGCGCGAGGTGATGCCGACGAGGTCGTAGTCTCCGTCGTAGTCTATGGGGTCGTGGAAGTGTTCGTCGACGAGTTCGATCCTGTGCTGCGGGGGGGTGAGGCTCGTCAGGACCGCCAGCGCCATGTGGAAGAGCGGTTTCTGGTTGCTGTCGTCGTCCATCTTGCCCTGGGGCGAGACGAGGAGAATCTTGAGGGGGCGGGTTTCGGCTGCGGCTGCGGCTGCGGTTGATGCTGGCATGTGGTTCTGTCGGGAATCTCGGTGTTGGAAAAACTTCTCGATATCCGGGAAAGCCGCTGCCGGTCCGCCCCCTCGGGGCATGCTGGCAGTAAGTTGTGGCTTGAACTTTCAATTTATGTGAATTTTCGAAAAAAAACAGCCCGGAGCCCGCGCCGATGCCGGTTTTTTCATGCCGGGGGAGTCTCCCGGGTGCTTTTTCCCTAGGGGGGATTTTCGTATATTCGATGCTTTGAGTTTCGCTACCACTCGTCACTACCTTACTGTTTTATGCCTCGTTACACTCCGGAGCAGCTCGCCAAGCGCAACGCTTCGATCTGGACCGACATCCAGATCATCCTCGCCCCGATCCAGTTCATGATCTTCCTCACGGGCGTGACCGTGACGGCGCTCTACCTCAACGGCATCATCACCTCATTCTACTGGGTGAGCGTGGCGATTCTCTTCAAGACCCTCTTCTTCGCCCTGCTTTTCGTGACAGGCATGTACTTCGAAAAGGAGATTTTCGACAAGTGGGTCTACTCGAAGGAGTTCCTCTGGGAGGATATCGGCAGCACCATCGCCGCGGCCTTCCACCTTCTTTACTTCGTCATGGCCTGGATGGGCTACCCGAAAGAGGTTCTCGTATGGGAGGCCTTCATCGCCTACTTCACCTACGTGATGAACGCGCTGCAGTACCTTGTGCGCATCATCCTCGAAAAGCGCAACGAACACAAACTCCGCATGGGCGGCCATATCTGAGAACACCATCATGCTGCAAAGTTTTAAGAAGCTCTGGAACCTGACCTTCCTTTTCGTCGCCCCCTTCTGGTCCATCCTCGCCTGGATGATCTGGGATTCCGGCCAGCTCCAGACCGACCCGGAGCGCACCATCTATCTCCTTACTGTCGTGCCGGGGCTGCTCTTCGTCTACCTGTCGGGTTTCATGATCGAGAGCTGGCACAGGAAGAAGAAAGCGCAGTCCGCCCGCTAGGGGGCGCGGCCAAACATCCATACACCAAGCGGGATTCCCCATGCAGAACCTCTGGAACGACAGCGATCTACCCAAGGCGGCCGCCGGGCAGGAGATGCCCCATGAGCTCGCCGAACTCGTCTACGCCTCCCGGCTGCTCGGGCGCGAAGGCCGTCTCGTCATGCACGGCGGCGGCAACACCTCCGTGAAGACCGAGCTGTGCGACATCATCGGCAACCGGGCCAACGTCATCTACATCAAGGGGAGCGGGGTCGACCTGGCCGAGGTCGAGGCGCACGACTTTACCCCGGTGCGCATCGAACCGCTCCGCAAGCTCGAGCACCTGTATTCGACCGGCGAGCGGGAGAGCGATGCGGACAGCCGCAGGTTCTCGACGAGAGAGTTCAGGAACTTCCTCTACCTGAACCTTTTCGACCTGACCGACCACATGGTGAGCCATGCGCTCACACCCTCGATCGAAACGCTCCTGCACGCCTTCCTGCCGCACCGCTTCATCTTCCATACCCACTCGCTCGCATTCCTGACTCTCTCGAACCAGCCGGACGGCGAGGCGATCTGCCGCGAGGTGCTCGGGGAGTCCTTCGGTTCGGTTCCCTACATCAAGCCGGGCCTCGGCCTGGCGAGCTCGGCCGCCCGGGCCTACGAGGCCGACACCTCGATCCACGGCCTCGCGCTGCACAAGCACGGACTCGTCACCTTCGCCGACACGGCCCGCGAGGCATACGATCGCATGATTGAAGCGGTCAGCGCGCTCGAGCGGCGCATCGCCGCCGCCCCGCGCCGCCGGTTCCCGAAAGCGGAGCTTCCCCGGGAGCTCGCTTCCCTTGAGGACGTCGCCCCGGTCATCCGTGGCGCCTGCGTCGAGGAGCGGGAGGCGGGTACGAAGGATTACGACCAGTTCATCCTGGACTTCAGGACCTCGGAGGAGATTCTCGACTACGTCGGCGCCGCCGATCTTTCGGAAATGAGCCGCAAGGGGGCGATGACCCCCGACTTCATCGTCCGTACCAAGAACCGCCCGCTCGTCGTTCCCGCTCCCGACGCCGACGACATGGATGCCTTCAGAAGGGCGGTCCATGAGGCCGTTGCCGGGTACAGGAGTGATTACGAAGAGTATTTCACGCTGCAGAAGGCCGCTTCCGGGAGTGAGGCCGTTATGCTCGACCCGCTTCCGCGCGTGGTTCTCGTTCCCGGCGTCGGGCTCTTCGGCCTCGGCCGCACTGCCCGGGCCGCAGGGGTCAACGCCGACATCGCCGCTGCAACCGCAGGGGCTATTCTCGACGCCGAGTCGGTCGGCTCGTTCCTCTCGATCACCGACCGGGAGTCGTTCGACATCGAGTACTGGGAGATGGAGCAGGCCAAGATGCAGAAAGTCCGTTACGATGCCTTCGCCGGCAAGGTCGTCATGGTTACCGGCGGCGCCGGGGGGATCGGGCTGGCCACCGCGAAGGCGTTCCGCCGGAAAGGTGCAGAGATCGTCCTGCTCGATCTCCACATGGACGCACTTGAGCGTGCCGCCGAAGAGCTCGGCGGCGGGGTGCTCAGGATGAGCTGCGACGTTACCGACCGCGCGGCCGTGCGCCGGGCGTTCCAGGCTGCCTGCCGCCGCTTCGGCGGGGTCGACGTCATCGTCTCCAACGTCGGCGCCGCCCTCCAGGGCCGCATCGGCGAGGTGTCGGACGAGGTGCTGCGCAAGAGCTTCGAACTCAATTTCTTCTCCCACCAGTCGATCGCCCAGGAAGCGGTCCGGGTGATGAAGCTGCAGGGCACCGGCGGTGTCCTGCTCTTCAACGTCTCCAAGCAGGCGGTCAATCCGGGTCCGGATTTCGGTCCCTACGGCCTGCCGAAGGCGGCGACCATGTTCCTCGTCCGCCAGTATGCGCTCGACCACGGCCGCGATGGCATCCGTGCCAACGGCATCAACGCCGACCGCATCCGCAGCGGACTGCTCACGCCCGAAATGATCAAGGCCCGCTCCGCGGCCCGCGGCCTCAGCGAGCGGGAGTACATGGCCGGCAACCTTCTCCAGCTTGAGGTCACGGCCGAGGACGTCGCCGACGCCTTCGTCCACCTGGCGCTCGAAAAGCGGACCACGGGATCCATCACGACGGTCGACGGCGGCAACATCGCCGCGGCGCTCCGCTGAACCGATTTCATCATCATACCAACTGCAAACAGGAGATTACGACCATGGCTGAATACGACAAGGACAAACAGGCCAAAGAGTATTACACCGACGTACCCTTCAACCACCACGGTTTTTTCCTCAAGGGTGCGCACTCGCTCGACTGGGGCATGAAGAACCGCCTCTCCAGGATCTTCCGTCCCGATACCGGCAGGACCGTCATGTTCGCCATCGACCACGGCTACTTCCAGGGACCGACCACCGGCCTTGAGCGCCCCGACGTCAACATCGTGCCCCTCATGCCGCACGCCGACGCCATCATGCTCACCCGCGGCATCCTCCGCACCACGGTGCCCCCTTCCCTCACCAAGGCGGTCGTCATGCGCTGCAGCGGGGGCCCCAGCATCCTCAAGGAGCTCTCCGACGAGGAGCTCGCCGTCGACATCGAGGACGCCATCCGCATGAACGTCGCCTGCATCACCCTGCAGGTCTTCATCGGCGGCGAGTACGAGACCCGCTCCATCAAGAACATGACGCGCCTCGTCGACATGGGCCTGCGCTACGGCATCCCGACGATGGCCGTGACCGCCGTCGGCAAGGACATGGTGCGCGACGCCAAGTACTTCCGCCTGGCCACCCGCATCTGCGCGGAGCTCGGCGCCCAGGTCGTCAAGACCTACTACGTCGAGGAGGATTTCGACACCGTCGTCGCCTCCTGCCCGGTGCCGATCGTCATGGCCGGCGGCAAGAAGCTGCCTGAGAAGGATGCGATCACCATGTCCTACCGTGCCGTCCAGGAGGGCGCTTCCGGCGTCGACATGGGCCGCAACATCTTCCAGAGCGAGTATCCGCTCGCAATGATGAAGACGGTCAACCGCGTCGTGCACGAGAACCTCAACCCGGACGAAGCCTACGAGTACTTCAACTCGATCAAGGCGGAAGGCTGAGCCTTTCGCTTCATCGGAACTGCGCGGGGCGACTGCCCCGGCATTTTATTTAACGGGAACCCCCGACGGACAGCGAAGGGGGGGACGGACGCTTTGCTCATGAATACTGATGACATACAGGGATTTTTCTCCTCCAGGGAGCAGCTCGACATGGCCGACTACCTGACGCTCGAGTACTACGTCGAGTGTGTCGGGGACATCGAAACCGCGCTGGCGCACTTCTGCAGTGAGCAGTCGACGGCGCAGTGGCGCAGGGTGGGCCATGACGAGGACTTCCGGCCGACCTTCGCGGCCAAGGTCATCGGGCTCGAAGTCGAGGGCGAGCTCGAGCGCCTGAGCTATCCCGTCCAGCATTCGGAGAAGGGTCCCATCCACGCCTGCCGGGTCACCATCGCCCATCCTCACCGCAACTTCGGCCCGAAGCTGCCGAACCTCCTCACCGCGGTCTGCGGCGAGGGTGCCTTCTTCACTCCCGGGGTGCCGGTGGTGAAGCTGCTCGACATCCACTTCCCCGAGCCCTACCTCAACGCCTTCGAGGGACCGAAGTTCGGCATCGAGGGCATCCGCGACCTCCTGCAGGCCTACGACCGCCCGATCTTCTTCGGCGTCGTCAAGCCCAACATCGGCCTCAGCCCTGCGCATTTCGCCGAGATCGCAAGCGAGAGCTGGCTCGGAGGGCTCGACATCGCCAAGGACGACGAGATGCTTGCCGACGTCGAGTGGTCGACCCTCGAGGAGCGTTCCAGGGAGCTCGGCCGCGCACGGCTCCGGGCCGAAGAGGAGACCGGGGACCGGAAGGTCTACCTCGCCAACATCACCGACGAGGTCGGTTCTCTGAAGGAGCAGCACGACATCGCGGTGAGGAACGGCGCAAACGCGCTGCTCATCAACGCTCTTCCCGTCGGACTCAGCGCCGTGCGCATGCTCGCCTCCTACACGAAGGTGCCGCTCATCGGCCACTTTCCCTTCATCGCCGCCTTCAGCCGCATGGAGAAGTACGGCATCCACTCGAGGGTGATGACCAAGCTGCAGCGCCTTGCCGGCCTCGACTCCATCATCATGCCCGGGTTCGGCCCGAGGATGATGACGCCCGAGGAGGAGGTGATCTCGAACGTCAGGGAGTGCCTGCAGGATTTCGGCCACATCCGCCGTTCCCTGCCGGTTCCCGGCGGCAGCGACTCGGCTCTCACGCTCGAGACCGTCTACCGCAAGGTCGGCAGCGTCGACTTCGGCTTCGTACCCGGCCGCGGGATCTTCGGCCACCCGATGGGCCCCAAGGCCGGTGCTGCAAGCATCCGCCAGGCCTGGCAGGCCATCGAGCAGGGCATTGCGCTCGGGACCTATGCCGAAACCCACCCGGAGCTGGCCGCCATGGTTGCCGGTGCTCGCCCCGAAATCCTGAGGAGAGGGCCGGCTGATGGGGAAGCTTGAGGGAACGGTCGCCGTCATCACCGGTTCGACGAAGGGGATCGGTCGCGCCATAGCGCACGCGTTCGTCCGCGAGGGCGCCAGGGTGGTCGTCACCTCTTCTTCCGAAGCCAACGTCCAGAGCGCCCTCGAAGAGTTCCCCCCCGGCACGGCGTTCGGCCGGCGGTGCGACGTCACCTCGCAAGACGAGGTCGAGGCGCTCATCGGGGCGGCCGTCGAACGGTTCGGGCGCATCGACTGCTTCATCAACAACGCCGGCGTGTCGGATCCGTTCTGCAGCCTGGCCGAAAGCGACCCGGAGCTTTGGGGACGGGTGGTCGACACCAACCTCAAGGGCACCTACAACGGGAGCCGGGCCGCCATCCGCTATTTCCTCCGCCACAACCCGAAGGGCAAGCTCATCAACATGGCCGGCTCCGGAACCGATCCGGGCTCGAATACCCCCTTCATCAGCGCATACGGCTCCACCAAGGCCGCCATCGCCCGCTTCACGCGTGCCGTCGCCGCCGAGTACCGCGACAGCTCCCTCTCCGTCATGCTCCTCCATCCAGGCCTCGTGCGCACCGCGATGGTGAGTCCCCTCGATCCCACGCCCGAGCTCCGCCGGCAGCTCCGGACCTTCAACACCATTCTCGACATCTTTGCCCAGCCGCCATCGGTCGCCGCCCGTCTGGCCGTCCGGATGGCCTCCCGCTGGAGCGACGGCCGCACCGGAATCTACCTTTCCGCCCTCGGGGGGCTGAGAAAAAAAAGGTTGCTCCTGAGCTTTCCCTTCCGTAAAATATTGAACAGGATCGACCGCAGAACCTATTAACCCCTCTGGATACCGTGCCATGCTGAAGATTGCCGCGCCGAGGGTGCTTCTCCTGCTCTTCCTGCTCATGCAGGGCTGCTACAGCGTTACGGGCGGTTCCCTGCCGCCGCACCTGAAAACGGTCGCCCTTCCCGTCTTCGCCGGCGGTTCGGAGTACCGGGCGGACCTGACGCGCGAGCTCTCGCGAAAGATCGAGTCCGAAAGCCGGCTGCAGATCGTCTCTTCGATCGCCCGCGCCGACGCGCTCATAGAGGGAAGCATCGTTTCCTGGTCCGATACGCCGAACCAGCTTTCCGGCGTTACCGAGCGCGCGATCACCAACCGGGTCACGGTCGTCATCCGGGTCGCTATGGACGACCGGGTGGCGAAGCGGCCGGTTTTCTCGGAGCAGTTCGTAGGGTTTGCCGACTACACCGTCGGCGACTATCTCGGCCAGCAGCGGGCCATCCGCTCCTCGATGCAGCAGGTGGTCGACCGGGCGTTCGACCGGATCGTTTCAGGGTGGTGATCTTCATTAATTTCAATCAACGGGCCGGGTTCGGGATGCGGGACGCATTCCTTCGGCCGGGGAGGCCAGGATGGATGTAGGGAAGGATGTACGCTATCGTCTCGATCTTGCCAAAGGGTTCATGCAGGAGGCGGAGCAGGATTTCGGGCTCGGCCGCTGGCGCTCATGCACCTACGGTTCCGACCTTGCCGTCGAGAACGCCGGCATTGCGGTCCTGATGCTCTTCGGGGTTTCGCCCTCGACCCACAAGCCGGCCATGCACCTCTCCCATCTGCTCTCGGAAGGGACGCTCGAGGCCGCGGCGGCTGAGCTCATCGAGGAGCTCCTGCCGATGTGCGAGCGGCACGAATCGCATGAGAAGATGCTCGCCAAGTACGGTGACGAGGCCGGCTACCGCCTTCCCTGGGAGCTGTTCGAGGAGAAGGACGGCTCGGCCGCGCTCGAGGACGCCCAGAAGACTGTCCGGATCGCCTCCGAACTTGCCGCCATCGTTCCGGCCAAGGAGTGAAAAAAAGGAATACATGAAAGGAATCATACTTGCCGGCGGTTCCGGCACCCGGCTCTATCCGGTGACGAGGGGGATCTCCAAGCAGCTTCTTCCCGTCTACGACAAGCCGATGATCTACTATCCCCTCACCACCCTCATGCTTGCCGGCATCAGGGATATCCTCATCATCACCACCCCTGAGGACCAGTCCTCCTTCATGAAGCTCCTCGGTGACGGAAGCGACTGGGGGATCTCGCTCTCCTACGCCGTGCAGCCCTCTCCGGACGGCCTTGCGCAGGCCTTCATCATCGGCGAGGAATTCATCGGGGGGGACGACGTGGCCCTTGTGCTCGGCGACAACATCTTCTTCGGCTACGGCTTCAGCGGCATGCTGCAGGCGGCGGTCGATACGGTCCAAAAGGATCGCAAGTCCTGCGTCTTCGGCTACGCGGTCAGCGACCCGGAGCGTTACGGCGTGGCGGAGATCGATGCGGAGGGCAACGTGCTCTCGATCGAGGAGAAACCCGGGAACCCGAAGTCGGACTATGCCGTCGTGGGGCTCTACTTCTACACCGCCGACGTGGTCGACGTGGCAAAGAACGTGCGCCCCTCGGCGCGCGGCGAGCTCGAGATCACCGCCGTCAACGAGGAGTACCTCCGCCGCGGCAGCCTCCGCTGCTCCATGCTCGGGCGGGGGTTCGCCTGGCTCGATACCGGAACGCACGAGTCGTTCCAGGAGGCCGGCAACTTCATCCAGACGGTCGAGAAGCGCCAGGGCCTGAAGGTGGCCTGCCCGGAGGAGATCGCCTGGCGCAACGGCTGGATCAGCAGCGAAGCCCTGAAGGAGCTGGCCAAGCCGCTCATGAAGAACCAGTACGGGACCTACCTCATGCGGCTGCTTTCGCGGCCCTGAGCGGACTTTTTTCAGATAACCGAACCTGCCGCAAAGAAGCCATGCGCGTCACCGCAACCGACATTCCAGACGTCCTGATGCTCGAACCCGAAGTGTTCGGCGACGAGCGGGGCTATTTTTTCGAATCCTTCCGCCAGGACGTCCTGGAGGAGGCCGTAGGCCATGTCCGCTTCGTGCAGGACAACGAGTCGAAGTCCACGCGGGGCGTCCTGCGCGGGCTGCATTTCCAGAAGCCGCCCTACACGCAGTCGAAGCTGGTTCGCGCCGTATCGGGCCGTGTGCTCGACGTGGCCCTCGACATCCGCATCGGCTCGCCCTGGTACGGACGGCACGTGGCCTGCGAGCTCGACAGCGAGAGGAAGAACATGCTCTGGGTCCCGAAAGGCTTCGCCCACGGCTTCGTGGTGCTTTCCGCCGAGGCGGTCTTCGCCTACAAGTGCGACGAGTACTACCGCCCTTCGCACGAGGGGGGGATCTTCTGGAACGATCCGGCGCTCCAGATCGACTGGCGGCTTGAGGCTCCGGAGATCCGGGTCTCGTCGAGGGATTCCGCACTGCCGGGCCTTTCCTCCTGCGATGCGTTCCGCTTCGAGGAGTTCTCCCAGGACAGGATCTACCGCCGATGAACATCCTCGTCACCGGCGCGGGCGGCCAGCTCGGCCGTGAACTGCGCTCGCTTTCGGGCGGCTTCGGCGCCCACCGCTTCCTCTTTTTAGACCGTACGGCCCTCGATATCGCCGATCCGGCAGGCGTCCGGGCCTCTTTCGACGGGTTCCGTCCCGACGTCGTCGTGAACGCCGCGGCCTATACGGCGGTGGACCGCGCGGAGGATGAACCGGAGGCGGCGATGCGCGTGAACCGGGACGGGGCGGGCGTGCTGGCCGGATGCTGCCGGGACGCCGGCGCCTTCCTCATCCACGTCTCCACCGACTACGTTTTCGACGGCAGGGCCTCGCGCCCCTACCGCGAAACCGACGCCACCGGCCCGGAGGGCGTCTACGGTAACTCGAAGCTCGAGGGGGAGCGTCGCATCGGCGAAGCCGACCCTTCGCACGCCATCATCCGCACCTCGTGGCTCTATTCGGCAGGCGGCGGCAACTTCGTCAGCACCATGCTCCGGCTCGGCCGCGAGCGCGAGACGCTCGGGGTGGTCTTCGACCAGGCCGGCACGCCGACCCTCGCCGCGGATCTTGCCGCAGCCATCATGCATATCGCCCTCCGCCACGATCCGAAGTTCCATTACCGGGGGATCTGGCACTACAGCAACGAGGGGGTCGCCTCCTGGTACGATTTCGCGCATGCCGTGATGGAGCTCGGCGGGCTCGCATGCCGTGTGGAGCCCGTCACCTCGGCCGAGTTCCCGCAGAAGGCGGCGCGTCCGGCCTACAGCGTGCTCGACAAGAGCGCCATCAAAAAGGACTGGGACATCCGTATCCCGCACTGGAGGGACTCGCTCCGGACGCTTTTTTCAACCAACCATCCCTGTTAAAGGACACCAGGCCATGCACCTTCTCATCACCGGCGGCGCCGGCTTCATCGGTTCGCACGTCGTCCGCCGCTTCCTCAGGGCCCACCCCGGCTGCCGTGTCACCAATCTCGACAGCCTCACCTACGCCGGGAACCTGGCCAACCTCCGCGACCTCGAGGATGATCCGCGCTACCGCTTCGTCAGGGGCGACATCACCGATGCGGCGTTCGTCGGGAAGCTGTTTTCCGAAAACGATTTCCGGGGGGTGGTCCACCTGGCGGCCGAGTCGCATGTCGACCGCTCCATCGCCGATCCGACGGCCTTCGTCATGACGAACGTCATCGGCACGGTGAACCTCCTCGACGCCGCGCGCCGCGCGTGGGAGGGGAACATGGAGGGCCGGCGCTTCTACCATGTCTCCACCGACGAGGTCTATGGCACGCTCGAAGACGGCGGCGGGATGTTCACCGAGTCCACTCCCTACGACCCCCACAGCCCCTATTCGGCCTCGAAGGCCTCCAGCGACCACTTCGTCCGGGCATACCACGACACCTACGGCCTTCCGGTGGTCATCAGCAACTGCTCGAACAACTACGGTTCGCACCAGTTCCCCGAAAAACTCATCCCGCTCTTCATCAACAACATCCGTACCGGCAGAGAGCTTCCGATCTACGGCGGGGGCGAGAACGTGCGCGACTGGCTCTGGGTCGAGGACCATGCCCGGGCCATCGACCTCATCTACCACGAGGGCAAAAACGGCGAGACCTACAACATCGGCGGCCATAACGAGTGGCGGAACATCGACCTCGTCCGGCTGCTCTGCCGGATCATGGACCGGAAGCTGGAACGGGCGGAAGGGGAGTCTGAAACGCTGATGCGCTTCGTCACCGACCGGGCGGGCCACGACCTCCGCTACGCCATCGACGCCTCGAAACTGAAGCACGAGCTCGGCTGGGAGCCCTCCATCACCTTCGAGGAGGGTCTTGAAAAGACCGTGGAGTGGTATCTTGCAAACGGAGAGTGGCTCGAGGGTGTGACCTCTGGAGCCTACCAGAACTACTACGAAGCCCACTACGGCGGGCGCTAACCATCTAGAACCGGCAGAGACTCATGCGCATTCTCGTCATCGGCGGAGCGGGCTACATCGGCAGTCACGTCGTCCGCGCCTTTCTCGACAGCGGCCACGAGGTCACGGTGTTCGACAACCTCCGTACCGGCCTGAGGGAGAACCTTTTCCCTGAAGCCGCCTTCGTCCACGGCGACATCATGCACCCCCTGCAGCTCAGGGCCGCCATGGCGCCGGGCTTCGACGGGCTCGTCCACCTGGCCGCCCTGAAGGCTGCCGGCCAGTCGATGCTGCATCCGGAGGAGTACGCCGAATCGAACCTCACGGGCACGATCAATATCCTGAACGAGGCATCGCGTGCCGGCATCCGCCGCTTCATCTTCTCCTCCTCCGCCGCGGTCTACGGCAGCCCGGCCTACCTGCCCATCGACGAGGAGCATCCGAAGGACCCCGAGAACTTCTACGGGTTCACGAAGCTCGAGATCGAGCGTCTCCTCGACTGGTTCGACCGGCTGAAGGGGATGCGTTACGCCGCCATCCGCTACTTCAACGCCGCCGGCTATGACACCCTGGGCCGTATCGGGGGGCTCGAGCTGCAACCCGAGAACCTCCTGCCGATCGTGATGGAGGCGGCTTGCGGTCAGCGCCCGAAGCTCTCCGTCTACGGCGACGACTACCCGACCCGGGACGGCAGCTGCATCCGCGACTACGTGCACGTCACCGACCTGGCCGAAGCCCACGTCAGGGCGTTCGACTATGTCGGGCGGGAGGACCGGAGCCTTACGGTGAACCTCGGAAGCGAACGCGGCGTCACGGTGCTCGAGATGATCGAGCGGGCGCGGGCCCTGACCGGCCGCCCCATCGAGGCGGAGATCGCGGGGCGCAGGGCGGGTGATCCGGCCGAGCTCGTCGCATCGTCCAGGAAGGCGCGCGAGCTGCTCGGCTGGGTGCCCCGCTTCAGCGACGTCGATACCCTCATCTCCTCCACCTGGAACATGTACGAACGGGTCTGTTCGAAATAAACGCCCCAACCCTCAACAGCATGATCATCCCCGTCATCCTTTCCGGCGGAGCCGGTTCGCGGCTCTGGCCCCTTTCGCGCGCACTCTACCCCAAGCAGCTCCTGCCGCTCTGCAGCGAGCGGACCATGCTCCAGGAGACCGTCGCGCGCCTCGATTCCGTTCCCGGCCACGGACCCGTCTACTGCGTCTCGAACGAGAGCCACCGCTTCCTCGTCGCCGAACAGCTCCGCCAGACCGGCGCGGAGGTCGGCGGCCTCATCCTCGAGCCCGAGGGCCGCAACACCGCCCCGGCGGCGGCGGTCGCCGCGATGCTCCTCGAAGAGCGCCATCCGGGTGCTCTCATGCTGCTGCTTCCGGCCGACCATGTCATCGCCGACGGCCGGGCGTTCGGGGCCGCCGTCGAGGCGGGAGCCGAAGCGGCCCGTGCGGGGGGGCTCGTTACCTTCGGCGTGGTTCCCACCGCTCCCGAAACCGGGTACGGCTACATCCGGGCTTCCGGCGGGGAGGCGGGCGGGCTCGGGCCGCGCAGGGTGGAGCGGTTCGTCGAGAAGCCCGACCGCGAGACGGCCGAAGGGTACCTGGCCGACGGCGGCTACTTCTGGAACAGCGGCATCTTCCTGTTCGGTGCGGGGGCGTTCCTCTCCGAACTCGCTTCCCTTGCGCCGGAGATGGCGGAGGCGTGCCGCAGGGCGGTTTCGGGGGCGAAGGCGGATCTCGATTTCCTCCGGCTCGACGAGGATGCCTTCCGCTCGTCGCCCGCCGACTCCATCGACTACGCCGTCATGGAGAAGACCGGGAACGCCTTCCTTGTTCCGCTCGACGCCGGCTGGAACGACGTCGGCGCATGGTCGGCGCTCTGGAGCGTGCAGGAGCGCGATGCCGAGGGCAACGTGACGAAGGGTGACGTCATGCTGCACGACGTTACCGGCAGCTACATCCATGCGACGAGCCGCCTTGTCGCGGCCGTCGGCCTCGACGAGCACATCATCGTCGAGACGGCCGACGCCGTCCTCGTCGCTTCCAGGGACCGGGTGCAGGACGTGAAGCTGCTCGTCGAGCGGCTCAAGAGCCAGAAGCGGGAAGAGGCCGACATCCACCGCAGGGTGTTCCGCCCCTGGGGCTCCTACGAGACGGTCGACTTCGCCGACCGCTTCAAGGTCAAGCGCATCACTGTGAACCCCGGCGCGGCGCTCTCACTGCAGAAACACCTGCACCGGGCCGAGCACTGGGTCGTGGTGCGGGGAACCGCCCGCATCACGGTCGACGAGCGTGAGCTGACGCTCAGGGAGGACCAGTCGACCTATATTCCCGTCGGCTCGTTCCACCGGCTGGAAAATCCCGCCGAAACCCCGCTCGAACTCATCGAGGTGCAGACCGGTAGCTACCTCGGAGAGGACGACATCATCCGCGTCGACGACCGCTACGGGCGGAGCTGAGGGGGTCGGGGGGGCTTTGAGGGAAACATATAAAATCGTAACTTGCCATAATCGGATTGCGTACGGCAACGCCGGAGAGCATCAAGCATAACCCATAAATACGAGCGCACCATGGCTGAAGAAATGAAAACTCCCGCCCCCGCACCGCAGCAGAAAGGCGGCGATGTCGTCAAAGGTGATTTCGCCACCATCCTCGTCGGTGTCGGCACCCTCCTCGACAATACCATCACTCCGCTCGGCAAAATGGTTGCCGACGCCCTCGACTCCCTCACGGTGGTCGCAAAGCAGATCCTCGACGGCGTCAACTCTTCGCTCGGCGACAAGAAGTAACCTCCGCTTCTCTCCGGCCCGCGGCGGCGGGCGAGATGCACGGACAGGTTCCCAGGCAGGCTTTTCACCGGGTGGAAGGCCTGCCTGTACTGTTTTTATGGCCGATTCTCGTATATTGATTTTTTTCTGAATGATCCCCTGCTACACCATGGCCGACAAATTTGCCGAGTACCCCTCCAGCCTTTCCTATAGCGAGATGGAAGCCGAGGTGCTCTCCTACTGGACCGAGCACGCCATTTTCAGCAAAAGCCTGGAGGAACGGCCTTCCGACCGGGTTTTTTCGTTCTATGAGGGTCCTCCGACTGTCAACGGCAAACCCGGCGTGCACCATGTCTTCAGCCGCACCATCAAGGATGCCGTCTGCCGCTACAAGACGATGCAGGGTTACCGGGTGCCGAGAAAGGCCGGCTGGGACACCCATGGCCTGCCGGTGGAGATCTCCGTCGAGAAGAAGCTCGGACTGAAGAACCGTTCCCAGGTGGAGGATTACGGCGAAGGGGAGTTCAACCGCGAAGCCCGTTCGCTCGTTTACCACCACATCGACGACAACCGCGAGGGGTGGGGGAAGCTGACCGAGCGCATGGGCTACTGGGTCGACATGGACCAGCCCTACATCACCTGCGAGAACAACTACATCGAGTCGGTCTGGTGGGCGCTGAAGACCATCTTCGACAAGGGACTCATCTACAAGGACTACAAGATCGTCCCGCAGGATCCCCGCTCCGAGACCGTTCTCAGCTCCCACGAGCTGGCCCTCGGCTACAAGGAGGTCAAGGATCCGAGCGTCTACGTGAAGTTCCGCCTGAAGGATTCCGGGGCATCGTTCCTCGTCTGGACCACCACCCCCTGGACCCTGATCTCGAACGTCGCGCTCTCGGTCGGCGCCGATATCGACTACGTGAAGGTCCGCCACAGCGAAAGCGGCGAGGAGCTGATCCTTGCCGAATCGCGCCTGCAGGTGCTCCTGGAGAAGGACGAAGAGGGCCGCTCCCTCTGGCAGACGGTCGGGCGGATGAAGGGCAGGGAGCTCGAGAACGTCGAGTACGAGCCCCTCTTCGGCTACTTCTCGCCTGCGAGGAAATGCTGGTACGTCACCGTCGGTTCGTTCGTCTCCACGGCGGACGGCACCGGCATCGTCCACCTCGCCCCGGCCTTCGGTGCCGACGACTACGAGGTTTCGAAGCAGTACGGCCTGCCGATGCTGCAGCCTGTCGGACGCAACGGCTGCTTCACGGCCGAAGTGCCCGACTACGAGGGGATGTTCTTCAAGGACGTCGACCAGCCCGTCATCCTGCGCCTCAAGGAGGAGGGCCGGCTCTACCGCAAGGAGAGCGTCACCCATACCTACCCGTTCTCCTGGCGCTACGACGTGCCGGTCATCTACTATGCGCGCGAGTCGTGGTACATCCGCACCACCGATATCGCCCGGCGAATGGTGGAACTCAACGGGACCATCAACTGGTGCCCGCCCGAGATCGGTTCCGGCCGGTTCGGCAACTGGCTCGAGGAGAACAAGGACTGGGCGCTCTCGCGCGAGCGGTTCTGGGGCACTCCGCTGCCGGTATGGGTCGCCGATGACTTCTCGATCGGCGACGGCCCGGACTCCGGCAAGGTGTTCGCCGTGGGCTCCGTCGCCGAGCTCAGAGAAGGGTTCATCGATATCGACGGCGAGCGTACGCCGCTCTCCGACGCGCTCGATGGCGGACTCGTCGAACTCGACCTCCACAAGCCCTTCGTCGACCGGATCTACTTCATCCGCGACGGCGTGCGCTTCAGCCGCACTCCCGAGCTGATCGACGTCTGGTTCGACAGCGGCTCGATGCCTTTCGCCCAGCTGCACTACCCGTTCGAGAACAGGGATCTCTTCGAGAAGACCTTTCCGGCGGACTTCATCGCCGAGGGCGTCGATCAGACGAGAGGGTGGTTCTACACCCTGCATGCCATCGCGACCCTGCTCTTCGATCGCCCGGCCTACCGCAACCTCGTCGTCAACGGCCATATTCTCGATAAGAACGGACAGAAGATGTCGAAGTCGAAGGGCAACGTGCTCGATCCGTTCGAGACCATGCAGCGCTACGGAGCGGACTCCATCCGCTGGTACCTGCTCGTGGCGAGCCCCCCGTGGCGTCCGAAGTCCTTCAATACCGAAGAGGTCGAGGAGGAGCAGCGCAAGTTCTTCCGCGCCTACATCAACAGCTACAACTTTTTCGTCCTCTACGCCAACGTCGACGCCTTCAGCGGCAGCGAGCCCCCGGTTCCGCTCGAAGAGCGCTCCGAGCTCGACCGCTGGGTGCTCTCGAGCCTCTCGAGCCTCGTTTCGGCGGTTCGCGGCCGCATGGAGCAGTACGACCTGACCGGAGCGGCTCGCCTGATCAACGACTTCACGGTCGACGACCTCTCGAACTGGTACATCCGGCGCTCGCGCAAGCGCTTCTGGAAGAGCGAGATGGGCCCCGACAAGCTCGCCGCCTACCAGTCGCTCCACCAGTGCCTCGAGACCCTCTCGCGCCTGCTCGCCCCCTTCACGCCGTTCCTTGCCGAGAGGATCTACCTGAACCTGCACGCGGTCGGTGGTGAGCGGGGCCGCGAGTCGGTGCATCTGGCCCCGTTCCCGACGGTGGATACCGCCATGATCGACCTGCCGCTCGAGCGGCGCATGAAAAAGGCGCAGATCATCACGTCGCTCGTGCGTACCATGCGCGAGCGCGCCTCCATCAAGGTGCGTCAGCCGCTCTCGCGCATCCTGCTCGCCGTCGCCGACAGCACCGAGCGCGAGGAGTACCGGCTCGTCGCCGACATCATCATGGAGGAGGTCAACGTGCAGAAGATCGAGTACGTCGAGGAGGACGGCTCGGTCATCAGCAAGAAGGTGAAACCGAACTTCAAGACGCTCGGGCCGAAGTTCGGCAAGGACATGAAGCAGCTGGCCGAGGCGGTCCGCTCGATGAGCCACAAGCAGATCGCCCTGCTCGAAAAAGAGGGGAGGCTGGAGCTCGAGTGGACCGGCCGCACCTTCGAGATCCTGCGCGCCGACGTCGAGATCCTGCACGAGGACATCGAGGGGTGGCTTGTCGCTTCGGACGAATCGCACGGCATCATGGTCGCGCTCGACACCGAGATGAACGAGAAGCTGGAGATGATGGGGCTTTCCCGCGAACTGGTCAGCCGCATCCAGGCCCTGCGGCGTGAGAGCGGCCTGGCGATTACCGACCGGATCCGGCTGCGGGTCGAGGGGTCTGAAAAACTTCTCGAGGCGGTCCGGAGCAATGATGCGTATATTAGGGATGAAACGCTCGCGACGGCCCTGGACCTGGCTTCGATCGGAGCGGAGGAGGGTAGTGAAACGGTCAACGGCGAAATCTGCCGCATCGTGCTTGAAAAATCATGAGGGGAGTGGTATTTTAACTCACCATTTTTACGGTATTCCCGTTAGAATCAGAAAATCTGAAGTGTCATGACCAAGAAAACCAGCAGTGCATCAAAGAAGGACCAGGAGGTCGTCGATGAACCGGTGCTCACCAAGACCTACCTCAGCGACGAGGAACTCGAGCATTTCCGCCAGCTTCTTTTGAAGCGCCGCGAAGAGGTCATGCGTGATCTGGACATCCTGCGTTCCTCGCTCTCCGACGAGAACGTGGAGGATTCGATCAACTCGAACTACTCCATGCATATGGCCGACCACGGCACCGAAACGATGGACCGCGAGCAGCGCTTCATGTTCATCGCCCGTGACGAGAAGTACATCGGCTACATCGACCAGGCGCTCGACCGGATCCGCAATCGCACCTACGGCATCTGCATCAAGAGCGGCAAGCCCATCCCGAAGAAGAGGCTCGAGGCCGTGCCGCACACCGCCGTGCGCATCGAGTTCAAGCAGGGCAAGAAGTAGGGGCGTTTCCCGCCAGGGCAGGACACGAAAGAGCCCGTCCCGCATCGAGCATGCAGGACGGGCTTCTCTGTTTTCAGGGCGTTCCGCAAGAAGGCTAGTCGTTCTCCTCCTTGTTGACGCTCGCCTCGTTGACGTGGATGGGGTAGTCGCCGCTGAAGCAGGCGGTGCAGTAGCTGCAGCTTTCGCCCTCGAACGACGGGACGCTGTTGAGCAACCCCTCCATCGAGAGGTAGGTGAGGGTGTCGACGCCGATGTACTCCCTGATCTTCTCGATCTCGTTGACCTCGCCTTCGAGCGAGTCGAACATGTGGGTGAGCAGCTGGCGCTTGGTGGGGAAGTCCATCCCGTAGAAGCAGGGGTTGGTGATCGGCGGGGAGCTGATGTGCAGGTGGATCGCCTTCGGGTCGGCCTCGCGAATGAGCTTGATGAGCATCCTGGCCGTCGTTCCGCGTACGATCGAGTCGTCGATGAGGATGATGGGCCGGTCCTGCAGGACGCCGCGCACGATGTTGTACTTCGAGCGGACCTTGATGTCTCGGCTCTGGATGCCCGGCTGGATGAAGGTCCTTCCCACGTAGTGGTTGCGGATGAGGCCGTGCTCGAAGCGGGCCGGACGTTCGGCCCGGTTGCTTTCGCGTACGAAGCCGAGCGCAGCGGTGTTCGAGGAGTCCGGGACGCTGACGACCGTCAGTTCCTTCTCTCCGTGCGACTGGCGCACGGAGGATTCGCGTGCGAGGTTCTTGCCGAGGTTGCGCCGAACCTTGTCGACCGAGGTGCCGAAGATGAAACTGTCTGGTCGGGCGAAGTAGACGTATTCGAAGATGCATCGGGCCTTGCGCTCGGACGGCGGGAGGAAGAGCGAGGTCGGCTTTTCGTTGGCCACCGCGAGGTGGTCGATGAGGAGGATCTCTCCGGGTTCGATGTCGCGGATGTATTCGGCCTGGATGATGTCGAAGGCGCAGGTTTCGCTGGCGACGACGTAGGCGAGCTCCCCGGTGAGGGGGTCGATCTTCTTGCCGAGCGCCAGCGGCCGGAACCCGTGGGGGTCGCGGGCGGCGATCATCTGGTTGTTGGCCAGAATCACCATCGAGTAGGCGCCCTGCACCTGCTTGAGCGCTTCATAGATCTGCTGCACCGGCTCCTTTTCGCGGCTGCGGGCGGCAAGGTGCGGGATGATTTCGGTGTCGGAGGAGGCCTGGAAAATGACGCCGAGCTCGGTCAGCTCGTTGCGCAGCTTGCGCGAGTTGGTCAGGTTGCCGTTGTGGGCGATGGCCAGGCTCCCCGAGCGGTAGGTGAGCGAGAACGGCTGGATGTTGTTGGTCGATTTCGAGGAGCCGGTCGTCGAGTAGCGGTTGTGGCCGATGGCCGCATAGCCGTCGAGGCCGTCGAAGACCGTTTCGTCCCGGAAGACCTCCGAGACGAGACCCATGCCCTTGTGCTGTTTGAAGAGGGTCTTCTTGCGCGCCTTGCTGTAGTCGGCTACGACGATGCCCGCTGCCTCCTGCCCCCGGTGCTGCAGAGAGTACAGTCCATAGAAGGTGTCTTCTGCGGGAGTTTTTGAGTTGAAGATGCCGAAAACTCCACACATAGGCTTGGGGGTGTTAAGTTTGTGTAAACTTCCGAGCTCCGTAAAATGGCGATTGCCGCTTAAAACTTCAAACCCAAAATAGAAAATATTGCCTTGCGGCGCGGGCTCCCGGCTGAGGTTTTTTCATTCCGGGGAATTACCTGGGAGTTGCTGCCGTTATAGTGCCCGTCCGTATGATCCTTCAACCCAACCATTCCACACTCTCTTTCCCATCATGAAACAGGAATCCCTCGCTCCGCGTTTTCCCGGTCCCTCGCTCTGGCTCTCCATCACACTTCTCTGGGGAAGCCTCTTTTACCTCAGCTCCGTCTACCTGCTCCAGCTGGCCTCCAGGCAGCTCGGCGGTCCGCTTTTCGATCCTTCGGGGGACGATGTTCTCAGGGTCTACGGCGTGCATGCGGTGCTGCTCGTCACCTTCGCCCTCGTGGCCATGACGGCACGGCGCCTCATGGATCCCGAAGGGAAGAGCCAGTCACAGCGCCGGGATGCGGTGAAGGGCGGCGCGGGCGAGCGGATCTTCATCTCGCTGGCCGGAAGCATCGCCACCGGCTTTTCCTTCACCGTTTTGACCTCCCTCAGCTGGTGGGCCTCTTCCGATTTCGCCTCGGCTGCGGCGGCCCTCACCCTTCCCCTTGTCCTTCTTGGTTCGCTCTACAACATCGGCGCGGGGCTCTCGGCCTCACTCCTCGTCGGGCTGGTATTTCTCGCGACCGGGACCGGCAGGAAGAAAACGGCCTGAGATCAACCCGGGCAGGGAGCGGAGATCTCCATAAAGGCACCATCATCTGCTCCGCAATCGCACATATCGGATGATTCCGGGACTCCAGCGCGGTGCGGATGGTGTGCAAGGGCAGGATGAGCGTAAGCGGACGTTCGGGCAACGGCAGGGCTCCGGCGGCTTTCATAAGCTTATCATTCGGCGCCGGGGGATTGTCCGGAAGATCGAGCGGGTAGACGCTCTGTCGATCGTTGTGTATGGGATGCTCATGCTGTTCGATCGCTTCATACGCGGTCGATGCCGATGATCGGGTGACGAATTCAGTGAGGTCCGTCGACTGAATCGACGCGGCCCGCATGAAGAGCTCCTTCTGGGATGCTTCGATTTGAATCGAGAGCCGCTGGTTGTTTTTTACCGGAGTTCGGGGCATGGACTGTCTTCCCTTTTGTGTGCAATGATTGCGTACGAAGGAGAGGAAGCCATCCCGGCTTGTATATGCAACGATGGATATCGCAGGGGCGGGCTGGAAATGAAAAAAGCGCGGTCGGTGCCGCGCTTTTCCTTCTTATCGGGGTGGAGCTAAGGAGACTCGAACTCCTGACCCTTTGCATGCCATGCAAATGCTCTACCAACTGAGCTATAGCCCCGTTTTGAAGACTTAATAAAAAGAAAAAAAACTTGTTTTTGCAACTAGTTTTGCTGATTCTTTTACTGAACCCCCCGCAAACGGGGCCCGCAGCCTGCCGGAACGCGCCCGTAAGGCGTTGCAGGATATGTCCATAACCAAGCATCCACTCCGTCCGTCCATGTCACTAGGATTCATTCTCAAGGAAGGGTTTTCCGGCTTTTCGAGGGCCCGTGTGCCGGCCGCCGTCACTGTCGCCATCAGCTTTTTCTCGCTCGTCCTGCTGGGGCTCTTCGGTACCGTCTCGCTCGGCTTCTACGACATCATCCAGGAGCTGCGCGGCCGCGTGGAGCTGGAGGTGTTCTTCAGCGATTCGGTCTCGCGCGAGGAGGCCCGCGCCGCAGCCCTGAAGATGAAGGAGGTGGCGGGCGTCAGCGAGAGCCGCTTCATCGACAAGGACGAGGCGGCAAAGGTTTTTGCCGGTGATTTCGGCGAGGACGTCGTCGCCATCCTCGGTTCGAACCCCCTGCCGCGCTCGGCCCGGCTCCGCTTCCTTCCCGCCTACGCCGGGCCCGACAGCCTCCAGCCGATCATGGCCGCCGTCCGATCGATTGCGCCGGGCTCGGATTTGCGCTACAACAAGGCCTTCCTCACCGAGATCGAGCACAACGCCAGGCTCTTCACCCTCGTTACGGGATCCGTCGGACTCCTGATCGCCATGGCCACCATCGTGATGGTCGGCTACACGATCCGGCTCGCCATGTATTCGAGGAAGGAGAAGATCCGCACCATGCGCCTCGTCGGGGCATCCGCCTCGTTCATCGCCGCCCCCTACCTCATCGAGGGCGCCCTGCAGGGACTGCTTGCCGGCGGGCTTGCCGCCGGGGCGCTCGCTCTCGGCCAGGAGCAGCTGCTGCAGCGCTACGAGCCGGGCCTCTACCAGGTGCTCGAGCCTTCGGCCCTGCTTGTCTACCCCTCGGTCGCCCTGCTCGGGCTGCTGCTCGGCATTTTCGGCAGCGCGCTTTCGGTCGGCAAGTATCTCCGCTCGGCCTCCCGCACGCAGTCCTAGTCGTCCTCCTCCGCCAGGCCGTAGAGCATCGCGATCTCTTCGGCCCATCCGTCCGAATCGGGGGTCTCGAGGATGAGCGGGATCTCCTCGAACCGGGGATCCCGCATGATCAGGCGGAACGCCTCCATCCCTATCTTTCCTTTCCCGACGCATGCATGCCGGTCGAGCCGGCTGCCCACGGGGTGCAGCGCGTCGTTGAGGTGCATGCCCCTGAGGTACTGCATGCCGACGACCCGGTCGAACTCCCGGAAGGTCTCCTCGGCGGCTTCCGCACTTCCGAGGTCGTAGCCGGCGGCGAAGAGGTGGCAGGTGTCGAGGCAGACCCCGACCCTCGTTTTGTCCTCGGTCATTTCGATGAGGGCTGCGAGGTGTTCGAAGCGGCTGCCGAGGTTGGTTCCCTGTCCGGCGGTGTTCTCGATGACGGCCGTCACCCCGCTGGAGCCTTCAAGTGCCAAGTTGATCGAGTCGGCGATGTGGCGGAGGCACCCGTCGACGCCGATTTCGTTGAGGTGGCTGCCGGGATGGAAGTTCAAAAGCTCGAGGCCGAGCGCCTGGCACCGGCGCATCTCGTCCTGGAACGCCTCCCTCGATCGGCGGAGCTTCTCCGGATCCGGGTTGCCGAGGTTGATGAGGTAGCTGTCGTGCGGCAGGATGTGGCGCGCTTCGAACCCCCCTTTGGCGCAGTTGTTCCTGAAGGCTTCGATCGAAGCGGGCAAGAGCGGCGGGGATTTCCACTGCCGCTGGTTCTTCGTGAAGAGGGCGAACGCCCTGGCCCCGATGGCCGCGGCGTTGAGCGGGGCGTTTTCTATGCCGCCGGCAATGCTGACGTGGGCTCCTACCCGTTTCATTCGCTGATCGTTTTCTGTTGTTGACTGCTGAGGTTTCTTGTTTCCCTGATTGAGAGCGGCTCCCTCTCCTTCGAGCTCATCGAGAGCATTTCACCGAGCAGGCCGGTCGAGAAAAGCTGGACGCCGAGGATGAGCAGGAGGATGCCGAGGAAGAGGATCGGCCGGTTGGTGAGGTAGCGGTTGTTGATGATCTTGTCGAGGCTCACCCAGAGGCTGATGGCAAATCCCGTGAGGAAGCTTGCGAGGCCGGCCGTCCCGAAGAAGTGCATGGGTCGGCGGAAGTAGCGGGTGATGAAGAGGACTGCGAAGAAGTCGAGGAGGCCGGAGAGGAAACGGGCCGGTCCGTACTTGGTCCGGCCGTAGCGGCGGCGGCGGTGCTCGAACGGCAGTTCCGTGATGCGGTAGCCTTTCCATGCCGCGAGCACCGGGATGTAGCGGTGCATGTCGCCGTGCAGTTCGAGGCTCCCGGAGAGTTCCCGGCGGTAGGCCTTCAGGCCGCAGTTCATGTCGTGGAGGCGCACGCCGGTGAAAAGGCCGGTGACGCTGTTGAAGATGCGCGAGGGGATCGTTTTCGACAGCGGGTCCCGGCGATGGCGTTTCCACCCGCTTACGAGGTCATGGCCCTCCAGAAGTTTTTCAAGCATGGGGCGTATGGCCCGGGGGTCGTCCTGCAGGTCGGCGTCGAGCGTGCAGACGAATTCGCCTTCGGCCACCCTGAAGCCGGCCGAGAGCGCGGCGGTCTTGCCCGTGTTCTTCCTGAAGGAGATGAGCTTCACCTCTTCCGAGTCTTCGGCCAGCGTTTCGGCCACTTCGAGGGAGCCGTCGGTCGAGCCGTCGTCGACCATGATGACCTCATGGGTGAAGGGAGCGGGGAAAAGCGCGTGCAGGCGTTCGTCCGAGAGTGCCTCCCTGAGCTCGCGCGCCAGTTCCTGAAGGGACTGCCGCTCGTTGTAGAACGGTACGATGACAGAGAGTGTGGGCACCGGGAAAGCAGGTTTGTTAGGGTGAAATGTCAGTGCAAGGTACGAACTCCGCCCGAGCGCCGCAAGCCGCTCCCGCCCGGCGGGATACCGCTAGACGCCGCGCTCCCTTGCCGGCCAGATGTGGCGGTGGAGCTGCAGCTGCATGCGCACGTGCAGGCGGTCCCTGAGGATCCATCCGGCGAGTTCCGAGGGCTGGAGGACGCCCCATACCGGACCCATCATGACGGTGCAGGCTTCGGCGAGCCGGGTCCTGGTGAGCAGCTCCTGCGCCCAGAGGTAGTCCCGGCGGTCGGCGGCGACGATCTTGAACTCGAAACGCTTTCGTTCGGCCGTGACGGCGGCGAGCGCCAGTTCGACGTTCTCCATGCAGTTTTCTTCGGCGCAGCCGGACGAGGGAGGCTTGAGGTCGATCACCTTGTGCACCCGCGGGTCGACGTCCCGGACGGAGAGGAACCCTCCGGTTTCGAGGAGGATCGTGCCGCCGCCGTCACAGAGGGCCCTGAGGAGGTGGTGGACGGAGGGCTGCTCGAGCGGTTCCCCGCCGGTGACTTCGATGAGGTGCGGACGATGGCGGCGCGCCTCGTCGATGGTCTCGGCGATGCTCATGCGCCGTTCGGCCGTTTTCGCATAGAGCGTGTCGCAGTAGCGGCAGGTGTGGCTGCAGCCGGCGAGCCGGATGAAGGTGCAGGGCCAGCCGGCATAGGAGGACTCTCCCTGGATGGAGTGGAAGATTTCGCTGATGTCGAGCATCTGCTCCATCAGCCGTTGCTCTCCCGGAGGAGTTTTTCGAGGGCGTCGGGGTAGAGCCGGTGCTCGCACTCGAGCACCCGCGCGGCGAGGACTTCCGGCGTGTCGCCCGCCATTACCGGCACCCGGCCCTGGAGCAGGATCTCCCCGCGGTCGTACTCCTCGTCGACGAAGTGGACCGTCGCGCCGCTTTCGCGCTCGCCGGCCTTGAGCACCGCCGTATGGACATGGATGCCGTACATCCCCTCGCCGCCGAATTTCGGCAGGAGGGCGGGATGGATGTTGAGGATGTTGCCGCGGTATGCCCGGGTAACCTCCTCGGGTATCTTGCGCATGTAGCCGGCAAGCAGGACGGTCTCGACCCCGCGGGAGCGGAGTGCCTGGAGCATCGAGAGGGCGAACGCCTCGGGGCCGTCGAACTGCTTCTCCGAAATGTGGAGGGTTTCGATCCCTTCGCCGCGGGCGAACTCCATGGCGCCGCACTGCGAGCGGTTGGAGACGCAGAGGACGAATTCGGCCCCGAGTCCCCGCTCGGCCACGGCCCGGTGCAGGGCCACGAAGTTGCTTCCCGTGCCGGAGCAGAAGACCGCCAGCCGTCTTTTCGGGTTACTCATTTCCTGAATATTTTCTTACATTTCCGCTTCTAATAAAGCTGTTCCCCACAAGTATACCACAAGATAACCATTCCGCAAATGTCTGATCCGCTTATCAAAAGGGCGCTGGTGTCGGTTTCCGACAAAACCGGCATCGTCGACTTCTGCCGCGAGCTTTCCTCCCTCGGAGTTGAGATCTTTTCAACCGGAGGCACCCTCAAAGCCCTGCAGGATGCGGGCGTTGTCGCCTCGTCCATCTCCGAGATCACCGGCTTCCCCGAAATCATGGACGGCAGGGTCAAGACCCTCCATCCGAAGATCCACGGCGGCCTGCTTGCGGTCAGGGAGAATGCGGATCACGTGGCCCAGGCCAGGGAGAACGGCATCGGCTTCATCGATATGGTCGTCGTCAACCTCTATCCGTTCGAGGCGACCGTCGCAAAACCCGGCGTTTCGTTCGAGGACGCCATCGAGAATATCGACATCGGAGGCCCCTCGATGCTGCGCAGCGCGGCCAAGAACAACGAGTCGGTCACCGTGCTCACCGACAGCGCCGATTACGAGGGCGTGCTCTCCGAGATGAAGGCTTCCGGCGGCTCGACCGCGAGGGCCACGAGGCTCCGGCTCGCCCGCAAGGTGTTCGAACTGACCTCTCGCTACGACCGCGCGATCGCCGCCTACCTGACCAGGGCCGAAGGCGCCGAAACGGCTGCCGCCGCCACCATGACGGTGCAGCTCGAGCGCGAGCTCGACATGCGCTACGGCGAGAACCCGCACCAGAGCGCGGGATTCTACCGCCTGGAGGACGGAGCGGGTGCCCGCTCGTTCGGCGACTACTTCGAGAAGCTCCACGGCAAGGACCTCTCCTACAACAACATGCTCGACATCGCCGCTGCCAGCGGGATCGTCGAGGAGTTCCGCGGCGAGGATCCGACGGTCGTCATCATCAAGCACACCAACCCCTGCGGCGTCGCCCAGGCGTCCACCCTCGTCGAGGCATGGCACAGCGCCTTCGCGACCGACACCCAGGCCCCCTTCGGCGGCATCATCGCCTTCAATCGTCCGCTCGACATGCAGACGGCCGAGGCGGTCAACGGCATCTTCACCGAGATCCTCATCGCTCCCTCCTATGAGGACGGCGTGCTCGAGCTGCTCATGAAGAAGAAGGACCGCAGGCTGCTCATCCAGAAGCAGGCGCTTCCCAAGGGCGGATGGGAGTTCAAGTCGACCCCCTTCGGCATGCTCGTCCAGGAGCGCGACAGCAAGATCGTCTCCCGCGAGGATCTCAAGGCCGTCACCAAGCGCCAGCCGACCGAAAAGGAGCTCGACGACCTCATGTTCGCCTGGAAGATCTGCAAGCACATCAAGAGCAACACCATCCTCTACGTCAAGGACCGCCGCACCTTCGGCGTCGGCGCCGGACAGATGTCGAGGGTCGATTCCTCCAAGATCGCGCGCTGGAAGGCTTCCGAGGTCGATCTTGACCTCACGGGCTCAGTCGTCGCTTCCGACGCCTTCTTCCCCTTCGCCGACGGCCTCCTGGCCGCAGCCGAGGCAGGCGTGACGGCTGTGATCCAGCCGGGCGGCTCCATCCGCGACAACGAGGTGATCGAAGCTGCCGATCAGAACAACCTCGCCATGGTCTTCACCGGCATGCGCCACTTCAAGCACTGAATCACTCTTAGGAACGGTTCTTCAGGAAGCCCGCCAAAAAGCGGGCTTCCGTCATTTTATTCGATTCCAATGTCCGGTGACCCTTCGGGGAAATTTTGTTTTGTCGTGACATTGTCCGTACATTATGTTGTTGCTGAATTCTTACGATAGAAATGAACACAATAGGACAAGCTTTATGACCGCCAGCTTTACAGTCAAAACCGAGCGAATCGATGTCCGAGCCAACATGCCCATTAAACGGCTGTTGCAGGATGCTGCCCGCTCATGCCATAAAAGTGTCAGCGAATTCCTGCTTGACGCGGGCATAACGGCTGCAAACCAGACGCTTGCTGACAGGAATAGATTTGAGCTTGAGGAGTCGGAGTGGCAGGAATTTCAGCGGATTCTCGATCGGCCAGTAACCGTTCCTGACGCCCGAATGAAAGCTCTCATGACGGAGCCGGGGGTGCTTGATTGAGTGGCGTTAACTTTACGCCTGTCCAGAAACTTGCGCCCAGCCATAATGTCGAGTCGTTTGACTGCGGCCACCATGCGCTTAATCAGTTCCTAAGGCGTTTTGCTCTGCTGAATCAGAAAGCCAACGGAGCTCAAACCTATGTGTGTTGTGAGCGGGAATCAAGTGCTGTTGTTGGTTTCTACAGTCTAGCTGTCGGCAGCGTCGAGTCTGCGGCTGCCGAGGGACGGCTTGCAAAAGGTCTTGCAAAGCATCCTGTTCCGGTGCTTATTCTTGCTAGGCTTGCTGTTGATATGCGGTATCAGGGGGGAGGACTCGGGCGGGCTCTGCTCAAGGATGCGCTTCTGCGGACAGCTCAGGCTGCCGAGCTTGTCGGTATTCGGGCTATTCTTGTCCATGCCAAGGATGATGCGGCCCGAAGCGGGTATCTCGGCAAAGGTTTCGAGCCCAGTTCAAGTGATCCTTATCATCTCTTTCTTCTCGTAAAGGATCTGCTTCACATTCTAGGGCGTTGAGCGTCCGGCTCATCCTGCCTTTTATATTTCCATCATACCAACCGGACGACGAGGAAGATCCCCGTCATCATGAAGGCGATGGCGACGCGCACGGCCGTGCCTGCGGCAATGCCGATCCAGACGCCGAGCCCCGCCATTCCCGCCGTACGCAGATCCTTGCGGGCGTAGAGTTCCCCGGCAACGGCGCCGATGAACGGGCCGATGACGATGCCCGCCAGGCCGAAGGGGAGGCCGAGGACGGTTCCCGCCACGGCGCCGATGAGGCCCGAGCGGCCGGCACCGAAGCGTTTCGCGCCGAGAAGCCCGGCGAGGAAATCGAGCAGGTAGGCGGCTCCGGCCAGGAGCCCGAGGACGAGGATCGTTCCCCATCCCACATAGGCGAACCCTTCGGCCCAGGCGGCCATGACGAGGCCCGCGAATACCAGCAGCACGCCGGGCAGCGCGGGGATGAGAAGTCCTGCGAATCCCGCGATGAGCAGGACCGTCGAGGCGATCCAGAGCAGTTGCGTCGTTTCCATTGGTATATCAGTCTATGGGTTTCCCTTCGTTTGCGAGCACGGCCCGCGCGTTGCGCCGGAGGCGGCGGAGGCCGATGCGCAAGATCGGGGTGCCGGCGAACAACCGGCGGAATTCGCTTCGGCCCATTCCGAGGATCCGTTCCGGTTCGAGTCCGAGCAGTTCCTCTCTCGGTTCGAACGCCGGATCGGCTTTGATGAGGGGGCGCTGGTTGTGGGGGCAGCGTTCCTGGCATGCGTCGCATCCGAAGAGCCGGCCCCCGATCATCGAGGCCTCTTCGGTGGTGAACTCCCGTTTCAGTTCGCCGGTGAGATAGGAGATGCAGCGCCGGGCGTCGAGCTTCCCCGGCTCGAGCAGCGCGCCGGTCGGGCACGCGTCCAGGCATATCCTGCAGCTGCCGCAGGGGTTCGGCAGCGGTGGCCGCTCTTCGGGGATCTCCATGTCGAGCAGGAGTTCGGCAAGGAAGACGTAGCTGCCGGCGGAGGGGACGATGAGGAGGGTGTTCTTTCCCGTCCGGCCGAGTGCGGAGCGTTCGCCCCACTCCTTTTCCAGCACGGGGGCGCTGTCGACCGTGATGCAGGCGTTGGGTCTCGAGCCGGCGAGTTCCCCTATGGCCTCGAGCAGCTCTTCGGCCTTCCGGCGCAGCACCGCGTGGTAATCGGCCGTGAGGGCATAGCGCGAGATCCGTCTGTTCCATCCCGGCGGATCCTGATGGTAGCTCATGGCCAGCGAGACGACGGTTTTAAGCTCCGGTAGCAGCAGCTCGGGACGCTCCCTCGCCTCCAGGCCGGTTTCGAGGTAGGCCATCTCACCATGGCGTTCTTCCCGGAGCATCGCCCTGAAGCGCTCCGTGGCCCTCCCTCCAGGCGGCGGAGCCGAGAACCCTGCGGCAGAAAAGCCCAGCCGGCGTGCTTCGCGGCGGATGGCCCGGGCGAGGGATGGAGACGGTTCCGGCGTATTCATAATCAAATATAGGCGAATGATCCGATTCTTCTTAAGTTAGAGTGGGCGTGCCGCCCGGCGGCGGTACGGTAGTATGGCGCATCATCACACTCTGCTCATGAATCGAAGGAATTTCATCAGGAAGGTTTTTTCGCGCACCGGCATCGCCGTCGGTGCCGCGGCTGCCGCATCGGCCGGCCTGGTCGGCTATTTCCAGCCGCGCCGGGAGTTTTACGCCGGGAAGGAGGATTTCGGGGAGGGCCGTGAATCGGCGGCCGAGCCGAAGCGCTGCGTCGTCGTCGGCGGAGGGCTCGCAGGCATGAGCGCCGCCATGGAGCTCGCCCTGAAAGGCATGGCGGTGACGCTCGTCGAATCCTCCACCTCCCTCGGCGGCAAGCTCACCGGATGGGAGATCGAGGCGCTCGGCACCCGTTTCCCTGTCGAGCACGGTTTCCACGGATTTTTCGACCAGTACTACAACCTCAATGCCCTGTTCCGGGAGGCGGGCGTGGGTCCTGAGGCGTTCGACGCCTCGCCCGGCTATCCGGTGCTGTTCAGCGAGCGGCAGCGCGAGATCTACGGCCAGACCCCGAAGCTTTTTCCCTTCAACATCCTCTCCGTCGTGGGCCAGTCGCGCTCGCTCGATATCGCCTCGTTCCTGCGGGAGTACCGCGGCCTGCCTCCGGTCATGGGCATGTTCGCCTACGACTACGACGGAACCTTCGGCCGGTACGACGACATCGACTTCATGGAGTACTGCCGCCGGGGGGAGATCCTGCCGGCGTTCATCGACACCGTGCTGCATCCCTTCGCCGACGCCACGATGAACCGCATGGAGGTGCTTTCGGCGGCCGAGGCGATCCGCTACTTCCATTTCTATTTCATGGGCAGTCCCGAAGGGCTCTCCTTCCGCATCACCAACCGCGACTGCATGACGGCCGTCGTCAACCCGATCGAGAGGAGGCTCCGCGAACTCGGCGTGCGCGTTCTTTCAGGGCGCCGGGCGCTTCGGCTCGAGCACCAGGGCGGGCGCATCAGCGGGGTGCGGGTCGGCACCGATGCGGGCGGGCCCGAAGTGCTGCATGTCGACCGCTCCGCCGTTCCGGCGAGCGGCTGGGTTGCGCTCATGAGCCGAGAAGGGGTACCGGTGCTCGTCTGCCGCGACGGGAATGGCTATCGGGCCCTCGACGGCCGATGCACCCATATGGGGTGTCCGGTCTCGGTGGCGGAGGACGGGTTCTTCTGTCCCTGCCATGCGGGTCGTTTCAACAGCGAGGGCGTGCCGGTCGGCGGGCCTCCGCCGACGCCCCTCGGCAGGCTTTCGGTCAGTGGAGAGGGGGAAACGCTTGCGCTCCGTTTGCCGCAGGCGGAGAGCACGGAACTGCTCGCCTGCGACTACTGCGTGCTTGCCTCCGACGTGCGGGGGACCCGGGAGATCGTCCGCCGTTCGGAGCTCCGTTCCCCGGCCTTCGAGGCCTCCGTCGGCTCACTCGGCGAGGCCGACCCCTATGCCGTCTATCGGGTATGGCTCGACCGTCCGGTCGATGGGGGCGGTTTTCCCTTCTATACGGTTTCGGGTTACACCTATACCGATTCGGTCTCCATCTACTCCGCCTTCCAGGAGCCGTTCATCACGTGGGCCGGAGAGCACGGGGGGAGTGTGGTCGAACTGCACGCCTACGCGATCGCGCCTGAAGACATGCGTTCAGACGACGAGATACGTCTTGCAATGCTCGACGAACTCCACCGACTCCTGCCCGATACCGCCGGGGCCGCGGTGCTCCACGAGGTCTTCATGCTCCAGTCCAACTTCACCCGATGGGCGCCCGGCGACCACGACAAGCGGCCCGGCCCGGAAACCCCGTTCCCGAACCTTTTCCTCGCCGGCGACTGGGTGCGGGTCGATGCTCCGGTCTTCCTCATGGAGGCGGCCGCTTTCACCGGACGCATGGCGGCCAATGCGGTATGCAGAAACGAGGGGGTGCGGCAGACGCCGCTGCCGATCGTGCCGATGGAGGGGATTTTCGCCTGAGACGGGTGCCTTGGCCCCCGTCCAGGCTTCGTTCTCAGCTCTCTTTCACTCCGTTCTGCTCGATGGGCGCCTGAGCCTCGGGGGTATCCCCCGTGACGCCGTCGTTAAGTGCGGCATCCGCTACTCCGGCCTTCTTCTGCTGTTCGTAGTTCGCGACATCCTTCTCGAGCTCGGCAAAAGCCTTGGTTGCGCGGATGCGGGTGAGCTCGTATTCCTTCGTCTTGAGCTTTGCGAGGAACTCGGCGTTGGCCTTTCCGACAGGGTAGCGCACCAGGACGTAGGCACGGAAGAAATCCCCCTCCTTTACGATCTTCTGCTTGGCGACGTGGCTGCCGGAGAGCGAGGCGGAGGCGATGCTCTTCTCGGCCTGGTAGAAGAGGTCGCCGGTCTTGGCGTCGAGTCCGGTGCCGACTTCGTCGATGAAGTGCTTCTGGAGCGACTGCACCTGCACTTCGACCTTCCTTGCGATATCGGCCCGGCCTGCCGCGGTCGCCTTGTCGATTGCAAGCTGCAGGTCGCGTGAGCGCTGGGTGTTGGCTGCAAATATGTAGTCCTTGTCGTTATGGTTGTCGTCATACCATCCGGGGGCCTTGCCGAGCTTCGTCTGCTGGATTTTCGTGCTGCCGCAGCCGGAGGTGAAGAGCATGAGGGTCAGGGCGAGTAGTGTCAGTAAGGTGTTTTTCATGGGGGGGGCGGTTGGTGATTGTTGGCTTGTTTGATTGTTGACTGAATGAATTTCTGGTGTTGTATCTTGCATTAACAATTGTTAATATATGGCTGCCGGAATGAAATTCCAAAGGGCAAAAATTCCTGAATTTCCAGTCAATCCAATCAAGTTCCACCCCCTATGTCAATGTGTAAAACGATATGTGCGCGTTCGTTCAGAACCGCAAAGACCTCCCTCGTCATGGTGCTCGTCGCCTCCTTCCTGATGGCGACGGTCGCCGATGCGGCGGAGAAAACCTTCATCCGCGACTACCGCTATCGCGCCAGCGACAAGGACAGCAAGGTCAGCAGCCGCGATGCCGCCCTCGAGCAGGTGACGGCGCTCCTCCTCAAAGAGACCGGCGCCTATGTCGAAAGCACCCTGAACACGGAAAAGAAGGAGAGCGAGACCGGGGTGAGCTCCCTGACGAAGGAAGACATCACGGCCATATCCGCTGGTGTGACGAAAACCCAGATCCTCGAGGAGAGCTGGGACGGGAAGGAGTATTATGTGAAGGCCGAGATCATGCTCGATCCCGATGAAATCCAGTCCCGCCTCGACGAGATCGAGGCGAGCCGCCGGAGCCGCCAGCTCGAACAGGCGGCCATGGCGGCGGCGGCAGTCCCCGATGTCCATGGTGCGCTCTTCAACGAGGCCGACGGGACGGCAGGTGCCGGGTCCGGGGAAATGGCCGGGGTGCTGACGGAGCAGAAGGCCCGGGAGAAAAAAGGGGTTAACGTGCTGTTTATCCTTGGCGGGCTGGCGCTCGTCGGCGGCATCGTCGCCCTGGCTGCGGGCGGTTCCGGCGGGGGAGACTCGAGCAGCTCGGATGGTGACGATCACTAGTTTTCGGTGATGTCCAGCAGGTCGTATACGGAGCCCCGTGTCTTTCAGGCACGGGGCTCCGGTATTTCAGGCCCCGCTGCCGATCGTTCCGATGGACGGGATCTTCGCCGGAGGGGAGCCTTCAGCGGAGAGGGCAGTCGGGTGGTTCGTAGGGAGGGCAGTCATAGCCGAGCGCACGGGCGGCGGCGTTGTGCAGCCTCGGCCTGAAATCCCTGATCTTGCGGTTCTCCTCGTCCGGGCAGACCCGGTTGCTGAGCATGATGACGGCGAGCTCTTTTTCCGGGTCGACCCAGATGCTCGTGCCGGTGTAGCCGAGATGGCCCCACGAGTCTTCTGAAAATCCCCCTCCCGCCGAACTGTAGCCTTCGCGGGAACGCAGGTCCCAGCCGAGCGCACGCTCGTCGTCGCCGCGGCGGCGGGTGAACTCCTTTACCGTCGATTTCCTGAAATAGCGCACCCCGTCGAGTTTGCCTCCGTTCATGAGCATCCGCATGAATCTCGTCAGGTCCCCCGTGGTGGAGAAGAGTCCGGCGTGGCCGGCAACTCCTCCGAGGATCGCCGCATTCTGGTCGTTGACGAGGGGGCGTGCTCCGAGTCCCTTTCCCCATGCCGTGTCGCGGCCGGTCGGCGCGATTTCGGCCTGCAAACCGGCCGGAGGATTGAAGCAGGTCCGGCGCATGCCGAGGGGGAGCGCGAAGCGGGCGTGGAAGTTCTCGGCAAGGCTCCTGCCTGTGACTTTCTCGATGATCCTGCCGAGGACGATGAAGCCGTTGTCGCTGTAAGCGGTCTGCAGGCCGGGACGCGAGAGGAGCGTATCGGCGTATACCGCTTCGATGAGTTCGCCGGCGCTGCGGCAGGTTTCGATGTACCAGGCGTGCGCCCGGAGCCCGGAGGTGTGCCGGAGGAGCTGGCGCAGGGTGACTTTCTCCTTGCCGTTCCGGCCGAACGCCGGAAGGTAGTCGGCGGCCGGCCGGCCGAGGTCGAGCGAATCGCGCTCGACGAGCTGCATGACGACGGAGGTCGTGGCGACCGCTTTCGTCAGCGAGGCCAGGTCGTAGATGGTTGAGGTGTAGGCCGGTTCGGGGTTGCGGTCGCAACCGGTGGTGCCGAAGGCCTCGTGGAAGAGGGTCTTCCCGCGGTGGACGACGGCGATGGAGGCTCCGGGGAAAACCCCCTCCTTCACCCCGTCTTCGGCCAGCCGCCGCAGGGCGCTGAAATCGGGCTCCGATGCCCGGAGCGGCGCCGCCGCTCCCGCTGCGATCCAGAGCAGGAGGGCGAGGAGGACGCTCCTAGAAAAGCGTGAAGCGCACATAGCGTTCGGGCCTTTTCTTCAGGTCGACCATGAGCGTGTCGAGCGAAGAGAGCGCCCTTGAAAGGTTGTCGTACAGTTCGGGGTTCTCCCGGAGCTGGCCGAGCGTTCCCTCGCCGCTGTTGATGGCCGTCATGAGCGAGTCCGTGGCGGCGGCGGCATGCCGGATCCTTCTGATGGCGTCCGTCGTGTTCTCGGCAAGCTCGGGATCGTTGATGAGTTTCGGCAGCAGTCCCTTGCCGCTCGAGGCCTTCCTCGATACCGTCGCCAGTTCGTCGGCCGTCCTGCGCAGGCTGCTGACGGTTTCTGCCAGTTCGCTTCCCATCTTCTCGTCGGAAATCAGACGTCCGGCAACGCCCTTCCCGTTTTGGAGCTCCTCGAGGAGGCTGTTGATCTTGCCGAGGGCTTCGGATGCGCCGCCGGTCAGCGCCGCCATGCCGTCCTGCGCGTTGAGGGCGATATAGTCGCCGTCGCGGACCGGTTCGCTCTTTCCTGTCATGATGTCGACGTATTTGTCGCCGAGCACGCCGAGCGAGCGGATGGTGGCTTTCGAGTCTTTGGTGACGAGGTTTGCGAACTCGTTGCGGATCCGGAGGTCCGCCACCACCATGAGCGAGTCGTCCTTTCGGGTGAACTCCATTTTCGAGACGGTTCCGACCTTCTTGCCGGAGACCGAGACGAAGTTGTTCTCGGCCAGCCCCTGCATGTTGCCGGCCATCACCTTCACGGTGGTGACTCCGGTGAACAGGCTGCTGTTCTTGCCGATGACCAGCCCGAGGTAGGCTGCGAAGCCTATCCCGAAGATGAAGAAGATGCCGGTCTTAAGGTCGCTCCATTTCAGTGCGTTCGGATTTCTCATGCCCGCTTGGTTCGTTTTCTGTTACTGTTCAAGGATCTTGTCGGAGAGGATGGAGCGGATGAACGGATGGTCCGCTCCGTGCAGTTTGCCGGCCGCGTCGTCGAAGATGATCTCTCCCTTGTAGAGTACGGCCGCCTGGTCGGCGACTGCGAAGACGTCGTCGATGATATGGGTGACGATCACCGCCCCGAGGTTGTCGTGGTGGCGCAGGGAGCTGATGAGCGAGAGGATTTTTTTCGAGCTGACGGGGTCGAGTCCTGCGGTCGGTTCGTCGAAAAGGATCATGTGGGGGCGGAAGATCAGCGCCCGGCCTATGGCCACCCTCTTGCGCATGCCGCCGCTGAGGCTTTCGGGGAGCTGCTCCTCGTAGCCTTCGAGTCCTGCGAACTGGATCTGCTCCTGCACACGCCTGCGGATTTCCTCTTCGGGGAGGTTGAGGTTCTCGCGCAGGAAAAAGCCGAGGTTCTGGCTGATCGACATGGAGTCGAAGAGCGCATTGCCCTGGAAGACCATGCCCATCTTCCTCCGGATCGGATAGAGTTCCGACTCCTTCATCTCGGAGATGTCCGTGCCGTCGACGAAGACCTGGCCGGAGGTCGGCTTCAGGAGCCCGAGCATCAGCTTGAGGATGGTGCTCTTGCCGACGCCGCTCGGGCCGAGGATTGCCTTGATCGTGTTGTCCTCGATCTTCAGGGAGACGTTCCTCAGGATCTCCTTCTCGCCGTATTTCAGGCTGACGTTGCGTAGTTCTATCACGGGGCTACATGTTTTCCAGGACGATCTTCGAGACGTAGAAGTTGGCGATGAGCACCAGTCCCGATGAGACGACGATGCCCTTGATGGTCGAGCGCCCGACGCCGGAGGTGCCGCCGCTTGCCGAAAACCCGTTGAAGCTGCTGACGAGGGTGATGATGACGGCGAATACCGGGGCCTTGGCGAACCCGACCACGAAATCCTTCATGGCCAGGCGCGGATAGACCGAGTTCCAGAAGATGCCCGGGTCGAGGTGGTGGTAATGCTCGGCCATATAGGCCGCGCTGTGCAGTCCGGCGAAGTCGGAGAGTGCCGTGAGCGGCAGGAACATGACGAGGGCGGCCGCGAGGCGCGGCATGACGAGCTTGGCGATCGGGTCGGTGCCGAAGGCGCGGAGCGCGTCGATCTGCTCGGAGATCTGCATCGCGCCGAGCTCTGCGCCGTTGCGCGAACCGAACCGGGCCGAGAGCATGAGTCCCATCAGGAGCGGGCCGAGCTCGCGGATGACGGAGATGGAGGTCGAGCGGCCGAGCATGGTCTTTGCGCCGAAGTCCTCGAGAAGGTTGCCGACCTCGATCGCCAGCAGCGATCCGATCGAGATGGCGCTGACGAGCACGATCGGAATGGAGTCCGCTCCGCAGATGGTCGCCTGGTCGAGGAAGTCCCGCCAGTAGCGGCGGATCTTCGGCATGGTCGCGAACGCCCGCATCGAGAACAGGAAAAACTCCTGCATGGTGAGGAAGAATCCTTTGAGGCGCAGCGTCAGGTGGTGGGCCAGGTTGCGTATGTGGGTTGCTGGCATGGCTTGTGATCCAATGGGGCCGGCACCGCCGGAGCGGTGCCGCCTGTAAAATGAGCTGGGATAATAGCAAATATCGCGGACTTCACCAATCACAAGGCCCTCAGGCCTTGACCAGCCTGCTTCTCATCTTCTCCACCCAGTCGCCCGGTATGTTCACCTTCCCGAAGGTGTCGTCGTCGCGGTCCTTGAGGCCGTGGTAGTCCGATCCTCCGCTGAAGAGCATGAAGTACTCGTTGGCGATCTGGCGGTAGTAGTTCTGCTTGTAGGTGTCGTGCGAGGGGTGCACGATCTCGATGCCGTCGAGTCCGAGCGTGATCAGCTGCTTGAGGATCTCGTCCGGGGCGCTCTGGCCCGGATGGGCCAGGAACGAAAGTCCTCCGGCCTCGTTCAGGAGCCGTATGACCTCGCCGGGATGGGTTTCGATGCTCTTGACGTAGGCCGGACTGTGGGCTCCGAGGTACTTGCTGAACGCTTCGCTGAAGCTTCTGACGTAGCCGCCGTCCTGCAGCACCGCCGCGATGTGCGGCCGGCCGACGCTGCCGTTCTGGGCCTTGAGGATGATCTGGTCGAGGCCGATCTTGACCCCCATCTTGGCGAGTTTGCCCACCATGCGTTCCGCCCGCTGGGTGCGAAGTTCCCGGCAGTGGTCGAGGTATCCCGTGAGGGCGGGGTGCCGGTGGTCGAAAAAATATCCCAGGACATGGATGTCGTAGCCCTGGTAGGTCGAGCTCATTTCCACACCGTGAATGAGCTCCAGGCCTTTGGCTGAGGCTGATGGCTTTGCTTTGTCTATGCCTGCGACGGAATCATGGTCGGTGATGCTGATGGCAGAGAGCCCTGCGGCTGAGGCCTTTTCAACGATCTCCTCGGGGGTATGGATTCCGTCCGAACACTTGGTGTGTATATGTAAGTCTGCTTTATCAAAGCCATTAAGCCCTGCGCCGGATGAGCTCGGAGGCATGGCTGCAAGGTATTAAAAGGTTGATGTCTATAGCCCTATATATAAGAAAAATTCGCCGATGTAGCAGAGAAAAGAGAATGATTCTCCGGCCTAAAAAGTTGCATTCCGGTCCCTTCCGCTCCGGGCCGGAAGGGAGCGTTTCAGGGCTGGATCGATCCTCCGCCGAGCAGCAGGAGGAGAGCCGCGCCGGCGGCGAGGCGGTAGGCGATGAAGATGCTGGTGGTGTGCTCCTTGAGGTAGCTGAGCAGGAGGGCGATCGAGAGGTAGCCGACGACGGCCGCCGTGAGGGTCGCCACGAGGAGGTTCACGATGTTGCCCTGGTCGGCGAGGATGAGGTCCCAGGTTTTGTAGAGTTCGAACAGGCCGGCGGCCAGGACCGCGGGAAGGGAGAGGAGGAACGAGAAGCGTGCGGCGCTCTCGCGCGAGAGGTTCAAAAGGAGCCCGCCGGTGATGGTGGTGCCGGAGCGCGAGGAGCCGGGGATGAGGGCGACGGCCTGGGCAAGTCCGATGAGGAGGGCCTCTTTCCAGCCGATCTCCTCCATCGACTTGAGCGCGCGTCCTTCCTGCAGGCGTTTTTTGATCTTCCATTCCGCCATGGAGAGCACGAGCGCGAGCACGATGAGCGCCCCGCTGATCCAGTAGAGGGAGCGGAGGGTGGTTTCGATCTCATGCTTGAAGAGGAGGCCGAAGGCGACGATCGGCACCGTTCCGGCGGCGATCATCCAGCCCATCTTCGACTCCGCCTCCTCGAGCGGCCTGCCTTTCAGGATTCCCGCCACGACCGATTTCAGGATGGCGGCGATGTCTCGCCGGAAGTAGAGCATGACGGCGGCGAGGGTGCCGATCTGGATGATGGCCGTGAAGGCCGCACCGGGATCCTCCCATCCGAGAATGGCCGGGATGATGCGCAGGTGCGCCGTGCTGCTGATGGGGAGGAACTCCGTGAGGCCCTGGATGAGGCCGAGCAGGATCGCCTGGATGAGGGTCATGGCTATGGCTTGGTGATGGTGTGGAGCCAGGAGAGGGTGCGGCGGAGGGCGAGACCCCGGTGGCTGATGGCGTTTTTTTCTTCGGCATTCATCGAGGCGAATGTCCTTCCTGTGGCGTCTGCCCTGAAGACGGGGTCGTAGCCGAACCCGCCCGTTCCTTCGGGAGCGGTCGTGATGGCGCCTTCCACCCGCCCTTCTTCGCAATGTTCGAACACCCTGCCGCCTTCGTGGCATGGCAGCGTGCCCCTGAGGGCGATGACCGTGCGGAACCGGGCGGAGCGGGCCTCCACTCCCTCCAGTTCCCGGAGGAGGTGCAGGACGTTTTCTTCGTAGGTTGGTTTCCTGCCGTCCGCCGTCGGCGCGAACCGGGCCGAATAGACTCCCGGCCGGCCGCCGAGCGGGTCGACCTCGAGGCCGGTGTCGTCGGCAAGTGCGATCATGGACGGGAAACGTTCCGAGAGCATCTCGAAGATGGCCCGCGCCTTCAGGAGGGCGTTGCCCTCGAGCGTCTCCTCCGTCTCCTCGATCTCCGTCCGGATTCCCTCGTCCATGAGGGTGGTGACCCTGAAGCGGGGGGAAATCCTTTCGAGGAGGGGGCTCAGCTCGCGCACCTTGTCGGGGTTGGCGGTGGCGAGCACGATGGTGGTGATGGGTGCGGACGGGTGCATCTCAGCCGATGAGCTCGAGCATTTCCCGAACAGCCTCGGGGATGCCGACGAAGGCAGCCCTGGAGATGAGGGCGTGGCCGATGCTGACCTCCTCGATCTCCCCGATGCTTTTGAACGGTGCGATGTTTCGGTAGTTGAGCCCGTGGCCGGCTACCACCCTGAGGCCGCGGCCGGCGGCGTAGGCCGCCGCGCTTCGGATCCGCTCGAATTCTTTCGCCTGTTCGGCTCCCTCCTTCAGTGCGTAGGAGCCGGTATGGAGCTCGACCAGGTCGGCCCCGGCTTCGGCGGCCAGATCGATCGCATCCCTGTCGGGTTCGATGAAGATGCTTGCTTCGATGCCTGCGGCCCTGATCGGTTCGAGGAACTCCGCGAGGCGCCGGAAGTGCCGCCTGATGTCGAAGCCTCCCTCGGTGGTGAGCTCCTCGCGTTTTTCCGGCACGAGCGTGATCAGTTCCGGCACGGTTTCGATGGCGATCCGCTGCATCTCGTCGGTCATTGCCATCTCCAGGTCGAGCTTCGTCGTGACGGCCCGGCGCAGCGCCCTGAGGTCGCTGTCGCGGATATGGCGGCGGTCTTCGCGCAGGTGGCAGACGATGCCGACCGCACCGCTTTTCTCCGCGAGGAGTGCGGCATCCACGGGGTTCGGCTCGCCCTCGTTGCGGGCGTTGCGCAGCGTTGCGATATGGTCGATGTTGACGGCGAGGCGCATGGTTCGTTCGGCTCTTGGTTTTCGGGGAGGTCCCGCTGGGGCATTGCGGATAATAATGAAAAAAAGGCCAAAGCGTCAAAACTCTCCCGCCCATCGCGTATCTTGCCATCCTCCTATCAATCAAGACTCAGAGAGCGCGGCATGGCGGAGGCAGGGGCCACAGGAAAAAAACTGGAGTTCGACAGGGTCGCCGCCCATGCGGCGCGCCATGCCCTTTCCGCATACGGCCGCGACGAACTCCTTTCCTCGCCGGCCTTCGACGATCGGTCGGCCCTGCAGGAGGAGCTCGAACGGGTGCTGGAGCTGAAGGGGTTCCTTGAGGAGGGCTCCTCCCTTCCCTTCGACGGGCTTTCCGACATGCGTCCGCTGCTGCGGACCCTCCGCACCGAGGGCGGGGTGCTCGAAGCTTCCGAACTCCTGGAACTCTCGCGTTTTCTCGATGCCGCTTCGGCCCTCCGCCGCAGGATGATGCGCGAGGGGGAGCTGCGCCCGCGCCTGGCTGCGTTCTGTTCCTCGATCGAGGAGGACGGGGCGGTCCGGCCACTCGTCCGCTCCATCGTCGACGAGGACGGGACGGTGAAGAGTTCCGCGAGCCCGGAGCTTGCACGGATCCGCCGCAGCCTCTCGGAGCGGCGGCGCTCGCTGGCCCGCACGATGGAGCGCATCCTCGGCTCGTGCCGCTCCAGCGGCTGGCTGATGGAGGAGACCCCGACCATCCGCAACGGTCGGCTGTGCCTGCCGATGCGGCTCGAGTACCGCCATCGGGTTCCGGGTTTCGTGCAGGACTACTCCGGCAGCGGCCAGACCGTCTTCCTCGAGCCCGCCGAGTGCATGGAGATCACCAACGCCATCCTCGAAGGCGAAATCGAGGAGCGCCGTGAGGTCGAGCGCATCCTCCGGGAGACGACCGGGCGCATCAGGCCGGAAGAGCCGTCGATCGAGCGCAGCACCCGCCGGCTGGCCGCCTTCGACTCGCTCTACGCCAGGGCGCGCCTTGCTCTCGAGACCCGCTCCGTCCTGCCCTCCGTTTCGACGGGCGGGGAGCTGCGCATCCGGCGCGGCTACCATCCCTGGCTGCTCATTTCGCATCCCGACCGCGAGGTCTTTCCCCTCGACATGGAACTCGGGGCCGACGAGCGGGTGCTGATCATCTCAGGGCCGAACGCCGGCGGCAAGTCCGTGGCCATGAAGACTGCGGGACTGCTCTCCTGGATGCTCCGCCGGGGCTACCTCCTGCCGTGCAGCGAGAGCTCCGTTTTCCCGCTCTTCCGGGACATCCGCATCGGCATCGGCGATGAGCAGTCGATCGAGAACGACCTCTCCACCTTCAGCTCGCACCTGCGCGAAGTGCGCAGCATCACCGAAGATGCCGGCCCCGGTTCGCTCGTGCTCATCGACGAGCTCTGCTCCGGCACCGACGTCGAGGAGGGGAGCGCCATCGCCCGCGCAGTCATCGAGGAGCTCCTCCGGCGGGGTTCGAAGGCCGTCGTCACCACTCATCTCGGTGATCTGAAGGCATACGCCCACGCTCGCGAAGGGGTCGTCAACGGCGCGATGGAGTTCGACCGCCGGGCCCTCGAGCCGACCTTCCGCTTCATCAAGGGGGTGCCGGGCAGCAGCTTCGCCTTCGCCATGATGCAGCGCATGGGCTTTTCCTCCGCCATGGTCGAGGAGGCCGAGTCGTTCATCGGCGAGGGGAAGCGGGGACTCGAGGAGCTGCTCGAGGACCTGCAGGAGCTGCTTTCGGAGAATCGCCGCCGCCACGGGGAACTCGAGGCTGCCTCTGCCCGGCTTGCGCTCCGCGAAGAGGCGGTTGCCGGGGCCGAGTCCGCCCTCCGGCGCCGTGAGCGCGAAGAGAAGCAGAAGGCGCAGAGGGAGCTGCAGCGGGAGTTCGAGCTGGCGCGCCGACAGATCCGCGATATCCTCGCCGAGGCGAAGGCGGCCGGCACGGATCCGAAAAAAGTGCAGGCGGCGCGCCAGAAGCTCGCCCTGCGGGCCGGCGAAGCCGACCGGAAAGGGTCGGCCTCAATGGCCGATGCCGCTCCGGCCGCAGATTTCAGCATCCGCCCCGGGGATCTGGTCAGGCTCCTCGACAGCTCCGCCTCGGGCGAGGTCGAAAGCATCAGGGGGGACTCGGCCGTCGTACTCTGCGGCAACTTCCGGCTCACCACCCAGCTCTCGAACCTCGAGAAGACCTCCCGGCGCCAGCTGAAGAAGGCATCCCCGGTTCCCGTGAAGGGCTCGACGGGGTGGAGCGCCACCACCGCCCCGGTGGAGTCGACCACGCTCGACCTCCGCGGACTCACCGGGGACGAGGCCGTCGACAGGATCGGGCGCTTCCTCGATGCCCTCCGGCTCAACCGGATCGAGCGCTGTACCATCATCCACGGGATGGGCACCGGCGCCCTGCGCCGCCGCACCGAAGAGCTGCTCCGCAGCCATCCCCACGTCCAGTCCTGGAGGCCCGGCCAGCAGGGCGAGGGAGGGGCGGGGGTCACCGTCGTCACCATCGGCTGACCCCTGGCGACGGTTTTATCGGTTTTTATTGTTTTCTGTAGGTTTTTTTCTTCCCCGGGGAACGATTACTTCGTAGATACGCGTTTTTTTTTGCGGTTAGTGTTGGCTTTATAGTGTATCAGTGGGGTATCTATGCCAAAAATCGGTCGCGTATCAACATTCAGGCCATCGGTGTCCGGGGATCTGCCTGCTGGTCCCGGCAGTGATCGGACCCGTGCGGAGCGGATCCTGGCGCTGTCCCGTGCAGGCACATGGGAGTGGGATCTTTCGACGAACGCCAACGTATGGTCCGAGGAACTCTGGCCTCTCTACGGTCTGGATCCCGACCAGGACATTCCCTCCTACGAGACCTGGCTGCAGTCGGTCCTTCCCGAAGACAGGGAGCCGGTCGAGCGTGCTATTCAGGACGCTGTCGCAAAAGGCGCCGTGTTCGACGCCGTCTGGCGGGTCAACGTCATGGCTGACGAGCCGGAGCGCTGGCTCATGTCGAGAGGGGTGCCCATAAGAGGCTGTGATGGCGATGTTTCCCGGTATGTGGGTACAGTCCGTGACTGCACAGAATGGCTCAGGGCGGAGGATGCGGTGTACTCCAGAGAGCTCCATGAGACCATTCCCGGTGCGTTCGCCATCGTCGATGCCCGGGGGAGGATGAAGGCCTGGAACCGCTATGAGGCTGAGGTCATCATCGGTAGGCCGCTGGCCGAGATCGGCGGAATGGACAGTTTCGAGAGCATCCATCCCGACGACCGGGACTACGTCATGGGGAAGTTCCGCAATGTCCTCGACGAGGGCGTTGAGGAATCCGGAGAGGCTCGGGTGCTGCTCCATGGCGGTCCCCGGTACATGTGGCGGATGATCAACGGCAGGCGGGTCTTTATCGATGGCGAGCCCTGCGTTATGGTCATCAGTACGGACATCACCCGCCGCCGGCAGTTCGAATCCCTGATCGGCTTCCGTGTCAGGCTTTTGCAGATGGTTGAATCCGCCACAGAAGAAGAGCTTCTTCGGGCAACGCTCGACGAGGCGGCAGGACTGACGGACAGCGGCGCTGCGTTCTGCTGGTTCCGGTCTGGCATACCGACGCAGGAGCCTTTTCAGGTCTGGTCCACTGGGGCCATGGAGGCGATTGCCGGCTGCGGCGAGGGACAGGCCCACGCCTCTGCTGTCAATTCCCGCATCTGGGATGAGGTCCGGATATCCGCCGGGCCGCTCATCAATAACGATGCGGAGTCGATACGCTGTTCGCGGCTGATTGGGGGATGGCCGTCCCCGATCAGCCGCGAACTGGTCGTTCCGCACATGAGCGGGGATGGGCTGATTGCCATTTTCGGCGTCTTCAACAGGGCTTACGATTATGATGATTCGGACGCGTTCGTACTGGAGCAGCTTGCCGGCCTGGCCTGGGACATCGTTGTAAGGAAGCGTGCGGAGCATGCGGAGGCGGCACGCCAGAACCAGCTGCAGCAGTCACAGAAAATGGCTCTGCTCGGCCAGCTGGCCGGGGGCGTCGCCCATGAATATAACAACATGCTTTCCATCATTCTGGGGCATGCCGAAATCCTGCTCGACTCTGTCGACGAGTCACACCGGTTCGCCGGATCACTCGACGCTATCAGAAGGGCTACGTTGCGTTCTGCGGACCTGACCAAGCAACTCCTGGGATTCGCCCGGCGCCAGACCCTCCAGCCCGAAGTCATCAGTCCGGACGCTGCCGTGGCGCGCTTCATGTCCGTGATGAGCGGAATCGCCGGGGAGGAGATCGAGTGCAGGCTGGAGGCCGGTGCGACGGGGGCCATGATCGAAATCGATGTTTCCCAGTTCGAACAGGTCCTGGCCAACCTCTGCCTGAACGCGCGCGACGCCCTCTCTGGAGGCGGCAGGATCACCATTGCGACCCGGTTGCAACGAGTCGCTCCCGGCGACCCGGACCCCGTCTGCGCAGGTCCCGGCCCCGGGGACTATGTTGCCCTTGCCGTCACGGACAACGGCTGCGGTATTGCCGAGGAGCATCTTCCGCATATCTTCGAGCCTTTTTTTACGACGAAGAGGGTCGGAATGGGCGCTGGACTTGGCCTGTCGACGGTCTACGGTATCATGAGCCAGAACGGCGGATCGGTTCGGTGCCATACCGAGGAGGGTCGGGGAACGACCGTCGAGGTATGTTTTCCCCTGCATCGCTCGTCCTCCCCGCCGGCGGCATGTGATGATGGTACTTCGGATGCCGGGTCGGGCGGACCGAACATCCTGCTTGTCGAGGACGAACCGAACATCTGCAAGCTTCTCACAGATCTCTTGCAGGGGAGGGGGTACACGGTCGCAGCCGCCGCCAACGCCGAGGAGGCGCTCGCCCTCAGCATGCCGCGCATCGACCTGCTCCTTACCGATGTGGTGCTTCCGGGCATGAACGGGGTGGAGCTTTGCGGCCGGATGCAGCAGAGGGATCCGGCGATGCAGTGTCTGTTCATGTCGGGCTATGCGCCCGAAAGCATCGAGAAGAAGGGGGTGCTCAAGGAGGGAGTAAACTTTATCCGCAAGCCGTTCGGCATCAGGGAGCTCGTCGCGGCGGTGGTTGGCATGATTGCTTCATCAGCGGACGGTTCCAAAAAGAATTAAATTTTGGTATCTTGGTCGCAACTGTCGCCAACCGCCCTTTCCGGGGTATCCACCGATCAACATTTTCAAGCCTTGAAAGCACAGCAGGAGAGTTTCCTCACCATACCGAACCAGCTGACGCTTCTTCGGATACTGCTCGTACCCGTCTTCGTGTTCCTGCTCCTGCAGGACGGCGCGATGATGAAGCTCATCGGCGTTGTCGTCTTCACGGTGGCATCCCTCACCGACCTCTATGACGGCTGGCATGCCCGCCGCTTCAACGTGGTGACCCGCATCGGCGCCTTTCTCGACCCCCTGGCTGACAAGCTGCTGATCACGGCGGCCTTTCTCGTCTATGTCTGGATGGGCTATCTCGAGCTCTGGATGGTGCTGCTCGTCGTCGTGCGCGACGTCGTCGTCACGGCGCTGCGCAGCTGGGCCGAGCACCGCGACCACCCGGTGGTGACCTCGCGGCAGGCCAAGTACAAGACCTTCCTGCAGAACCTCTTCGCCTATCTCGTGATGGTGCTGATATTCCTGCGGGAGGCCGCGCCGTTCGGCACCGCGTCCGCCGAGGCCATCGGCCGCTTTCTCGTTTCCCCCGTGCTGGACTGGATCATGCTCCTGGTGACGGCCGTGACGGTCTCGACCGGCATCTCCTACCTTATCGACAACCGGGCGTTCATTGCGGGAAAGCGTGGGTAAGGGGGAGGACGGAGGGCGGCCCGGCGTGCGATTCTGGATCGCCCGGGCGCTTTCGACCTGCTTCTGGAGCGGCTATTTCCCCGTCGCTCCCGGAACGGTGGCGAGCCTTCTGGCGGTCGTGCTCTACTGGTTCGTTCCCCTGCTGCAGCAGCCGTTATGGCTCGGTGTCGGGGTGGCGGTTTCGGCCGTGCTCGGGATCTGGTCGGGCGGGGTGATGGAGGAGCATGCCGGCGAGGATCCTTCCGAAGTTGTCCTGGACGAGCTCTCCGGCCAGTGGCTCGCGCTTCTCCTGCTTCCGGCGGGCTTCCTGCCCGCCCTTCTGGCCTTCTTTTTCTTCCGCCTCTACGACATCCTGAAGCCGGGCCCCGTCGACATGGCCCAGCGCCTTCCCGGCGGCTGGGGCATCATGGCCGACGACCTCCTTGCCGGAGCCCTCGCAAATCTCTCTGTCCGGCTCGTCCTCCTCCTTCCCCTGCCGGCTCAGTGGGCCGGTGTCCTGTAGAACTCCCTCACCCGTTCCGCTATCCCCTCCGCGTCGAGTCCGGTCTCACGGTAGAGGTCTTTCATGCTGCCGTGGGTGACGAACTCGTCCGGCAGGCCGAGCTTGAGCAGGCGGGTCTTCTTTTCCGACGCGGCCAGGTGGCTGGCGACGGCACTGCCGAGGCCGCCGATCACGCTGTTCTCCTCGAGGGTGACGATATGGGTTGCCGATGCGGCGAGCCGGTCGATGAGGGCGGTGTCGAGCGGCTTGAGGAAGCGCATGTCGACGATGTCCGGCCGTATTCCATCCTCTTCGAGCAGCCGGGCGGCTTCCCCGGCTGCCTGCACCATGGTGCCGATGCAGAGCATCAGCGGTCCGGTTCCTTCGCGGACGATTCTTCCCTTTCCGATCTCCAGCACGCCGAACTCTTTGCGGAGCTCTCCGCCCGGGGTGTTGCCCCTCGGGTAGCGTATGGCTACCGGACCTTCGATGTGGTGGAGCGCGGTGTGGAGCATGTCGCGCAGTTCCTGTGCGTCGGAGGGGGCCATGATGGTGAGGCCCGGTACGGCGTGGAGGTAGGAGAGGTCGAATGCCCCGTGGTGGGTCGGGCCGTCCTCTCCGACGAGGCCGGCGCGGTCGATGGCGAAGACCACGTGGAGGTTCTGCAGGGCGACGTCGTGGATGAGCTGGTCGAGGGCGCGCTGCAGGAAGGTCGAGTAGATGGCGCAGACCGGCTTCATCCCCTCGAGGGCGAGCCCGGCGGCAAAGGTGACGGCGTGGCCTTCGGCGATGCCGACGTCGTAGAACCGTTCCGGAGCGGCCTTCTCGAAGAGGTCGAGAGAGGTTCCGCTCGGCATGGCGGCCGTGATGGCGGTGATGGAGGGGTCCTTCATGGCCATTTCGACGAGCGCCTCCCCGAAGACCTCCTGGTACTTGGGAGGAGGTGCGGCGCCCGGCTTTGCGCTGCTCTTGCCGGTGACGACGTCGAATCCTCCGCTGTGGGCGTGCCAGCCGCTCTGGTTCTCCTCGGCCGGCAGGAACCCCTTTCCCTTGGTGGTGACCACATGGAGCAGCTTGGGGTGGGGCAGCTCGTGCATCTCGCGAAGCGCCCGAACCAGCCGGTCCATGTCGTGGCCGTCGATGGGGCCGAAGTAGCGCATACCGAGGGCCTCGAAGAACGCGCCCGGGGTGAGGGCCGCCTTTATGCCGTCCTCGAATCTGCGCAGGGCGTTCTTGGCCCCCTCGTGGTTGAGCAGCGACATGGAGTTCCAGAGGAATCGCCGCGCCCGGTTGTAGGTCTTGTTGAGCGTGATGTCGACGAGATGGTTGCGCAGCCCTCCGGTGCTCGGCGAGATGGCCATCTGGTTGTCGTTGAGGATGACGAGCACGTCGCTTTTCAGCTCCCCGAGGTGGTTCATGGCTTCGAAGGCCATACCGCCGGTCATGCTTCCGTCGCCGATGACGGCGACCATCTTTTCGGTGCCGCCCCTGAGGTCTCGTCCTGCCGCCATGCCGGCCGCCGCTGAAATGGAGGTCGAGGCGTGACCGGTGCCGAATGCGTCGTGCGGGCTTTCATGGATCTTCGGGAACCCGGCCAGTCCGCCGTACTTCCGGTTGGTACGCATCCGGTCGCGGCGGCCGGTCAGCATCTTGTGGATGTAGGCCTGATGGCCGACGTCCCAGACGATCCGGTCCTTCTTCGTGTCGTAGACGTGGTGCAGCGCCACGGTCAGTTCCGTGACGCCGAGGCTCGAGGCGAAGTGTCCTCCGTTCCGGGCGATGAGCTCGATCAGCTCCTTGCGGCATTCGTCGGCCAGCTGCTGCAGCTGGCGGGTGTCGAGCTGCTTGAGGTCTTCGGGGGAGCCGATCGAGTCGAGCAGGGGGCGGGGTTCGTTCATGGCTGGAGGGGTTTCAGATGCCGGTTGCCTGCATGAGGACCCCGCGTTTCGGGCGCGGTCCGTCGAGTTCGATGAAGAAGATCGACTGCCACTGGCCGAGCAGGAGCTTTCCGTCGGCGAACGGAATGGTCTCGGTGGTGTTCATGAAGAGCCCGAGCAGGTGGGAGTGGGCGTTGTCGCGCCCGTCGATCGGTTCGAGGTTGTGGAGGTAGTTGCCGTCGCGCGGCGCAAGCCGCTTGAGGAAGGTCTCCATGTCTTCGAGGAGCCGCTCTTCGCGCTCGTTGATGTTCAGGCATGCGGTGGTATGGCGGCTGACGAGCGTGAGGAGCCCCTCGCGAAGGCCCGAACGCTCGACGGCCTCCCGGGCGCGGTCCGTGATGTCGATGATTTCGATCGGCTTCGTGGTGGCCAGTTCCAGCTCTTCTCTCTTGATCTGCATGATGGTGGTGCTGCTATGGTTGGGGGCTTGGCGCCCGGAACGTGATTGCGACGGCCTCGTGCGGGGCCAGGCGCACCTGCATCCGCGATTCTTCGATATGCGGCGAGGCGGTGCGGTTGCCGGAAGCGGTGCTGAGGATGGAGATCTTTTCGCGCTGCAACAGCTCGAACGCCGGGTGGCTGAACTCGACGGCGATGCCGGTGGAGCCGAAGTTGGCCAGGACGAAGGCGTGCCGGTTTTCGCTGAAGCGGTGGAAGCCGAGGCAGTGGGACGGGTTCGGGCCTTCGAGGTCGAGCGGTTCGATGCGCCCCTCCTGGAAGGCCGGATCCTGCTGCAGCACGAAGAGCCGGCGGTAGAGCTCGGCGAGCTCGCGGTCCGGGTGCTCGGGGGCCTGGTGGATGAGCTGGACCGGGATTTTGCGGCGGTAGCCCTCCATCTGGTCCTGGTGCACGAGGTGCATGCCGGGCGAGGCGAGCAGGCAGAGCGCCGCTGCGCGGTTGTTCAGTCCCATCTTGTCGGCCGCACGCGGTTCGTCGTGGTTCTCGATGAACCGGCAGAGGTGCTGCTGGTAACTCCACTGCGCCTGCAGGTGCCCTTTGAGTTTCTCGACGTTGACGGGCGCGCTGCCGAGGCAGTCGTAGAAGGGCTTGTCGTAGGTGTAGTCGAACCCCTGCTGCTGGAGCTCCCACTCCTTGTTCCAGTAGGACTCTGCAAGGAAGACGAACTTCGGGTGGCGTTTCCTGACGGCCTGGATGGCCGGACCCCAGAACTCGTCCTTCATGTGGCCGCCGAGGTTCTTCCAGGTCGTGTTGAACACGCTTTTGAGCACCAGCATGGCCACGTCGCAGCGCACGGCGTCGCAGAGTCCGGCGATCTTCAGGAGGTTCCCCGTCATCATCGCATGGGTCGCGGGGTTGGCGTAGTTCAGCTGCAGCGTGTCGGTCCACGAGGGAAAGTAGGGGTCGCGGCCGTAGGCGAGGTATTTGCCCTGCGCGTACTCGAAGCATGAGCCCGGGTCGTGGCTGCGTTCGGCCGCCGATACGGGGACGAAGAACTCCGGATGGTCCGGAAGCCACTGGTTGTCGAGCGCCATATGGTTCGGCACGAAGTCGAGCATGAGCCGGATGCCGTGGCTTGCGAGCCTTTCGCGGAAGAGCAGCAGCTCCTCCTCCCCGCCGAGCGCCTCGTTGGCGGTGTAGGATGGAATCGAGTAGGGGGAGCTTGCGATGTCCGAAGGACGGAGCGCGGGCAGGTGCTCGAGCAGCGAGGAGCGCAGGTCGGGATGTGAGGTGGCGATGGCGTGGCTGTACTCGCTCGGTTTCCATACCCCCATCAGCCAGACCATGCTGAATCCCGATTCGGAAAAGAACCGGAACTCCGAGTCCGGAACGGTGCCGAGGGTCACGGGGCGGTTCTGGACCCGGCTGAGTTTCTGGAGCCAGATCCGGGTGTTGATTTCGTAGACGAGAGGAAACATCGGTGTCGCGAGGTTGAGTGGTTATGGCTTTGGAGCCATATCTCACAATATAGCAACTCCTTCGGAACTCCTGCACCAGAATGCCGTTTCCGCATGTGGCGTGAAAGCGAAAACATCCCGGCAGGGGAATGGGTCGAAATAGTTGCAAAAAGGGTATACTTATACGAACTTCAACGGGCGGCGGCGCCCCGCGGGCACCGCTACAACTTCAACATGGCTTCTACGTTTTGATCGATTTACTACGCGACCTCAGCCCGGTGCAGCGCGGCGCCGTCGGCGCGACCGAAGGGCCGGTCATGGTGCTTGCCGGCGCAGGTTCCGGCAAGACCCGGGTGATTACCTACCGCATCGCGCACCTGATCGGCTCGAAGGGGGTTCCCCCCCGCAACATCCTGGCGCTCACCTTCACCAACAAGGCCGCCGGCGAGATGCGCCAGAGGGTCGACCAGCTCCTCGGTTCCGGTGCCTCATCGGGGCTCTGGATCGGTACCTTCCACTCGGTCTTCGCGCGCCTGCTGCGCGACTACATCGAGCGGCTGGGCTACAGCCGGAGCTTTTCGATATTCGACGCCGACGACAGCAAGAGCCTCATCCGCCAGTCGATGACCGAGCTTGGCATCCAGCAGGACTCCGTGCCGGTCAACACCGTGCAGGGTCTCATCAGCCGCGCGAAGAACAGCTTCGTTCTCCCCGGAGAGTTCCACCGCAACGCCGCCGACTACAACCAGCAGAAGGCCGCCCAGGTCTACGAGCTCTACACGCAGAAGCTCCGTGCCAACAACGCCCTCGACTTCGACGACCTGCTCATCAAGCCGCTCGAGCTTTTCAGGGAGCACCCCGACGTGCTTCTCGAGCTGCAGGAGATGTTCCGCTACATCCTCATCGACGAGTACCAGGATACCAACCGTGCGCAGTACCTGGTGACGAAGCAGCTTGCCGAACGCTATCGCAACATCTTCGTCGTCGGCGACGACGCCCAGTCCATCTACTCGTGGCGAGGTGCGGACATCTCCAACATCCTGAACTTCCAGAGCGACTACCGGGAGGCCGAGACCTTCAAGCTCGTCGACAACTACCGCAGCACCGCCACCATCCTTGCCGCGGCCAACAGCGTCATCAGCCGCAACAGCCGCCAGATCAAGAAGGAGCTGGTGGCCCAGGGGGAGAAGGGCGAGCATCTCACCCTCATCGAAGCCTACAACGAACGGCACGAGGCCGAGAAGGTGGGGGAGCGCATCCTTGCGATGCACCGCGAAAACGCCATGGAGTTCCGCAGCTTCGCCGTCTTCTACCGCACCAACGCCCAGTCCCGCGTGCTCGAGGACGCCATGCGCCAGCAGCGCATCCCCTACAAGCTCTTCGGCAGCGTCTCCTTCTACAAACGGCGTGAAATCAAGGACGCCGTCGCCTATCTGCGCTTCATAGAGAACGACCGCGACGGTGAGTCGCTCCTGCGCATCATCAACTTCCCTCCGCGCAAGATCGGCGACGTCAGCATCTCGAAGCTGCGCCTGTTTGCCGAAGAGCGCGGCATCTCGCTCTACGAGGCCATCCGCTCGGCGCCGGAGGGGGACTTCCCGCAGCGCCTCCTCAACTCGCTCGCCTCCTTCTCCTCGGTGATCGAGCAGCTGCGCGCCACTGCCGCGGAGGGGAGCGTCTACGACGTCCTCCAGGAGCTTTTCACCCTGACGGGGATCCCTTCGCTGCTCCAGGCCGAGAACACGCCGGAGTCGCTCGCCCGCCATGAGAACCTGCAGGAACTGCTCTCCATGGCCCGCGACTTTTCCGATCACAACCCCGACCGCCGTTCGCTCGGCGATTTCCTCGAGAACATCGCCCTGGCCTCCGACTACGACGAGACCCAGGAGTCCGACAACTTCGTCTCGCTCATGACGGTGCACGCCTCGAAGGGGCTCGAGTTCCCCGTGGTCTTCATCACCGGCCTCGAGGAGCGGCTCTTCCCCCTGAACTGTTTCGAGCCGGAGCAGCTTGAGGAGGAGCGGCGTCTCTTCTACGTGGCGGTGACGAGGGCGCGCCGCAAGATCTTCCTTTCCTGGGCGCAGAGCCGCTATCTCTACGGCCAGCCGCAGCACTGCCTCCCCTCGAAGTTCATCGGCGAGATCGAGCCCTCGGTCCTGCTCGGCGAGGGCGGCAGGGCGCTCAGGCGCAGCGGCGCCCCCGCATCCGGAACGCCGCCCGTGAGAAGAGCGCCCGTTCCCGGCCGTCCTGCCCCTTCCGCGTCCTCTTCGGCTGCGTCGCCGCCCCGGGAGGGCGTCGGGATGAAGAAGGGCTCGAAGGTGCACCATGCGGTGTTCGGCCCCGGAACGGTCCTGGAGCTGCAGGGCAAGGGGGCGCAGGCCAAAGCCCGCATCTCGTTCCGCAGCGCCGGCGAGAAGACGCTCATGGTGCAGTATGCGAATCTGAAAATTGTTCCCTGAGGGCGTGGAGATGAGACGATCTTTGCCGTTATTGAACCTAGTGGGCGGCACCTTCGCCGATGCCGCCGCCGACGGTCCCGGTACGGGAACCATTCTCCACCCCCAACCGTAAAACGTTCGAGAAGCATGAGGATCCTTTTCGGTGTCCAGGGAACCGGAAACGGCCACATCAGCCGGAGCCGGGAGCTGGTCAGGAAGCTGAAGGAGGACGGCCATGAGGTCGAGGTCATCGTCAGCGGCCGCAAGGAGGATGAGCTGCGCGAAATCGGGATCTTCGAGCCCTACCGCGTCATGAAGGGCATGACCCTCGTCACCTACCGCGGCCGGCTCAACTACATCGAGACCATGTTCCAGCTCGACTTCAGCCGGCTTATGGCCGATGTCCTTACGCTCGACACCTCGGGCCTCGACCTCATCATCACCGACTTCGAACCGGTCACCTCCATGGCGGCGCGCATACGCGGCGTCCCCTCGCTCGGATTCGGCCACCAGTACGCCTTCCGCTACGCCATTCCCGAGACGAGGGGGAACATCTTCGAGAAGTACACCCTCCTGAACTTCGCTCCGGCCCGCTACAACGCCGGCCTGCACTGGCACCATTTCAACCAGCCGATCTTTCCTCCGGTCATCCCCCCGGCCCTCTACGGCGGCGCCCATCCCGAGCCGGTGAAGGGCAAGGTCCTCGTCTACCTCCCCTTCGAGGAGGTGGACGACGTCACGGCGTTCGTCTCGCCGTTTGCGGGCTACGAGTTCCACATCTACGGCAAGGTGGTCGAAGACAGGGATGAAGGCCACCTGCACTACCGCACCTATTCGCGCGAGGGGTTCCTCCGCGATCTTATGGAGTGCACGGGCGTGGTTTGCAACGCCGGTTTCGAGCTGCCGGGCGAGGCCCTGCACCTCGGCCGCAAGCTCCTGCTCCGCCCCCTCGACGGCCAGATCGAGCAGGGTTCGAACGCCCTGGCCATGGAGCAGCTCGGCTACGGCATGGCCATGCACTCGCTCGATGCGGAGGTGCTCGGCACCTGGCTCGAAAAACCGGGCCGCCAGCCGCTTCGCTACGCCCGCACGGTCGACTACATCGCCGAGTGGATCTCGAGCGGCCGGTGGGACGACCTCGCCCATTTTTCCGGCGCCGCATGGCGCGACAGGGGCTGAACGGGATGGCGGGCCTGCAGCGCTTCAGGGATCTCGTGCTCCGCAGCCGGAGCATCCGCCGTTTCGACGAATCGGCAGGGGTGACGGGCGAGACGCTCCGGGATCTCGCCGAGCTTGCCTGCTACGTCCCCTCCCCGCGGAACCTCCAGCCGCTGAAGTTCCTCGCCGTTTCCGACCCCGAACGCTGCAAGGCCCTCTTTCCCATGCTCGGCTGGGCAGGCTACCTGCCGGACTGGCCGGGTCCCGAACCGGGTGAGCGCCCCCGGGGCTATATCGTCATGCTCGGCGACACCTCCATCAGCCGGGACTTCGCCTGCGACAGCGGCATCGCCGCCGAGGCGATCATGCTCGGGGCCTCCTCCATGGGGCTCGGTGGCTGCATCATCGGCTCGCTCGAGCGCGACGGGCTCCGGCGGCTCCTCCGCATTCCCGGGCGCTACGAGCTGCTCCTCGTCCTCGCCATCGGCCGCCCCGCCGAGACGGTGGTCGTCGACGAGATGGACGAGGCCGATCCGGTCCGCTACTGGCGCGATCCGAACGGGATCCACCACGTGCCGAAGCGGCGGGCGGGGGACATCATGGCCGACTTCGGCGATGATCCCTGCTGACGCCCTCCTCAGGGCCTACCGCGAAGGGTTCTTCCCGATGGCCGATCCTTCCGACGGCGGGCTCTACTGGTGCCGCCCCGAGATGCGCGCGCTCTTCGACCTCGATACCTACCGACCTTCGCGCGACGTGCTCCGGCTCGGGCGCAGGGGGGAGTACGAGGTCTCCTTCGACGGGGATTTCGAAGCCGTGATCCGCGCCTGCGCGGAGCCGCGGAAGGACGACGCCGAAACCTGGATCTCGGAGGAGGTCGTCGGGACCTACGTCCGGCTCCACGAGCTCGGCCTGGCCCACAGCGTCGAATGCCGCTACCGCGGCGAGCTTGCCGGCGGGCTTTACGGCATCGCCCTCGGCGCGGCCTTCTTCGGCGAGTCGATGTTCTTCCGCCGCTCCTACGCATCCCAGACGGCCCTCTGGCACCTGGTCCTGCACCTGCGCCGGAAGGAGTACCTCATGCTCGACGCGCAGATCATGAACCCCCATCTCCGCCGCCTCGGGGCCTTCGAAGTTCCGCACCCCGAATACATGCGCCTGCTCGGGCTCGCGCTCGCCGAAAAGAGAGCTTTTCAGTAAGAGGGGAAAATGGTACCTTGAATGATTATGCATTCAGGGCGCCAGCATGCCCGATTTCCACTGACATCACGGCCTGCGTGCCGTCCAACCGGAACCGTATATCCTATGCTTTCGAGGGATCTCACAGAAAACCAGTCGAAGACCCGGGTCATCATCTACTCCGGCAAGGGCGGAACGGGCAAGACCACCATCTCCTCATGCTCGGCCGTGGCGCTCGCCCGCTCCGGCAAGCGGGTGCTCATCATGTCGAGCGACCCGGCGCACTCCCTCTCCGACGTCTTCGGCGTGCGCATCAGCCGCAACGACCCGCAGAAGATCGAGGAGAACCTCTACGGCCTCGAGGTCGACACGGTCTACGAGCTGAAGAAGAACATGTCGGGGTTCCAGAAGTTCGTCTCAACCTCCTATCAGAACAAGGGGATCGACAGCGGCATGGCTTCCGAACTGACGACGCAGCCCGGACTCGACGAGATCTTCGCCCTCAGCCGCCTCCTCGACGAGGCGCAGTCCGGAAAATGGGACGCCGTCGTGCTCGACACCTCCCCGACCGGCAACACGCTCCGGCTGCTGGCATACCCTGAGATCATCATCGGCGGCAACATGGGCAAGCAGTTCTTCAAGCTCTACAAGAGCATGTCGTCGCTCGCCCGTCCGCTTTCCGGCACCTCCATCCCCGACGACGACTTCTTCAACGAGGTCAACGTGCTGCTCAAGCAGATGGAGGACATCAACCAGTTCATCCTCAGCCCCGAGGTCACCTTCCGCCTGGTGCTCAACCCCGAGAAGCTCTCGATCCTGGAGACCAAGCGGGCCTACACGTTCGTGCACCTCTACGGCATCAACATCGACGGCATCGTCATCAACAAGATCCTTCCGACCTCGCGCACGGTCGGCGAGTACTTCGAGTTCTGGAGCGACCTGCACAGCAAGTACCTGATGGAGATCGACAACTCCTTCTATCCCACGCCGGTCTTCCGCTGCCACCTCCAGCGTACCGAGCCCATCGGCCCGGACGCCCTCTACGGTATCAGCGGGATGGTTTTCGGCGAGGAACTCCCCGACAAGATCTTCTACTCCGGGAAGAACTTCTGGATCGAGTCGAAGCGCAGCGAGCTGACCGAAGACCACCGCGAGATCCTCTGCATCCGGATCCCCTTCCTCAAGGACGCCGAGGAGGTGACGGTGGAGCGCATGGGCACCGACATCGTCGTCGCAGTCGACCGCGCACAGCGCATCATCACGCTTCCGAGGGCGCTCTACAGCCTCGAGATGGAGAAGTTCGTCCGTGAGGACAGCCTGCTGCGCGTCATTTTCCGTGAGATCCCGGTCGACAAGGAGGAGTCGGAGCTGAACGTCAACCGCAACGTGCTCGACAAGCTCCGCTCGATGCGGCGCATGAAGGTATGATGGGCATCAGGGACCCCTTCTGATAAAAATCTGAAGCGAAACTTTTAAGTTTTCCACGGAAACTTGTATCTTCATTGTTTGAAATATTGAAATAACGGGGCGCTCCCCCCAACGTTTTTGTCAAAGAACCAGCTTATATCATGTCCGAGAAAGCGCACTATGGTCTGTTGAAAGGAAAGAAGGGAATCGTATTCGGCCCGCTCGATGATAGCAGCATCGGCTGGCAGATCGCGGTCCACGCCTACAGGGAAGGTGCCGAAATCGCCATATCCAACGTCGCCGCGGCAATGCGCTTCGGCAACACCGACGAGCTTTCCGCCCTCTGCGGAAACGCCCCGGTGATCGTCTGCGACGCCTCCAAGAACGAGGACGTCGACAGCTGCTTCAGGGAGCTGAAGGAGAAGCTCGGCAAGGTCGATTTCATCGTGCATTCCATCGGCATGTCGCAGAACATCCGCAAGCAGCTTCCCTACGAGGAGCTCAACTACGAGTGGTTCATGCGCACGCTCGACGTTTCGGGCCTGTCGCTGCACCGCCTCGTCTCCTACGCCCTGAAGAACGACGCGCTCAACGACGGCGCCAGCATCCTGGCCCTCTCCTACATCGCTTCGCAACGCAACTACTGGACCTACTCCGACATGGGCGACGCCAAGTCGCTCCTCGAGTCGATCGTCCGCAGCTACGGCCCGCGCCTGGCGCGCCGCCAGATCCGCATCAACACCATCTCGCAGAGCCCGACCTACACCAAGGCCGGCAGCGGCATCCCCGGCTTCGAGAAGATGTTCGAGTACAGCGACCTCATGTCGCCGCTCGGCAACGCTTCCGCAGTGGAGTGCGCCGAGTACGCCATGACCATTCTCAGCGATCTTTCCCGCAAGGTCACCATGCAGAACCTGTTCCACGACGGCGGCTACAGCTCCATGGGCGCTACCATCCCGATGATCAAGCTTGCCCACGAGGTGCTCAACGACGAGGAGCTTGCCCAGCGGGTCGGTCTTGACGATTTCAAGCCTTCCAAGTGATTTCCCCGGGGGGCCCGGCCTGTTATGAGGCCCGCCCCCTTTTTCCATTGTTTTCTAGCTAGTCATGCTTCACGGCAGGGTTTCTTCCGTGAGGATCTTTTCATTCCGTTCGCGATTGCTTTCGAGCCGATGCCGCCTTCACTCCTGTCGAAGGGAGAAGTCTGCGGGGCGGAGCGTATGTCTTTTTTTTGTGCAGTTCCTTTATTCAACCATTCAATAAAACGACAATAGAGATGGCAAAAAACGCTACTATCATCTATACGAAGATCGACGAGGCCCCGGCGCTTGCGACCTACTCCCTGCTTCCCGTCATCCAGGCCTTCACGAAGGGCACCGGAGTCGAGGTCGAAACCAGGGACATCTCCCTTGCCGGCCGCATCATCGCAAACTTCCCCGACAACCTGACCGAAGAGCAGCAGATCCCGGACTACCTGGCCGAGCTCGGCGAGCTCGCCCTGAAGCCGGAAGCCAACATCATCAAGCTGCCGAACATCAGCGCCTCCATCCCGCAGCTGAAAGCCGCCATCAAGGAACTGCAGTCGCAGGGCTACAACCTTCCCGACTATCCCGAATCTCCCTCCACCGACGCTGAAAAAGAGATCCAGAAGCGCTACGCCAAGGTGCTCGGCAGCGCTGTCAACCCGGTGCTCCGCGAGGGCAACTCCGACCGGCGCGCCCCGCTCTCCGTCAAGAACTACGCCAAGAAGAACCCCCACCGCATGGCGGCATGGGAGGCCGGTTCGAAGACGAAGGTGGCCCATATGGACGCCGACGACTTCTACGGCAGCGAGAAGTCCGTCACCATGAAGGCAACCGACGACATGCGCATCGAGTTCGCCGGCGCCGACGGTTCGGTGAAGGTGCTCAAGGAGAGCACGCCGCTGCTTGCGGGCGAGGTCATCGACAGCTCCGTCATGAACGTCCGTGCGCTCCGCGATTTCTACGCAAAGCAGATCGAAGCCGCCAAGAACGAGGGCGTCCTGCTTTCGCTCCACCTCAAGGCCACCATGATGAAGGTCTCCGATCCGGTCATGTTCGGCCACGCCGTCGAGGTCTTCTACAAGGACGCCATCGAGAAGCACGCCGCCACCATCAAGGAGCTCGGTGTCAGCTTCAGCAACGGCCTCGGCGACCTGTACGCCAAAATCCAGCAGCTGCCCGAAGCCAAGCGTGCCGAGATCGAGGCCGACATCCAGGCGGTCTACGCGACCCGTCCGGCGCTGGCCATGGTCGACAGCGACAAGGGCATCACCAACCTCCACGTGCCGAACGACATCATCATCGACGCCTCCATGCCTGTCGTCATCCGCGACGGCGGCAGGATGTGGGGGCCCGACGGAGAGCTCCACGACACCACGGCGATGGTTCCCGACCGCTGCTACGCCACCATGTACCAGGCAATCATCGAGGACTGCCAGAAGAACGGCGCCTTCGACCCGTCGACCATCGGCAGCGTGCCGAACGTCGGACTCATGGCCCAGAAGGCCGAGGAGTACGGTTCGCACGACAAGACCTTCTATGCTCCCGGAAAGGGTTCCATCCGCGTCGTCGACGCCTCCGGCACCGTCTGCATGGAGCAGCCGGTCGAGACGGGCGACATCTTCCGCATGTGCCAGGCCAAGGACGCCCCGGTCCGCGACTGGGTGAAACTCGCCGTTTCCCGCGCACGCGCAACCGGCGCCCCGGCCGTCTTCTGGCTCGACCCGCAGCGCGCCCACGATGCAGAGCTCATCAAGAAGGTCAACGCCTATCTCAAGGAGCATGACACCGCCGGCCTCGACATCCGCATCATGACCCCGGTCGACGCCATGAAGTTCTCGCTCGAGCGCTTCCGCAAGGGAGAGGACACGATCTCCGTCACCGGCAACGTGCTCCGCGACTATCTCACCGATCTCTTCCCGATCATCGAGCTCGGCACCAGCGCCAAGATGCTCTCGGTCGTTCCGCTGATGCAGGGCGGCGGCCTCTTCGAAACCGGTGCCGGCGGTTCGGCCCCGAAGCACGTGCAGCAGTTCCAGAAAGAGGGCTACCTCCGCTGGGATTCGCTCGGCGAGTTCTCCGCCCTTGCAGCCTCGCTCGAGCATCTCGCCGACGCCTTCTCGAACCAGAAAGCCCAGCTGCTTGCCGAGACTCTCGACCAGGCGATCGGCAAGTTCCTCGACAACCGCAAGTCGCCCGCCCGCAAGGTCGGCCAGATCGACAACCGCGGCAGCCACTTCTATCTCGCCCTCTACTGGGCCGAGGCGCTGGCTTCGCAGTCGAAGGACGCCGAGCTCCAGGCCCGCTTCAAGTCGGTCGCCGCTGATCTGGCCGCAAACGAGGAGAAGATCAACGGGGAGCTGATCGCCGCACAGGGCAAGCCCGTCGACATGGGCGGCTACTACCACCCGAGCGACGCGCTGACCGAAAAGGCGATGCGCCCGAGCGCCACCTTCAATGCCATCATCGACGCGATGTGAGCCGAGGGCCGCACTGACAGCCTGCTCCAAGAGAGCAGCAGGAAAACCCGGGAATCTCCCGGGTTTTTCCGTTTCCGGCCGCCGCTTCGTACCTTGTCCATTGAGACTCAATTCCCCCCCAACGGCAAACAGAGAGGATGGCGCGATATGGCAGGAAAAACCCTCAGGGTGATGTTCATCGGTGATGTGATCGGCACGCCAGGACTGAAGCTGGTCGGCATGATGCTGAAAGGCTTCAAGAAGACCCACCGTATCGACTTCGTCATCGCCAACGGCGAGAACGCCCACAACGGCAAGGGGCTGAGCGCCGAAGCCCTCAACCAGCTGCTCGAGGCCGGCGTCGACGTCGTCACCGGCGGCAACCATACCTGGAGCAACTTCAACTTTTTCGACACCCTGAAGACCCATCCGAAGGTCCTCCGCCCGCTCAACTATCCGAAAGGCACCTACGGCAGGGGCTACGGCCTCTATCCGCTCCCGGAAGGGCTCGGCAACATCGCCGTCGTGAACCTTCAGGGCCGCACCTTCATGTACTCGATCGACTGCCCCTTCCGCACCGCCGACTGGGCACTCAAGCAGCTGAAGGATGAGGCGCGATTCGTCTTCGTCGACTTCCACGCCGAGGCGACGGCCGAGAAGATCGCTCTCGGCTGGTACCTCGACGGGCGCGTCTCGGCCCTCGTCGGCACCCATACCCACGTCCAGACCGCCGATGAGCGGATTCTTCCGAAAGGCACCGGTTACTGCTCGGATGCCGGCATGACCGGCCCCTTCCAGTCGGTCATCGGCATGCAGTCGAAGTCGGCCATCGACCGCATGCTCTACCAGACCCCGCACAAGTACGAGTGCGCCTCGGAGGATGTGCACTTCTCGGCTGTGGTCGTGGCCCTCGACGCCGAGACGGGAAAGACCGTCGGCATCCGGCGCATCTTCTACCCCGAGTTCGAGAAAGGGGAGGTCTAGGGAGCCCTATCTCCTCCGTTTGCATGTAAATAAGAAGCCGCCCGGAAAGGCGGCTTTTTTCATCGCGTCATCATTCTCCAGAGAGGGGCTGCCTTCAGCGTTTTCCCTGCTCGAACTCCTCGGCTGCACGGACGTCGTCCTCGCTGCCGATGTAGAGCGGGGTGCGCTGGTGGAGTTCCTTCGGGTCGATGTCGAGGATGCGGCTTCGCCCGTCAGTGGCCCTGCCTCCGGCCTGTTCGCAGATGAAGGCGAGCGGGTTGGCTTCGTACATCAGGCGGAGCTTGCCGCCGGGGTGTTTCGTGGTGGGCGGGTAGACGAAGACGCCACCGGTGAGGAGGTTGCGGTGGAAGTCGGCAACGAGCGAGCCGATGTAGCGCGTGCTGTAGGGGCGGCCGCTGGCGGGGTCCTCCTCCTTGACGTAGTCGAGCCAGCGCTTCGTGCCCTCGTTGAACTGCGCATGGGAGCCTTCGTTGATGGAGTAGTATTTGCCGCTTTGGGGCGTCGTGATGTTCTCGTGCGAAAGCAGGAACTCGCCGATGGTCGGGTCGTAGGTGAAGCCGTGGACGCCGTGGCCGGTGGTGTAGACCATGACGACCGACGAGCCGTAGATGACGTAGCCGGCCGCAACCTGCTCGGATCCTTTCTGGAGGCAGTCCTCGATGCTCGCGCTGCCGGGGTTTGGGCTTTTGATGCGGTAGATCGAGAAAATGGTGCCGACGCTGACGTTGACGTCGATGTTCGACGAGCCGTCGAGCGGGTCGAAGAGGAGGGCGTAGCTGCCGGTGTCGTTCTTCGGGGGGATGATGATCCCCTCGTTCTCCTCAGAGCCCATGACGGCGAAGCGGCCGTGCTGGCCGATGGCGTTGATGATCTTGTCGTTGGCGAAGAGGTCCAGCTTCTTGACCTCCTCGCCCTGCACGTTCGTGCTGCCGGCAAAGCCGAGGATGTCGACCAGGCCGGCCCGCACCACTTCGCGGCGCACGAGTTTGGCGGCGAAGGCGACGTCGCTGAGCAGGTCGGTGAGTTCTCCTGTCGCTTCGGGGTGCTTTTTCTGCTGCTCGAGGATGTGGCGTTCGATGGTGATGAGCTGGCTCATGGACTGATGGTTCCTGGTGGTTGAATGGGACTCTGGCCGAGGGGACGGCCTGAACTTGCAATGTAGCCATATCCGCATCCATTTTCAAGGTGCGGCCGCTTCGCCTTTTGCGGGTAAGGGGGGAAGCGTTACATTTGATTTTTCACGCTTTCGGCAATCTTTCCTCCCCTTACTCCGCAATGAAACGATTCCGCTGGACCATTCTTCCCTCTGATGCCGCCGCCGTCTCGGCCCTTTCGGAATCCATCAACGTTTCTCTGCCGATCGCTCGCGCACTGCTCAACCGTGGTGTCGGCTCTTTCGAGGAGGCGAAGGGCTTTTTCCGCGATTCGCTCGACAGCCTGCATCAGCCCCGACTGCTCCGCGACATGGACAAAGCCGTCCGGCGGGTGCAGCAGGCGCTCTCGGAGGGCGAGAAGATCATGCTCTACGGCGACTACGACGTCGACGGCACCACCGGCACGGCAATGCTCCACCGCTATCTCCAGAAGCACGGCGCCGACGTCTCATGGTACATCAACGACCGGTTCCGCGAGGGCTACGGCCTCTCGGAGGAGGGGATCGACGAGGCCAAGCGGCGCGGCGTCGGGCTCATCGTCACGGTCGACTGCGGCATCCGCGCCAACGAGGCCGTCAGCCGCGCCCGGGGTTACGGAATAGAGGTGATCGTGTGCGACCACCACGAGCCCGACCTGCTGCCCGAGGCCGTGGCGATCCTCAACCCGAAACTTCCGGGCTGCCCGTACCCCTTCCGTGAGCTCTGCGGCTGCGGGGTCGCGTTCAAGTTCATCCAGGCCATCGCCGCCGACAGGGGCGAGGGGGAGTCGGGCTGGCGGGAGTACCTGGACTACGTGGCCATCGCCACGGCGGCCGACATGGTCGAGCTCAGCGACGAGAACCGCATTCTCGTGCGCGAAGGGCTCGAACAGATCCGCCGTTCGCCCTCCATCGGCCTCGGGGCCCTGCTCGGGGTGATGAAGGTCGAGCGCTCCGAGGTCGGCATGTTCAACATCGCCTTCGGCATAGCCCCGCGCATCAACGCCGCCGGAAGGATGGGTTCGGCCGCGCTCGCCATGGACTGGCTGCTCTCGGAGTCCGCCGAGGAGGCCCGCCGGCACGCCGGAGCGCTCGAAGAGCTCAATACCCTGCGCCGCCAGACCGACATGGACATCATGATGAAAGCCGAGAGGATGCTCGACGCCCACTTTGCCTCCTACTGCTCCTCGATCGTGCTCTACGACGAGTCGTGGCATCTCGGGGTGCTCGGCATCGTGGCTTCCAAGATGCTTGAGCGCCACTACCTGCCGACGGTCATCCTCGGGGGCATGAACGGCGTGGTGAAGGGCTCGGTGCGCAGCGTCGAAGGGCTTGACGTCTACGCGGTGCTCGAGGAGTGTCGGGATCTCCTGCTGCAGTTCGGCGGGCACCGCCAGGCGGCCGGCGTGACGCTGCTTCCCGAAAACATCGCCGCCTTCCGCCGGCGTTTCGACGAGGCCTCGTCCCGCCGGCTCGGGCTCGGCGAGCGGCAGAAGGAGCTGCAGATCGATTCCGAACTCCGCCTGGAGGACGCCGGCGAGAAGTTCATCGGGGTGCTCGAGCAGTTCTCCCCCCACGGGTTCGGCAACCGGGAACCGGTCTTCGTGACGAGGGGCCTTCGGATGCAGGGCTGGCCGCGGCTCCTGAAGGAGCGGCACGTGAAGTTCGCGGTGCGCGACGCCGGGGGGCGGTATTTCGACGTTATCGGTTTCGACCGGCCGGACCTCTACCGGGCGCTGGAGGCCGACCCCAGGGCTTCTTTCGCAATGGTCTATTCGCTCGAGAGACGGGTATGGCGGGGCCGGCGGCAGCTGCAGTGCCGCCTCTACGACCTCGAACTCACGGCTCCGGGATCCTGAGGGGGAGCCGGCGGCGGGGGGTCAGGGCGTTTCGGCTTCCTTCGCCGCGGGGGCTTCGTGGCGGATCCTGAGCAGGATGCCGGGCAGCGACGAGACGGCCGAGACGGCAAAGAAGACCAGCGAGAGAGCGATGCCGAGGCTGGCGTCGAGCTGGATGTGGTTGAGCATGTAGTAGAAGGTCACCTCGCGAGCGCCGGCTCCGCCGATCGTGATCGGCAGGATGGTGGCCACCGTCGAGAACATGAAGATGGCCAGGTAGTCGATGCTGTGGGTGTCGGGAGAGAGGGCCTGCAGGATGAAGAAGGCCGTGGCGGCCTGCGTGGCCTGCACCATGATCGATTCCCAGGCCGTTACGGCGAAGAGTTGGAGAAACTGGGGGTAGGCGAAGCGGTTGAGCAGCCAGGCCATCGGGTAGACTGCCGCGAGCCCTGCCCAGAGGTAGGGGACCGTCGTCGGCATGAGGGCGGCGAACGAGCTCGGAATCAGCAGGATGAGCGCGAGGAAGATGAGCGCAATGATGCCGGTCAGCCGGTCCCAGAAGACGGCGTGGAAGACGTTGATTGTTTTTACGCCGTGGTTCTTCTGCAGGACGAAGATCTTGTAGCCGTCCCCGCCGACCCCTCCCGGAAGGAAGAGGTTGTAGAACATCCCCAGGTAGTAGAGCTTCAGGTTGTAGCCCCACGGAAGGTCGAGCCCGATTGCCCGGAAGAAGCGGTTCAGCCGGACGGCGTTGAAGAGCTTCGAGATGTTGAAGAAGACGATGGCGAGCAGGATGTACCAGGGGTTGGAACCGCCGATGGCCTGGCCGATCTGCCGGACGTCGGTCTTCTGCAGGACCAGGTAGAGCGCGGTAAGGGTGACGAGGACCTGGAGGAGCGCCTTGAGCGTCTTTTTTGCGCCCTGACTAGTTTTTGCCAACGGTTTTGCGGATGATGTAGGGTTTCTTGTTCTGCGACTCGTAGTAGGTCCGCATGATGAACTCGGCAATGAAGCCCGTCGTGATGAGCTGGATGCCGATGAAGGTCAGGATGATGCCGAGCGAGAGCAGCGGCCTTCCCCCGATGTCCTGGCCGAGGATCTTCAGCAGGAGCAGGTAGAGGTTCATGGCGAGGCCGATGAAGAACGAGACGAACCCGAGGGTGCCGAAGAGGTGCATCGGGCGCTGGCTGTATTTCTGGAAGAAGACCATGAAGAGCAGGTCGCTGAGCACCTTGAAGGTCCTGCCGATGCCGTACTTCGACTTGCCGTACTGGCGGGCGTGGTGGCGCACGTCGACCTCCTCCATTTTTGCGCCGTAGAGCTGGACGAGCACCGGGATGAAGCGGTGCAGCTCCCCGTACAGGCCGAGGTTCTTCGCCACCTCCTGCTTGAACACCTTCAGCGTGCAGCCGTAGTCGCGGATGTGCACGTCGGTCATGTTGCGGATGATGGCGTTGGCGATCGCGCTCGGGATCTTGCGCAGCACCATGCCGTCCTTGCGCCCCGCGCGCCGTCCGGCCACGACGTCGAGGTCGTGCTCCCGGAGGTACTCCATCATCATCGGGATGTCCCGGGGGTCGTTCTGCAGGTCGCCGTCCATGGTGGCGATGAGCTCGCCTCCGGCTTCGGCGATGCCTGCCGCCATGGCGGTGGTCTGCCCGTAGTTCTTGTTGAGCACGACGATCTTCACGTTCGGCGTCCGGAGGGCCTCCATCCGCTTGACCGTGGCGTCCGTCGAGCCGTCGTCGACCATCACGACCTCGTGCTCGACCCCGGAAAGGGCCGACTCGAGGGCCTGGAAGAGCGGCTGTATGCTCTCCTCCTCGTTCATGACCGGTATGACGACTGACAGCTTCATGGCAGGGGGTTCATTGGGTGGTTCTCAAGAGCACGATTCCGTTTTTCCGATAGAGCACCTCCGGCTCCCGGAGCTCTCCAAGATGCTTCGACGTGGTCAGGACGACCTCGCCCGGCCGGGGATCGCGCTTCAGGGCTAATGATTCCGAATATACTAAAAAAGAGGGGTAATCGACCCGCCACATCACGATTTCCCAGCCGTTCTGCTTCGCCAAAAGCGCGGCCTCCTTCACCGGTTCCTGCAGCAGCCTTCCGGCCAGCGCCATGACGTGCAGGTTGACGTAGAGCGAGAAGCAGAGGCCTGAGGCGACGAGCCGGAACTCCGCCGGGAATCGGCGCAGGAGCATGATTGCGGCCATTGCTGCTGCGAGGGCGAGGGTGAGGATGATGTGGCCCTCTGCGAAGATCGCCCGGGCGGCCTCCAGGATGTCGGCGATGAAGGGGTCGCCGGCAGCCATAGCCGCTGCCGCAGGGAGGAGTGCCGGTAGGAGGGCGAGCAGGGCCAGCAGCAGGAGCGGCCAGATGAGGGTGAGCGCCGGCCGGCGCAGGTAGGGCAGGGCGCGCGCCATCAGGATGAAGAGCGGCGTGTAGCCGTAGATCATGTAGTGCGGGAGCTTCGTGCCGGAGAGCGAGAAGAAGGCGAAGACGAAGAGCGTCCAGATCCCGAGGAAGAGGTTCTCCGGGTCGGCCATCAGCCTGCGGAAGTTTCGAACCACCGTGTAGAGCAGCCCTGTGAAGGGCATGAGCCCGATGATGACAACGGGCACGTAGTAGAGGATGGAGCCGGAGTGTCCTTCGAAAGAGGTGCCGAACCTGCCGACGTTGTGCTTGAGGAAAAACCCCTGGATGAAGTCCATCCCCTCGGCCCGGTACTCGAGGAGGTACCAGGGCAGCGCAATGGCGAGGAAGAGCGCGATACCCGCGGGGTCCAGCACCATCCGCAGCCACTGGCGCAGGGTGCCGCGGCCGAGCTGGAAGAGGAATGTCGCGGCAAGCGGGATGAGGACCGCCACGGGACCTTTCGTCAGCATCCCGAACCCCATTGCGGAGAACGCGAGGAGCAGGGCGTGTCTGGAGCCGGACCGGTAGTAGGTGAGGAGCGAGAGGAGGGTGCCGGCAAGGCAGAGGTTGAGCAGGGCGTCTGCGATGGCCGCCTTGGCGATGATGGTTACCTGGAGCGAGAGGATCAGCATGGCGGCCGCCGTGAATGCCTGGCGCGCGCCGCTGCGGCGGGACTCGTGCAGGAAGAGGGCGAAAGACCATGCCCCTGCCGCCAGGGCCGAGGGGAGGCGGAACGCGAACTCGCCCGGGCCGAACGTTTTCAGGGAGAGCAGCTGGAGCCAGTAGATGAGGATCGGCTTGTCGAAGCGGGGGGCTCCGTTCAGGGTCGTTGAGAGGTAGTTGCCGCTTCGGAGCATCTCGCGCGTCGCCTCGCTGAACGCCCCCTCGTCGACGTCGAAGAGCGGCGCCCGGCCGAGCACGGCGAAGCAGGTCACGGCAAGGATGATTGCCAGGAGCGCGCCGAGTATGACGCTTTCACGGCTGGACCTGTCGGGGTGCATGGGTGCTCTCTTTGAAATAGCGGTTGTAGAGGATGAGGCTCGTGGCGACGCCGAGCGCCGAACCGGCGACGACGTCCGAGAGGAAGTGCTGGCCGAGGAACATCCGGCTGAAGGCGATGAGGGCCGCAGCGGCATAGAAGACCGGGGCCGCTCTCGGATAGAGCAGCGCGAGCGCTGCGGCGACGCTGAAGGCGGTGGCGGAATGGCCGGAGGGGAACGAGACCCAGGCGTGCTCGATGCGGAACCAGTCGAGGCCGTAGACGCCTTCGTTGAAGAGCTTCGTCGGCCGTGCCCGTCCGAGGATCCATTTGACGAGGTCGGCCGCGAGACCCGAGACGGCAGTGACGCTGAAGATGAACAGTCCCTTTGATGAAAGCTGCCGATTCGTTTTCCTGAGGGCGAAATAGAGGACGATGCCGGGTACGAGGTACCATTCCGACTGGCCCCAACGGGTGATCCAGCCGAACGCGGCATGCCACGTCGGAGCGTCGAGGGCGTGGAGGTAAAGCGCGAGCGGGCGGTCCAGGAACGCCGCCGAGAGCGCGCAGCAGAGGATGATGGCGGCAGTTGCCGCAAGGTGTCGGGCTCGTGTATTCATGGATCGCATCGGGCCGCGGCCGGGGCCGCAGGGCCAAAAACCCCGCAGTGCAGGATTTATTTGTGTCGGAAGTCGCGTTGAAAAAACCTAAATATACACAAATGGGGCGCTATTGCATCCCCCGAACCTTGCCATCCGAACCCATGCACCAGGAACCAAGCCCGGCAGCCATACTCCTGCTTTCCTGCCGCGACCGCAGCGGCCTCGTCTCCCGCATCTCGCACTTCATCTACGAGCGGGGCGGCAACATCATCGACCTCGACGAGCATGTCGATGCAGAGGCCGGCATGTTTTTCATCCGCGTTTCATGGAGCACCGAGGGGCTCTCGATACCCGTTTCGCGCCTCGGGGAGGCTTTCCGCCCCCTCGGCCTGGAGTTCGAAGCCAACTGGAGCATCCGTTTCACCGGCCGGCCCACCCGCCTGGCCCTCTTCGTCTCCCGCTACGACCACTGCCTCCAGGAGCTGCTCTGGCGCTACAGCATGGGAGAGTTCCAGGCGGAGATCCCGCTGGTGATCTCGAACCACCCCGACCTCGGGCCGCTTGCCGCCCAGTACGGCATCCCTTTCCACCATTTCCCCCTGACGGCCGGGACCCGCCCGGAGGTCGAGGCCCGCGAGCAGGAGCTTCTCCGCTCGAACAATGTCGACGCCATCGTGCTGGCCCGCTACATGCAGGTGCTTTCGCCGGAGTTCGCCCGCAGCTGGCATGGTCGCGCCATCAACATCCACCACTCCTTCCTGCCGGCCTTCGTCGGGGGCAACCCCTACCGCCAGGCCTACGAGCGCGGCGTAAAGATCATCGGAGCGACGAGCCACTATGTCACCGAGGAGCTGGACCAGGGGCCCATCATCGAGCAGGACATCATGCGGGTGAGCCACCGCGACACCCTCAGCGGCCTCATCCGCAGGGGGCGCGACCTGGAGCGGCTGGTGCTGGCCCGGGCGGTGCGCCTGCACTGCGAGCACCGCATCCTGCTGAACGGACGCAAGACCATCGTTTTCGACTGAACGGAGTCCCGGAATGAGCGCAGGAGACGCACAGACGCACGACCATCACCACCACACTGCCGCCGGCAACATCGGTATGGCATTCTTCCTCAACCTCTCATTCACGCTCGTGGAGTTTGTGGGGGGATGGCTGACCGGCAGCACCGCGATCCTGGCCGACGCGGTCCACGACCTCGGCGACTCTTTCGCATTCGGACAGGCCTGGTACTTCGAACGCCTCTCGCTCGCCGGGCAGAGTGAACGATACTCCTACGGGTACCGCCGATTCTCGCTTGTCGGCGCACTCCTGAGCGCCCTCATCCTGACGGGCGGCTCGGTCTTCGTGCTGGTCCAGGCCGTGCCGCGGCTTGTCGATCCCGGCACTCCGGATGCTTCGGGCATGGTTGTGCTCGCCCTCATCGGTGTGGGCGTCAACCTCCTGGCGATGCTCCGGATCGGCAAAACGGAGGGCATGAACGCGCGTCTCGTCACCCTGCATCTTCTCGAGGATGTGCTCGGCTGGGCGGCGGTGCTCGTTGTCGCCGTGGTTCTCATGTTCTGGGATATTCCCGTGCTCGATCCGCTGCTTGCCGTTGCCATCACCCTCGTCATCCTCTTCGGGGCGCTACGGAACCTCCGCTCGATGCTGCCGGTGTTCCTGCAGGCGGTGCCGGAAGGGGTGAGCCTCGAGGCGGTGGTGCGGGATGCTGAAGGGCTCGAGGGGGTGCGTGCGGTCCACAGCGCCCACATCTGGTCGCAGGACGGGCGCCAGAAGGTCTTCACCGCACACCTCGAGCTGGAGCGTGAACTCGACGCATGCGCCTACACGGAGCTGAAGCGGCGGATCGCCGGGCTGGTACGCCGGCACGGCATCGAGCATTCGACTGTCGAGATAGAGTACCCCGGCGAGGTATGCCGGATAACCGAAGAAAAGAAGGAGGAAGAACCATGAAGATCACAGCTCTGTTCAGACGCGCGCTCTGCATCCTGCTGCTCGTGCCGGCCGGATGCACCGGCGTGCCGGAGGGGCTCGAGCCCGTCGGAAACTTCTCGCTCGAGCGCTACCTCGGAACCTGGTACGAGATCGCGCGGATCCCCAACTCGTTCGAGAAGGACTTCGAGGAGGTCTCGGCCACCTATACCCTCTCCGAAGACGGTTCCGTCAGGGTGGAGAACCGGGGTTACGACGGCCGGAAGCAGGAGTGGAAGAGCGTGAAGGGCAGGGCGAAGTTCGCCGGCGCGGCGGACCGCGGGGCGCTCGAGGTCTCCTTCTTCGGTCCCTTCTACGCCAGCTACAACGTGCTCGTGCTCGATCCCGAGTACCGCTGGGCGCTGGTCTCCGGACACGATCGCGACCTGCTGTGGATACTCGGCCGCTCGCCCGTGATGGAAGAGGGGCTCTACGATGAGCTCAGAAAGAAAGCTGCTGCCATGGGCTTCGACGCATCGAAAATCCGAAGGGTTGCCCGGACCGGCGCAAACAACAAGAACGGGGGGCAGTGATGGTGGAATGCGGAAACGAACGCGAGGCCCGCTACCGGGCGCTGGTGGAGGGGATCGTCGAAGAGTGGGCCGCGGGGAAGCCCCCGAACCCCCGGGCTGCGGATCCGAACGCGAAGCCGTCCGGCTACTGGCGCCTGACGGGCTGGCTTACAAACTACCTGCTGCGCCATGACGAGTTTCCCCGGGGTGTGCACCCGATGCCCGAGGGGCGGGACAGCGAGGGTCGGCTCGAGCCCTCCTTCCCGGTGGATTTCGACCGGCTGCTCGGCGAAAGGCCGTTTCCCGCTTCCCGCTAGAACATGGCGTGGGCGCCGAGCTCCTGTCCCTTCAGCCCCTCCTTGAGGACGCGCTCGTAGAAGTCGCGCAGGGTGTCGGTGCCGTACGATGGGGTCGCATCCTCGTCGTAGCAGCCTTTTTCGTGATCGAAGACCAGCATCGACTCGGAGCAGTAGTACTTGCCGATGCGGGCGAACTCGGCCTTGTCGCGGAGTTTCGGCAGGAACTTCGAAAGCAGCGTGAGGACGGGGATGACGACGTCGAAGATCTGGATCGGCACCTTCTTGAATTTCGGCTCGCGGCCCAGCAGGCTGAAGAGCATCTCCCCCTGCTCTCTGGCAGAGATCGCTTTTCCTGGTCCGCCGATCGGGAGGATCCGGTTCCGGAGCGAGGGATCCTCCAGGCAGTCGGCCATGAAGCGCGCCAGGTCGGCTTCGCTGATGGGCTTGCAGCGCGTCAGCTCCCCGTCGGCGAACATCACGTAGGGTTTGCCGCTTTTGACCGACTCGACCTGGCCGGCGATCGACTTGAAGAAGGCGGTCGGGCGCACGATCGAATAGTCCACTCCGGAAGCAACGAGTTCGGCCTCGAACTTCAGTTTCGCGCGCTGGAACTCCAGCATGGGTTTCTGCACGCAGATGGCCGAGAGCAGGACGAAGTGTGCGATGCCGGCTTCCATGCCGGCCCGGAGCGCGTTTGAGGTCGCCCGGTAGTCGATCTTCCAGGAGTCCTCGATGCCGCCGGTGCGCGAGGTGAGGCAGCTGTAGACGGCGTCGAAGTGCTCGCCGCGGATCCCGTCCCGCCGGATCGACTCCATATCGCCGACGTCCCCGAAGCGGACCTCGGAGCCGGCAAGCTCGCGGCGGGTCTCCTCCTGGCTCGTCCCTCCGTCCACTCCCGAGCGGGATCGGGCGAAACTCACCACCTCGTGTCCCCGCTTGACCAGCTCCCTCGTGACGAACTTTCCGATGTAGCCGGTCGCTCCCACGACGAAGATGCGTTTCGGGGAGGCGGCGGGGGACTGTTCTGCTCTTTCGTTCATGCTTCTGTTCCTGTTCTACGGTGCTGGAGGTTCCACATCGCGCAATATACGCCATTCTCCTTCATGAGCGCACTGTGGGTGCCGGATTCCGCGAGCCGGCCGTTTTTGAGGACCAGGATGCGCTCGAACCGCTCCATCTCCTGCAGGCGGTGGGTGATGGTGATGAGGGTGCGCCCTTCAAAAGCCTCTTCGACGCGTCGGAGCACCTCCCGCTCGGTCGGACGGTCGAGGCTCGCGGTCGCTTCGTCGAGCACGACGACCGGGGCGTCCTGCAGGATGGCGCGGGCGATGGCCAGGCGCTGGCGCTCTCCGCCGCTGAGCTGCATGCCGTGCTGCCCGGCGAACTCGTCGAGCCGCGCCCTGAAATGGCCGAGCCCGGCCGCCCTGAGTGCCGAGACGAGCTCGTCCTCCGAGGCCCCGGGCCGGGCGAGCAGGAGGTTCTGGCGGATGGTTTCGCTGAAGACGTAGGTCCGCTGCGGGATGAGCGCGACGTGGCGGCGCAGTTCCTCCTGGCTGTAGGCTTCGATGGGGTTCCCGCCGAGAGCGAGCGTTCCTTCGGTCGGGTTCCAGAATCGTACGAGGAGGGAGGTGAGGGTCGATTTTCCCGATCCGCTCGGACCGACAACGGCCACCTTCGATCCCTGGGGAATGCTGAAGGAGAGCGCGTCGAGCGCCGGGCGCGTGCTGCCCGGATAGGTGAACGAGAGCTTTTCGGCCGTGATCGGAAGACGGTCGGGAACAGCTGCGGGGGCGTCGGGATCCCGCACTTCGGGTTCGGCGTCGAGGATCTCGAAGATCCGCTCCCCCGCGTGGACGTCGGCCTCGAGGTGGCGGAGCGAGGCCGGCAGCATCGTGAAGGGCTCGAACGAGGCCATGACGGCGAGCGTCGCGACGGAGAGCAGGATGCCGCTCTCCGCGCCGGCCCGGGCAAGCGGCATGACCGACCAGAGCACGGCGAGCACCGCGGCGTTCATCGTGAGCCCGACGAGGGTCTCGTGCATGCCGTCGACGAGGGCGCTTCTCCGCTCGAGCGAGAGTTTCTTCCTCTCGGCCTGCCGCATCTCACGGAGGTGCCGCTCGAGTTCGCCGTACATCTGCAGTTCGGCGATCCCCTCTATGAAGTCGACGGCCTGCAGCCGCTCCCTGGTCCGCTGGCGGATGATGCCGCTTTCGGTGCCGCGGCCGAGCCGTACGGAGAGGAGCGGGATGCCGATGCCGGCGAGGATGTGGAACGCGAGGAGAACCAGGGCCGCCTCCACTGAGAAGGAGCCGAGCAGCAGCCAGAGCAGCAGCGCGGTGAACAGCGCCGTCAGGGGAGGGGCGAGCACCCTCGTGTAGAGGTTTTCCAGGCTCTGGATGTCGTCGACCGAGCGCTGGAGGAGGTCGGCGCTGCGGAACTGCATGAGCCGGGCCGGGGCGAGCGGCTCGAGCGCGTCATAGAACCAGACGCGCAGGCTGGTGAGGATGCGGAAGGTGGTGTCGTGCGAGGCGAGTCGTTCGAGGTAGCGGACGACGCCGCGCGCCAGGCCGAAGAAGCGCACGCCGACGATGCCCACCTGCAGGGCCGCAAGGGGCGGCTCCAGCGCAGCCTTGGCGATGAGGTAGGCGGCCGTCATGAGCAGTCCGATGCCGCTGCCGGTCGCCAGGAACGAGAGCAGTGCCGAAAGAAGCATCCAGCCGGTCCAGGGACGGACGATGCGGACGAGTCGCAGGAAGGTCTTCATGGCCTCTCCTCCCCTTCGGTGGCGAACGCCTCGCGGTAGAAGGCGTCTTCCTCCATGAGTTCAGCGTGGGTGCCCGATGCCCTGAGCCGGCCCTCTTCGAGCACCAGGATCCTGTCCGCAGTGCGGATGGTCTCGGGGCGGTGGGCGATGATGAGGGCGGTTCGGCCGCGCACGAGCTCGCGCATGCTCCGGTTGAGGGCCATCTCGAGTTCCGGGTCGGTATGCGAGGTCGGTTCGTCGAGCACGACGAGCGACGCATCCCTGATGAAGGCCCTGGCCAGGGCGATGCGCTGGGCCTCGCCCCCGCTGAAGCGCGCCCCGCCTTCCCCCAGCGGGGTGTCGAGCCCCTCCGGGAGGAGCCCGACGAGCTCTTCGAGCCCCGCAGAGCGGACGGCCCGGAGGAGCTCCTCTCCGCTCGCCCGGCGGTTGGCCATCATGATGTTTTCGCGGAGGGTGCCGCTGAAGAGGAACGGATGCTGCGGCACCCATGCGATGCGTTCCCGCCATTCCTCCGGGTCGAACTCCCCGATCGGCCGTCCGGCGAGGGTGAATGTGCCTTCGTCCGGCGACTGGAATCGGAGGAGCAGGTTCACCAGGGTGCTTTTGCCGGCTCCGCTCGGGCCGGTGAGGGCGGTGGTGAGGCCCGCTTCGACGGTGCAGCTGAGATTGTTGAGGGCCCGGGCATCGGCACCGGGGTAGCTGTAGCCGACCCCTTCGAAACGGATGTCAGAGCGGCCGGGGTCGGCCGGCGGTGCGGGATTCTTTTCGTCCTCTCCGGCATGATCGCTTTCGGCGGCCAGGTCGAGCACTCCGAAGATCTCCCTGGAGGCGCTCACCCCCTCCATGCCGGCGTGGAACTTCAGGCCGAGCTGGCGGAGGGGGAGATAGAAGTCGGGGGTGAGCAGGAGGATGAAGAGGGCGGTTCGGAACTCGAGTCCCGCCGAGAGCAGCCGCAGGCCGATGCCGACGGCGACCATGGCGGTGCCGATGGTGCCGACCAGCTCGAGGGTGAGGGAGGAGAGGAAGGCGACCCGCAGGACCTGCATCGTCGCCTTCCTGAACCCTTCCCCGGCCTCGGCGACGGCGTCCCGCCGGCTGCGGCTCCGCGCGAAGAGCTTGAGGGTCGTCATTCCCTGCAGCATGTCGAGGAAGTATCCGCTCATCCGGCTGAGGCTCTCCCACTGCCGGTCGGTCATCGCTCCGGCCCTTCGCCCGATGAGCGCCATGAAGAGCGGGATGAGGGGGGCGGTGCCGAGCAGGATGAACCCCGAGACCGGGTCCTGGGGGAAGACGGCGCCGAGGATCAGGACGGGGGCGGCAAGCGCCAGGAAGAGCTGCGGAAGGTACTGGCTGAAATACGCGTCGAGGGATTCGATGCCCTTCAGGAGGGTGGTCGAGAGCCGGCCGCTCGGAAGGGAGCGGGTGAAGAGGGGGCCACGGAGGGCGACGGCCCTGGTGAGCCGCTCGAAGAGCGCGAGGCGCACGGCCGTCGAGGCGCGCTTCGCCCCGGCGTGGGCGAGCCAGCCGAAGAGCATCCTGAGGATGCTGAGGAGCGCGAACAGCCCGATCGGAGGAAGGAGCGAGGCGGGCGGGGATTCTTCGAGGAAGGCGCGGCTGATGATCAGGCTGAGGACGGCCGCCTGGCCGATCAGCGCCACCGAGACGGCCGTGGATGCCGCGATAGAGAGGACGAACGGCGCCTTCTCCGGGCCTATGAGGGCGAGGAGGCGCCGGTCAATGTTCATCTCGGGGGAATGGCGGCTTGTTCATCCTGCGGGATCAGTATTCGTGGTGCGCGTCGACGGCCACCCGCTGGCGGAAGACCCAGTAGCTCCATCCCTGGTAGAGCAGCACGAGGGGGACGAAGATGAGCGCCACCGTCGTCATGATGGAGAGCGTGTAGGGGGAGGACGAGGCGTTCTGCACCGTCAGGCTCCATTCGGGGTTGAGGCTCGAGACGAGCACCCTCGGGTAGAGGCCCATGAAGATGGTCGCGGTCGAGAAGGCGATGGCGACGCCCGTCATGGCGAAAGCCCAGCCGGAGGCGTTTCTCCGGAGGAGCGTCCTGACCGAGAACAGCGCCAGGACGCTGAAGACCGGAACGATGCCGGGATTGATGCCGAGCCGCTGGTAGAGGTCGGTTTCGACGTAGGTGTAGGCCATGAAGAGCATCGAGAGCAGGACGGCCGGGGTCCAGAGGGTTTTGGCGGTCGCCATCGCACGCTCGCGCATCTCCCCTGTCGTTTTCAGGGTGAGGAAGACCGCGCCGTGCAGGGTGAAGATCGAGAGCGAGGCCAGGCCGCAGGCGAGCGCATAGGGGTTGAGCAGGTTCCAGAACCCTCCGGCGTAGTTCATCGAAGCGTCGACGGGAACCCCGCGGATGAAGTTGGCCATGGCCACGCCCCAGAGAAGGGCGGGAAGGGCGCTGCCGAGGAAGATGCTCCAGTCCCAGAAGTTCCTCCACGACGGCCTGTCGTGCTTGCTGCGGAACTCGAAGGCCACGCCCCTCATGATGAGGGCGGCGAGCATCAGGAGCAGGGCGGGGTAGAAGCCGCTGAAGAGGGTGGCGTACCAGTGGGGGAAGGCGGCGAACATCGCGCCTCCTGCGGTGACGAGCCAGACCTCGTTGCCGTCCCAGAACGGACCGATGGTGTTGATGACAGCGCGGCGTTCGCGGTCGTCCTTTCCCATGAAGGGGAGCAGGATGCCCACCCCGAAGTCGAACCCCTCGAGGAAGAAGAACCCGGTGAAGAGGACGGCGACGAGGATAAACCAGAGTGCTTGCAGTTCCATTGTTGTGCTCTTTTTCGGGTTATTCGGTGCCCTCGAGCCCGAGGGCGGCGTACTTGCGGATGAGGAAGAGGTCTGCTGCGGCGAGCAGGAGGTAGAGGGCCGTGAAGAGGGCGATGGAGAGCACGAGCTCACCCGGGCCCACCACCGAGGCCGGCGTGACGGCCTGCTCCGTCTTCAGGAGTCCGAAGACGATCCAGGGCTGGCGGCCCATCTCGGCCAGGATCCAGCCGGTCGAGTTGGCGATCCACGGCAGGAGCATCGACCAGAAGAAGAGGGCGCCGAGGAGCGGCGGGAACCGGTAGTCGTCCCTCGAGACCTTCCAGAGGGCGAGGAGCGAGACCAGGAGCATGAGGGTGCCGGCACCCACCATCAGCCGGAAACTCCAGTAGGCGGTGATGACGGAGGGGACGTAGTCGCCGGGGCCGTACTGCGCTTCGTACTCGGCCTGCAGCTGGCGGATGCCCTTCACTTCGCCTTCGAACGAGTTGTAGGCGAGGAAGGAGAGCAGGCGGGGGATGCGGATTGAGTAGAGGTCCTCGAGCTTCTCCTCGTCGCCGATGGTGAAGAGCGAGAAGCTGGCCGGGTTCTCCGTCTCCCAGAGCGCCTCTGCCGCGGCCACCTTCATCGGCTGCGTTTTCATGATGTGCTGCATCTGGGTGTGCCCGGCCAGTGTCACCAGGACCGTGCCGATGAAGGCGTAGATGGTGCCGAACTTCATGGAGATGACGAAGGCCTCCCTGCCTTTGGAGCCCTTCATGATATGCCATGTGCTCAGGGCGATGACGAGGAAACCGGCCGTCACGATGCCGCCGGCGAGCACGTGCGGGAACTGCTTCCAGACGTTGGGGTTGAAGAGCAGGGCTGCGAAGTCGGTCATCTCGGCCCGCGAGCCGTCGGCCGCCATGCGGAACCCGACCGGGGCCTGCATGAAGGAGTTGGCGACGAGGATCCAGAGCGCCGAGAGGTTCGAGCCGAGCGCAACGAGCCAGATCGATGCGGCGTGCACCGCTTTGGGCAGCCGGTCGCGTCCGAAGATCCAGATGCCGAGGAAGGTCGACTCCATGAAGAAGGCGAGCAGCGCCTCGATGGCCAGCGGCACGCCGAAGATGTCGCCGACGAAGCGCGAGTATTCCGACCAGTTCATGCCGAACTGGAACTCCATGACGATGCCGGTCACCACGCCGACAGCGAAGTTGATGAGGAAGATCCTGCCCCAGAACTGGACGAGCTGGAGGTACTTGCGGTTGCCGGTGCGTACCCAGGCGGTCTCCAGTATCGCCGTGAAGATCGAGAGGCCGAGCGTGAGCGGGACGAAGAAGAAGTGGAAGACCGAGGTGAGGGCGAACTGGAGCCTTGCCAGAAAAACGATGTCCATGGTACGTTCGGTTGCTGTTGCGGGTAAGATCCTTCCGGGCGGAGCGCCCTCCCGTCCGGTTGGCTGCAGGGGCGGGGTACAGGAAGGTAAGACAATATGGGGAAATCCGGAAAAAATAAGATCCGGAGTATCCTGTTTTGTGGCAGAGAAAAACCGGGCGTCCGGCCCGGTTTCCCTCTTCAATGCCCGAAAGCCTTCAGGAGAAGAGCTCCCTCAGTCCGGTTTCGTAGTTGCCGACGACCGCCTTCTTCTCGGTGATGATGCCGCGGATGAGCGTTCCGGGGGTCACGTCGAAGGCGTAGTTGACGACCGGCGTGGTCGGCATGGCGACCTGTGTGCCGAAGATCTTGCGCAGCTCGTCGGCGTTGCGCTCTTCGATCGGGATCTCGGTGCCTTCCTTCATCGTGATGTCGATGGTCGAGACGGGAGCGGCGATGTAGAAGGGCAGGTTGTGGTACTTCGCGCTGATGGCGTGGGCGAAGGTGCCGATCTTGTTTGCCGTGTCGCCGTTGGCCGTGATGCGGTCGGCGCCGGTGACGGCGAAGTCGATCATGCCGCGCTGCATGAGGATCGCCGATGAGGAGTCGGAGATCGAGGCGAAGGGGATGCCGTCGTGCTCGAGCTCCCAGGCCGTCAGGCGCAGGCCCTGCAGGAGCGGGCGGCTCTCGCTGGTGATGACGCGCTCGATGAGACCTTCCTCATAGGCGAGCCGGATCACGCCGAGCGCCGTTCCGATGCCGCAGCAGGCCAGGGTGCCGGTGTTGCAGTGGGTGAGCACGTTGAGCTTGCGCGTTTTGAGGATCCCGGCGCAGTCCTGCTTCAGCTGCTCGACGCCGTGGCGTGCGATGCGGTCGCAGTTCTCGACCTCGTCGTTGTAGATCTTGTGGGCCTCGGCCTCCATCCTGGCCTTCAGCGCCTCGAGGCTGTCGGCGTCGTAGTTGGCCTCGTAGACCGCCTCCATCTTCTTCGTTGCGAAGAAGAGGTTGACGGCTGTCGGGCGCGATGCGTTGACGTCCTCGATGAGCTGGCGGAAGTATGCGGGGAAGCCAGCCTTGTCGCCCTGGTACTCGTTGACTCCGAGCACGACGGTGTAGCCCGCCGAGGCGCCGATGAGCGGCGCTCCCCTGACGGCCAGGGTCTTGATGGCTTCAATCGCCTCGCGGTGGTCCCTGGTCTCGACATGGAGTTCCTGCAGCGGCAGGTAGCGCTGGTCGAGGTAGCGGAAGGTGCCGTTCCTGAATGATATCGCGTCGATCATGGTTGCTGTGGGGCGGATTAAAGGTTGGCTACGACATTCTTGAAGATGGTGGTCATTTTCGGCTCGGCATGGTTGGAGACCTCGATGATCTCCTCGATGCTGACCGGCTGGAGGCTGTCGGGGAAGCACTCGTCGGTGATGATGGACATGCCGAAGACCTCGGTGCCCTGGTGGACGGCGGCGATCACCTCCGGCACGGTCGACATGCCGACGACGTCGGCGCCGAGGGTGCGCAGCATGCGATATTCGGCACGGGTCTCGAGGCAGGGGCCCGAGAGGGCGATGTAGACGCCGCGCTGGACCTTGAGCTTGTGCTCGAGGGCGACGCTCTCGGCGATCCGGAGGATGCGCTTCGAGTAGGGTTCGCACATGTCGGGGAAGCGTGAACCGACCTCGGGGTCGTTGGGCCCGATGAGCGGGTTGCCGGGAAGGAGGTTGATGTGGTCGTCGATGAGCATGATCTCGCCTTTCCGGAAGCCGGGGTTCAGGCCCCCGCAGGCGTTGGTGATGCCGAGGGTTTTCACGCCGAGGTGCTTCATGACGCGGATCGGGAAGACGATCTGCTGCATCGAGTAGCCTTCATAGAAGTGGAATCGGCCCTGCATGGCGACGACTTTCTTGCCTGCCAGGGTGCCGAAGATCAGCTTGCCGTGATGGGTCTCGACGGTCGAGATGGGGAAGTTCGGGATGTCGGCATAGTCCAGCGCGAAATCGACGTCGATCTCTTTTGCCAGGGCTCCGAGTCCGGTACCGAGCACGATGCCCACCGGGTATTCGTCCTGCGTCTTTTTCCTGATGAACGAAACGGCTTCCTGGATTTTTGCCTTTTGTGCGATCATGGTCGGTATGATTTATGGTTGTGCTTGGTGGAGACCCTGGCTGAAAACCCTCAATATAACCGCTCGGGTCCTCAGAAAAAAATCCCCCGCCCTCAGGGCGGGGGATCGATTCCCTTCTTTTCAGGCCGGCTTCAGCGCCAGCCGAAGATGGCCGTTCCGACCCTCACGAGGGTGGCTCCCTCTCGGACGGCCGCTTCGAAGTCGCTGCTCATTCCCATCGAGAGTTCCGTCAGCTCCTCGGGGCGAGGGGCGAGTTTCCTGAGCCGCAGGAGCAGCTCCCGCAGCTCCCTGAACTCGAGTTCGGCGGCCTCCGGGTCGGGGGCGGCGATGGTCATGAGGCCGCGCAGCCGGACCGAGGGGAGAGCGAAGAGCTCTTCGGCCGCCGTTTCGACCTCTTCGGGCCGCATGCCGTACTTCGTCTCCTCCCGTGAGGTGTTCACCTCGAGCAGGTAGTCGGCGGTGAGCGCGTGCTTGAGCGCCTGTCTGGAGAGCTCCCTGGCGGTGGAGAGCTTGTCGATGCCGTGGATGAGCGACACCCTGCCGATGAGGGAGCGGATCTTGTTGGACTGAAGGTGCCCGATGAAGTGCCACTCGGGCGAGCACCCCTCGAGTACCGGGTCCTCCCGCTTTTCGAGGAACTCCTGCATGTAGCTCTCGCCGAAGAGCGTCTGGCCGGCCTCACAGGCCTCGCGGATCATTTCGGCCGGCTTGGTCTTCGATACGGCGACGAGGCGCACCGTGGCCGGATCGCGTCCTGCATCCAGTGCGGCCCGCTCGATCCTCCGGCGGATCTCGGCAAGGTTCGAGGAGATGCTGTCCATGCTGTGCCCTCTTTGTTTCAGGCCGTCGGAACGGCGGTGATGGTTTCGATGGTCACCGGTTTGAGCGGGTTGTCGTTGTGGTCGGTGTCGACCGCGGCGATCTTGTCGACGATCTCGATGCCCGATTCAACCACGCCGAAGACCGTGTACTGTCCGTCGAGGAAGTCGTTGTCGGCCTGGTTGATGTAGAACTGGCTTCCGGAGGAGGCTTTCTGGGGGTTGTTGTCGCGTGCCGCAGCGAGGGTGCCCTTCTTGTTCGGGTGCTTGATTTCGGCCGGAACCTTGTAGGATGGGCCGCCGGTGCCGTGCAGCATGCGCTTGTCGTCGTGGCGCGAGAGCGGGTCGCCGGTCTGGATCATGAACCCTTCGATGACGCGGTGGAACCGGATGCCGTCGTAGTACTGCTCCTCGACGAGCTTCCTGAAGTTGTCGCGGTGCTCGGGAGTATCGTCGTAAAGGCTGACCTGGATGTCTCCGAGGCTGGTTTTGATGAGGTATGAAGATGCCATGGTGTGCGGTGTTTGCTGGGTGTTGGGGTTGATTAGTTTTCCTTGGCTTCGAGCGTGCCCGAAATCTTCCAGAGCGCGCGCTGCGCGATTCCCGATCCGGTCGATCCCGGGTAGCGGTCGACGACCTCCCGGAAGAGTTTTTGGGCTTTTTCCGTCTCGCCGGCCTCGAGCATGTTTCCGGCTGCGGCCGTGAGGTACTGGGACTTCAGGGCCGTGTTCCCGGCTTTGGCTGCGGCGGCTTCGAAGCTCGCGGCGGCCTGGCGGTACTTTTTCAGGTCGCTTTCCGCCGAAGCCCTGCCGGCAAGGGCGGCGGCCTGCAGGTCGGGGCTCTTCAGCGAGACGTCGGAGAACGCCCTGAGGGCCTCCTCGTTCATTCCGGTGGCATGGTAGGCGTTGGCCAGGAGCAGTTCGGCCATCTCCCCGCTCGGGGTGCCGTCGTAGCGCTCTGAGATGGTTTTGAGCCCGACGCTCTCTTTCGTGCCGTCGAGGGCGGTTTGGTAGTCGCCGCGGTCGTAGGCTGCGGCGGCAGCCGAGAGCAGCGGGGCGGCTTCCTTTTCCAGGGCGGCCTGCCGCTGGATCCAGAAGAAGGCCGCGGCGCCCGTGGCGAGCACGAAGACGAGTGCTCCTGCGATGATGTTCTTGTGGCGGAGCAGGAGGTAGAGCAGGTTTTCCGCGACGGAGGGGTTCGTTTCCGGGCGGGCGGACTGCGTGTCGATGTCGTTCATGGATGTGGTTTGGCGTTTGCGGCCGGTGGCCGGAAGTCGAATTTGAACCTACGCAAGTTTACAGGAAATTGCAAAGCGGAGGGGGGCCTAGAGGGTGATCGAAAAGGCGCTGAGGGTGTTTTGGAAGATCGCTTCCGCGGCCTTTTCCACGCTGATCTCCCTGGCGTCGGCCACGGCTTCGGCCACGATCTTCACGTAGGCGGGCTCGTTGCGTTTGCCGCGGAACGGCACGGGGGCGAGGTAGGGGGCGTCGGTCTCGGTGAGCAGGCGCTCGAGCGGTACCCTGCGCACCACCTCCGGCAGCTGGGAGCGTTTGAAGGTGATGGTGCCGGGGATCGAGAGGTGGAATCCCCTGCCGACGCACTCGAGTGCGGTTTCGGTGTCGCCCGAAAAGCAGTGCATGACGCCCCGCAGGCCGGAGTGCTTCTCTTCGTCGAGGATGCGCAGGGTGTCCCGCCAGGCGTCGCGCGAGTGGATGACGACCGGCAGGTCGAGCCGGCGGGCCATCCGCAGCATCGTGCGGAACGCCTCCTGCTGGTGCTCGGGGCTGTGGCCGGGGTAGTGGTAGTCGAGCCCGATCTCTCCGACGGCGACCGTTTCGGGGCGGCGGGCGAGCTCCTCGAGACCGAGGTAGACGTCGTCCGGCACCGGCGTTTCGGCTTCATTCGGATGCAGGCCCACGTTGGCTTTGATGAAGGAGTGTCTTGCTGCCAGCTCGACTGAGCGGCGGCTGCTCTCGAGGTCGGTGCCGGGATCGACGAGGAGCGCGACGCCCGCTTCCCGCATCCGGGCTATCACCGCTTCGCGGTCGCTGTTGAATTCCGGGAAGGAGAGGTGGCAGTGCGCGTCAGCAAACATCGTCGTTCTTTTCTGTATCGGGGAAGATGCGGTCGTGGAAGAGGACCAGCATGCAGGCTCCGATGGTGATGGCCGAGTCGGCCACGTTGAAGATCGGCCAGAGCGAGACCCAGTGGCCGAAGAGCTCCCCCTGGTAGAGGTCGAAATAGATGAAGTCGGTGACCCTCCCGTAGAGGATGCGGTCGATCATGTTGCCGATCCCGCCTCCGGCGATGAGTCCGAATGCGGTGAGGAAGAGCGGCGAGCGGTTCTCGCTGCGCGCCACGTAGACGAAGACGCCGAGTACGATCGCTCCGGTGAGGAGGAGCAGCACCAGCGGAGGGGCGAACTCCATGCCGAAGGCCACGCCGCGGTTTTCGGCATAGGTGAGGGAGAGAAGGTCCCTGATGAGGGTGATGCTTCTGTCCTGGTCGCGCAGCAGTCTGACGGCGAGCTGCTTGGTCAGCTGGTCGGCTGCAATGACGGAGAACAGGAGCACGAAGAAGCGTTTCATGGACGACGGGCGGGGAAGGGTTGTGTGGTTACTGCTGGCGGCGTCTCTGCAGTTCTTCCAGGACGACGGGTTCGATCTCGGCCGTCGGCATGTCGAGCCCCGTCCAGAGCTGGAACGAGCGTGCCGCCTGCGCCAGGAGCATCGCGATGCCCGGGATCGTGGAGGCTCCGGCCTCCCGGGCAGAGATGAGCAGCGGCGTATCCGCGGGGTTGTAGACCATGTCGTAGACCGTCTGCCCTTCGTGGAAGGCTCGCGCTCCGGCGGGGACGATGCTTTCATGGGCGTCGGTGCGCCCGTGGGTGCCTTTCGGCGTGGCGTTGACGAGCAGCGTGGCCTCGCGGCACCGCTCGACGGCTCCGCGCTCTCCCCGGTCGAGCTCCTCCTGCAGGGCGAGCTCCAGGAACCCTTCGCTGATATGGCGCTCCAGGCGGGCGCCCGCGCTCTCGGGGTCGCGTACGAACACGGTGAGCCGCGAGGGAGGGAAGTCCCGCTTCATCGCTTCTATGGCGGCCAGGGCGGCGCCTCCGCTGCCGAAGAGGACCGCCGGCCGTCCGGCGATGCCGGCTTTGCGGGCCATGAGCGGGGCGGCGAACCCTGCGATGTCGGTATTGTGGCCGACAAGCTTCCCTTCATCGTTGACGATGGTGTTGACCGCCCCGATGCTCCTGGCGTCCAGGGAGAGCTCGTCAAGGAACGGCACCACCGTCTCCTTGTAGGGGATGGTGACGTTGCAGCCCGAGATGCCGAGCGAGCGGACGCCTCCGAGGGCGAAGGGGACCTGGGCGGGATCGGCGATGCTGAAAATGGTGTAGACGGCCTCCAGCCGCAGGAGGTCGAAGGCGGTGTTGTGGATCAGGGGAGAGAGCGAGTATCCGACGTCACGGCCGATGAGTCCGTAGATCTGAGGGGCCCCGTTCATGAAATCCCGAGCATCCTCCTTACCGCGTCCTGCTGGTAGAGCTCGGGGAACTCGCTCTTGAAGTACTGCTTCTTGTCGGGGTCGATCTTGAAGGCCTTGCTGAGCGCCTTGAGCGTGCTGAGCTTGTCGCCCATCGCGAAGTAGGCGGCGGCGATCTCGAAGTGGGCGTCTGCCGAGTGAGGCTGCAGCCGTATCGACTGCTGCAGGGCGTCGATCGAGTCGTTGATGTGGCCGGCCTCGCGGAGCACCATGGCGAAATCGACCCAGATCTGCGGACTTTCCCGGTCGAGCTCGATCACCCGGTGGTAGGTCTCGATGGATTCCTCGAGCTGGTTGACGTTGTATTCGATCTCGGCTTTCAGGAGCAGGAACTCGATGTTGTCGGGGACGAGCTTCAGGGCCTCCATGACGGCGTCGAAGGATTCGGCGTACTCGTCCATCGCCTCATGGCAGCAGGCCAGCGCGAACCATCCGTCGGCGAAGTCTGCGCTCTGTCGGATGCACTTGCGGTAGCAGTCGGCCGCTTCAGGGTACTGCTCGAGCTCCTCGCAGGCGATGCCGAGGTTGTAGAGGGCGTTGATGTCGTCGGGCTCGTAGACGAGCGTCTGGCGGTAGCTTTCGGCGGCTTCCGCGATCCGGCCGTTGATGGCCAGCACGTTGGCCCGGTTGTACCATGCCGAGCTGAAGTCGTCGGAGATGGCCAGGGCCATGTCGTAGCACTCGAGCGCGTCATCGTAGCGCTTCATCTTGCTGAGCACCAGCCCCTGGTTGTACCAGGCGTTGATGTTGTAGGGATCGAGGTCGAGGTTCTTTTTGTAGTCGGCGCAGCTCTCCTCGAGTCGGCCGAGCAGGTCGCGGCAGTAGGCCAGCTCGTACCAGGCTTCGGAGAATTCCGGGTCGAGCTCGAGCGTGCGCAGGAACTCACTTTCGGCCTCCCCGTAGCGGTCGAGCCGCTGGAGGATGGTGCCGCGGTAGTAGTGGTACTCTTTTTCTATTGAGCTGTCGGAAACGATCGCCTCGATCTCTTCGAGCGCGCGCTCGAGCTCGCCGGTGTTGAACCATGCGAGGGCGAGGTTGAGGGTCATTTCGCTGTCGGAGGGGCTGAGCAGGGATGCCTGCGAGAACGCCTCGAGCGCCTCCTCGAACAGCCCGTTGAGGGTCAGGCAGTTGCCGAGGTGGAACCAGGTTTCGGTATTGTAGGGGGCGATCTCCTCGAGGCGCCGGGCCACGAGGAGCGATTCGGCGATGAAGCCCTCTTCGTTGAGCTGGATGATGCGCTCTATCAGCTCGTCAGAATCAAACAGTGCGTCAAGTCCTTCAAGGTCCGGCGTTCCCTTTTCCCGTGGATCCCTCCGGGAGTCGTGGTTTTCGTCGAAAAAATCAGGCAGGTTCATTGGCAGGCGTCATGTATTTCACTTCCATCATCGGGGCACGGCACAAAGGTAAATATACGAGAAATATCCGAACAACAACAGGACGGCTTTCCGTTCCGGGGTCATCAGGGATGGTAGTGGCGGAAAATCGACACGCCCTTGACGCTTCCGGCGACGGCTGAGAGTTCCTCCTGGCTCGCGGCGGCTACTCCTTCGACGGAGCCGAATCGCTCGAGGAGGGCGAAGGCGGTCTTTTCGCCTATTCCGGGAATCGAGGTAAGCCCCGTCTGCAGGGTCCGCTTCCGGCGCAGGTCGCGGTGGAAGGTGATGGCGAAGCGGTGCGCCTCGTCGCGCAGCTGCTGCAGCAGCTTGAGGGCCGGCGAGGTCTTCGGTATGTTGTAGGGGAGGGACGAGCCCGGCACGAAGACCTCCTCGAGCCGCTTGGCGAGCCCGATGACAGGGATCTTCAGGCCGAGTTCGTCGAGCACCGCTTTGGCGACGGAGAGCTGGCCCTTGCCGCCGTCGACGACGATGAGGTCCGGCATGGGAAGCTCTTCCTGGAGCGATCCGCCGTAGCGGCGGCGGAGCACGGTCTCCATGGCTGCGTAGTCGTCTGAGCTCCCCGTTCCGCAGGCCTCTTCGAGCTCCTGAAGGCGGAACTTCCGGTAGGCCTTCTTCATGGGCTTGCCGTGCACGAAAGAGACCATCGAGCTGACATAGTCGGAGCCCTGGAGGTGCGAGTTGTCGAAACACTCGATCCGGCGCGGCGCGTGCTGGAGGCGCAGCGACTCCTGGAGGGCCGTTACCCCGTAGTGTTCGCGCGCCGCCTCTCCCCGTTTCTGCTTCTGCACCAGGTATTCGGCGAGGTGGTGCCGGGCGTTCTGGCGGCACATCTCGACCAGCTGGGCCTTTTCGCCGATACGGGGTACCGTGAACTTCACCTGCCGGCGCCGCTCTCCGCCCGCCTCCTCACGGTCATGGGCGATCGCACGCAGGCTTTCGCTCTCCTCCTCTCCGAGCGGGACCGGGAGCAGCACCTCGTCCGGCATGGGTTCGGGAGACTTGAGGTAGTGGTCTTCGAGCACCCGCAGCAGCAGGGCGTCCTCGGCTTCGCCGGCGGTGTTGGTAAGGGTGAACTGCCTCGCTCCGAGCATCTTGCCCTCCCGGATGCGGAAGACCACCCCGCAGGCCTCGTCCCGGCCCGGGGCGACGGCGGCGACGTCGCGGTCGAGGCCGTCCTGGGCCACGATCTTCTGGCGGTCGGCGTAGCGCCGGAGGCTCTGCAGCTGGAGCTTCAGCTCTGCCGCCTCCTCGAAGCGCAGCGCTTCTGCCGCCCGGAGCATCTTTTCCTGCAGCTCACGGAGGAGCCCCGAAGTGCGTCCCTTGAGGAGGCGTACGATCTCTCCGATCATCTCCAGGTACTCCTCCTCGTCCTGGAGCCCTTCGCAGGGGCCCTTGCACTTGCCGATATGGTAGTCGAGGCAGAGCTTGTATTTTTTTCGGGCGATGTTTTCCGGAGTAAGGCTGTAGCGGCAGCTGCGGACCGGGAAGATGGAGCCGATGAGCTCGAGGATCGAGCGCAGCTGGCCGGCTTCGGTGTAGGGGCCGAACCAGGTCGAGCCGTCGCGGGTGCGGTTGCGCGAGATGAAGATGCGCGGGAAGGGTTCGTTTGAGATGACGAGCCAGGGGTAGGTCTTGTCGTCCTTCAGGTTGACGTTGTAGCGGGGCCTCTGCTCCTTGATGAGGTTGTTCTCGAGGATCAGCGCCTCGACTTCCGAGGAGGTGATGATGATCTCGATATCTGCGATATGGCCGACGAGCACCTGCGTCTTGCCGGTGAGCTGGCGCGGGTCGCGGAAGTACGAGCGCACCCTCGAGCGGATGTTCTTGGCCTTGCCGACGTAGATCACCCGTCCGGCGGCGTTCTTGAACTGGTAGATGCCGGGGGCGGTCGGCAGCGAGGCGACTTTCTCCTGCAATGCCCTCGGGGCGGCGTTGGTCTCGATGTCGGCTGCCATCTGCGGGGGCGTTCTTCTGGATTCGGGGCGTTTGGTCGTTGTCTCTTCGACTTGAAAGTAAACAAAAAAAAAGGCGCGGTTGGTTCCGCGCCTTTTTTTCTTTCCGGGTGTTCCGTCAGTGGCTGGAGGCTTCTCCCGCGCCTTTCGGGTAGCGGAGGCTGTCGACCAGGTCCTGGATCTCCTGCGGAGGTTCCGGGGTGACGCGGGACACGACCATGCTGACAACGAGGTTGACGACAAGGCCGATGGTGCCGATGCCTTCCGGTGAGATGCCCATGAGCCAGTGCTCGGGGTTGTTGAGCTCCGGGTGCATGAACTTGAAATAGACGATGTAGGCAGCCGTGAAGATGAGGCCGCTCAGCATGCCGGCGATCGCTCCCTCCTTGTTCATCCTCTTCGAGAAGATGCCGAGGATGATGATCGGGAAGAACGAGGCGGCGGCAAGGCCGAAGGCGAACGCGACCACCTGCGCCACGAATCCCGGAGGATTGATGCCGAAGTAGCCGGCGATCACGATGGCGATGGCCACGGCGATGCGTGCGAAGAGCAGCTCCGATTTCTCGCTGATGTTCGGGTTCAGCTGCTTTTTGATGAGGTCATGCGCGACCGAGGTCGAGATGACGAGCAGCAGGCCCGCGGCGGTCGAGAGCGCTGCGGCAAGGCCGCCGGCAGCGACGAGCGCGATCACCCAGTTCGGCAGCTTGCCGATTTCGGGGTTGGCCAGCACCATGATGTCGCGGTCGATATAGAGCTCGTTCTGGTTGTCGGTCGGAGCGTTCGAGAGCAGCATTTCTCCGCTCTGGCCGGTCTGGCCGGTGAAGGTGGGCTTGCCCTCGAACGGATCGCCGCCGTTGGCGTTCTTGCCGAGGTACTGGATGGCGCCGTCGTTGTTTTTGTCCATCCATGCGAGCAGGCCGGTCTTCTCCCACTTCTGGAACCACTGGGTCTTGGGATCCTCAGCGAGCTTCGAGTAGCTGGTGTTGCTGACCGTGTCGATCAGGTTGATGCGGGCGAAGGTCGCAATGGCCGGCGCAGTGGTGTAGAGCAGGGAGATGAAGATCAGCGCCCAGCCGGCCGAGATGCGCGCGTCGCGGACCTTCGGTACGGTGAAGAAGCGCACGATCACGTGCGGAAGGCCGGCGGTACCGACCATCAGCGCGAAGGTGATGGCGAAGACGTCGATCATCGGCTTGGAGCCGTCGGTATAGGCCGAGAAGCCGAGCTCGCGGTGCAGCCCGTCGAGCTTGTCGAGCAGGTGGACGCCGTCGGCGCCCGCGCCGCCGAAGCCGAGCTGCGGGATCGGGGTGCCTGCGATCATCATCGAAAGGAAGATGGCCGGAACCATGTAGGCGAAGATGAGGACGCAGAACTGTGCCACCTGGGTGTAGGTGATGCCCTTCATGCCGCCGAGCACGGCGTAGAAGAAGACGATCGCCATGCCGATGAAGATGCCGGTGTTGATGTCGACCTCGAGGAAGCGCGAGAACACCACGCCGACGCCGCGCATCTGGCCGGCCACGTAGGTGAAGGAGACGAAGATGGCGCTGATGATGGCCACGGTGCGCGCGGCGTTCGAGTAGTAGCGGTCACCGACGAAGTCGGGGACGGTGAACTTGCCGAACTTGCGCAGGTAGGGGGCCAGGAGGAGCGCGAGCAGCACGTAGCCGCCTGTCCAGCCCATCAGGTAGACGGAGCCGTCATAACCCATGAAGGAGATGAGGCCCGCCATCGAGATGAACGATGCCGCCGACATCCAGTCGGCCGCGGTCGCCATGCCGTTGAGGACCGGCGGAACGCCGCCTCCGGCGACATAGAATTCTTTCGTGGAACCCGCCTTCGCCCACACCGCGATTGCGATGTAGATGAGGAACGTGATGCCCACGATGATGTATGTCCACATTTGTACATCCATAGCGGTAAACGGTTAAGGTTTTGTTGTGTGTGCTTTGAAGTGTGTTTCCCGGTAGGCCCGTCAGTCCTCGCGGACGTCGAACTTCTTGTCGAGCCGGTTCATCAGCGCGACATAGACGAAGATCAGGACGACGAAGGTGTAGATCGATCCCTGCTGGGCAAACCAGAAGCCGAGCTTGAAGCCGCCCACATGAATGGTGTTGAGCTGGTCTACAAGGAGAATCCCGAACCCGTACGATACGACAAACCAGACCGTCAGCAGACCGACGAGGTAGCTGAGGTTGATTTTCCAGTACTCCTGGAGTTTTCCTTTTTCCATGGATGGTGTGGTTTATGGTTGTTGTGGCGTGCCTGCAAAAAAAGACATAACAGTAAGTTAATGAAAAAGTTCCTTCATATGGAAGCAGCGCAACGATTGTTGAATGGGGGAGAACAAAAAGCCCGAAAGTACCGCGTGATTTCGGGCACTTTCGGGCGTGGAACGGTGGGTGGGGAGTGCTTATTCGGCGATGACCGGGGCGAGCATCCGCTCTTCGTCGGCGGCGACGCTGCCTCCCATGACCCTGGCGATGTTGCCGCCGAAGATCTTGGCCATGAGCCCCATGTTCATGCCGGTGATATAGATTTTGTCGCCCTCGCCTTCATAGACGCCCCAGGCGCAGGGCATGAGGGTGGAGACCTCGGGGTTGGTGGCGAGTACCTCCTGGGCGTACTTGGCGTTGCAGAGTTCTACGATGCTGACCTGCTTGTCGAGCGTGACCCCCTGCTTTGCGATGGATGCGGTCATGTTGCGTGTTGCGGGCGACTGCCAGTCGTTGGCTTCGATCGAGTTTTTCAGTGCGGCGCAGGTCTCCTCCACGGTCGCGTAGCGGCTCTCGTGGGTGGTGAGCATCATTGAGGGCATCATCTGCATGGCCAGAATGCCGGTGAGGATGACGCCGGCGATGAGTCCGGCAATGAATGTGACGGCTTTGTTCATGGTGGTAGCGGTTTTGTCGTTCGGGAAGAGATGCACTTGCGCCTGCCGTGTTGTCCGGCCAGTAACTTTCAATGTACTGCGGAATCGCGTTTCAGGCAAATGCCCGAAACGGCAGGAGTGGGTTCGTGATGGCAGGATAAGAAGACGGGAAAAAGAAAAGGCCGCCCTTCTGAGGCGGCCTTTTGCTCGTGCTTCAGGTGTAGGGTCTACACTTAGAAGTTGACGGTTGCCCAGAGCTCGCAGCGCAGCGTGCTGGTGTCGCTGTCGGTGGTTGCGGTCTCGGTGGACTTGGTCAGCCAGCGGAGGGTCGGCTGCAGGTTGAAGCTGCCGGCTGCGGACTCGTAGACGTTGTACTTGTACTGCGCCCACACGAAGGTGTTCGAGTAGTCGGTGTTGGTCTTGTTGTCCGCTGCAGGGTTGTAGTCGACCCATGCCATGAAGGGGCCGTACTCGCCCTTCAGGCGGTAGACTGCTGCATGGTAGTCAGCACCGTTGTCCTCGCAGAACGTGTAGAACGCGCTGCCGGTCAGTTTCAGATCGTCTCCGACAGGTACGGATGCGGTTGCACCGAAGGTCCAGGGCGTCACATCTTTTGCAAAGGTGACATCCGTGGTTGCCGGAACATAGCCGTTTACCGCATTGGTGGCAAAAGCGGTCGCAACCTTAGTCTGATCCCAGACGTCGGTGTTGCCGATCACGGTGACCATCTGCGGTTCGATGGTGATGTCGCCGACGTTCATCTTGTAGGAGAGGTGCACGCCGTAGCCGTCATTGAACAGGCCGCCGTCAGTATTTACGCTGCCTGCAATTGCAGTGATCGGAGATTCGTTGTCGAGCACGAGGACGGTGGCGTTGAGGTCGCCGTCACCGAGCTTGGTGCCGTAGTTGACGCCGTAGCCGCGGTCGAAGTTGATGTTGAAGACCGGGGTGTCCAGGGCCTGCGTCGGATAGAGCGAGAGGTCGAGGATCGGGTTGTTGAAGCTGTTCAGCGGCATGCGGCCCATCATGTAATGGCTGTCCTGCATCATGCGGCCGAAGTAGAAGTTCGAGATGTCGACGGTGATGGCCTCATGGTTGCCGTAGCCTACGGTCTGCCAGCCGCCGGCGATGTTGCCTTCCTCGTTCATCAGCATGGTCTTGAAGAAGTAGCCCTGGCCGAGGTCTGCCGCGCCCTTCAGGCGGATCCTGTACTGCCACTTGACGTCGTCAGCAGTGGTTCCGGTATCGTTGTCGTTGAACTCCGTGCGCATGCGGATGCTTGCGTCTCCGCCGATTTTCAGCTCAGCCTGCGCGGGGGATGCGTATGACAGTACTGCAAACATTGCAGCAAGCGATAGCATTTTTTTCATGTGTCGGTCTCCGTTAGGTTGTGTGTGTGCGTTGCAGAGAAAAATGGCTCCGTCCTCCCCTGGGTGGCCGGGAACCGGACAAGAAAAAAAGAACACGTGTGCTTGTACTTAACACTAAAGGTAAATAGAACAATACGAAAGGCGCAAATTAATTTTTCCGGGGGCCCAGCTGTATGGTATTTGGATTATATGATTATTATACAAGGATTTGTGCCGGGAGAGCGGGGTTTTTACGCTTCCCCCGGAGATGTTTTTTTTCTTGTAAGTGCTGTTTCTGGCGCCCGATGAAGGCGGAAACCGATCGTTTTTCGCTCGGTTTTTCCGATTCTCGGGTGTCCGAGGAGACCCTGAACCCGATATATATGGAGGTGTGTACATGGGAAACGTGACGCTGCGCGTCAGCGCACTCTGCATCCGGGACGGCAGCGTCCTGCTCATTGAACACAAGAGCTTCGCCGCAGGCGATCCGGCTTTTCCCGAGAGCTACTGGATACTTCCCGGCGGCGGGGTCGAGCGGGGAGAGACGCTCGAGGACGCCGTGCGGCGCGAGATGCAGGAGGAGACCGGGCTCAGCTGCCGGGTCGGCCCCCTGATCTTCGTCAAGGAGCTCCTCTACCCCTATCCCGGAGCGCCCGGCCAGGGCAGCCGCCACCACTCCCTTTCGCTCGGATTCCACTGCGAGGTGACGGGAGGCGAGACCATCACGGGCCGCGATCCCGAGTATCCCGACGACCGGCAGATGATCATTCGGGTCGACTGGCTGCCGATTTCGGAGCTCAGCCGCTACGAGCTCTATCCTCCGTTCCTCGCCGACTACATCCGCAAAGGGGCGGCGTCGGGGTTCGAGGGCGCCGCGCCGGAGTTCTTCGACTCCCTCCTCTAGTCCGCCGGCTCCTTCCCCTCCTGTCTATAATGAAGAAAGCCGCGGTTGCTGCCGCGGCTTTCCTCGTATTCCTGTTTTCCGTTCCGGTTCTCAGAACTTGTGTCCGAACCGGATGCCGATGTTGTCTATCCCAGGGTTGGGATCGGCCGTGTTGGCGTTGGAGATGTGGTCCATCATAAGCGAGACCCTGTTGCAGGGGTTCAGGTTGTAGCCCGCCTCGAGTGCCAGGCGCAGGAGGATTGCGCTGCCGAGGTTCTTGCCGGTCTCGCTGTTGGCCGAGAGTCCGACGGCGGTGTCGAAAAAGACGCCGTTCTTCCATTCGTACTCCCAGACGCCGCCGCCGTAGATGTGGCTGGTATCGCCGCAGCTGTTGAGCGATGCGCCGAAGTTCGGGCGCAGCGCGCCGCCGAGCATCTCCTGCTCGGGGGTGAAGACGAGCTCGGCATTGATGTCGACGCCGTGCTCGGAGGGAACGGCCCCCCAGAGGTTGATGTCGGTGTCGTGGGCGAGTACGCCGACGCGCATTTCATGCAGCCAGCTGCTTTCGGCCTGGGCCGATGAGGGCGCAGAGAGGAGGCAGAGGGCGGCGGCGAGCAGGATTCCTTTCTTTTTCGATTTTGCTTTTACGGGGGTCATGATGGGACTGTTTATGGTTGTGTGTGGTGTGTGGGTACTAAAGGGTTGTCAGGCCAGCAGCGTCTTGAGCACGGCCATGCGGACGGCGACGCCGTTGGTGACCTGTTCGAGCAGCATGCTTTTCGAGTAGCCGGGCGGTTGGATGCGGTCGGCCACGCGGTTGGAAATCTCTATTTCGCGGTTGATCGGGCCCGGATGGAGCACGAGCAGGTTCTTCTTCAGGCGCTCGAGCCGTTCGTCGGTGAGTCCGTAGTGGACCGAGTACTCCTGGAGCGAGGGCAGGTAGCCGCCGCTGGCGCGCTCGAGCTGGAGGCGCAGCACCAGGGCGGCGTCGGCCCACTCGATCGCCCGGTCGAGGTCGGTCAGGAGCCGGACGCCCATTTTTTCGGAGTCGGGCGGCAGGAGGGTCACCGGGCCGCAGACGGCGACTTCGGCGCCCATCGCCAGGAGGCCGTGGATGTTCGAGCGGGCCACCCGGCTGTGGAGCACGTCGCCGACGATGACCACCCTGAGCCCTTCGATCCGGCCGAAGTGCTCGCGCAGGGTGAACATGTCGAGCAGGGCCTGGGTGGGGTGCTCGTTCGAGCCGTCGCCGGCGTTGACGACCGGGCGGCGGGTGATGCGGCTGATGAACTCGGCGCTGCCGGAGGCGCTGTGGCGCAGGACGAAGGCGTCGACCTGCATCGCCTCAAGATTCTTTATCGTGTCGCTGAGGGTCTCTCCCTTCGTGACGCTGCTCGTCGAGGCGCTGAAGCCGAGCGTGGAGGCTCCGAGGTTGCGGGCCGCAAGCTCGAAGGAGAATCGGGTACGGGTCGAGTTCTCGAAAAACACCAGTGCGATCCTCCGGTCCCGGAGGGAGGGGGAGAAGGATGGGGAAGCCGAGACGAGCTCCTTCTTGAAGCCTTCGGCCGTATCGAGCAGTCCGGCGATCGTACCGGAGTCGAGCCCGCATAGTCCCGTGAGGTGCTGCAGTGCCGGCATGGGAGTGTTCTTGTTGTATATGCGACGGTTTCGTGTTAAATGTATGAAATTTTTGGCGTTCAGGAAGTACCTCCGTCGGGGCGTTTTTTTCCGCCTACCCGCCGGCTTCTTCCCACTCGCCGAAGAGTTTCTCGAGCTCGTCGCCGAGGGCGTGGTAGCGCTGGAGCGTCGCGGCGCTCTCCTCCTGGCTCTTGAGGTAGAAGTCCTCCTCGGCCATCCGGGCCTCCAGCTGCGCTTTCTCCTGCTCGAGGCGGCTGATCTCCTTTTCGATGGCGGCGATCTTCTTCACGTTCTTCTTCTTCGGAGCCGGTTTCGCATCCGCTGCCTTCGCCTCTGCCTTTCGGGCCGCCGCTCCGGCTTTCTGGGTTTCGGTTTCCCGCGCTTTCTCCTCCTCGAGCTGCTTCTCTGCTTTTTCGAGGTACTCGGCGTAGGTGCCGAGGTAGAGTCGGACGGTGCCGTCGCGGAGCTCGACCACCTTGTTGACGAGGCTGTCGAGGAAGTAGCGGTCGTGAGAGACGAGCAGGAGCGTGCCGTCGTAGTTCTCGAGCGAGTCGATGAGCATCTCCTTCGATCGCATGTCGAGGTGGTTGGTCGGTTCATCCATGACGAGCAGGTTCGAGGCCTGCAGCAGGATGCGGGCCAGGGCCACCCTCGACTTCTCTCCTCCCGAGAGTACCTTGATCTTCTTTTCGATGGCGTCGCCGCTGAAGAGGAAGCAGCCGAGGATGTCGCGCACCTTCTTCTGCGCCTCGGCCGAGGGCGCAGAGTCGAGCATCTCGCGGTAGATGCTCTTTTCGGGGGCGAGCGTGTCGGTCTGGTGCTGGGCGAAGTAGTTCATCGAGACGTTGTGGCCGACCTTCAGCGCCCCCTCGAAGTCGATCTCCTCGGCCAGGATCCGGCAGAAGGTCGTCTTGCCGGCGCCGTTCGAACCGACGATGGCGATGCGGTCCCCGCGCATGATCTCCAGGTCGATATCCTTCAGCACCTCCCTCACCGTGCCGTCCGGCAGGGGGAAGCTCTTCGAGACCCCTTCGAGGCGCATTACCTCGCGGCCGGAGGGCTGGGCCTTCGGGAAGCGGAACGAGATCTGCGAGAGGTCCTCCTCCGGGCACTCGATCTCCTTTTCGAGTTTCTCCATCTGGCGCAGGCGGCTCTGGGCCTGGCGCGCCTTGGTCGCCTTGGCGCGGAACCGGTTGACGAACGACTGCAGCTCGGCGAGCTTCTTCTTGTCGTTCTCGTACTTGCCCATCATGAGCTCGAAGCGCTCGGCCTTTTCGGTTTCGTAGCGCGAGTAGTTGCCCTTGTACTCGTCGATGCGGTGGAAGGCGATCTCGAGCGTCTTCGTCGTCAGCTTGTCGAGGAAGAATCGGTCGTGCGAGACGATGACGAAGCTGTGCTCGTACTGCTGGAGGTAGTTCTCCAGCCAGCGGAGCGAATCGATGTCGAGGTGGTTGGTCGGCTCGTCGAGCAGGAGCAGCGTGGGGTTCTGGAGCAGCAGCTTGGCGATGTGCAGCCGCATCTGCCAGCCTCCCGAGAACGACTTGACCTTCTTGTGGAAGTCGATCTCGCTGAAGCCGAGGCCCGAGAGGACCTTTTCGGCGTCGGACTGCATCGTGTAGCCGCCGAGGTGCTCGAATTCGTGCATGGCGTCCGAGTAGCGCTCGATCAGGTCGTGGTAGGCAGCGCTCTCGTAGTCCTGGTCGGGGATGGCGAGCTCGTGCTCCATCGAGGCGATTTTCCCGGAGAGCGCATAGAGGCGCTGGTTGGCCTGCAGGGCGTATTGCAGGGCGGTCTTTTCCAGGTCGCCGGCAAAGGAGATCTCCTGCGGCAGGTACCCGATGGTGGTTTCGGCGGACTTGATGAACTGCCCGTCGCTGATGAGACCGGAATCGGCCGGCGTGGTTCCGCTGATGAGCTTGAGGAGGGTGGACTTGCCGGTTCCGTTCAGTCCGACAAGGCCGACGCGGTCCTTGTCGCCGACGCGGAACGACGTGCCGGAAAGCAGTTCCTTGGTGCCGACGCTGAGCGAGAGGTTGCGCGCTTCAAACATGGTGGGTGTGTCCTTCGGTAACAGTCAATGGTGGTGTTTCTGGCAGTGAAGGTACAGATTTTTTCGTTCATATGCCCCTCCGGCTTTCCCCCCTTCTGGCGTTCGGCCAGGATGGGGATCCGGAAAGATGTAACGGAAATATTGCAATCCGGATTGCGGGAAGTATGTTTCTTTGAACGTTCATGCACGTGTGCGCAAAATTTCAGCGTATCGGGCGTCCAAGCAGCGAAGGCCGGTATCGGGCCGGCCGCTGCAAACTGAGTCTTCCCCCATTGCACCAATGAGACGTTTCGCCATCCTCTGCTTCATGACCGGCTGCATGGCCGTTCTTCCGCCGTCCCTCCGGGCCGCAGACGCCGTCGGCTGGCGGGAGTGCGTCCGCGAGGCCCGCCAGCGCCATCCCGACCTGGCTTCGGCAAGGGCCCTGCTCAGCCAGGCGGAGGCGGAGCGCCGCATCGCCGGCTCGGCCCTCCTTCCTTCGCTCTCGCTTTCGGGTTCCCTGGCCTCCGGAGCCAGCACCGGAAGCGGGGCCGGATGGTCCGCCTCCACCGGTTCCTACTTCCTCTCGGCGCGCCAGCTCATCTATGACGGCCGGAAGAGTTCGAAGCTCAAGAGGGCGTCGGAGGCGACGCTCGGGGCCCGCGAGCGCTCCCTTGCCGGCGTGTCGGCCGACGTGCGTTTCCTGCTCCGCAGCGCCTATACCGGCCTTCTGAAGGCCCAGGAGCTGGTTTCCCTTACCGGGGAGATCAGGGACCGCCGCCGGAGCAACGCGCGGCTCATCGCGTTGCGCTACCGCGCGGGCCGGGAGCACCTGGGTTCGCTCCGCCGGGCCGAGGCCGACCTTGCCGAAGCGGAGTATGAGGTGGCACAGGCCCGGCGCGGACTCGAGCTCGCCCGTTCGCTGCTCTCCTCCGCACTCGGGCGCCGTGAGCGCAGCCCGCTGAGGGTTGCCGGGTCGTTCGAGGCCGAAGAACCGGCTGCCCCGCCCGCTCCCGATTTCCCGGCCCTTGCCCGCAGGAACCCCCTGGTGCTCGAGCTCGAAGCCAACCGCAAGGCCGCCTCCTATGGTCTCGCCGCGGCCGAGAGCGCGTTTTCGCCCGAGCTCTACCTGGCATCCTCTGCCGGAAAGGGCGGCATCGGCGACTGGCCGCCGGAGAATACGGAGTGGAGCGCCGGCATCGATCTTGCCGTGCCGATCTATGAGGGCGGAGCCGGCCGGGCGCGGGTCTCGAAGGCCCGGGCCGTGCTCGGAGAGGAGGATGCCCTGCTGGAGAGCGGCATGCTCGGGGTGCTCGACCTGCTCGAGGAGCGCTGGAAGTCGTTCATGGACGCGCGCGGACGGCTCGCCGTGCGGAAGAAATACCTCGAGGCGGCCGTCGAGCGCTCGAGGATCGCCGCCGCCCAGTATTCGAACGGGCTGATCTCGTTCGACGACTGGGTGATCATCGAAGACAACCTTGTCAGCGCGAAAAAGGAATTTCTCAACGCCGGAGCCGATCTCTGGATCGCCGAGGCTGCATGGATACAGGCAAAAGGAGGAGGACTTGATGAAATCGAAGGGTAGATGGGCCTCGGTCGGCGCCGTGGCGCTGATCGCGGCGTCGGCGGCGTTCTTCGCCGTTTCCGGCGGGAGGGAGCCTGAAAAGAAGCCCGAGGTGGTTGCGGCGGCGGTCGGCCGGATCGTCTCGAAGGTGTCGACGACGGGCGAAATCGAGCCCCGCAACCGGCTGAAGATCCTCCCTTCCGTCGCCGGCAGGGTGGAGGAGGTGCGCTGCGTCGAGGGAGAGGAGGTCCGCAAGGGCCAGGTGCTCGCGCTGCTCAGCTCCAGCGAGCGGGCCGCGCTGCTCGACGCCGCGCGCCTGCAGGGGGGCGAGGAACAGTCCTACTGGAAGTCGGTCTACCGCGAGACCGCGGTCCTGGCACCGATCGACGGCCAGATTATCGTGCGTTCCATCGAGCCGGGCCAGACCGTGACCTCCAGCGACTCGCTCTTCGTGCTCTCCGACCGGCTGATCGTCAAGGCCTATGTCGACGAGACCGACATCGGCCGCGTCCGCCTCGGCCAGAAGGCCGTGATCGGGCTCGACGCCTATCCGGAGATCCGCCTCCGGGGCAGGGTCGGGCACATCTATTTCGAGTCGCACCTGCAGAACAACGTCAACATCTACTATGTGGACGTGATTCCCGAGAGCGTGCCGGAGGTCTTCCGCTCGGGAATGAGCGCCAACATCGACATCATCGTCCGAGAAAAGAACGACGCGCTGCTTGTTCCCGCGGCGGCCGTCATCTCGCGCAGCGGCCGCACGACGGTGCTGCTCGAAGGCGGAAAGGACGGCCTCGGGACCCCGTGCGAGGTCGAGACCGGAATCAGCGACGAGGGGCGGGTGGAGATCGTCCGTGGAATCGGGGAGGGCGCGAGGGTGCTCATCCCCGATGCCTCGATCGTCCTTCCCGGGGGGAACGGGGGATCGAACCCCTTCCTGCCGAAGAAGAAGAAAAAGAAGAAGAACGGTGAGTGAGGCGCTGCTCGAACTCCGCGACGTCCACCGCACCTACCGGGTAGGGGAGAGCGACGTGCAGGCTCTTCGCGGCGTTTCGCTCAGGGTGCGGCGCGGGGAGTTCGTCGCCATCATGGGTCCGTCGGGCTCCGGCAAGTCCTCGCTGATGCACATCCTCGGCCTGCTCGACAACCCCGACCGGGGGGAGTACCGCATGCTCGGCGAGGACGTCGGCCGGCTCTCGGAAGACGAGCAGGCCGGGGTGCGCAACCACGTGGCCGGGTTCGTCTTCCAGCAGTTCCATCTCCTCAGGCGCATGTCGATCGTCGACAACGTGCGCCTCCCGCACATCTACAGCGGCATGAAGGGCGACTTCCGGCCCGAGGCGCTCCGAAGCCTCCGCAAGGTTGGCCTCGAGCACCGGCTCGACCATACCCCCTCCCAGCTCTCCGGCGGAGAGCAGCAGCGGGTGGCCATCGCCCGTGCGCTCATCCGCGACCCCATGATCATCTTCGCCGACGAGCCGACCGGCAACCTCGATTCCAGGAACTCCCGCGAGATCATGAAGATCCTCGAGGGGCTGCACCGTGAGGGGCGCACCATCGTGATGGTGACCCATGAGGACGAGATCGCAGCCTACGCCGGCCGGATCATCACCATGCGCGACGGCCTGGTGGTCTCCGACGAGCACCGTCCCTCCGGGGAGCCTGTGGCGGGGGAGCTTCCCTCCGACGCCGCGTCGCCGCAAGCGATGATGCACGCCTCCCGCGCGGTTCCGGCGTGGCGGGACGGCCGCTTCGCCGCGTTCGCCCGCCAGGCCCTGCAGGCCATCCTCGCCAACAAGGTGCGCTCGTTCCTCTCCGTGCTCGGCATCTTCGTCGGCGTGGCTTCGGTCATCGCCATGATGGCTCTCGGCGAGGGCGCCAGGGCGTCGATCCGCGAGGAGATGAAGTCGCTCGGCTCCAACCTCCTCTCCGTCAGGGGCGGTTCGGCCAAGATCCGCGGCGCGGCCCGCGGCGACGGAGCCGTCGCCCGCTTCACCCTCCGCGACGTCAGGGATATCGCCGCCATGCGTGGCCTCGTCAAAAGGGCCTCGGGGAGCGTCAACGGTTCCGCACGGCTGGTCTACCGGAACCGCAACTGGAGCGCGACGCTCGACGGGGTTGGTTACGATTACGGCCTCATGCGCGCGACCGTCCCCGCGATAGGGCGTTGGTTCACTCCGGAGGAGATCCAAAGGCGCGACAAGGTCGCCGTCATCGGCGCTACCGTCGCCCGGGAGCTTTTCGGCCGGTCGAACCCCGTCGGCCAGACGATCAAGATCAACCGCATCAACTTCAGGGTCGTCGGCCTGGCTCCTCCCAAAGGGTTCTCCACGCACCGCGACCAGGACGACATCGTGCTCATTCCGGTCACCACCGCCATGTACCGGGTGCTCGGCAAGGATTACCTCGACCGCATCTACGTCGAGGTGGAGAGCGCCGGCGCGATCGATGCCGCGAAGGATGCCGTCTCTGCGCTCATCATGAAGAACCACCGGCTCCGGGACAGCGACTCCTTCAACATCCGCGACATGACCGAGATCCAGGAGATGCTCTCGAGCACGACGCAGACGATGAGCATGCTGCTCGGTTCGATCGCGGCCATCTCGCTCCTCGTCGGCGGTATCGGCATCATGAACATCATGCTGGTCTCGGTCAGCGAGCGGACGCGCGAGATCGGCCTTCGCAAGGCCATCGGCGCCCGCCGGAGCGACATCATGCTGCAGTTCCTCGTCGAGTCGGTCGGCATGACGCTCAGCGGCGGCCTTCTCGGCGTCCTGGCCGGCGCCGGCATCTCCTCGATGCTTGCGGCTTTTGCCGGCTGGGCTGTCCAGACCACCCTCTTCTCCATACTCTTGGCGACCGTGTTCTCGGCACTCGTCGGCATGTTCTTCGGCATCTGGCCGGCCCGGAAGGCGGCCGCTCTGAAGCCGGTTGAGGCGCTGCGCTACGAATAATCCGAAAAAAGTTTTTTTTCGTGCAAGGTTTTTCCCGGTGGGGCGTCCTACTCTATGAAGGCCGGTGAAATGGTTGCACCGGCCCTCCGCTGAAAGGCATGTGTGTGCTTGGACGTGTGTTGTGTTGTGTGTGATGTGTGGTTGGATTTCAGCAGCAGTTCTTTCCCTTGCTACCGAATGCTGATGTGATGTGAGTTGACGTGTGATTGATGCGTGATCGATGCTGAGGCCGGAAAGGGTTGTTGTTGGAGTGGACAGGGACGGAGGGTTGTGCTCCGTCCCTGTCTTTTTTTATGCCCTCCCTGAAAACGGGCTCCAAAAGAAAAACCCCGGCGAGTGCCGGGGTTTCCTTTTTGTCATGCAGTGGCCGGACGGGCTCAGGCCGAGAGCGCCTGGTTGACCTTCTGCGCCGCGTCCCTGAGGCCGTCTGCGGCGATCAGGTTGAGGCCGGATTCGTCGAGCATCTTCTGGGCGATGTCGGCGTTGGTGCCCTCGAGGCGGACGATCACCGGAAGGTCGAGGCCGATCTTTTTCGCCGCTTCGATGATCCCCCCTGCGACACGGTCGCAGCGGACGATGCCGCCGAAGATGTTGACGAGGATCGCCTTGACGTTCTTGTCGCTGAGGATGATCTTGAACCCCTCTTCGACCGTCTGGGGGCTCGCTCCACCGCCGACGTCGAGGAAGTTGGCGGGACGTCCGCCGGCAAGCTGGATCATGTCCATGGTCGCCATGGCCAGGCCCGCGCCGTTGACCATGCATCCGACGTTGCCGTCGAGGCGGACGTAGTTGAGGTTCGATTTCGAAGCCTCGACCTCGAAGGGATCCTCTTCGGAGACGTCGCGCAGCTCGATGAAGTCCTTGTGGCGGTAGAGGGCGTTGGAGTCGAAGTTGATCTTGGCGTCGAGTGCGAGCACCCGGCCCTCCTTGGTGACGACGAGCGGGTTGATCTCGGCAAGCGCCGCGTCGATCGAGGTGTATGCGTTGTAGAGCGCGGTGATGAAGCTGACGGCGTTGCGGAACTGCTCACCCTCGAGTCCGAGGAAGAACGCCGCCTCGCGGGCCTGGAATCCCTGGAGGCCGAAGCGGGAGTCGACCTGGATCTTCAGGAGCAGCTCGGGGGTCTCTTCGGCGACCTTCTCGATCTCCATGCCGCCTTCGGTCGAAATCATGAGCACGTTGTTCGAGGTCGCGCGGTCGAGGGTGATGCCGACGTAGAACTCGCGGTCGATGTTCATGCCTTCCTCGACGAGCAGGCGGCGGACCTCCTTGCCCTCGGGGCCGGTCTGGTGGGTGACGAGGGTGGTGCCGAGCATCTGCGATGCGATCTCCTGGGCCTCTTCGGGGGACTTGGCGAGCTTGACGCCGCCCGCCTTGCCGCGGCCTCCGGCATGGATCTGGGCCTTGACGACCACCACGGGGCTGTCCTGCTCGGCGAAGAGCTGCTCGGCGGCCTGCTTGGCCTCCTCAGCCGAATAGGCGACGATGCCTTTCGGAACGGCCACCCCGAATTTCCTCAGGATATCCTTGCCCTGATATTCATGAATGTTCATATTGGTTGCACTCTTTGGTTACAGAGGGTTTTCGTGCGCATCCGGCAGGGGACAAAGCGAGTTTTGCGCATAAACTTTAGTATAGTAAAATTTAGCCGTACGGTAAAACATTAATACGGGTCGACACTGCTATGGATTTCACCACTTTCATGGATATGGCCTTCCGGGAGGCCGAGAAGGCTTTCGAGCGCGGGGAGGTGCCGGTCGGCGCCGTGGTCCTCGATGCTTCCGGCCACGTGGTCGGCCGCGGCCACAACCAGGTCGAGGCCCTCTCCGACGCCACCGCCCATGCTGAAATCATCGCCCTCACCTCGGCCATGGCGACCATGGGCAACAAGTACCTCCAGGACTGCACCCTCGTCGTGACGATGGAGCCCTGCCCGATGTGCGCCGGGGCGATCGTCAACGCCAAGGTCGGACGGGTGGTCTTCGGCGCCTACGACCCGAAGATGGGGGCTTCGGGTTCGGTGCTGAACGTCACCGGGTGCCGGGCGCTGAACCACCAGCCGGAGGTCTACGGCGGCATTTCGGAGGCCCGCTGCCAGGCCCTCCTGCAGGAGTTCTTCACGCGCCTTCGCAGCCGCAGCAACTGAAGCGGATCAGGAGCGCGGCTCTCCCCCCTCTTTTTCGGTCGAGATGTTCTCGCGGATGATGTGCTTGACGGAGTTTGCCAGGTGCGAGATCAGTCCTTCGGCGATGCCGCCTCCTCCGGGGGTCGGGACCGTGTCGAGGCTTTCCAGCCCCGCTTTCTTCACCGCCTGGCTGATCGTCACCGAGAGCACGGGGTTGCACTCCCTGACGATTTCCTTGAGCATGAAGGCCGCTTCGAACATGCTCTGCTGCACGATCTCCCTCTGGTCCTCCTCCGTCGTCATCTGGCACCGGCGCGCCGTGATCATGCCGGCAAGGCAGGTCAGGTAGGCGTTCGTCGAGCCGGCCATGAAAAGGTTGAGGAAGAACGGGGTGAGCAGGTTTCCGGCCGGCAGGAGCGAGGAGAGCGTGTTGCTGAACGAGGACTGGATGATCGGCTTGATGTGGGCCGGGATCTCCTCCTTCTGGAAGTCGGAGAGCGGCAGGAGCTCATAGACCCCTCTCGAAAGCTCGATGAACTCCCTGAAGTTCTGTTCGCGGTGGTGCATGGTGTAGATGCGCCAGATGAGGCGCATCATGTTGAAGAGTGAGGTCGTCGTTCCGTAGGCGGTGCTCTGGGCGAAGGCGCCGACGAAGAAGTTCTTCGTGGCCATCTCCTTCGTGGCGCCGAGGGCGTCGGCTTCGAGCAGCTTGAGGTTGGTCCTCACCCAGCGCAGCTCGCTGCGTTTGCCCCGCGGATCGGGATGCGCCGGGTGTGCCGGCATGCGCGATCCCATCCATCGGGCGTACGATGCCATCTCCTTCGAGGCCTCGTCTTTCGGCAGCGGCGGACGGCGGGGCCGTGAAAGGAAGCGGAGGGCGGCGGTGAGAAGCCAGAGGAGGACGCCGGCCGAGAGTGCGGTGAAGCCGATGCCTCCGTAGGGGACGAGCGCTTCGAGGAGCCGTGCCGCGGAGGCGATCTGGTTGAGGGTGAAGACCGCCAGGAGCAGGACTGCGGCGGCCATGAAGGCGTAGAGGAGTGCCCGTGCTTTCTGTTTCATGCTCCTGTCCCCCCTGTGTCGCTTATGGTTGCCGGAAAGCCTGCCCTTTCCGCAATGTACGGCTTCTTCGGGGAAAAGTCCCCTTTCAGCCGGCGGCGGGCGGTTCGGGAAGGCGGATCGACTGGTCCTCGCTGTGCTGGTAGTCGAGGAAGACGGCTTCCGCCGGCGGAAGCTGCCAGCTTCCGTCCTGAAGGCGGTTGGTGGTCTCCTTCAGCCGGTAGGTGGTGTGGCCGCAGGTCCAGCAGTCGTATTTGGCCATGCCGGTGCAGAGGCAGGTCTTCTCTTCGACCCGGATCGGCTCGCCCGGCTTGCGCTCGCTGAGCGCCTTGTAGTAGGCGTCGATGTAGGTGCACTTCCCGCCGTTCTCGAGCAGGTAGCCGAGTCCCTCGCAGTTCGGCTTGATGGCGTAGCGGAGGGTGGGGGAGTGGCGGAGCATCCGCATCGGGTAGCCGGTGGTGGAGGCCATGTTGATGACGATGTCTTCCTCTTTGGCGTTGAGGTACTCCTGCTTGACGTTGTCCGGCAGGCCGGATTCCTTCGTGATGGTGAAGCGCGTCGCAACCTGGACGGCTCCCGCCCCCTCGCTGAGGTAGGTGGCCGCGTCGGTGCCGGTGAAGATGCCGCCGGCCGGAATGACCGGGATCCTGAGCCCTTCCCCTTTCAGGAATGCGAGGACCTCGGTGAAGATGGTGTGGAGGTCGAACTTCTTCCAGTCGTCGGGGCCGAAGCCGAGGTGGCCGCCGGCCAGCGGGCCTTCGACGATGATGTAGTCGGGGAGCCGTTCGAGCTTCAGGGCGCGCTTGAGGAAGATGGAGAGCGCGCGGACCGAGGAGATGATGATGCCGAGCTTGACGTCGCGGAAGCGCGGGTGGTCCTGGATGAGGTCGAGGGTGCGGAGGTTGAGCCCGGCGGCCAGCGTAATGCCGTCGATGCCGGCGTCCATGGCGGCACGCAGGCGCACCTTCAGCGTCTCCGCGGCGCCGTTCATGGTGAGCTTCTCCATGCAGTTGAGGAAGATGGCGCCCTTGCCGCTCTTCTTCGAGACGGTATGCTCGACGTACATCTTCTGGGCTTCGGCGACCTCGCCGAGGTCGAACTTCACACGGCTCTTGTCGGGGCTGTCGGAGAACTCCGCATACCGCTTGCGCTTGCTGCTGACGAATGAGGTGTTGAAGATCCGGTCGCAGATGTATCCGTTTTCCGCGTCCGAGATATGGCCGATACCGCCGAGCCTTTCGGCCGCCAGGGCCAGCTCGGTCGTCGAGATGTTCACGCCCATGCCGCCGATGATGATCGGCACATACTCCTTCTCACCCAGCTTCAGCCTGAAATTATCTACCTTCATTGTCCTGTGTTAAATCGGGATATGCGTGCGTTTACTCTTTGCCCCATCCCCCCTGAGGCCGGGGGCGGCGGACGGTCCTCCGCCAAAAATTATTTAAGATATCACATTTTGCACATTAAATCTACAGTCAATTCGGAGAAAAGCCGCGCATTCTTCCTGCCGGCTTCGTTGCCGGGCCGCCCCCGTCCCGATATATTAATCCTGTTTGAGAAAAGATGGGGAGATTGTTAAATTAAGGGCCAATCTGAAAACGGGGCCCATGGCGCCGGAGACGGGCGTGCCGGCGGTACGCCGTGTAACTCTTATCAACTTCCTGAAGGGGGCATTATGATCAAACTGGTTTTGTTGCGGCATGGAGAGAGTCAGTGGAACCTCGAGAACCGGTTCACCGGCTGGCACGACATCGACCTGACGGAGAAAGGCCGACAGGAGGCCCGTAACGCCGGCAAGCTCATCAGGGAGGAGGGGATCGTCTTCGACGTGGCCTATACCTCCGTCCTGAAGCGGGCCATCCGCACCCTCTGGACCGTGCTCGACGAAATGGACCAGATGTGGCTGCCGGTCGAGAAGACCTGGAGGCTCAACGAGCGCCACTACGGCGCCCTGCAGGGACTCAACAAGGCCGAGACCTCCCAGAAGTACGGCGAGGAGCAGGTGCTCGTCTGGCGCCGCAGCTACGATACGCCGCCGCCGGCCCTCGCGCGCGACGACGAGCGCTGGCCGGGAGCCGATCCGCGCTACCGGGGTATGGCCGAGGGCGAGATCCCGCTCAGCGAGTGCCTGAAGGACACCGTCGCGCGTTTCCTCCCGTTCTGGCACGAGACCATCGCCCCCCAGATCAGGAACGGCAGGAGCGTGGCCATCGTCGCCCACGGCAATTCGCTGCGCGCCCTCGTCAAGTATCTCGACGGCATCTCCGAAGAGGACATCGTCGGCCTGAACATCCCTACCGGCATCCCCCTCGTCTACGAGCTCGACGACGAGCTGAAACCGATCCGAAGCTACTATCTCGGCGACCAGGAGGCCGCCATGAAGGCCGCCGCTGCCGTCGCGAGCCAGGGGAAGGCCTGATGTCGAGGGGGTGAGGAGTTTCATCTGAAAAACCTTATATTCCGCACCTCGGCCGCGATGTCGCCTTTATTTCGAAATTCTCAGAAAAGTTGTGCCTAATAATATGAAAGTTACTTCCAGCGCTGGGCTCTACGATCCACAGTTCGAACATGATGCCTGCGGCGTAGGTTTCGTCGCCCATATCAAGGGCGTGCGCTCACACGACATCGTGGAGCAGGGACTGCAGATCAACGAGAACCTGAAGCACCGCGGCGCGTGCGGCTGCGAGAAGAACACCGGCGACGGCGCCGGCATCCTGCTCCAGGTTCCCGACAAATTCCTCCGCAGGGTCTGCCAGGAGCGCAACATCGATCTTCCCGCCGAGGGCCGCTACGGCGTCGGCATGCTCTTCCTTCCCCCCGACATCTCCCAGCGCAGGGCCATCGAGGACATCTGCCGGCTGATGATCGAGGCCGAGGGCCAGCGGTGCCTCGGGTTCCGCAAGGTCCCGACCGACAACTCCACGATCGGCGCCACGGCCCGCTCGGAAGAGCCGGTCGTCAAGCAGCTCTTCGTCGGCTGGGGCGAGGACGTCTCGAGCGAGCTCGAGTTCGAGCGCAAGCTCTACGTCATCCGCCGCCGGATCACCAAGCGCGTCAAGTACACCGCGGGACTGCTCGGCAGCAGCTATTTCTACATCAGCAGCATGTCCTCCCGCACCATCGTCTACAAGGGCATGCTCCTTCCCGAGCAGGTCGGAGAGTTCTACCCCGAGCTGCACGATCCGGACATGGAGAGCGCCATCGCCATGGTGCACTCACGCTTCAGCACCAACACCTTCCCGAGCTGGGACCGGGCGCACCCCTACCGCTTCCTCAGCCACAACGGCGAGATCAACACCCTGAAAGGCAACGTCAACTGGATGAAGGCCCGCGAGAAGAACGTGCGCAGCGCGGTTTTCGGCGACGCCATCGAGGACATCAAGCCGGTCATCATGGAGGACGGCAGCGACTCGGCCATCCTCGACAACGCTTTCGAGTTCCTGGTCCTTTCCGGCCGCTCCATGGCCCATGCGGCGATGATGATCATCCCCGAGCCCTGGTCCGGCAACAGGAGCATGACGGAGGAGAAGCGCGCCTTCTACAAGTACCACAGCTGCCTCATGGAGCCCTGGGACGGCCCCGCTTCGGTGGTCTTCACCGACGGCCGCCAGATCGGCGCCGTGCTCGACCGCAACGGCCTGCGCCCCTCGCGCTACTACATCACGAAGGACGACCTGGTCATCATGGCCTCCGAGGTCGGCGTGCTCGACATCGAGCCGGAGCGCATCCTGAAGAAGGACCGTCTCCAGCCGGGCCGCATGTTCCTTGTCGATACCCTCGAAGGCCGCATCATCTCCGACGAGGAGATCAAGCGGGCCATTGCCACCGAGAAGCCCTACGCCGAGTGGATCGAGCGCAACGTCATCGACATCGACGCCCTGCCGGACCATCCGCAGATGAAGAACCCCGACGAGGACAAGTACAGCCTCACCGCCCGCCAGAAGGTGTTCGGCTACACCCGCGAGGACATCACCATGCAGATCATCCCGATGAGCGAGAAGGGCGTCGAGATGGTGGGCTCGATGGGCAACGACACGCCGCTTGCGGCCCTCTCCAACAAGCCGAAGCTGCTCTACGACTATTTCAAGCAGCTTTTCGCCCAGGTCACCAACCCGCCGATCGACTCGCTGCGCGAGGAGATCGTCACCTCGACCTCCGTCATGCTCGGCACCGAGGGCAACCTGCTCGAGGCCGAGGAGGTCAACTGCCGCCGCGTCAAGCTGCCGCACCCGATCCTGACCAACCAGGACCTCGAGAAGATCCGCGGCATCGACAAGCCGGGCTTCCGGGCCGTCACCATCCCGATGTTCTACGACGTCGCCAGGGGCGGCAAGGGCATCGAGGAGGCGATGCAGGACATCTACCGCCAGACCGAGCAGGCCGCGCAGGTCGGCGTCAACATCGTCATTCTTTCCGACAAGGGCGAGATCGAGCGCGACCGCGCGCCGATTCCCGCGCTGCTTGCCGTCTCCGGCCTGCACAACTTCCTCATCAACGCGGGCATCCGCACCGAGATCGGGCTCGTGCTCGAGTCGGCCGAGCCGAGGGCCGTGCACCACTTCGCCATGCTCATCGGCTACGGCGCCGGCGCCGTCAACCCCTACATGGCGTTCGAGACCATCCGTTCGCTCGTCTCGGAGGGCCAGATCCGCTTCGACTTGAAGACCGCCACGAAGAACTACGTGAAGGCGGCCGTCAAGGGCGTGGTGAAGACCATGGCCAAGATGGGCATCTCCACGATCCAGAGCTACCGCGGTGCGCAGATCTTCGAGGCCGTCGGACTGAACTCCAAGCTCGTCGACGCCTACTTCACCCGCACCCCGACCAGGATCGAGGGCATCGGCCTCGGTACCGTGGCCGAAGAGGTGAAGCGCCGCCACGCCTCCGTCTTCCCGCCCTCCGGCAACAAGGTCAACCGCGGGCTCGAGGCCGGCGGCGAGCGCAAGTGGCGCCACGACGGCGAGTACCATCTCTTCAGCCCCCAGGCGCTGCACTTCCTGCAGCACTCCTGCCGCACCGGCGACTACACTCTCTTCAAGCAGTACGAGGGGCTGATCGACGACCAGAGCCGCAACCTCTGCACGATCCGCGGCCTCATGGACATCCGCTTCAAGGGCGAGGGCATTCCGCTCGACGAGGTCGAACCGGTCGAGAACATCCTCCGCCGCTTCAAGACGGGCGCCATGTCCTACGGCTCCATCAGCCAGGAGGCCCACGAGACGCTGGCCATCGCCATGAACCGCCTCGGCGGGCGCAGCAACACGGGCGAGGGCGGCGAGGATCCGGCACGCTTCAAGCCGGAGCCCAACGGCGATTCCCGCATGTCGGCCATCAAGCAGGTCGCTTCCGGCCGCTTCGGCGTCACCAGCGAATACCTGGCCAACGCCCGGGAGATCCAGATCAAGATGGCGCAGGGCGCCAAGCCCGGCGAGGGCGGCCAGCTGCCCGGCACGAAGGTCTACCCGTGGGTGGCCAGGGTGCGCCACTCGACCCCCGGCGTAGGGCTGATCTCGCCGCCTCCGCACCATGACATCTACTCGATCGAGGATCTCGCGCAGTTGATCCACGACCTCAAGAACGCCAACCCCGAGGCCCGCATCAACGTCAAGCTGGTCTCGACCGTCGGCGTCGGCACGATCGCCGCGGGAGTCGCCAAGGCGCACGCCGACGTGGTGCTCGTCAGCGGCCACGACGGCGGAACGGGTGCTTCGCCCATCTCGAGCATCATGCATGCCGGCATGCCCTGGGAGCTCGGCCTTGCCGAAACCCACCAGACCCTCATGCTCAACAACCTCCGCAGCCGCATCGTCGTGGAGGCGGACGGCCAGCTCAAGACCGCGCGCGACATCGTCATCGCCGCCCTGCTCGGCGCCGAGGAGTTCGGGTTCGCCACCACCACGCTCGTCGTGATGGGCTGCATCATGATGCGGGCCTGCCAGGACGACTCCTGCCCGGTCGGCATCGCCACCCAGAACCCGAAGCTGAGGAAGAACTTCAAGGGCAAGCCGGAGCATGTGGAGAACTTCATGCGCTTCCTGGCCGAAGGCGTCCGGGAGTACATGGCAAAACTCGGCGCCAGGACGCTCGACGAGCTCGTCGGACGCACCGAGCTGCTCGGCATGAAGAAGACGGTCGATCACTGGAAGGCCAAGGGGATCGACCTCTCGAAGATCCTCTACCAGATGGACCTGCCGGAAGAGGGCACCCGGCACTGCAGCATGGAACAGGAGCACGGGCTCGAGGAGAGCCTCGACCGTACCTCGCTGCTCGAGATCTGCGAGCCGGCCATCCGCCGCGGCGAGAAGGTGACGGCCACGCTGCCCATCCGCAACACCAACCGCGTCGTCGGCACCATCGTCGGCTACGAGGTCACCAAAGCCTACGGCGCCGCCGGCCTGCCGGACGGCACCATCTCGCTGAGGTTCACCGGCTCGGCCGGCCAGAGCTTCGGCGCCTTCATCCCGAAAGGCATGGCGCTCGAGCTCGAGGGCGACGCCAACGACTACGTCGGCAAGGGTCTCTCGGGTGGACGCATCGCCGTCTACCCCTCGAAGGGATCGTCGTTCGCGGCCGAGGAGAACATCATCATCGGCAACGTCGGCTTCTACGGCGCGACCTCCGGTGAGGCCTACGTCAGGGGTATGGCCGGCGAGCGCTTCTGCGTGCGCAACAGCGGCCTGCACGCCGTTGTCGAGTCCATCGGCGACCATGGCTGCGAGTACATGACCGGCGGCACCGTCGTCATCCTCGGCCGCACCGGCCGCAACTTCGCCGCCGGCATGTCGGGCGGCGTGGCCTACGTCTACGACGAGGACGGCTCCTTCGCCGACAACTGCAACCTCGACATGGTCGGCCTTACGCCGGTCGACGATCCGATGGAGCGCGCAACGCTGCAGTCGATGATCGAAAAGCATGTCGAATACACCTCCAGCGTGAAGGGCCGGGGGATCCTCGACCGGTTCGCCGAGGAGGCCGAACGGTTCGTAAAGGTCATGCCGAACGACTACCGCCGTGCGCTCGAGGCCATGCGGGAGGTCGAGGAGGCGGGCATCACCGGCGACGAGGCCGTGATGGCCGCATTCGAAAAGAACGTCCACGACCCGTCACGGGTTTCGGGGAACTAAAAACAAAGAGTAAATCATCGGGTTATACGTTATGGGTAAAGTCAAGGGTTTCATGGAGTTCCAGAGGGCGGTTCCTGAGGACAGGCCGCCTCTGGAGAGGAAAGGCGACTGGAAGGAGTTCCATCTTGAAATGGACGGGCAGGCGCTCTCCGACCAGGGCGCGCGCTGCATGGACTGCGGCACCCCGTTCTGCCATACCGGCATCATGCTTGCCGGCATGACCAGCGGATGCCCGATCCACAACCTCATTCCGGAGTGGAACGACCTGGTCTACAGGGGGTACTGGGGAGATGCCTACGACCGCCTGATGAAAACCAACAACTTCCCCGAGTTCACCGGCCGGGTCTGTCCCGCTCCCTGCGAGGGTTCCTGCGTGCTCGGCATCATCGAGCCGCCGGTGACCATCAAGAACATCGAGTGCGCCATCATCGAGCGCGCCTTCGCCGACGGGCGGGTCGAGCCGAAGACGATTGCCTACCGTACCGGCAAAAAGGTCGCCGTGGTCGGTTCCGGCCCGTCGGGCCTCGCCGCCGCCGACCAGCTCAACAAGGCCGGCCACACCGTGACGGTCTTCGAACGCGACGACCGCTGCGGAGGGCTGCTCATGTACGGCATCCCGAACATGAAGCTCGACAAGGAGGATGTCGTCCTGCGCCGCATCGCGATCATGGAGAAGGAGGGCGTGGAGTTCAGGGTGAATACCGAGGTCGGAAAGGACTATCCGGCAGAAAAACTCAAGGAGGAGTTCGACGCCGTCCTGCTCTGCACCGGCTCGACCCGCCCCCGCGACCTCGAGGCCGAGGGCCGCAGGGAGGCCTATGGGATCCATTTTGCCATGGACTTCCTCCGTTCCTCGACGAAGGCCCTGCTCGGCGGCTCGGCTCCCGAGATCACCGCCGAGGGCCGCAATGTCGTCGTCATCGGCGGCGGCGACACCGGCACGGACTGCGTGGCGACCTCCATCCGCCAGGGATGCAACAGCGTCGTGCAGCTGGAGATCATGCCGAAGCCCCCGCTCGAGCGGCCTGAGGACAACCCCTGGCCGCAGTGGCCGAGGACCTTCAAGGTCGACTACGGACAGGAGGAGGCCGCGGCCCTGCAGGGCGAGGACCCGAGGAGGTACGGCATGATGACGAAGAAGTTCATCCGCGACACCGACGGCCGGCTGAAGGGCGTCGAGGCCTCGGAGGTCGAGTGGGTGAGGAAGGAGGGCCGCTTCGTGCCGCAGCCGGTAGCCGGCACCGAGCAGATCTTCCCGGCCGAGCTCGTCCTGCTCGCCATGGGATTCCTCGGACCCGAGGCGGAGCTGCTGCAGAAGCTCGGCGTCCAGTGCGACGAGCGCTCGAACATCAAGGCTGCTGAGGGTTCCTACGAGACGACGGTGGAGGGCGTCTTCGCCGCAGGTGATGCGCGCCGCGGCCAGAGCCTCGTCGTCTGGGCCATCCAGGAGGGCCGCGCCGCCGCGCGCGAGTGCGACCGCTTCCTCATGGGAGAAACCTTCCTTCCGTAAACGAACAGCGCCCGAAAGCGGTTATACCACGTACCATCATTAATTCAGGCGGCATCCCCGACCGGGATGCCTGCCCCCAAGGCCGGAGTGCTATGGAACAGCAGAAACTCAGGGAGCTCCTCGAAACGCTCCACCACGAGCTCGAACACGTCGAATCGGTCGACGAAACCACCGGCAGGGTGCTCTGCTCCCTGAAGGAGGATCTTTCGCGTTTCTCCGATGAACCCTGCTCGGTCGACATCGCCGGCGACGAGCCCTTGATGGAGCGCATGCAGGATGCCGTCGGCCACTTCGAGACCGACCATCCGAAGCTTTCCATGGCTATCCAGCACGTGCTCGACAGCCTTGCCCGCATGGGGCTCTGAAGCTTTTTTCGGCGACCGACACTTTAAACAAATCGACAGGACGAACGACCAGATGACGAGAGAAACGACGACAGGCAAAGGCAGGACGAAGAGTGCGCAGCGCGGAGGCGGAGGGACGGACCAGGTCGTCTGCTCCTTTTGCGGGCGAAGCGCCCAGGAAGTGACCAGCATGGTCGCCGGACCCGGGGCCTTCATCTGCGACCGCTGCATCAAGACCTCCTACGATATCGTCCGCAAGGAGCTTTCGGCGATCCAGCACCCCGAGGTGGTCGTCGACGAGCAGCCCTTCATGCCGCGCCTCGTCAGCCCGAAGGCCATCCTCGAGTCGCTCGACCAGTACGTCGTCGGCCAGGAGCGCGCCAAGCGCTCGCTTGCGGTCGCCGTCTACAACCACTACAAGCGCATCGACTCGCAGGAGTGGCGGCACGACGATGACGAAATCGTCATCGAGAAGAGCAACATCATGCTCATCGGCCCCACCGGCACCGGCAAGACGCTGCTGGCGCAGACCCTGGCCAGCCTGCTCGAGGTGCCCTTCTCGATCGTCGACGCCACCTCGCTCACCGAGGCCGGCTACGTCGGCGACGACGTCGAGACCATCCTGGCCCGTCTCCTGCATGCGGCCGACTTCAACCTCGAACGCGCCGAGCGCGGCATCATCTACGTCGACGAGATCGACAAGATCGCCCGCAAGTCGGCCAACGTCTCCATCACGCGCGACGTCTCGGGAGAAGGCGTGCAGCAGGCGCTCCTGAAGATCCTCGAGGGTGCCGTCGTCGGTGTGCCCCCGAAGGGCGGGCGCAAGCATCCCGAGCAGCAGCTCATCAACATCAACACGAAGAACATCCTCTTCATCTGCGGAGGGGCCTTCGAGGGGCTCGACAAGCTCATCGGCCGCAGGATATCGAAGTCTTCGATGGGGTTCGGCTCGAGCGTCAAGCACAAGCATACCGGCTACAATCCCGAACTGCTCAAGCACGTGACCCAGGACGACCTGCACGAGTACGGCCTCATTCCCGAGTTCATCGGCCGCCTTCCCGTTCTCAGTACCCTCGATCCGCTCGACGCCACGGCCCTGCGCAGCATCCTCGTCGAGCCGAAGAATGCGCTCGTCAAGCAGTACCGCAAGCTCTTCGAAATGGACGGCGTGGAGCTCGAATTCTCTCCGGAGGCGCTCGACCGCGTCGTCGAGATCGCCATCGAGCGGGGGACCGGTGCGCGTGCGCTCCGCAGCGTGCTCGAGAACGTCATGATCGACATCATGTTCGAGCTGCCCTCGATGAGCGGGGTCGGCAAATGCGTCATCACCCCGGAGGTCATCGACCGCACGGGCGAGCCGCAGTACCTCGACGCATCGGGCAGGAAGAAAAAAAGGGCATAAAAAAGCCGGGCGGTGCCGGAAAGCCTTTGCAAATTATGAATCCTGTCTTATATTAACAGCCTTTCAAGGAGGGCGATTAGCTCAGTTGGTTAGAGCGCTACATTGACACTGTAGAGGTCAGAAGTTCGAATCTTCTATCGCCCACACTCCATATAAAGCCCTGTAAGATAAAGACTTACAGGGCTTTTTTCTTGCCCGGAAATCCTTTCCGGATGCCCCGATTTCCGCGTTTTTGAGCGTTTTTGAGCCTTTTTTATATTGATTTTGCGACGCATATGCGACGAGCAAAATTGATCTGGGGAGCCCCAGAAGGAGACGAATGTGAAGCTGAAGCTGAAGCACCGGGTGCTGACTGCCAAGGATCGGAAAGGGTGGCACTCATTTTTTATTGAAATCTACGCACAGGGCAAACGGGTCTACGAGCCGCTCGATATGGTGGCGGACCCGAAAGACAAGCCCAGGTACAGGGCTGCCATGCAGTTCTGCACGGATGTCCTCTCCAGACGCCAGGTCGAACTCAGCAGCATCGCTGCCGGCCTGACGCCTCCCGAAATCACCTACAGCAAGGGGGACTTCATTCTCTACTGCCAGCGCCTCGCTGACAAGGTCCACCACGCCAAGAGCCAGGAAAACTGGAACGTCGCCATCAAGAGCCTTATGCGCTATGAGCCGGAGGGCCTCACCTTCGGGGAGGTCGATAAGGATTGGCTCGATGATTTCCAGAATCACCTGCGCAAAACCTATTCCCAGAACACCGCCCGGAACTATTCATCCAAAATCCGCCAGGCGATCGCCCTGGCCGTCCGCGACGGGTTCATCAGGCAAAGCCCGAACGAGCAGGTCAAGCAGGTACCTGAAAAGGAAGGGGAGATCAAGTACCTCTACTTCGAGGAGGTCCAGCTGCTCGACAGGACGCCCCATCGCCATAAAGGGCGGCGGGTCGCCTTCCTTTTCAACTGCTTCGTGCCGGTTCGCCCCGGCGATCTTGCCGTCCTGTCCGAGGCGAATATCCGCTCTTCACCTGATGGCGGCTATGAGGTCTATTTCCGGCAGGGCAAAAAGCAGCGGATCGAGTCAATCCCGATTGCGTCGCAGGGAATGCGCTATCTCAACCAGGCCCGTGAGCAGGCCAGGGTTCGGCTGGGACGGGAACTGAAGCCGCACGAACCGATTTTCGATATAGGGCACAAGAGGTGGTACGGCTCGATGCTCAAGGTATGGGCAAAGCGAGCGTATGCGCTCTATGGGGCCGAGCTGCCCACGGAAATCAGGACCCACTTCAGCTGGGCCTGCGAGGACCTCTCTCCCCACTGGGCTCGACATACCGGTGCCACCATGCTGCTCAACTTCGGTGCCGACCTCGACGCCGTCGGAGAGATCCTCGGCCACCGTGACCGGAAGACAACCATGCGGTATGCCAAGATCCAGCCGAGGACCAAGCGGAACACGATAGCCCTGATGCCGAGTATCGCAACCGGAGACGATGATGACGAAGCATGACGACGAACGGAAAAAATGGGAGCGCATCGGCCACCGCCTGATGCAGTCCTCCGATCTGCAGCTCCTCTGCGGTCTCACACGGACAAGCCCGGGGGCTGAAAAGCCTTTTGTTTCCTCCCTTGCCGACGATGAGCTGGAAGGGATGACCTCCTTTGTGCTTGAGCGCATGAAGGAGGTCGATCTGCTTGCCCTGGCTGGAGCGACGCAGGATGCCCCTGAAATCCCCCATGAGTACCGTGACCACCCGCAGGCATACCTTCGCCTGCAGGTTCCGAAAAACGCGCTCTACCGCTCTTCCGAGCTCTACAACGCCGAATTCATCAACGACCTCGATGAAGGCTACGACACCCTCCAGGGCGTTTTCGTCACCCTCGTCCGGGCACTTGGCTACCTCTTCGACGAACTTCAATACCGCCATGGCAGCATCGACCCCGCCTTCATGCATGCCCTAGAGCGGAGTTTCCCCGAGTATGCGGCTGTCGTCGATCAGGTTGTGGCAGGAGAGAGGAAAGACGCGGCAGTAACCGCTCCTCCTGCCACGATCAAGCTTACCCTTACCCCGGAACAGCTGGCCGACCTTTCAGGTTGCCTGGAGGTCTTTTTCGATCCATCCGACCGTCCCGGATTGACGGAATTGCTCCAGGGGCGTTCCGTTGGCCGCAAACTGGTCTTCAACGGCAACCAGAACCGCCTCGTCGAAGTCTTCCGCAGGCTTTCCTACAACGGGTTCCTGTACGAGTCCTCGACCGTTCTGCGTGACTGGCTCTGCGGGCATTTCGCTTACCGGTCCAAGGCCGGTATTGCTGACTTGAGTCAGAACTCCGTCTGGGACATCCTCTCCAAGGCAAAGGGGGAGCCTACCCTCAAGAGCCGAATCTGTGTGTTTGGCTGGCTTGCCTACAAGACCCATGCGTCGTTGAAGAGAGCGGATTAGCCTTTTCATTCCGATCACAGCAATAGAATCCTCCACCCGCCGAGTGGAGGATTTGCCTAGTGTTGCTCTGTCGATCGCTCTGTTCTACTCCTCCCATCACTTCAGAATTGACCATGTCCATATGCATATCATCCGCTTGGCCATCCACATTCATTGATGCTCTTGCTGCGAGATTGATGAATGGTTAAGCGGCAGATGCGAGAGCTGGTTTCGCTGGTTGGGGTATTGTGCTGCGTGAGATTTGGTAAAAAAAGCCGTACTATGATATTGAGTCCTTCCAATAGGCCGCAACGCAGACAACACACGGTTGACAATGAGTACCAGACAGGAACTGGCGGAGCAGCTAAAGGAATTTGCTCGGGCATCAGCAGAAAAAGCTGCCGAAATCGAGCGCGCTACAGGTTCTCCTGGTGGGAATCAATCAGGGCTTACGGCTTTGCTCGATATGGTCAAGAGCGCAGATGTACCAGCCAAACAAAAAAAGCCAATCACCAAAGGGTTGCTTGCGTGCCTTGAGCACGAACAGTTGGAGTCTCGGGTGGGGACGATACTCACCAACGCAGATGCTGCGTTCCTAAAGACGCTGCAGGAACGGCATCCGAACCTTACGCATCGAGAATATCTCATATGCCTTTTTGCAAAGCTGGGTTATGATACCCGAGAAATCGCTAGGTATTTCGGAATATCCGTTCGTGGCACTGAAAGTATCCGGTACCGCCTGCACAAAAAGTTGGGTAGAAAGAAGCATGAAGCTATCAAGACCTATTTGTTTGAGCTGAAATGAGTTGGATCTGTTCTGTTTTAAGGGCCCTTCTATTTAATCCGTTAAAAAGGGAACCCTGTAGCGGCAGTCGCGATTTTTTTCGCCGGATGATGCTCCCGGTCAGATACTAATCACTCAATTTAGGCGTGTATGTTCTTCTCCGGGATGGGATGAATGGTAGTAGGAGGGGGAAAAAAGTAATTCTTAGCATTCTTTATAATCCATTTTTCAGACGATCTATATTAGGGGTTGCTGAAGAATTCAAGCCATCGCCGAGCGGCACTCAATCACCGTTCGGGAAGGTGACCACACGAACGAATTTCTGATTACGTCAAGCTCCAAAAGGAGCCATTCGAACAGGCGCAAAAAA
>NZ_SJPA01000026.1 GCF_004332115.1 Chlorobium sp. N1
TTTGCGCCTGTTCGAATGGCTCCTTTTGGAGCTTGACGTAATCAGAAATTCGTTCGTGTGGTCACCTTCCCGAACGGTGATTGAGTGCCGCTCGGCGATGGCTTGAATTCTTCAGCAACCCCTATTTCGCTCCCAGTACGTAACAAGCAAACCTCTTTGCTCGACATCTGATCGAACGGCATGCGTGTAATGAATACCTAAAACCCGCCTCTGCATGCAATAGCGATCAATTTCAATAACTACATCTAAAACCTTAGATTTCCGAACCAACCTTTCAGAAAATTCTTCCTCCCTGCAAAGTGGTGCAATGGATCTTAGACGCGTCTTTAGCGCTTCGGGTAACAAGTCTGGTCGCTGTAGGTCAATTGCTTCCATTTCAAACACTAACGTTGCCATTGCGGCGCGAGCTTTAGCGAGTCGCCTCCGATGGCTTGTTCGACTTTCATCTCCATTTGATGGGCATCTCGAAAAAGTCCGAAGTACTATAACCTATAGTAAAAAGGGATATAGCTTACCCAATAAGGCCAAGGGACTGCCAGTAGAACCGCTCCGCAGTGTTTTCGATGCGGCCGTTCCGGCTTGTTTCCCCGTCACTTTGTTCATGATCAAACCTTTAACGCATTAAAGCCCACAACAACACATATCTTCCACCAGGATCATACTTAATTCTTACTCACAAAACAAAAAAAACAGCGCTTGCCTCACACAAGCGCCCTAATCTGAACAACCCTCAACCCCGGTCTCCACACGGTGATAAAACCTGACCAAACCCGCACCAGGCAAGGGATTCACATTTCGGCCAAAACGGCCATTACCGATACAAGGATGAGCCGAACCACCCTCTACTATTCGGCGTCAACGCCCAAGAACCCTATCAATCCTCCCCTGCAGCCCCTCGGACACATTCACATACTCCACCCGCTCATACCCCGAACCCTGGATCTTCTTGAGATTCTCCTCAAGCCAATGCACCAGTTCTTCCGTAGCAGACCCATCCAGCGACATATCGCGGCTTATGAGGGATAGGTTGCCGATACTGAAATCCACCGTGCCCCAGTCCCGCGGCCTCGGCAGCTCATCGATTGAGACATACAACGTTTTAGCATCACGCCTGGAGTGAACCTTACTGATGAGCGTTTCCACTAATCCCATTTCATCCTCCGGATAACATTATCAAGACCGGGCATCAAGAGCACTCCCCTACTCACCCGGCAACCTCCATCAGTACCCCGCGCACGGCCCCTTCGTCCCCGTCAGCCACGAACCCCTGCAGGCGCATAACCAGGGCATCGATCCCGTCCCGGTGCAGACAGGGCTCGACCGCCTTCATGATCTTGGGATGAATGGTCACCGCCGCATTCTCGTCGGCAATAAGCAACTCCTCATACAGCTTCTCACCCGGCCGCAACCCGGTGACCTCGATATCGATATCCCCCTCCGGATTGAGCGCGTCGCGCACCTCGTGACCGGCCAGTCGGATCATGTTCCGGGCAAGATCCATGATCTTCACCGGTTCGCCCATGTCGAGCAGGAAGATCTCCCCGCCATCGGCCATGCTCCCCGCCTGGATCACCAGCTCCACAGCCTCATGGATCGACATGAAGAACCGCGTCACCTCCCTGTGCGTCACCGTCACCGGCCCGCCCTGCGCAATCTGCTCCTTGAAGAGAGGAATCACCGACCCCGAAGAGCCGAGCACGTTGCCGAACCGCACCGCCAGGAACCGCTGCCCGCTCCCCCGCAGACGGGCCATCCGGGCATACTCCTGCACCACCAGCTCGGCCCATCGCTTCGTCGCCCCCATCACGTTGGTCGGACGTACCGCCTTGTCGGTAGAGATCAGGACGAACGTCTCCACCCCCGCTTCGTATGCTGCACCGGCAATGCTCCGCGTCCCGAAAACGTTGTTGCGCACCCCCTCGGCAACATTGCACTCCACAAGGGGAACATGCTTGTGGGCAGCCGCATGGTATATCGTCTGCACCCCGTGGGTTTCGAGCACCCTCCGGACGAGGGCTCCGTCCGCGACGGAACCGAGACACGGCACCACCTCGCACCCCGCCATCCGCTGGACGTCCCGCTCCACCCGGTACAACGCATACTCGTTCGCCTCCAGGAGCACCAGCCTCTGTGGTTTAAGGCCCGCCACCTGCCGGCAGAGTTCGGAGCCGATCGAACCTCCGGCACCCGACACCAGCACAACCTTGCCGGTGATGTTCCGCCCCAGCAATCCGGGGTCGGCCGCAACGGCATCACGGCCCAACAAATCCCCAATATCGACCTCGCGCACCATGTTGACCAGGTGCCTGCCGTTGGCGATCTCGGCCACCGCAGGCAGGATGCGCACCTTCACCCGAAACTGCTCGAGGAACTTCACCACCTCGCGGCGCTTAAGGTTGGAGGCTGAGGGGAGCGTAACGATGATATCGGCGATACCGTACTTCTCGATGACCTCCCCGACCACAGAGGAGCTGTACACGCGCAACCCGTCAAGATCCTTCCCGAGAAGTTCAGGATCGTCGTCAACGAACCCCGCAGGAAACAGCTGCCGGTCGTTACGCAGCGCCACGGCAAGCTGCCGTCCTGCCTCGCCGGCGCCGTAGATCAGCACCGGCCCCCCGGAATATACACGACGCATGGGAAGCCACAGCACCCAGCGTGCACCGAACCGTGAACCGGCAACCAGCAACACCGCCAACAGCGCATACAATAAAGGCACCGAACGAGGAACACCTTTAGTGGACCCCGTCCTATAGACAAAAAGGGCCTGAGTTTAAGTTGGAAACCTGCTGGTTATGCAGCGGAAAGGCGCTGCCCCTCTCTTTCATTTAACTCTTCCTGTGGCTCGTTCTTGAGCCG
>NZ_SJPA01000005.1 GCF_004332115.1 Chlorobium sp. N1
GCCCGTGGGTTCCACAGCTTCGAAAGCTACCGAACCCGAATCCTGTTTTACTGCGGGAAGCTCGACATGGCAATCTGACAATGCAGTAGTTTGCCGAAGAGCGACCCACTAAATTCGACGAAGGGCCAGTTTTTCTATGCCGCTCGCATCGTCAGAACTATCTTGATCCACCAGTCAACGTGATCCGATGCGAACTGGCGCCGTTCAGCCGTGAGGAAACGGCCGCCCATCTCAAGCAGAGGTTCTCAGACGCAAGCGAACACGATATCGATGAATTCCATCGCCTGAGTTCTCATAACCCGCGCGTCCAGGCGCTCGCCCTGTCGCGTAATAATCTCCTTTCTGATACGTTGCGACTGCTTGGGCCCAATCCGACAACCGTCGAAGGCACGATTAAAAGCTTGTTGGAAGGCGCCATCGCGAAGCTGAAGGATAGCGTCGGCCTCTTTGAAAAAGCCCAGTTCGACAAAATTTGTGCTGGTCTGGCGATCCTCCGCCCTCTGATCCCGATTCCAATTTTGTCTCAAATGTCAGATGTTGATGAGCAGGCTATCAAAAGTTTTGCCATCGATTTAGGTCGACCGCTGCTCCTTGCCGGTGATACCATTCAATTTTTCGATGAACCTGCCGAGACGTGGTTTCGCAAGGAATTCAAGCCGCCGGCCGGTGCTATGGATGGGTTTATCGCGAATCTGATGCCGCTGGCAACGAAAAGCGCTTACGTGGCATCGGTGCTGCCACAGTTGATGCTGGAGGCTGGGAAATTTTCCGAGCTTGTGGAATTAGCCCTCACCTCAGCAGCACTTCCAGAAACGAGTCCGCTCGAAAAGCACGATGTTGAACTGCAACGTCTGCAAATTGCACTGAAAGCAGGGCTACGGTCGAAGCGCTATCTTGATGCAGCCAAGCTTGCTCTGAAAGCAGGCGGCGAGACGGCCGGTTACGATCGGCAAAGAACAATTCTGCAAGCCAACACTGATCTGGCGGCAACGTTTCTGGAAACCGACCTTATTCAGGAAATCGTCTCCCGACGGATATTTGGCTCAGGCTGGCTCGGTTCACATCATGCCTATGAAGCGGCCTTTCTGTCAGGTCGTCCGGAACTTGTCAGTGATGCACGAAGCCGTCTGCGCATGGCCGAGGAGTGGTTGCGCAATTGGAGCCGATTGACCCCCGACGAGCGTAAAAATGAAGAGATTTCGGACCAAGATATCGTTGAGCTGACACTTGCCAATGTCAACATTCACGGCCCCGCAAGTGGCGCACACAGCCTTGGGTTCTGGCGACCGCGAGAAGTGTCATTCCGCGTTGGCCGGTCCGTGGCGAGGCGTCTTATCGATCACGGGCGGATTCAGGATGTGGATACACTTGCCCTTGCTGCCGGGAACAATCTTTGGCTTGTGCTTGCTATCACCGTCGAACTCCGTGAGATTCAGCGGATACCGCCGGTCGAAGTTACGCACCGGGCCCTTCGACTTGTCTCCAGCAAGCGAGTGAATTTGATGAACGACCACGCATGGGATGATCAGGAAACAGCCCTCGGTTCGGTAACCGCACTGGTCGAAGCGGGGTTGCAACAGGCGGTATGCACTGCGGATGAGGCAGCGGCGGTGCTTACGCGTTATCTTCCGAGCGAGCCCCCTCGGGCGCTATCGTCGCGATTCACGAAGTCACGATTTCCGATACTTCAGGCGTATTGCTTGCGTGCGGCTTTACGGGGGCATGTACTGGACGTCCGCGACCTGGCCCATCCAGAGCTGCGGGCTGAGATAGACAAGAAAGCCCAGCATTCCACATCACGCGATCTCCATGAGTTTCAGGAAGACATTGGCGCCCTGCTTCCGTGGCATCAGCTTTCGGCGTCAGTTTTTCTCGGTCGTGTGTCGATAGCATTGCTGGACGACGAACTTAAAAGGACGTGCGAGGTGTCTAAGAGCGCGCGAAAAGCATACTATCTCGACGATTTCCACACATCAAACGAGATCGCTCTGCTGTGGTTGAACATTTTGCACCAACTCGACGCGGCGGATGAGTCAACATTGGCAGCCTTTTCGCAATGGAAGGACAGTCTGAGGAGGCAGCTCTTCACACCCACCCTGACCACTCTCGCGCGGTTATGCGGTCAGAAAGAAGCAACAAGGGCAGCAGCGCTCAAATTTGCTCTCGAAGCGTTTAATCTCACCAAGGAAGAACGATCCGATGCGGACAGCAAATCCGAAGGCTACATCGATGCAGCTCGCGCTATTCTTCTGGTGAGCAAGTCAGAAGCGGAAGCATATTTCAATGATGCAGTTGAGGTCGCGAGCAAGATTGGTGACGAGAATCTTTCACGCTGGGACGCCATTTTGGGCTTGGCGGATCGTGCCGCTCGTACTGACCGCCCCTCACCAGAGATCGCCTATCATTTTGCGCGCTGTGCCGAACTAACGTACGATTATGTCCGAGATAAGCACTTTGATTGGGAATCCACCATCGAGGCACTCTGTGGCCTTTGCCCGGCGTCATCCTTGGCGATACTGAGCCGTTGGCGAGACCGAAATTTCGGATACTCTGAACGGATACTCCCTGTGGCTATAAGGCGACTGATTCAATGCGGAAGCTTGGATGCACGCGACGCACTGCCCCTAATCGGTTTTCGTGCACACTGGACATACGACCGATTACTCGAAAGCGTGCTATCAAAGTATTCAACACAAGCCGATAAAGAGGCCGAGACCGCGCATCTTTATCGGTACATGCAATTCAACGAAGGAGATCTCTCTAGGTTCAAGGAAATTACTTCCAGGCATAACGTGACGATAGATGGCCTCGATGAGGTTATTGCCTTTAATGAGACAAAAAAGAGTGCAGGCAGACGAGAGAAATACGAACAGGTTGACGGCCCAAATTATGTGCTAGCCAAGTCCGCGCGGGATTGGGATGGCGTGTTTTCTGGCTGCAATCTGACCAATGCCGATGGCCTTTCACAAGCCTTTGCAGCATTCAAAAATACTGAGTCGCCGTGGGATCACGATCAGTTTTTCGAGGAAGCCATCGGGCGCGTGCCGGTTGGCTCTGAAGCAGCCTTCATTCAGGCCATTGGCAACGTTCCTGAATTAGGTCTTTACCATTTTCGGACTTTCTTGGAGCAGGTTCCGGATGCATGGAAAGACCGACCATCGACAACGCGCGCACTTGCTTTTACGCTCAAAGTTTTTTGTCGCCGCTACTGCATGGAAATTGCGAAAAACCGATACTATGAAGTGCTGCCCTTCAAGACGGCCGGCACCTTGGCGGGGATGAGTGAAGTCGAAATAGTCGATGTCGTGCTCGACGCCGTTGGAGAAGCACCCGACCTCGCGGATTCCAACCGACTCTTCTCGCTAGTTGGCCTAATTGCCATCAAGCTATCGGAAGACGAAGCACTGGAGGCTTTAAGCTTTGGCCTCGAACTCTTTACTCCGGTTTTGGAAGAAAAAGATGGGGATGGCCCATGGTCAAACGAGCTCTTGCCACCCACTGACGTTAAGGTTTCGCTGGCAGGTTACATCTGGGCGTCCATGGCAGCACCCGATGCCGTCATACGGTGGGAAGGCGCACATGTGGTTGTGGGACTTGTTGTCCTGGGACGACAAGATGTTCTCGGCCATGTTTTCAAGTTCGCTGCAGATAGGAAGAGCGGACCCTTTGCGGATGCGAGACTGCCTTTTTATATGCTACATGCGCGTCAATGGTTCCTAATTGGCATCGCACGCGCTGCAGTCGAATCTCCAGCGGTACTTACGCCTTTTGCGAACCAGCTTGTGGATTGGGCTTTGAATGACCAGCCTCACGTTCTGATCAGGCAGTTTTCCGCGCGAGCAGTGCTCACGCTCATTAATAATGGGGCTTTGGCAGACCGGGATAGTCTCAAGGATCGCCTTGACCACGTTAATGTATCACCACACTCTGTCGTTGAATCCAAATCCTTCGATCGCGTTCGTTATAAGAAAAAAGAGAAAACATATACCAACGAAGACGATCGTTTTTACTTTGGTATCGACATCGGACCATATTGGTACGAACCTCTGGGCCGTGTGTTCGCAATGTCACAAAACGAGGTCGAGTCAGAGGCGCTTAAAATAATCAGAAAGGACTTCGGTTACACAGCTAGCGGGCGATGGGATGAAGATGAGCGGAGCAGACGAAAGCTCTACGAAGACAATTACACCCGTCATTCCCACGGTTCGTATCCACGTGCCGACACGCTCCATTTTTATCTTGCTTATCATGCTATGATGGTCGTTGCCGGAAACCTATTGGCCAGTAAGCCTACGCATCGCGATTCGGTACATTGCGAAGAAGATGAATTCGCAGACTGGCTCGACCGTCACGATCTATCACGAAAGGATGGGCGTTGGCTTTGGGATCGACGCGATCCGACGCCGCAGGAACGCTCCGTTTGGCAGGATCGAAAGGAGGATGGCGACGCATATAGGAGTATCGCAGCAGAAGATTTCGACGAGGTGCTCAAGGCCACCAATATGATTAACGTTTGGGGATACTGGACAGCTGCTGATTCCGAGAATGAGCAATCGACCCGTATCTACAGTGCGTTAGTGTCGCCCGATAAGTCGCTCTCGCTTCTCAGAGCACTCGGCACGGCTAAGAGCTTTTATGATTACGCGATACCGAGAGCGGGAAGTGATATGGAGATAGATAAGTTCGGTTTTTCGCTTAAGGGTTGGATAGTCGACAATAATGGAAACCAGGGATTGGATGGTCTTGATCGTTGGGCCGGGGGGATCAGTTTCCCTCCAGCGATGCCCGCGCGTCAAATCATTGATGTGATGGGGCTCGAAACCGACTCGGATCGCAGACTTTGGAAAGATAGAGGGAAATCAGTTGTCATGGTATCCCAGGTATGGGGTCATTACGATGAGGCCAAGCACTACGAAAGCAGAAATCCGGAATGCGGAAGTCGTCTTCAAGGCTCGTTGGGCTTATTAACCTCGATGTTGGCCAAACTCGATCGTGATCTGATTATTGAAGTGCAGATTGAGCGCCGTCGACGATATCAACCATACAAAAGCGGTGTTAATGATAACAAAAATCGAATTCCTACGAAAGCCAGACTCTACCTCCTCGGAGCAGATGGACAGTTTCGCACACTCTGAACGCATTTTGGCTTTAGGCCGCAAACTGGTAGAGGAACTTGGGATAGAGCCATCAGTGGATACCCTTGACCGTTGGATGGCGCATTATATCGCCGATCTTATCGTCAAGGCGGAAAACGCAACGGACGAAGAGAAGAGTTTGGCCGAACAGAATTGTTTCGAAGCGATTATGGTGCTTTGGAAACATCGTGCAGAATTGCCAAATGGTAAACGTCCTTTTGAAAATTTAGAACCAGTCATTCGCGCTATCGAAAGTCTCGATCCGGAAAATGAAACTCCTCGCTACTTTCGTTCATCCCGCTGGCCAAACGAGAAAAACACGGAACAATCTGAAGCGGATAGTTGGCTTGCCATGGTAGACGGGCTTGATTACTCGGCGAAGGTACTTATCGGGTATTGTCTGTCTGAAGCAGCACGGGCTGCAGTGGACAAGTCCGTGGAGTGGGTCAAACTCGCAGATGCCGCAGAGGCTGAACAAGGTGTCCCGGAAATCGTGATCCGTTTCGTTTCGAGTAATGCGGATCTCGGAAAGGATCTCTACCCCAATGCCGATGTTCGGCGGCGACAGCAAGAAAAAATTAAACGGTTAGAAGGCTTCATGAAGCTGGCCGAGTCAGTTGCATCCGATTTGAAAGCTAAGCTCGAATCCTTCCCACTTCCTGAAGAAGACGTTGATATTACTGCTGAGACGTTGTCCAAGTCCGAACCCAAAGATCCGGGGGACATCTGATGAGTTTGTTCATCGAATCGAGCGTAGAAAAGGCTGCTCTCGCCGGGTTGGAAAGCATGTAGTGGACCCCGATTTTCAGACAGTTGATTAAGGTGGTAACTTGTTCAATAAACCTTCCTGTTGATGCATAACAACATCAGTCACCCGACCCGACCTTGGGGGATTGGATTCGGCAGTAGTTTCGTCGGGCGGGTGATGATGAGCGCTCAGTATCTGATGACTCTTTTTATGTAATGATTGTTGTATAATATTAGTTATGTAAAGCTAATATATTAGTAATCCCTCAAAACATAGGCCCAGCCTCGCCATCCAGACCACCCGCAGAGTCCGTATATCTTAATCCGAAACGATATCGACATGATTCCCGCGCTGGTTCCTTCGATGAACACGTTTTCCGTTCACCTTTCTACTCGTCATTTACCACTCTCTCTTACCTTGTCCTCGCGTATTTCGCTTGAATTACTTGGGGTCATTTTGTACATTTTAGGTAACAAAACCCGTTAAGGCTATGCGCGCAAGCGTGCCCTCAAACTGGCGGGTTTTTTTATGCTGGATTATATGGCCTCCCCCTTCACAAAGCAGCCCAAAACCTGGGAAGATCACATATCCCTTCTTGAGAGTCGAGGAATGGTTTTTGGCGATCCCTACACTCTCAGCCATGAAATCTAACATCCGCTCCTTCGCCGGACTTCTGTTGATCACTGTCCTGTTGGTAGTTCTAGGAATGGCTTTTTTTATTGAGCCCGCCCGCATGGAGGTGACCTACCATGATATGCGTCATCAATCTGATGATCAGGGTTTACGACTTGTTCAACTTTCTGACCTCCACCTCCAAGCCGTCGGAAAGCATGAAAAGGCACTGGTGAACCAAGTGAAGGAATTGCGGCCTGATCTGGTGGTCTTGACTGGTGACATGATTGATCGTGCTGACGCGTTACCGTTGCTGCAAGCGTTTGTGGAAGATCTTGGTCCGATTCCCCTGATTGCAGTCCCCGGCAACTGGGAGCATTGGAGCGATGTGGACTTCTCGGAATTGCGCGCCGCCATTGAGAATCGGCAGGGAAACCGACTCCTTGTCAACGGACAGTCATCATTCACGAAAGGAAAGCGCACAATTCAGCTGATAGGCCTTGATGACTTCACCGGCGGGAACCCTGACCTGGAGCTGTTGGAGCGAACCGGGTCCTTGCACAGGGAAAACGTAGCCACAACCGTCCTGTTGCAACATTCGCCCGGATTTTTCGACTTGCCGGAAGTACCCCGACTTATGGGATCAGGTCGATTTCCCTTATGCCTGTCTGGACACACCCATGGAGGACAAATTACGATTGGGAGGTGGGCACCGTTTACTCCAGGAGGAAGCGGTCATTTTGTAGCTGGTTTCTACGATATCCCCGGTAGCAGACTCTACGTGTCCAGAGGGATAGGAATGTCAATCATTGCTGCCCGCCTAGGTTCACGCCCTGAAATTGCCGTGTTCGATCTTTAATGGTCGGGCACCGACCGTATCCTACCACCACGCATTCCCATTAAAATCAGCGGAGCGCCGAAAAAGTTTGGAGTGATAATTTTTCTGGCTGTTATTGTTTTTCCGACCATGGTCATGGCTCGCCACACAGTTAAGATAGGGAACACCCTGGATGTCAAGATGGTGACAGCCGTACAAACGGCTTGTATTCCGACAGGGGATGATATTTTCGGCGGGAACTTTGATGTTAAAAAGATGATAGACATTGCTTCAAGTGGAGGGCTTCACAAGGGGGCGGTCCAGACACACATTGCCGGTCCCCATGGCGATAACACATATGAAACCCCCTCGCACTGTTTGACGGCTTTCGGTAAAGAGCCTGCCTTCTGGACGGTGGCCGTGGCCTTTTACAAGGACGGGTCATTGTATGTCGGGCGGATGCCTTCGGGGCGTCTCCCCTATATGCCGGTGCATCACCTTAACAATTTCAGTGTCAGAAAAGTTGGTAACAGTTATCGTTTTGTCTGCGTTGACAGCCACTGCGGCGGGGGGATTCTTGCTGGGGAAAGGGGGATTCCTGCCGGGGAAATCAAAGAGGTTGCCAACATGGCCCAGGCAAAGATTCTGTGGAGCATATACACGGGCGATATGGGCGGAGCATTGAATGATCACTTAGCAGAAGTGAAGCCCCATCGCCCATCTTTCTGGTAGGGTATAGGACAGGGGTCACGAAAAAACTACTGCTTAAATCATCTCCTCGGGGAAAAAATGAATCAACAGGAATTAATGCCCGTGATCATTGCTGATCCGGTTACCGTCGAGACCAAGGCCGGTATGATTGAATATTCATTGGCTGGATCTGATGGCCCGGTCGTCATGGTCATCCACGGTGGTCTCGGCGGGCATGACCAGGCCATGGCGATTGCCGCCCGATGGATCGACACATCGAAGTATCGCATTCTTTGCCCTTCGCGCCCCGGATACCTCGGCACGCCCCTCGAGAGCGGCCGCACGATGGAGGAGCAGGCGGATCTTCTGGCCGCGCTTCTCGACACCCTTGGTATCGGGAAGGTCTCGGTCGTCAGCGCATCGGCAGGAGGGCCTCCGGGGTATTTCTTCGCCATGCGCCATCCCGACCGGATTTCGGCACTCGTCGCCATCGACGCGGTCAGCGGATTCTACGAGCTTCCCGAAAAGGTCGGTCCGGTCGCTGAAGCCCTCTTTCTCAACAGCCTTGGCCAGAAAATCACCAACCTGATGGAAAAGGTGAGCCCGGCCTCCTTCCTGAAGCAGCTGTTCATGAGCGAGGCTTACTACACCAAGTCTCAGATGAACGAGCAGGTTGCTTCCGCCATGCAGGATCCCCGCCAGCTCGAGTTCGTGCACGCCTTCATGCAGACGATGTTCCCGTACCATACGAGAAAAGAGGGGACGGAGAACGACGTGGCGGTGTTCGCCACCTACACGCGCATCCCGCTCGGTGCCATCAACTGCCCGACGCTCGTCGTGCACGGGACGCACGACGCCGACGTGAAGTTCTGGGACGGGGTCTACGCCTACGAAAGCATCGAGGGGGCCCGGCGCCACTGGATCGAGTACGGCTCACACCTCGGGTTCTGGGTCAGCCCCGGAGCGGCAGAGGCGCAGGCTGTGGCTGCCGGGTTCCTAGAGCGCCACGCCGGATGAAGAGCCTCATGAATGGCGCACGTGCGCTATTAAGAAATGATAGTAAGGAATGATAAGAACCTGTTATGGATTCTCTCTTTGACAGCATAAAGCGCGGGTTGGAGGAAGCCGTTGCCTGCATGCAGGGGTGTGAGGACGGCGCAAGGGTACACCGTTACTCCTCAAAGAGCCTGCCGGGCGGCAGGCTCGAAACTGACTGGGACTCCGGATCCCTGCAGGAAGAATCGAGCGAAGAGTCGCTCGATTGACCCGGTCCTTCAGCCGAGCAGCTCCCTAGCCTCCCTGATCTGCCGTTCGACCGACTCGAACGAGCAGCTTCCGTGCGACTTTTTCGAAGTGATGCTCGCCTCCGGCGTCAGCGCCGCGAATATTCCCTCGTCGAATACCTCCGAGAACTCCCTGAACCGCTTGAGCGGGATGTCGGGCAGGGGAGTCCGGTTCTCGATGCTCCAGCTCACGATCTTTCCCGTGATGCGGTGGGCGTCGCGGAACGGCACGTCCTTCCTCACGAGGTACTCGGCGATCTCGGTGGCCAGGCTCAAATCCTTTTTCGTGAGCTCGCCCAGCCGCTCCTCCTTCAGGCGGGTGTGCTGCAGCATGCGGTTGAAGAGCGTTACGCAGGAGATGGCCGTTTCGGCACTGTCGAAGAGCGGCGGCTTGTCTTCCTGCATGTCGCGGTTGTAGGAGAGGGGGAGCCCCTTCATGATGGTGAGCATCGCCATGAGGTCGCCGTAGACCCTGCCGGTCTTGCCTCTTATCAGCTCGGCGATGTCGGCGTTCTTCTTCTGCGGCATGATGGACGATCCGGTCGAGAAGGCGTCGCTGATCTCCAGGTAGCCGAATTCGTACGAACTCCAGAGGATGATGTCCTCCGAGAAGCGCGAGAGGTGCATCATGATGATGGAGCAGCAGGAGATGAATTCAATCAGGATGTCACGGTCGCTGACGGCGTCGATGCTGTTCGAGAAGATCTCGGTGAAGCCCAGCAGCTCGGCCGTTCTTTCGACGTTCAGCGGCAGGGTGCTGCCTGAAAAGGCTGCCGCCCCGAGCGGGGAGACGTCCACGCGCATCGAAAGATCGAGCAGGCGATCGGTGTCGCGGTCGAACATGTTGAAGTAAGCCAGGTAGTAGTGGCCGGCAGAGATCGGCTGCGCCCGCTGCAGGTGGGTATAGCCGAAGATGATGGAGTCCTTGTAGGTCTCGGCTTTTTCGACAAGGGTTTCGAGGAGGTCGTTGAGCGCCACCTGAAGCTCATCGATACGCTCCCGCATGTAGAGGCGGGTGTCGGTCGCCACCTGGTCGTTGCGGCTCCGCCCGCTGTGGAGCTTGCCGGCGACTGCGCCGATCTTCTCCTTCAGGCGGTTCTCGATCACCGTATGGATGTCCTCGTCCTCCCAGTGGGGGACGAGCGAGCCCTCTTCGAGCTCACGCTCGATCTCCTTCAGCCCCGTGCATATGGCGCGCGCCTCCTCCTCGCCGATGATTCCTTCCTCGCCGAGCATCGTCGCATGGGCGATGGATCCGCGGATGTCCTCGCGGAAGAGCTTGCCGTCGACGTGGACCGACGAGGAAAACTTCAGTGCGTCGCGGTCGAAGGGCTCGTTGAATCGGCTCGCCCAGAGGAGTTCTTTCTTGTTGCTCATCGTTGCGGCTGTTTGCGGGTGGGAAAAGGATGAATGAGGAAACGCATGCGCCCCCAAAGCGGGGGCATATGCGTCATGGAATACGGAACGGCGAAGCTTACTTCGAGGAGTGGACCTCGCTGTAGGTCTTCAGGCCGAGGCCGTAGATCTGGATGAACCCTTCGGCGGCCTTGTGGTCGAAGGAGTCCGCCTCGGTGTAGGTGGCCAGCGCCTCGTTGTAGAGCGAGTAGGGGGACTGGCGGCCGAGGAGGGAGACCGACCCCTTCAGGAGCTTCAGGCGGACCATGCCGGTGACAGGCTTCTGGGTATCGTCGACGAACGCGTCGAGGGCGGTGCGCATCGGCGAGAACCAGGTTCCGTTGTAGATGATGTTGGCGTAGTCCTGGGCGATGTGGCGCTTGTACTGGAAGACGCTCTTCTCGAGGGTGAGGCGCTCGAGCTCGCGGTGCGCGAAGTGCAGGATGGTGGCCGCCGGCGCTTCGTAGATCTCGCGGGACTTGATGCCGACGACGCGGTTCTCGATCATGTCGAGGCGTCCGATGCCGTTTTTCGCTCCGAGCACGTTCAGGCGCTCGATGATCTCCAGGCCCGACGTCTTCTTTCCGTCGACCGATACGGGAACGCCCTTTTCGAACTCGATCTCGACGACGGTTGCCTCGTTCGGGGCACTTTCGGGAGACGTGGTGATCTGGTAGGCGTCCTCGGGAGGAGCGACCATCGGGTCTTCCAGCACGCCGCATTCGATGCTGATGCCCCAGATGTTCTCGTCGATGGAGTAGGGGCTTTTCTTCGTGGCTGAAACCGGGATGTTGTGCTTGATGGCATAATCCATTTCAGACTCGCGCGAGGTGAACTCCCACTCGCGGAGCGGAGCGAGCACCCTGAGGTGCGGGGCGAGAGAGGCGAAGGTGACCTCGAAGCGGACCTGGTCGTTGCCCTTGCCGGTGCAGCCGTGGGCGAGCATGGTGCAGTCCTCCTCGAGTGCGACGTCGACGAGCGCCTTGGCGAGCAGCGGTCGGCCGAGCGCGGTGGCCAGCGGGTAGACGTCCTCGTAGAGGGCACCGGCCTTCAGCGCGCGCCAGATGTACTCTTCGACGAACGGCTTTTTCAGGTCGACGAAATGGAAGCCGCTTGCGCCGGTGGCCTTCGCTTTGGACTCGAGGTTCTCGATCTCCTTCTGCTGCCCGAGGTTGCCGGTGATGGCGACGATCTCGGCATCGTACTTGTCCTTCAGCCACTTGATCATGACCGAAGTGTCAAGTCCGCCCGAATAGGCGAGCGCAATTTTTTCTCTCTGCATCGTAGTGTGTGGAGTTAATCAGTTTGTGGAAAGATTTTTCTGAATATAGGACATCAGCACCGAAATATTCTCTACTGAATCGGGAATTACGAGCACCGTGTCGTCGCCGGCGATGGTGCCGAGGATGAGCGGGCTCCTGAACTGGTCGAGCCAGGATCCCACACCGTGCGCGCGGCCGGGAAGGGTGCGCACGATCACCGAGGTTTCGTTCGAGGCGACCGAGGTCACCTCCATTCCGACCAGTCCCTTGATGATCCGTCCGGTGCTTTCGTCGCCGAAGAGCAGGCGGTAGCCGGCATGGGTCTTCGAGCGGACGATGCCGAGCTCGGCGCAGTCGCGCGAGAGCGTCGCCTGCGCCACCTTGATGCCGGACTCGCGAAGGAGACGGAGCAGGTCGTGCTGGTTGCCGACGCCCTCCTGCTGGATGATCTCGCGGATCCGCTGCTGGCGTGTGTGCTTGTTCATCGCTCTGTTCTCAGGACTTGAGGTTCCTCGCGGCGTTCTGCAGGCGGTGCGTAAGGTGGAACTTGCGGTACTCGTCATGGTTGAGCAGCTTGACGAGCAGGGCCTTCTGCACGTGCAGGCGGTTCTCGGCCTCGTCGATGATGATGGCCTGCGGCCCGTCCATCACGCCGGCCGAGATCTCCTCGCCGCGGTGCGCCGGCATGCAGTGCATGACGACGGCGGAGGGACTTGCCACGGCAAGCATGGCCTCGTTGATCTGGAACGGGGCGAACGCCCTGAGCCGCTCCTTCTGCTCCTCCTCCTGGCCCATGCTGGTCCAGACGTCGGTGTAGAGGACATCGGCGTCCCTGGCAGCCTCCATGGGGTCGTGCAGGATCTCGATCCTGCTGATGCCACGTTTCCGGGCGGCCTCGAGCAGGCCCTCGTCCGGCGTGTACCCTTCAGGGCAGGCCAGGACGAAATGGAAGGGGAGGATGCCTGCAAGCTCGATCCATGAGTTGGCCACGTTGTTGCCGTCGCCGACGAAGACCACCTTGATGCCCTCCCGCCAGAGACCCTTTTCGTAGAGGGTGAACGCGTCCGCCAGGATCTGGCAGGGGTGGGAGAGGTCGGTCAGGGCGTTGACGACGGGGATCGTGGCGCTCGCGGCGAGCTCCTCGATCACCGAGTGTTCGTGAAGACGGGCGACGATGGCGTCGTTGTAGCGCGAGAGGAGGAGGCCGATATCCTCCACGGACTCGCGCGACCCAACGCCGATGGATTTTCCGTCCAGGTTGATGGCGTAGCCGCCGAGCTCGTGGATCCCGAGCTCGAAGGAGACCCGTGTCCTGAGGGAGGGCTTGTTGAAGATCATGGCTACGGTCTTTCCCTCGAGCGGGCGGAAGCTGCGGGCGGATTGGCGCCGTGCCTTCTTGATGAAGAGCGAGTAGTCGAAGAGTTCTATGATCTTGGCTGCGTCGAGCGGCTCGAAGCCGAGGAAATCGCGTTTATCGTTGGTTTTCATGGTGCCTTCTGTTGGTTAAGGGTTGGCGCTTTCGACCTCTTCGGTAATGAACTGGGTGCCGACGCCCTCATGGGTGAATATTTCAAGAAGAAGCGAGTGGACGGACTTTCCGTCGATGATGTGGATCTTCCGGACCCCTCCGTCGAGCGTCAGGAAGCCGGAGAGCACCTTCGGGATCATTCCTCCGGTGATGACGCCCTGCTCGATGAAGTCGGCGGCCTCGGTTTTGCAGATGGTCTTCAGGATCCGCTCGCCGACCTTGATGCCGGCAACATCGCTGACATAGATCAGCTTTTCGGCCTTCAGGGCGATGGCGATGCTGCTGGCGGCGTCGTCGGCGTTGATGTTGTAGATCTTCCCCTCTTCGTCGAAGCCGATCGGTGCGATGACGGGGATGAGCCCGGCATTGCAGAGCAGGTCGATGTAAGCCGTATTGATCGATTTGATTTCCCCGACCAGGCCGAGCGTACCGGCCTCACGGCACGGCATTGCCTTGATGGTGTCGGCGTCGAGGCCGGTTACGCCGACCGCCTTGCCCCCGTGCTCGCTGATGAGGCGGACGATGTCCTGGTTGACCTTGCCGGCGAGCGTCATCTGGACGACCGAGATCATCTCGCTGTCGGTGACCCGCTTGCCGTGCACGAAGGTGGATTCGATGCCGAGCTTTTCAGCGGTTTTCGTGATGGCATCGCCGCCCCCGTGCACGAGCACGACCTGGATGCCGACCTTGCGCAGGAGCGTGACGTTCTGGGCGAACGAGTTCTTCAGGCATTCGTCCTTCATGGCCGATCCGCCGTACTTGATGACGAAGGTCTTCCCTTCGAACTGGCGGATGTAGGGCAGGGCTTCGATGAGCACCTGGCCGATGGCCGTCTTGGGAGCCTTGCGGGCCGGGCGGAGGTCGCAGCAGGAGAGTGGATCGTTCTGTTTCAATAGCGTGCGTTGAAGGGGTTGAAGAAAGGAGGTCAGCTCCGGTAGCTGCCGTTGATGTCGACGTACTCCTTGCTGAGGTCGCAGGTCCATACCCGCGCCGAGGCGCTGCCGGCTCCGAGCCGAAGGGTGAGGGCGTAGGAGGGGCGGTGGAGGATCGCCGCCGCTTCCTCTTCGGAGAAGTCGGCCCTGAGTCCTTTGCGCAGGATCGGCAGCTCTTCGAAAAAGAGCTCGAGGTCCTCTTCGCGGAAGCGTGCGCCGGAACGGCCCGCTGCGGCGATGATGCGGCCCCAGTTGGCGTCCTCTCCGTGCAGGGCGGTCTTGACGAGGTTCGAGGTGGCGATGGTGCGCGCCGCCATGGCGGCCTCCTCCTCGGTTGCGGCATCCCGGACGTTGATTTCGACGAGTTTGGTGGCCCCTTCGCCGTCGATGACGATGAGCCGCGCAAGAAAGCCCATGAGCGACTCGAGCGCGAGGGTGAAGCGCTCGAGATCTCCGCTTCCGGCTTCGATCGAAGGACCGGTGCCGCCGGCCATGATGACGGCCATGTCGTTGGTGCTCGTGTCGCCGTCGACCGTGATGGCGTTGAAGCTGCTGCTGTTGGCACGGCGGAGGGCCTCCTGCAGCAGTTCATGCCCGATCGACGCGTCGGTCGCCATGAAGGCCAGCATGGTGGCCATGTTCGGGGCGATCATGCCGGATCCTTTCGCGATGCCCGAGATCCGGGCGGTGCCATGGGAGAGGGCGACGTCGAGCGAGAAGAATTTCGGGAAGGTGTCGGTGGTCATGATGGCTTCGGCGGACTCGATGCCGGACTCCTTCTGCAGTCCGGCCGGCAGGGCTTCGATGCCCGCTGCCACCTTGTCCATCGGCAGCAGCTGGCCGATGACGCCGGTCGAGGAGACAAGGACCTCACGCGCTTCGATCCCGAGCGCCCGGGCCGTTTCGCGTGCCATGGTTTCGGCGTCTTTCATTCCCTCTTCTCCGGTCGCCGCGTTGGCGTTGCCGCTGTTGCAGACGATGGCCCGCATCGCGCCGCCGGCCGATTCGAGATGGCGCCGAGAAAGAACGACCGGAGCCGCAGAGCAGAGGTTGGTGGTGAAGACGCCGGCGGTGGCGGCAGCCGTGTCGGAGAGCATGAGGAACATGTCGCTCCTTCCGGAATACTTGATGCCGGCGGAAGCGGCGGAGGTGACGAATCCCTCGGGCCAGAACCCGGCGGATGCCTCTTCAGGTGAACCCATGGGCCGTACCCCTTCCGGCCATGCGGTCTCGGCGGCGTGGCGGAAGATGGTCTCCAGGGCTTTCTCTCTTTTTTTCAACGGGGTCGTCTTCTGGTTGTTGGTTGCGGTTGGTTCAGAGGCCGGAGGTTTGGTCTATGCCGAGCATGATGTTCATGTTCTCGACGGCCTGGCCCGCGGCACCCTTCAAAAGGTTGTCGATGGTCGAGACGACAGTGAGCGTCCCGTCTTCGCCGGCGTATGCCGGAAAGACGTCGCAGTAGTTGGTATGGGCGACATGGCGCACCTCCGGCATCTGGCGGCGCACCCTGGTGAACGGGGCGTCACGGTAGAACGCCTCGTAGGCGGCGGCTGCGTCGGCCTGCGCGACGGGTTTTTCAAGCTTCACCGTCAGGGTTGCGTAGATGCCGCGGACGAGCGGGCCGATGAGAGGCGTGAAGCTGAAATCGAACGAAGGGTTCGTCGCCGAGGTGCCGAGCGCCTGCATGATCTCCGGGGTATGCTGGTGCATGCCGACCTTGTAGGCACGGATGTTCCCGCCCATTTCGGCAAACGAGAGTTCGGTCTTCGAGCTGCGGCCCGCCCCAGAGAGTCCCGACATGGCCGCGCAGGCGACCGAACGCACCTTCGGCAGGGGCGAAGCGGCGTCGAAGAGGGGGGCGAGGCCGAGGATGATGGCGGTGGCGTAGCAGCCGGGGTTGCTGAGGGCGCGCGATGCGGCGATCTCCTTCCTCGAGAGTTCCGGCATGGCGTAGGTCATGACCGCGTCCGCAGGCTTTTTTCCCCCGTAGAAGCGTTCGTGTTCGGCCGTGTCGCGCAGGCGGAAGTCTCCGGAGAGGTCGACCACCATCCTGCCGGCGGCCTGCAGGCGCGGGACGATGGCGTGGGCCTCGCCGTGGGGGAGGGCCAGGAAGTAGATGTCGCTCAGGGTTTCCCCTTCGTAGGTGTGGTAGGTCATGTCGCATCCGGTTGCGGGGTAGAGCGACATGGCCGATTTCCCCGCCTGCGAAAAGGCATAAAGGCGTTCCAGCCGGACGGCGGGGTGGCGGAGAATCAGGCGGGTCAGCTCGGCGCCGGAGTATCCTGACGCGCCGATGATCGAGACGCCGGGCAGCTTTTCGGCTCCGGGTGCGGATTCGTGCATGCGGAAATAACGGTTAGCTATGAATAAATATCCACCAAAGCGCATATATACGGCTTTTCCCATCTATTTTCAAACCCTGTTCCGCATTTTTCCAATCCGCCTGCATCTCCCGTCGATTTTTATGGCAAGAGGCTTTTTCTCAGTATCTTACCACAGTCGGCCGGTACCGCTGCCGTATCCCTGAACCGTCGTTGTGGATAACCATGCATCCGTTACGCTCACTTCCCCTCTTCCTCCTTCCCCTGGCACTCCTCCTCTCCGCCTGCTCCGGGGAGCGGCATTCGCCCGAAAGTCCGACCCGCGGCGTGATGCGCCTGGCCGTGGACCCCGGATACGAAGGCCCTGCGGCAACCGAGGCAGGGCTCTTCAGCCGCTATTATCCCGAAGCCCGGGCCAGCGTAGTCACGGCAGAGAGTCTTTCGGCGCCCGCCATGCTCGCAAGAGGGGAGTGCGACGCCGCCCTTTCCCTGCTTCGTCCCGATGTGGCGCCGGAAACGAAAGGCTCGCGGTTCCGGGTCGAACCGGTCGGCCGGGACGCCGTGGTGTGTCTTGTCAATGCCCATAGCCCTCTCCGCCGCCTCTCGGTCTCCGAGCTGAAGGCCCTTTTCGGTGGAGAACGAAGCGGGGTTCTTCCGCTGATAGCCGAAGGGGATGTCGTAATGCGCGCGTTGCTCGAGGGCGGGGGAGCGCATGGCGGCTGGCGCCTCCGGGCTTACGGTGCGCCCGACAGGGCCGCGTTGCTTCGCCGTATCGAGGCGGACGCCGGTGCGGCAGGTCTCATGCTCCGTTCGGCCTACCTTTCGGCGAAAGAATCCGGGCTCGTCGGTTCCGGCGTGCGCATGCTCCCCATTTCCGCTGATGGCGATACGGGAGGTCCCCGCATGCCGGACGCCGAAAATATCCTTGAGGGAAGCTATCCCTTTGTCGTTGAGGTTTGGTATATATACATACCCGGCGATGCGCTTCCGGCGGGATTCGGTTCATGGTTCTCAGGCCAGGGCCAGAAAGCGCTCGAGCATGGCCCGCTCGTTCCCTGGAGGCGGCTGGAGCGAACCATCATTCTTTCGGCGCAACCATCGTCCGACCCCTTATGAAAGACCTGCTTAGCCACAGGAAGCGCTCTCCGCTCCTCGTCATCATCCTGGCCGGCGTGATCGGCATCCTCGTCGTCATCGCCGGCACCACCGGATTCATCCTCTTCCAGAGTCGCGTTCTCGACGAGGTCGAAAAGAAGGAGGAGTGCTATTTCAATCTTGTGGAGTTCAAGGCGAAGGTCGGCGGCGCCGGCATGGAGCATCCCGAAACGGCCGCAACGGGCCCTGCGGAACGTTCCCTTCAGCTCCGGACGGAGGAGCGGGACCGGATCCTCCGCTTCATGTACGACCGGCTGGTCGGGCAGATGGAGGAGGCCTGCCTGAAGCATGTTCCCGTCATTCCCGTGCCCACGGTAGCCAACAGCGAACTGGTGGGCATCCAGCTCGATTCCGCAATCGAGCGGGTGAAAGCCGAAGCGAGGGAGTCGATGGAGCGCCTGGTGCTGTTCAACCACCTCTTCCTTTTTTTCATCCTGGCGCTGCTGCTCACGCTCAACATCGTCGCCGGCTGGGTGCTCCACTACAACTACCGCCTGACGCTCATCCCGCTCGGCCAGCTCGTCGAACAGCTCAAGCTCGTCAACCGCGACATTCCCGAAAGCATCCACGATACGGCCGAGGAGATGAAGAAAGAGCTGACGAGCTCGGCCCATTCCCGGGACATCACCCAGATCACCGAATCCATCATGAACTTCTGCGGTGACCTCGAGGCGAAAAACAAGAAGCTCGACGAGATCTTCATCAAGGATGAAAAGACCGGCCTCTACAACTACCGTCATTTCAAGGAACACCTCATCATCGACGTCGAGCGGGCCAAGCGCTTCCATTCGCGCGTCTCGCTGGCCATGATCGACATCGACCATTTCAAGCAGTACAACGACGCCCACGGCCACATTGCCGGGGACCAGGTCCTGGAGATCCTCGCCGGAATCATCCGCGAGGAGAGCCGCAGCTCGGACATCCCTTCGCGTTTCGGCGGCGAGGAGTTCGCCATCCTTTTCCCCCGAACCGACCAGGAGACCGCGCTGGAGATCTCCGAACGGCTCCGCAAGATCATCAGCGCGACGCCGGTACCGCATGAGCACCACCAGCCCTCCGGGCAGCTGACCGTCAGCATCGGCATCGCGAGCTATCCCGACGACGCCCCCGACTGGTACACCCTCATCAACAACGCCGACCGTGCGCTCTACGAGGCCAAGAACCGGGGCCGGAACAGCGTCGTCGCCTACAGCTCCCTGAACCTGCAGCCAGGCTCTGCCGATGAAGCCTGAGCTCTATATCGCCGGTCGGTTCGCCTTCAAGCAGCGCTCGTCGACACGGCCGACCTTCATCATCCTCATCGCCGTCATCGGCATCGCGGTCGGGACCGCAGCCCTCATCCTCACGCTCTCGGTCGTGAAAGGGTTCTCCTCGAGCATCGAGGGGAAGCTGATCGGTTTCAGCTCGCACATGCAGTTCCGCCAGCCCGACAGCCGCCCCTTCAGGGAACGAAGGGGGGATATGCAGGCCATACTTCGCGACCCCGAGAGCATGTCCGGGGGAGCCTTCCTTGAAAAGAACCTCATTCTCCGCTACCAGCCACCTTCCGCTTCAGCAGCGGGCAAGGGCAGCCCGGTGATGCTGAAGGGTGTCGAGAGCGGTGAGCTCGAGCGCTTCCTCGGCCGGTACCGTCGGGGGGAAGGGCGGGACGCCCCTGTCGGGGAGGGGACGATCGGAATCTACGTCGGCAGCACCCTGGCCGGAAATCTCGGCCTGCAGCCCGGGTCACGGGTGCTGCTTGCCGGCGTCGACGGATCCGCCTCGGTCGGGGAGATGGACGGCCTCGTCGGGCTTCTCTCTTCGCTCGAGCTGGAGGTGGGCACCGTCCGTGGCGTCTACGATACCGGACTCCAGGAGGGATTCGACGATTTCATGCTCATCGCCGACCTCCATTCGATGCAGGCCTTGTTCGCTCCCGGCATGGTCACCGGCTATGAAGCGAGGGTGCGCCATCCCGGGGAGCTGGCGGAAACCGTGCCGAGGATCGTCTCGGCGCTCGGCTATCCGTTCTACGGCTACAGCGTCTTCGAGCGTTACGCCAACCTCTTCGAATGGCTCCGCCTCCAGCAGAACCTCATGCCGCTGCTCATCCTCACCATCACGGTCGTGGCGGTTTTCAACATCATCTCGACGCTCCTTGTCCTGATCATCGAGAAAACCCGGGAGATCGGCATGCTTTCCGCACTCGGCCTCGAACCCGGGCGCATCAGCCGGGTGTTCATGGCGCAGGCCTTCCTGACCGCTTTCGGGGGCATTCTTCTCGGCAACATCCTGGCGCTCGGGCTGACGCTTTTCGAACTCCGTTTCCATCTCATCACGCTGCCCGAAAAGAGCTACTTCATCAAGTACGTCCCGCTCCGGCTCGATCCGTCGGACTACCTCCTGGTATCGCTCGCCGTCATGGCGGTGACGATGCTGTTCGCGTTCATTCCGGCCCGCATCGCCTCCTCCCTCAAGCCCGCCACCGCCCTCGGAACATGATGAAGCGACGACCCGCACTGCCACGGCCCGCGCTCTGGATCGCCGGCCGGTTCAGTTTCGCCCGCAAGCGTTTCCGGGTGATCAACATCATTTCGGCCATCAGCCTAGCCGGCATCGTCATCGGCGTCAGTACGCTCCTGGTGGTGATGAGTGTCCTCAACGGGTTCCAGAAACTGGCCGAAGAGATGTTCCTCACCCTCGACAGCCCCGTTCAGATCGTCGCCGCCGAAGGGCGCACGATGCCTTTCGACGAGCGCCTGCTCGATTCCGTCCTGCGCCTTCCCTCCGTTGCGTCGGCCGAGCCTTTCAGCGAGGGCGACGCCATCCTGGCCGTCGGCCGCCAAAGTGAACTGGTGCGGGTGAAGGGGATCACCCCCTCGGCAGAAAAGCGCCTGCGCAACATCACCGGGGCCGGCGTTCCGTACTTTTTTGAAAACGGCGTGTCGCTCGGCGAGCTGCTCGCCTACCGCACGAGGGTGCTGCCCGGCGAGAGGGTGAGGCTCTTCAGTCCGGAGCTGGTTTCGCTCGGCCTGCACTCGCTCTCACAGCCCTACCTTCTCGCGGCGCTGCGCATTCCCGAGCCGACGGTTGCCTCCTTCTTCAACCTTCAGAAACTCTTCGACGACCGCTACGTCGTGGCTTCGAGGGAGCTGGCCTCCGCTGTTCTCCTCATCGGAAAAGGGGAGTGTTCAGGTATCGACGTTCGGGCGCAGGAGGGCGTTCCGCACGAACGGCTCCACCGGGAACTTTCGGTCTGGCTCGAGAGCCGTCCCGATGCTTCCGCCATGCGCCTGCGCACGCTCGAGAGCCGCTACCGCGACATCTTCGCCGTCATGGTGCTTGAGAAGTGGGTGAGTTTCGGGGTGCTGATGCTGATCGTCCTCGTCGCCTCGCTGAGCCTCACCGGAGCGCTTGCCATGACGGCCATCGACAAGCAGGAGGATTTGTTCTCGCTTCGCTGCCTCGGCATGGAGGGCGGCAGGCTCGAGGCCATCTTCATGCTTCAGGGAGCGTTGACCGGCATTGCCGGAGCCCTTATCGGCTCAGGGCTCGCCTGGGTAATCTCTTCACTCCAGGAGCGGTTCGGCCTGGTGCAGCTCCCATCGAAAAGCGCCTTCGTCATCGACGCGTATCCGGTCCACATGGTTCCGTCGGATTTCCTCGTGGTGGGGCTCTCTTCGATCGCGCTTTCGCTTCTCGTCAGCATCTTTCCCGCCAGGAAAGCCTCAAGATCTGCCGAAGAACGCACGCGCGACCTCATGAGCAGCTAGCATCGCGCCATGGCGGCCTTCAGCCTGCGCTCGAGTTCGGCGGCCGCAATCCTGCTGTCGTCGATGATCTCGAGGCGGCTGCATGCAGAAGGGGGAACATCCGTGATGGCGAGTTCTCCCGATACGCCGTTGAAGGCACGCCACCCTTCACGGCACTGCATGACGCCTTTCACCCGCCGGACACGGAGGGATCCGAAGAGCTCCCCGAGCGCTCCGGCCTCGAACAGGAAATCCCGCCCGATCCGCCAACCGGCCGTATGGAGTCCCTCCGAGCCTCCTTCCAGCAAGAGCCACCCGCCAGGGAGGCCGGGCCCCGCCTCAAGCGCGGGTGCCGGTGCGCAGCCACGGGTGTGGCGATGGGCCTCCGGATGCTCGCCCTGGCGCCCGGGGATGCGCGGAAGCTCGAGCAGGTCGAGGCCGACACGGCCGAACGGAGCCTCCCGCACGACGCTCTTGGGTGGAGCGGCTGCGGCAGCGAACTCGAAGAGTGCCTCCCGATCGGCCTCTTCCGAGAGGTCCGGCTTGCACTGGAGCAGCACGTCGGCAAGGCGCAGCTGGTCGATGAAGGCCGGGTGGGCCATATGGCGCTTGCTTCGGAGGTTGCGGGCGTCGACGAGGCAGAGTACGGCCCGCAGGTCGAGCAGGTCGCGGTAGAACCCTTCCGTGAGGGTCCTGATCACCTGCAGCGGATGGGCGATGCCGGTCGGCTCGATCAGGATCCGCTGCGGGCGACTGTCCCGCACGAGGCGGTTGAGGGCGGTTTCGAAGGCAATGCCGGCCGTGCAGCAGAGGCATCCGCCCGGAACCTCCCGGACAGTTGCGTTTCTTCCGGCGGCGGCAAGCGAGCCGTCCACCCCGATGCGGCCGAATTCGTTCACGATGACACCCCAGCGCTCGCCTTCGGGCTTGTGGCTGAGCAGGTGGTTGATGGCCGTCGTCTTTCCGGAGCCGAGAAAGCCGGTAAGGATGGTTGTCGGGATGTGGTTCAGCAAGGCAGGGGGGCGAGTTTGCGGAACACGGCCATCGACGAGCGGAGGAAGCCTTTCGAGCGGTAGAGGGCGTGGGCCGCCAGGTTGTCGCCGTCGGTGAGGAGGGTGATGCGCCCGACGTCCTCGCGGGCGGCGGTTTCGAGCGCATGATCGAGGAGCGCGGAGCCGATTCCCCGGCGCCGGAAGCGGGGGTCGACCACCATGTCTTCGAGGAGTGCAACCTTTTGGCCGAGAACGGTGCTTACGGTAGAGAGCAGGATGAGCATGCCGGCGATCGATCCGTCAAGTTCGGCGACGAAGACCCTTCCGCTTTCCGGGCGCTCGAGGATCATCTCCAGGCCGCGGCGCTGTTTTTGGGTGTCGGCTGCGAACTCCTTCTCCAGGGAGAAGAGCTCGGTGAGGAGTTCGCTGCAGGCCTCGATGTCCCGGGGTTCTGCGGTGCGGATGAGCGGGTCCATGGCGCTGGCGGCATGAGTTTTTGTTTGGCTGGAGTTTCCAGCCCAATATAACTTCTTTGAGTTTGTGTTATTTTGCCGGGTGCATTTTTTTCCGCCAACCCATCAATTCCCCCCAAGATGGACGCTTTCTGGCTTTCGCTTGTGATGATCTTCCTTGCCGAACTCGGTGACAAGACCCAGCTCGTGGCCCTCACGCTCGCCACCTGCTACAACACCTGGACGGTGCTCTGGGGGATCTTCTGGGCCACCCTCCTGATCCATGTCTTCTCCGCCGCCGTCGGCTGGTTCATGGGGGATCTGCTTCCGGTCGACTGGATCCGGTTCGGAGCCGGCCTTGCCTTCGTCGCCTTCGGATTCTGGACGCTGAGGGGCGACAGTATCGACGATGAGGAGGGCGCTTCCTGCAAAAGAACCATCAGGCCGTTCTGGCTGGTGTTCGCAACCTTCTTCATGGCCGAACTCGGCGACAAGACCATGCTCTCCACCGTGACCCTGGCCGCAACCGCTCCGTTCGTTCCCGTCTGGCTCGGTTCCACCGTCGGCATGGTGCTTTCCGACGCCCTGGCCATCGTCGCCGGGCGCATGCTCGGCAAGCAGCTGCCCGAGAAGGCCGTCGGCATAGGAGCCGCCGTGATCTTCTTCCTGTTCGGCCTCTACACCATGTACGAAGGCGGGGCATCATTTCCTCCCGCCGTCTGGGCGGCTGCCCTTGCGCTGATCGCCGCGTTCGGATGGCTTTTCATCGGCAGCTCTCTTCTCAACGGCCGCAAAGGGACGTAAGGAATGGCTGCGATCCTTGAAATCCGCGATCTCACCTTCACCCACGAGGGCGCTTCCGAGCCGCTCTTCCGGGAGCTTTCGCTCTCGGTGGAGGAGGGGCAGCATATCCTTCTGAAAGGCCCCTCAGGATCCGGAAAGTCGAGCCTCCTGCGTCTCATCTGCCGTCTGGCGGCCCCGGATTCCGGGATCATACGCTACCGCGGAACGCCGGTCTCGGAGATGCCGCCGGCGACGCTGCGCAGCAGGGTGGCCTATGTGGCCCAGATTCCGAGGATGGTGGACGGCACGCTCGAGGAGAACCTCCTCCTTCCGTTCGCCTTCGCCTCCAATGCCCGGCGCTCCGCTCCGGATCGGGCCCTACTCGAGCGGATGCTCGACGAGTTCTATCTCGGCGGCATCGGACTGGACCGTCCCGCCATGAAGCTCTCCACCGGCCAACAGCAGCGCGTCGCCCTCCTGCGTACGCTTCTGCTCGAGCCGGACCTCTTGCTCCTCGACGAGCCGACCTCCGCGCTCGATCCGGAAAGCGCCGCAATGGTCTTCTCCATCATGGAGCGGCTCAACAGGGAGAAGGGGAAAACCCTCCTTACCGTAACGCACAGCGACTATCGGCCAGAAGGGCCGCAGGTCGCACTCTACCGTATCGAGAACCGCACCCTCAGCCTGCAGCCATGACGACCTCCGCCATCATCGACATCTCGACGGGCCAGCTCCTGCTCGCGCTCGTCTTCATCCTCACGGCCCAGCTCTCCTCCTTCGTCTTCAGGCTCGGGCTGCACCGCGACATCGCCGTCGGCACCCTGCGCACCTTCGCGCAGCTCTTCCTCATGGGCTACGTTTTGACCTACATCCTCCATTCCGACAGCTTCTGGCTGGTCGTCGGGGTGTTTGCCGTCATGGTCACCTCCGCCGTCTTCATCGTCAAGGGACGGGTGAACGAAAAGCAGGTGCCGTACCTCCTGCCGACCTTCATCACCATGCTGCTGAGCTACTTCACCACAGCGGTGTTCGTCTCTGCTCTCATCATCGGCAGCGCGCCGTGGTGGGAGCCGCGTTACTTCATTCCCGCCGGCGGCATGGTCATCGGCAACTCGATGTCGGCGCTGGCGATCTCGATCGAGCGTTTCTTCCGGGAGCTCCGCCAGCAGCGCGAGACGGTGGAGATGAAGCTCTGTCTGGGGGCGGACTACCGCGAAGCCAGCGCGGATATCTTCCGCGGTGCCGTCAAGGCCGGCATGATTCCTTCGATCAACGCGATGATGGGGGTGGGGCTGGTCTTCATTCCGGGGATGATGTCGGGCCAGATCCTGGCCGGCGCCGATCCGCAGGTGGCCATCCGCTACCAGATCGTCGTGATGCTGATGCTGGTAGGCTCGACGGCGGTGAGCTCGGTCGCCGTGATGCTCCTCATCCGCCGGCGCTGTTTCGGCAGCGGGGAGGAGCCCCTGCTGAGCCCGGAGTAGGCGGCCGACCGCTCCTTTCGCCCTTCGCCTGATTTCCAATACAAAAGCCCTGCGGATCGCAGGGCTTAAGTCCTTGTTGCAGGACGGGGCGATTTATGCCACCCCGGGGCTCAGCGGACTCTCGACTCGAGTGCGGCGATGCGCGATTCGATCGATGGATGGCTGCTGAAGAGCGCCATCATCCGGCCGCCGGAAATGCCGCTTGCCGCAAGCTCTTTGGGCAGCTCGCCGGCCTGGAGTCCTCCGAGTGAGCGCAGGGCCTCGATCATCGGCCGCCCGTCCCCCATGAGCGATGCGGCCCCCGCATCGGCCCGGAATTCCCGCTTGCGCGAAAAGTACATGACGACGGTGCTGGCCAGGATGCCGAAGACGATCTCGAAGGCGATGCTGGCGATCCAGTAGCCGATGCCGGGGCCGGAGGACTCCTCTTCGTCACTGCGCAGGAAGCTGTCGACGGCGTAGCCGAAAACGCGGGCCAGGAAGATGACGAAGGTGTTGACGACGCCCTGGATGAGGGTGAGGGTGACCATGTCGCCGTTCTGGACATGGGCGACCTCATGGGCCAGCACCGCCTCGACCTGCCGGCGGTCCATGCCCTGCAGAAGGCCGGTCGAGACGGCCACAAGGGACTTCGAGCGGCTGGGGCCGGTGGCGAAGGCGTTCGGCGCCCCTTCGTAGATTGCCACCTCCGGCATGGGGAGCTCGGCTTTTTTCGCGAGCTGCCGCACGGTGTTCAGCAGCCATGACTCCTCTTCGCCGGAGGGGCGCTCGATGACACGGGCCCCCGTGCTCCATTTGGCCATGGTTTTGGACATCAATAGGGAGATGAACGCGCCGCCGAAACCGATCAGGGCGGCAAATGCCAGCAGCATGCCGAGATCGAGTCCGTTGGCGGTCAGGAAGCGGTCGACGCCGAGCAGGCGGGCGCTGAAGGAGAGCACCAGGATGACGCCGAGGTTGGTCAGAAGAAACAGGAATACGCGTTTCATATATGGTCGTTCGTTTGGTTGACGGCAGGATGCAGGGTACTGAAAAAGCAGGTCCGGGAGGCGCTAAGCGCCGGGGGTCGCCCTTCCTCTTCTCGCGCCGGCCAGGTAGACCAGTGCTGCCGCCAGCATCATGGCGAGGCAGAGCAGCTGGCCCATCGAGAGGTTCAGGAGGACGAAGCCGAGCTGCTCGTCGGGCTCGCGGAAATACTCGATGAAGAAACGGAAGAATCCGTATCCGAACAGGTAGACCGCAGAAAGGTATCCCTGGAACGGGGAGTGCTTCCTGAGGGTCCAGAGGATCAGGAACAGCACGATGCCCTCGAAGAATGCCTCATAGAGCTGCGAGGGGTGGCGGAGCTGCCAGCCGGGTGCGAGCGGGAAGTACATGCCGACGGCGGCATCGGTGACGCGGCCGTAGAGCTCGCCGTTGATGAAGTTGCCGAGGCGGCCGAACATGTAGCCGAGCGGCACGGCGGGAATGAACAGGTCGACGGTCTCGAGGAACCCCTTGCGGCGGCTGCGGGTAAAGACCCAGAGCGCCAGGACCACGCCGAGAACCCCTCCATGGTAGGACATGCCGGATATCCCCCTGAACGCACATCCCTCACCGGCGGCCGTCCACGGGAACAGGGTGCCGAGAGGATCGGCCAGGAGGTCCGCCATCCCGTAGAAAAGGAGGTAGCCGGTCCTGCCGCCGAGAAGCACGCCCGCCATCACCCAGGTCAGGGCGTCGCCGACGAACGTCCGGTCGAACTGCAGCTGTTCGGTGTTGAGCCGGTATCGGGTAAGCAGCCAGACGATGGCGAATGCGACGATGTACATCGTTCCGTACCACCTGACGGCCAGGGGACCGAGCGTGAAGATGACCGGGTCCATTTGTGAGGGAAGGTGCTGCCACCAGTCGGTAAAGCCGTTCATCGGTGATGTTTTTTTACGGGTTATCCCTATTTAACACTTCAGGGACTATTGTATCGAATAAAAATATAGTTAACTTTAAATCTTGCGCATTTTGTTGCATTCCCATACCCACTAACACACAAAATTCTGATAGAATGGCTAAGATACTTGAAGGGCCTGCCATGAAACTGTTCAACAAGTGGGGCATCCCGGTGCCGAACTATGTTGTGATCATGGATCCCGAACGCCTTACTCAGCTCGGAGAAGCTAACAAATGGCTCAGAGATTCGAAACTCGTCGTCAAAGCGCACGAAGCCATCGGCGGTCGGTTCAAGCTCGGACTCGTCAAAATCGGTCTGAACCTTGAAGAGGCCTACCAGGCAGCCAAAGAGATGATCGGCCGCGAGATCGGTACCTCAGTCATCCGTCAGGTCATCGTCGCCGAGATGCTCGAGCACGATGAAGAATATTACGTTTCCATCGCCGGCAACCGTGACGGTGCCGAGCTCCTTCTTTCCAACAAGGGCGGCGTCGATATCGAAGACAACTGGGACAGCGTCAAGAGGCTCTTCATCCCCCTCGACGAGACCCCTTCGATCGAGAAGCTCACCGAAACGGCCAAAGAGGCCGGGTTCGTCGGCGAAGTCGCCGAGCGCGTCGGCAAGATCGCTTCCCGCCTCATCCTCTGCTTCGACAACGAGGATGCGCAGTCCATCGAAATCAACCCGCTCGTCATCCGCAAGAGCGACATGCGCTTCGCAGCGCTCGACGCGGTCATGAACGTCGACTGGGACGCCCGTTTCCGCCATGCCGACTGGGACTTCAAGCCCGTCTCCGAGATCGGCCGCCCCTTCACCGAGGCTGAGCAGCAGATCATGGAGATCGATGCCCGCATCAAGGGTTCGGTGAAATTCGTCGAGGTTCCCGGCGGCGAGATCGCGCTCCTCACCGCAGGCGGCGGCGCTTCCGTCTTCTATTCCGATGCGGTCGTCGCACGCGGCGGCACCATCGCCAACTATGCCGAATACTCCGGCGACCCGGCCGACTGGGCTGTCGAGGCGCTGACCGAGACCATCTGCCAGCTCCCGAACATCAAGCACATCATCGTCGGCGGCGCCATCGCCAACTTCACCGACGTGAAGGCCACCTTCAGCGGCATCATCAACGGGTTCCGCGCCAGCAAGGCGAAGGGTTACCTGGATGGAGTGAAGATCTGGGTGCGCCGCGGCGGACCGAACGAGAACCAGGGTCTGGCTGCCATCAAGAAGCTCGAAGACGAAGGGTTCGACATCCATGTCTACGACCGCACCATGCCGATGACCGACATCGTCGACCTTGCGCTCAAATCGTAAGCCGGCAGTCACAGAGGCAAGAGACAGAGAAAACTTCCAACTTCATAAAACTGAACGTATCGTGAGCATAATCGCAAATAAAGACACCCGGGTTGTCATCATCGGCGGCGTCGCCGGTGTGAATGCCGCCAAGAGGATGGCCCAGTTCGACTTCCTCATCAACCGCCCGCTCTCCATCCAGGCCTTCGTCTATCCGCCCGAAGCCGGCCAGCAGAAGGAGATCTACCGCGGCGGCGAACTCAACAACATCTCGGTGTACTCCAGCCTCAAGCAGGCTCTTGCCGAGAACCCCCAGATCAACACCGCCCTCATCTACCTCGGCGCATCGCGAGCCACCCAGGCTGCCGTCGAGTGCCTCGAGAGCGAAGGCATCACGCTGGTCTCGATGATCACCGAAGGCGTGCCTGAAAAGGACGCAAAGCGTCTCGGCAAGCTCGCACGCCAGAAGGGCAAGCTCCTCAACGGCCCCTCCTCGATCGGCATCATGTCGGCCGGCGAGTGCCGTCTCGGCGTCATCGGCGGCGAGTACAAGAACCTCAAGCTCTGCAACCTCTACCGCCAGGGTTCGTTCGGCGTGCTGACCAAGTCGGGCGGCCTTTCCAACGAGACCATGTGGCTCTGCGCCCAGAACGGCAACGGCGTCACCTCCGCCGTGGCCATCGGCGGCGACAGCTACCCGGGTACCGATTTCGTCACCTACCTCGAGATGTTCGAGAACGACCCCGCCACCAAGGCCGTGGTCATGGTGGGCGAGGTCGGCGGAACCCTCGAGGAGGAGGCTGCCGAATGGTTCGGTGCCAAGAAGCGCCGCATCCGTCTCGTCGCCGCCATCGGCGGAACCTGCCAGGAAGTGCTCCCGCAGGGCATGAAGTTCGGCCACGCCGGTGCGAAGGAAGGCAAGAAGGGCCTCGGTTCGGCCCGCTCCAAGATCAACTCGCTGCGTGAAGCCGGCGCCGTCGTTCCCGACACCTTCGGCGGACTGTCGAAGGCCATCAAGCAGGTCTACAACGAACTGATCGCCGAAGGCGCCATCAAGCAGGACATCGAGGTCGACGAGGCCGTGCTCCCCGAGCTGCCGCCGAGGGTGCAGGAAGTGATGAAGCAGGGCGACGTCATCGTCGAGCCGCTCATCCGCACCACCATCTCCGACGACCGCGGCGAAGAGCCCCGTTATGCCGGTTATGCCGCTTCCGAACTCTGCGAGAAGGGCTACGGCATCGAGGACGTCCTCGGCCTGCTCTGGAACAAGAAGCTTCCGACCCGCGAGGAAGCCGAGATCATGAAGCGCATCGTGATGATCTCTGCCGACCACGGCCCGGCAGTATCGGGCGCCTACGGTTCGATCCTGGCCGCCTGCGCCGGCATCGACATGCCGCAGGCCGTCTCCGCCGGCATGACCATGATCGGCCCCCGCTTCGGCGGTGCGGTGACCAACGCCGGCAAGTACTTCGCCTACGGCGTCAAGGAGTATCCGAACGACATTCCCGGCTTCCTGGCCTGGATGAAGCAGAACGTCGGACCGGTTCCCGGCATCGGCCACAGGGTGAAAAGCCTCAAGAACCCCGACAAGCGCGTCCGCTACCTCGTCGACTACGTGAAGAACCACACGTCGCTGCACACGCCGATTCTCGACTACGCGCTCGAGGTCGAGAAGGTGACGACTTCGAAGAAGGACAACCTGATCCTCAACGTCGACGGCACCATCGGCTGTATCCTGGTCGACCTGAACTTCCCGGAGCACTCCCTGAACGGATTCTTCGTTCTGGCCCGCACCATCGGAATGATCGGCCACTGGATCGACCAGAATTCGCAGAACTCGAAGCTCATCAGGCTCTACGACTATCTGATCAACTACGCCGTCAAGGAAGAGCGCGAAGTGCCCGAGAAGAAGTAAGCTTCGGCACTCGGTCATACAGACAGGGAGAGCGGGACTTTCGGGTCCCGCTCTCTTTTTTTTGTCCGGCCGGGGTGAACGAAACCGCTGAAAGAATGCTTGTTGTAACAGAGAGCTGATTTTGCAGAGGATACGTACAGTCCCTCGTCATCAAGCATCACGTCGCCATGGATACAGCGGACCATCACCAGCGTTACGGCAGGGTTGCCAGGATCCGCGGAAGCGTCGTTGACGTTCGTTTCGAGCGCCATCTGCCACCCATCCACACCATTCTGGAGACCGGAAAAGACCGGGAAGTCAAAATCGAAGTGCTGACCCAGCTCGACGACCGCCACATTCGCGGCATCGCGCTGACCGGTACGGAAGGGCTCTGCCGTGCCATGGCCGTCCTCGATACGGGCATGCCGCTCAGGGCCCCTGTCGGCAAGCAGATCCTTTCGCGCATGTTCGATGTTTTCGGCCGACCGATCGATCGAGGTGCCCCACCGCCAGATGTCGAGTGGAGAGGGGTCCACCGCATGCCGCCTCCGCTCGGAAGGCGCTCGACCCGCTCGGAGGTGTTCGAGACCGGCATCAAGATCATCGACCTGCTCTCGCCGCTCGAGAGGGGCGGCAAGGCCGGCCTCTTCGGCGGGGCCGGAGTCGGCAAGACCGTGCTGCTTACCGAAATGATCCACAACATGGTGCACCGTCACCACGGCGTGAGCATCTTCTGCGGCATCGGAGAGCGATGTCGGGAAGGGGAGGAGCTCTACCGCGACATGCGCGACGCCGGGGTTCTCGACTCCATGGTGATGGTCTTCGGCCAGATGAACGAGCCGCCCGGGAGCCGGTTCCGTGTCGGGCTTGCCGCGCTCACCATGGCCGAGTACTTCCGCGACGACCAGCACGAGGACGTGCTGCTCCTCATCGACAACATCTTCCGCTTCATCCAGGCCGGGAGCGAAATCTCCGGCATGATGGGCCAGATGCCCTCGCGCCTCGGCTACCAGCCGACCATGGGCACGGAGCTCTCGCAGCTCGAAGAGCGCATCGCCAATACCGGTACCGGAGCCATCACCTCCATCCAGGCGGTCTATGTGCCCGCAGACGACTTCACCGACCCTGCCGCGGTCCATACATTCTCCCACCTGTCTGCATCGCTGACCCTTTCGCGCAAGCGGGCAGGAGAGGGGTTTTTCCCGGCAATCGATCCGCTGCAGTCGGGTTCGAAAATGACGGCCCCGTCGATCATCGGCCGCCGCCACTACGACCTCTCGCGCCAGATACGCCGCGTACTGGCCCAGTACTCCGAATTGAAGGACATCATCGCCATGCTCGGCCTCGAACAGCTCTCCGCCGAAGACCGCAAGCTGGTGGCCCGGGCCCGCCGGCTTGAACGATTCCTTACCCAGCCGTTTTTCACGACGGAGCAGTTCACCGGGATCGAAGGCCGGATGGTGTCGCTCAACGATACGATAGACGGATGCGAGCGCATCCTGCGGGATGAATTCGCCGACTATCCGGAAAGCTCGCTCTACATGATCGGCACAGTCGCCGAAGCACGTAAAAACAACGCCGTCCATGCGCCTTGAGCTCCTGCTTCCATTTGGCGTCTTTTCCGTGACGGAAAAGGTCACGCGAATCGTCGCGGAAACCAACTGCGGCTCATGGGGGTTTCTCCCCGGAAGGCGCGACTGCGTCGCCTCGCTCGTGCCGGGAATCCTTGAATACGAAACCCTGGAGTCGGGTGTCTCGTTCGTCGCCGTCGATTGCGGAATCCTCGTCAAGAAAGGGTCCGACGTCGTCGTTTCCGTCCGCCAGGCGGTGGGCGGTGTCGAGCTCGGGGCCCTCGAAAAGGCCGTAAAGGAGGACTTCCTGGAGCTTGACGAACATGAACGCACCATGCATTCGGCTCTTGCCAGGCTTGAAAGCAGTTTCATCCGACGCTATGTTGAATTCTACCATGACTGAACGTCCCGAAGAGAAAGGGCCGCTTTCAAAACGGGTGGGAAGCAGCGAGCAGCGGAAGCTGAAGGCCCGGAAACGCACCATCCGCAACATCTGGTTCGGCTTCTCGCTCTTCGGCCTCATCGGCTGGTCGATCGTCATACCGACGCTGGCCGGCGTGGCGATCGGCCTGTGGATCGACAGCCGCTATCCTTCCGGGCGATCATGGGCGCTGATGCTGCTCGTCGCAGGGCTGGCGGTGGGATGCTGGAATGCGGTGCGATGGATGCTCGAGGAGAAAAAAGAGATGGAGAGGGAGGAGCGTGATGACGAGTGAGATGCTGATGGGTCTCCTGCCGGACCTTCTCGGGGGGCTGCTGCTCGGCTCACTGTTCTTCGGCGGGCTGTGGCTTACCGTCCGCAGGGGGCTCGCCTCTCCCAGGCCGTGGCTCTGGTTCGGGCTCAGCTCGCTCCTGCGCACCATGCTCGTGCTGGCCGGTTTCTGGTGGCTGGCCGGAAATGACTGGCGGGGGTTCCTTGCCGCGCTGCTCGGTTTTACCGCAGCAAAGGTCCTGGCGGCAGTTCTCAGCCGTAAATCGCCGCCCTATGAGGGCCAGGCAAAGGAGGGATAGCCATGCACCTTTCAGGAGATGAGATCATCATCTGGCAGCACGGGTTCGTGAAACTCAACCTTACGATCGCAACCACATGGGCCCTCATGCTGGTCCTTGTCGGGGGATCGGCGTTCGCATCACGCCGGCTGTCGAACGGGATGCACCGGCCACGCTGGCAGAACGTCCTGGAAATCATTGTCGGCATGGCCCGCCGCCAGATCGAGGAGGTGGGGCTCCGCCGCTCGATGCAGTACCTGCCGTACCTCGGAACGCTCTTCATCTTCATCGCGTTCAGCAACCTCTGCACCATCATTCCGGGCTATGAGCCTCCGACCGGGTCGCTGTCGACGACGGCAGCACTGGCCATGTCGGTCTTCGTCGCCGTCCCGCTTTTCGGTATTGCCGAAAGCGGCCTCGGGGGATACCTCTCCACCTACGTGAAGCCGACCCCCATCATGCTGCCCTTCAATATCATCAGCGAACTCTCACGCACGCTCGCGCTTGCCGTGAGGCTTTTCGGCAACATCATGAGCGGCAGCATGATCCTGGCCATCCTGCTGACCGTCACGCCGTTCGTCTTTCCGGTACTCATGAGCGTCCTCGGCCTCCTGACCGGCATGGTGCAGGCCTACATCTTCAGCATCCTTGCGACCGTCTACATTTCCGCGGCCACCAGGGCCCGGAAGGAGTGATTTCCTTTACCGCAACAAAACGGAGCACAGCCATATGGATATCCTTACCATCGTCGCCGCCGTCTCGATCTTCACCGCCGGCATCACCATCGCCGTCGGCTCGATCGGCCCCGCCCTCGGCGAAGGCCGGGCAGTGGCCAGCGCCCTCGAGGCGCTCGCCCAGCAGCCCGACGCTTCCTCGAGCATCACCCGCACGCTTTTCGTCGGCCTTGCCATGATCGAGTCGGTGGCCATCTACTGTTTCGTGACCTCCATGATCCTGATCTTCGCCAACCCCTTCTGGACCATGGCCCTGTCCAAAGCGGGAGGGCACTGATCGATGCTCTTCGACTGGTTCACATTCTGGGCGCAGCTGCTGAACTTCCTCATCCTGGTCTGGCTGCTCAAACGCTTCCTCTACCGGCCCGTCCTGGAGGCCATCGACGAGCGGGAGAAGAAGATCTCGGGGGAACTCCGCGATGCCGATGAGGGCCGCAAACAGGCTGAGCAGGCAATCAGGGAGTGGCAAGAGAAAATGAGCCGGCTGGATGCTCAGGCCGCCGGCATGCTCGAAACGGCCCGGAAGGAGGCCGGGGAGGAGAAGAAGCGGCTGCAGGGCGAGGCGCGCCGCGAGTACGACGAGCTTCGCGGGCGGCTCCGTGAGTCCCTGCACGAGGAACAGGCCGCGCTCGGGAGGACGATCGCCGGCCGGATCCGCGCCGAAGTGTTCCGGGTCTCGGACTCCGTCTTGAACTCGCTCGCCGACAGCGGGCTCCAGGCGCAGATGGCCAGGGCGTTCTCTGGCCGACTCTCTGAAGGCGGCACGGAGGTGGAGGAGCTGCTGAAGTCGGGCGGCACGCCCCTCGTCCTGCGCAGCGGTTTCGAAATGGGGGAGGAGGAAAAGGAACTGGTGCGGAAGACTCTTGCCGACCGGTTCGGTTACAAAGGGCGCCTGGACTTCATGACGGAGGAGTCGTACCGGGGCGGCATCGCTCTCGAGCAGGGAGGCCGAAGCATCGAGTGGAGCGTCAACTCCCGCCTTGAAGCGATCGACGAAGCATCCTCCGCCCTGCTCGACGGGCCGGATGACGAAATGAACGAGGAGGAAGGCCATGCAGGAAAAGACGCTGACTGAGAGCATCGACGCCGCCCTCAGCTCGATTGGGGAAGCGAGCCGAACGACACAGCCCGAGATCGAACTCCGCGAGAACGGGGTGGTCACCACCGTGCTCAACGGTATCGCACTCATCCGGGGGCTGCCGGGAGTGGGCTATGAAGAGCTGGTGGAGATGTCGGGGGGTGTCTACGGAATCGCCTTCAATGTCGATCCTGACGAGGTGGGCGTCGTCCTGCTCGGCGAGTACGCGAAGCTGCAGGCCGGGGGCCGTGCCAGAAGGACCGGCAGGGTCATGGACGTTCCGGTCGGCGACGGACTGCTCGGGAGGGTCGTCAACCCGCTCGGCCGCCCGCTTGACGCAGAGGGGGAACCCCGCTTCTCCGGCCGCCTGCCGATCGAACGCCCATCCCCGGGCATCATGGACCGCAATGCGGTATCGACGCCCCTGCAGACCGGACTGAAGGTGGTCGACGCGATCGTCCCCATCGGCCGGGGGCAGCGCGAACTCATTCTCGGCGACCGCCAGACCGGTAAGACCGCCATCGCCGTCGCCACGATCCTCAACCAGAAAGGGCGAAACGTCATCTGCATCTACTGCGCCATCGGCCAGCGGGCCTCCGCGGTAGCAAAGGTCCTCGCGCAGCTTCGGGAGCACGGGGCCATGGCCCATACCGTCGCCGTCGTCACCGAGGGCAACGACCCCTCCGGCCTCCAGTACATCGCCCCCTACGCTGCGACCAGCATCGGGGAATATTTCATGGAGCAGGGCCGCGACGTCCTCATCGTCTATGACGATCTCACCAACCATGCCCGGGCCTATCGGGAGCTTTCGCTCCTCCTCAAGCGCCCGCCCGGACGGGAGGCCTTTCCTGGCGACATCTTCTATGTCCACTCGCGCCTGCTCGAACGCTCCACCCATCTTCGAAAGGAGCTGGGAGGGGGGAGCCTCACGGCGCTGCCGATCATCGAGACCGAAGCCCAGAACATCTCGGCCTACATCCCCACCAACCTGATCTCCATCACCGACGGGCAGATCTATCTCTCCCCGACGCTCTTCGAGCTCGGCAACCTTCCCGCTGTCGACATCGGCAAATCCGTCTCGCGCGTAGGCGGCAAGGCCCAGCTTGCCGCCTACCGGAGCGTGACGGGCAGGCTCAAGCTCGCCTACGCACAGTTCGAGGAACTTGAGAACTTCGCACGGTTCGGAACGCGACTCGACGAGGCGAGCCGGAAGGCCATCACCCACGGGGAGCGGATCCGGGAGTGCCTGAAGCAGGACGAACTCGACGTGCTCGGCGTCGAGGAGCAGATCCTCATTCTCCTCTCCCTGAGCGAAGGGCAGTTCGACCCGCTTGAGCTTTCGGAGGTATCCGGGGCGATGAAGCGGCTCTCGGCAGCCGCGCGCGAACTTCCCCGCGACCTTCTCGAACGGCTGCACAGCGACCAGCCTCTTTCCGACGAGGACCGCCGGCGCCTCCTGCAGACGGCCGAAGCGGCGTTGCAGAAGAAGAGGACTGCGGGGCGGTTATGAGCGAAACGATTGAGACACTCTCGAGGAAAATCGAGCGCGCCGGGATGCTCCGCTCCGTCGTCCGTACCATGAAGACCCTTGCGGCATCGAGCATCCGGCAGTACGAGGACGCCGTACGCTCCCTCGAGGACTATTACGATACGGTCGAGCTCGGACTTGCCGTGTCGCTTTCCCGCGAGCCGAAACGCGCCGTCGGCAGGCCGGGTCCGCTGAAGCGGGTCGCCATCGTGTTCGGTTCCGACCAGGGGCTCGTCGGGCAGTTCAACGATGTCCTCTCCACGAAGGTCGCCGGAGAGTACCAGGATGATGCTGCGGAGCCGACCATCCTGGCGGTGGGGGAGCGGGTGCATGCGCGCCTCAGTGAGGATGCCGCTCCTCCCGAAGAGCTCTATCTGGTCCCCAGCTCGGTCGGCGCCATCACCGGGCTGGTCTCGGCGTTGCTCGCGCGGACGGAAGCGATCCTGGAAGAACATCACGGCATCGAGGTGACGCTCTTTTTCAACAGCCCGGAGTCGGGCGAGCGCTACCGGCCGACACAAAGCCGCATCCTGCCGCTCGACGAAACCTGGAAGGAGCGCTTGCGCGACAGGCGGTGGCCTTCGCGGACGATCCCCCAGCTCATCGGCGAACCGCTCGACCTTCAGCGCTCCCTTCTCGGGGAGTACCTCTTCGTCTCACTCTTCAGGGCCTCGGCCGAATCGCTGGCGAGCGAGAACTCCAGCCGCCTTGCCGCCATGCAGCGTGCCGAAAAGAACATCGACGACATCCTCGACTCCCTCATGCACCGCTACCACCGCCGGCGCCAGTCGATGATCGATGAGGAGCTCTTCGATGTCGTCTCGGGCTTTACCGCGCTCGGCGGAGCGGAGAGGAAGGAAAAAAGAGGAAACGGAGGCGGAACTTATTGAGCCCGTTCTCCCATTACAACAGGTACTATGAACGGATAGGCCCCGAAAGGGCCGTCTCTGGCCGCCCCCATGCGGCAAAAGGAAGGAGGGTTTCGTGACCTCCGATTGAACCGAACCTACTTGGGGGCGAGCAATGCCGCAGGATGAACTCAGCGTCGTATTCGAAGGTGCAGCCGGCCAGGGGATAAAAGCCATGGCCGACATCCTTGCCGCAACCCTCAAGGACTGCGGCTACTTTGTATCCGTATCGCATGAGTACATGTCCAGGATACGCGGCGGCAGCAATACCGCCCAGATCCGCATCACCGACAAGCCCCGCACCGCCTACACCCGCCGAACCGACATCTACATCGGACTTTCTGCAGAGGCGCTCCGCCGATACCATGAACGCAGCGGTACCGGGAGCGTGGCGTATATCGAACACGACGCACCGAGCGACGGTGTGCCGGGAAAGATCGTTACGACGCCCTTCAGCGAGATGGCTGCCGAGTGCGGCAGCAACCGCTACCGCAACACCGTTGGGGGCGGCATCGTCCTCGGCATGCTCGCGCTTCCGCTGAAACCCTTCATCACCCACCTCGAAGCCGCCTTCGCACGAAGCGGGACCGATGCGATGAAAGGCAACGCGAGAGCCGCGGCGCTCGGGTACGGCTGGGGTGAAGCACACCAGGATGGCGGCATGCCGTTTTCTCCACCTGTCGACACCGACCTGGCCGTCGAACATCTCCTCCTCACCGGTACGCAGGCGCTCGGGATAGGCGCTGTCGCGGCAGGGTGCAACTTCCTCAGCTCTTATCCGATGTCGCCGGCGACCGGGCTCATGACCTTCCTGGCCGCCCATGCCGAGGCGTTCGGGATCGTTGTGGACCAGGCCGAGGACGAGATCGCTGCCCTCAACGCCTGCGTCGGCGCTTCCTTTGCGGGCGCCAGGGCTCTTGCCAGCACCTCCGGGGGAGGATTCGACCTCATGCAGGAGGGACTCAGTCTGGCAGCCATGACGGAGACGCCCGTCGTGATTCATGTCGCCCAGCGACCCGGCCCCGCTACCGGACTGCCGACCCGGACGGAACAGGGCGATCTCTCGCTCGTCCTCCACGGCGGCCACGGAGAGTTTCCGAGGATCGTTCTCGCCCCGGGATCGATCTCCGAGCTCGTCACCGCCATGCAGCAAGCCTTCAGCTCCAGCAGCCGCTACCAGGTACCGGTCATCATTCTCACCGACCAGCACCTGCTCGACCTCGCAACGACGATCCCGCGTTCGGTGATCCGCCGCATCGGCTCCTACCCGTCGATCATCCAGACCGCGTGCGGGTACCGCCGCTACGCCTTCACTGCCGACGGCATCAGCCCCAGGGGAGTGCCGGGCTACGGCGAGGGGATCGTGCGCGCCGATTCCGACGAGCACGACGAAAGCGGACTCATCACCGAAAGTTTCGAGATGCGGCGCCGGATGATGGAAAAGCGACTCAAACGCCGGACCGCCATGGCCAAGGCGGCACTGCCGCCGAGCGCGTTCGGCGATCCCGAATCCGCCCATACCCTGTTCCTCGCCTGGGGATCGACAAGGAGCCTTCTTGAGGAGGCGCTCGAAAAAACCGGTGGAGAGGGATGTGCCGGGCTCCATTTCAGCCAGGTCTATCCGCTCCCGCCGGATGTCTACCGCCTGCTGCAGGGCCGGAGACTGGCGGTCATCGAAAACAATGCAACCGGACAGTTCGCCGATCTTCTGACCCGGGAGGCGGGCGTCGTGGTCTCGCACCGCATCCTGAAGTCGAGCGGCGAACCGTTCGCCGTGGAGGATATCTGCGAAGCACTAAGGGAGATCAGCAATGCATGACTCGCTCGACTCGTTCGACATGCCGGAGACGACGGACGTCGCCTGGTGCCCCGGCTGCGGCAACTTCAAGCTGCTCAGCGCCATGAAGCGTGCCCTTACCGACCTCGACATCGACCGGACGCGGCTCGTCATGGTTTCCGGCATCGGCCAGGCGGGAAAGGCGCCGCAGTACCTCAATACCAACATGTTCAACGGCCTGCACGGCCGGGCACTGCCCGCGGCGCTCGGCATCCGCCTGGCCAACCCCGAGCTCACCGTGGTCGTGGAGTCCGGGGACGGGGACATCTACGGCGAGGGCGGAAACCACTTTCTGCATACCATCAGGCGCAACCCCGATATCACCGTGATCGTGCACGACAACATGGTCTACGGGCTCACCAAAGGGCAGGGATCTCCGACCTCGTGCCGCGGCATGGTTACGCCCGTGCAGGTAAGAGGGGTCGTCATGGAGCCCTTCAACCCGGCGGCCGTCGCCATCGCCATGAACGCCCCTTTCGTCGCACGCGCCTATGCAGGAAACGAGGACGAGACGGCCTCGATCATCATGGAGGCCATCCGTTTCAGGGGCACGGCCCTGGTCGACGTCCTGCAGCCCTGCGTGGTCTTCAACAGCATGAACACCTACGCCTGGTTCGGCGAGCATACCAGACATGTTCCGGAGGAGCATGACCCCGGTGACCGGACGGCCGCATTCGCGCTTGCGACTGCCGAAGGGCCGATCCCGCTCGGCATCCTCTACCGGAAGGAGGGGAGGGAGACCTACGAGGAGCTCGCCTGTTGCGGCAGAACGCCGCTCCACCTTCGCAAGGCACCCGACGAAGCGGAGTTCCAGAACATGCTCGACCTTTACCGGTGAAGGGCCGCAGGCAGGCATTCCCCGGAGACGAGCCGGCAGACGTCCAGATCCATCTCCACCGGCGCTACCACAGCGTGATGGAGTCGTGCAGGGATCTGCAGCCGCTCGTGACGGCAGTCGTCCACCCTGTAGACCGGGCTGCGCTGGAAGCCGCACGCGACGCCGCCGATGAAGGACTGATCACGCCGGTGCTCGTCGGCCCCCGGGGGAGGATCAGGGGGGCGGCCGAAGCCTGCGGAATCGACATATCGCAGTGGCGCATGGTAGACGCCCGCCACAGCCACGAAGCCGCCGACCTGGCCGTAAAACTCGCCGCGGCCCGGGAGGCCGGTGCCATCATGAAGGGATCGCTGCATACTGACGAGCTGCTGCAGCCGATCGTCGCCCGCTCTTCTCCGCTGCGCACCGAGCGGCGGCTTTCGCATGCCTACGCGATGGACACGGCCGGTTACCATAAGTGGCTGCTCGTCACCGACGCCGTCGTCAACATCGCCCCGGACCTCGAGGCGAAGGCGGATATCGTGCGCAACGCTGTCGATCTCTGGAGGGCCTTCAGCGGAAGCCGCGAACCGGCGAAGGTCGCCGTACTCGCGGCCATCGAATTCGTCAACCCGAGGATGGCGGCGACCATCGACGCCGCTGCGCTCTGCAAGATGGCCGACCGCGGACAGATCCAAGGCTGCATCATCGACGGCCCGCTTGCGTTCGACAACGCCGTCAGCCGCGAGGCGGCAGAGCAGAAAGGGATCGTCTCCCCGGTCGCAGGGGATCCCGATATCCTTCTCGTGCCGGACATCGAGGCCGGAAACATCCTCGCCAAGCAGCTCACCTTCATCGACCGTGCCGATGCCGGCGGTCTCGTCATGGGAGGCGTGGTGCCCGTCATGCTCGCAAGCCGGGCCGACAGCCTCCGCACGCGCCTGCTCTCTTGCGCGCTCGGCGTCCTTGCCGCCAGGGAGGCCGAAGGGCGGAGAGGGGAGTAGGGGAAGCAGCCCGGCTCAGTGCTTCTCAGCGAGCGGCTCGCCCCTTCGGGCATACTCCTCGGCAAACTCCGCACCGAAGGCTTCGAGAGTGATTTTGCCATGGGCGGCAGGGGGGTGCTGCAGATAATCCTCGAGCATGCGGCCCAGTCGGAGGCAGCGTCCCATCTCAACAGTGTTGTCGGCGATTTCGGGGGGAAAACCACGCTCGAGCATGCCGGCGTACAGCTCGTCGTCGGCCATGTCGACCCACCGAAGGCCGGGCATCATGACGGCGGCGCCGAGCGTACGGGCGATCGATTGGGTATCGAGACGCTCTCCGTCGATGTAGCGGATGCTCTTGAGGGTGAACTGCAAATCCTTCAGCTCCATGGAAGCCATGTTGGCGACGTCGTCGGGATGGACGAGCGGAATGGACGCGTCCCTGCCGTAGTTGGCGGCGATGATCCCCATACTGCGGATGGTGTCGATGTCCCGGAGGAAGTTGGTGTGGAAGAACCCGGCCCTGAGATGGCGGACATGCACGCCTGAAAGGCTGTTGAGCGCCTCTTCGACATAGTGCAGCGCACCTGCCGGGCCGCATCCTTCACGGAGATGGGCGCCGATGCTGCTGAGGTTGACCACGTATTTCACGCCGGCCCTTGTGATGGCATTGGCGTAGTTGTCGCCGACGTGCGCGATGTAGTTCTTCCAGTTGTCGGTCTGCATGTCGGGTGGCACGAGCGTGAAGAGGGCGTCGACGCCATGGCAGGCAGAGGAGAGGAACTCGAGGTCGAGGAGGCTGCCGACGGCTGCTTTTGCCCCAAGGGCCTCGATGGCGGCCCTCTTTTCAGCCCGGCGGGTGACGACGGTGACGCTGTGGCCGGTACGGACGAGTTTTGCTGCGAGCGGCCTCGACACATGGCCGAGGGATCCGGTGATGAGGTAGTTCATGGGTTGTTCATGATTACGTTCCTGGAATACGCTAGAACCGATCATGAGGGATGGTGGGGCGAGGGGCACCGGGCTGCGGAGGATCGCCGCCCGGAGTACAACCAATCAAACGGCAGCGTGGGGTTAATCAATCCCTGCCGGGATCGATTTTCTTGGTAATAATTAAACATAAAAAGGAGGCCGTTATGCGCGCATCAGTAACAAAAATCGGCAACTCAACAGGAGTGATCCTTCCAAAGGTTGTCGCAGAACGCCTTAAAATCAAGCTGGGCGACATGCTGATTCTGACGGAAACGCCCGAAGGCTATGCGATAACGCCATAAGACCCGGAATTCGCCGAACAGATGGAGGCTTTTCAGGCTGGCTGAAAATGAATTCGGTTCTTCGACCATGACCGATGAGAGCCCGGCATCCCAGGCTACCATTTTCGGGGGGAGATGATCGCCTCGGCGGCAGAGGCTCGTTCCGCTTTATCCATATTTGTTGTATAATATAAATTATGTAAAGTAAGCACTTCACAAAAAGGTCTCAAAGCGAACCAGTGATGCCGGAATATTGTGCCATATCGTTCTTTTCAGGATCGACGACGACCATACCGCAACGATGCCAGCAATACGCAACCAGCGCGAAGATGACTGGCACACCTCTCCTTAAACCATTGCAGTGTGACGATCGGGGCCGCCTTGAGGGTCTTCTGGTCAAGGCGGCCCCTCGACTCGTTCTATTCAGTCAGAGAGCGCATCATGTCCTTGATGTCGCCCGGCGTGCTCATGATCTTCATGAAGGTTCCCATCGAGAGGTCGGGCCAGCTGAGCGCGATGCGGTAGCGTCCCGGAAGCATCGTGACCGTGTCCCCCTGGAGAATCATCTCGTAGGGCATTGCCGCGATATGCCCTTCTCCGATCTTCGGCAGGAACATCCCTTCACCCTCCTCGGGATCTAAGAGGGCGATCCCGAAAACTGCGGTCTTCTCGGCGGGATAGACCAGGCGGTACACCTCGCGGGCGTGGACGGAGTTCTCTTTCAGATGCGCACTGATTGTTGCAACTCCCGCCTCGAACGACTCGTAGGTGTTCAGCTCTTCGGGATCGTCGAAATTCGGCATCATGAACTTGTACCGGTACTTCCAGAGCTTTTCGGCCCGGATGCCGCCGCCGAACCCTGCGAATTCACTTCCCAGCGTCCCCAGTGCGGCTTTCAGGTCCGTCGTGACCTTGTCGAGCACCCTGCCTTGCTTCGTCGCCTCTTTTCTGAGGTAGGCGTTGAAGATGTATGGTGGGTTGAGGTAGCTCACCGTGACGCCGTTGGTCTTTTTTACGAGGCCGACCTTCAGGACCGCGGCAAGGGCTCCGCGATCCTGAACCTTCACGGCTGCGGCTTTGAGGTCGCCGCGCGTAAAGGCGATGACGCAAAGGCCGGGATTGTTTTCAGGGTTGTACGTGCCGAGGATCTCGAAGCCTCCGGTTTTCAGGGCCTCCGTCACCTTTCCTGCGACGGCGTCGACGGAACCGGCCGCCACGCCGACACGGATGTACGGAGGGATCTCTGCTCCGTGCTCATCGGCACGAAGCGGTGAAACGGCAATGAGGAGAAGGACGAGAATGGTCAGGAAGTGTTTCATGCTGCTGGAGTTGGATTGCGTTGGAAAGTGAGGGCACGCCATGCGCGGCTTCCAATCGGATATTAACAATCGTTAATACGATATCCAAAAACATTCAGCCCTCCGCTCCTGTTCAGTCGGAGACTTTTCGGTAGCGGTTTACGGCAAGGGCCAGCATGAGTACGGCGTCAGCGGTGAGGATGAGGAGCGGCGAGCTGATCTCGGCGAGCCCCGCCCCCTTCAGCATCACGCGGCGCATGATGTCGACGAAGTGCCGGACAGGGTTTGCCATGGTGAGGTTCTGCGCCCAGTGCGGCATGCTTTCGATCGAGGTGAAGAGCCCGCTCATCAGCGTGAAGATCACCATGAAGAACCAGGCGATGAACATCGCCTGCTGCTGGGAGTCGGTGAGGGTGGAGATGAGCAGGCCCATGCCGAGAACGACGAGCATGTAGATGGCGGCGACGAGGTAGACGACCGCGTAGCTGCCGAGCATCGGGACATGGAATCCCAGGCGGGCAATCACGAGCCCCAGGGTAAGCTCGCCGAGCCCGATGATCCAGAACGGCAGGAGTTTTCCGGTGATGAACTGGTAGCGGCGCATCGGGGTGACGTTGATCTGGTCGATGGTGCCGATCTCCTTTTCGCGAACGACGTTCATTCCGGAAAGGAAGAGCCCAACCAGGGTCACCAGCACCACGAGGATGCCCGGCACCATGTAATCGGAATAAACGAGTTCGGGATTGTACCAGGCCGACGATTTCACCACGATCTCCCCTACCCCGCTATGGGAGAGGCCGTTGGGGAGCACTGAGGAAAGGGTTCGGTTGAACGAGCGCACGATGTCGTTCGAGTAGGCCTGGATGACTCCGGCCGAGAATCCGTCTTCGGCATTGATGACGAGCTGCACCTTCGCCTCACCCCTCGTCATGAGCTCTTTTTCGAAATCCCTGGGGATGACGAGCGAGACGTTGGCCTGCCCGGCAACGAGCCGTTCGACGCTCTTGCGCTCGGAAAAGGACTCTCCGGTGAGATTGAACCACCCCGAGCCGGTGAACTGCTCGGCAAGACGGGCGGAGAGGGCCGTGCGGTCCATGTCCTGGAGGTGGAACGGCACGTTACGGACGTCGAACGTCGCGGCGTTCGAGAGGATCACCAGCTGGATGAAGGGCATGATGAAGATGATCGGAAGCATCCCGCGGTTGCGGAAGATCTGCAGGAACTCCTTCTGGAGAAGATAGCCGATCACCTTCAGCCCTCTGCGCATGTCTCCAATCATCGTTTCATCTCTTTTGCGGGTTTTTGGGCCTCAGTCGAGCCGTTCCCTGAATTTGCGTACGCTGGCTCCGAGAAGGACTGCCGTCATCACGACGAGGACGAGCGTCTCTTTCCAGAGATACTCGAACCCCGCACCTTTCAGCATGATGGCCCGTACGATCACCAGGTACCACCTGGCGGGTATGATGTTGCTGATCAGCTGCAGCGGCAGCGGCATGCTCTCCACCGGAAAGATGAAGCCCGAGAGCAGGACCGTCGGCAGGAGAAGTCCCCCGAGCGAGATCATCATGGCGACCTGCTGCGAACCGGTCATGGTGGAAATGAAGATCCCGAGGGAGAGGGCCGTCATGATGAAGAGCAGCGACTCCATCAGCAGCAGGAGGTGGCTTCCGCGGCAGGGGACGCCGAAGACAAGCGAGGCGATGAGGACGATGCTGACGACGTTGACGAACGAAAGGATGAAGTACGGCACCACCTTGCCGACGATGATCTGCATCGGCTTCAATTGCGAGACGAGAAGCACCTCCATCGTTCCGCTCTCCTTTTCGCGGGTGATGCTGATCGAGGTCATGAGCGAGGAGACGAGCATCAGGATCAGGGCCATCAGGCCGGGCACGAAGAGGTAGACGCTCTTCAGCGCCGGGTTGAAGAGCATGAGCGGTTCGACCATGACCCCCCTTCCCCCGCTGCCCGAAGGAGTCCTCCGCCCGAGATAGTCGCCGACGACCTGGGCGGTATAGCCGGTGATGATGCGTGAAACGTTCGGATCGGATCCGTCCGTGATGATCTGGAGCTCGGCCTTGCCGTCCTTCTCCAGCCGATCACCGAATCCCGGCTCGAAGACGATTGCTTCATCGAGCGCCCCTCGCTCGAAAAGCGGGGCGATGGCCGAGGGCGCATCGGGCTCGCCGGCCAGGACGAAGGTGCCGCTGGAAAGCAGTTCGTCGGTTACGGCCTCGCTGACGCTGTCGTGCGAGAGGTCGCAGACGGCGAGCTTCACTTCGTTGATCTCGTTGCGTATGGCGTAACCGAAAAGGAGCAGCTGGATGACGGGCATGCCGAAAAGGATGGCCGCGGTGCGCCGGTCACGGAAGATATGAAGGAACTCCTTGCCCACGAACCCCCTGAAGCTCCTGGAAAGCGAGAATCTCTTCTTCATATACCCTCCTTCGCCCGGGGACGGGCAAGGCGGATGAAGAGCTCATCCATGCTTCCGACCCCGAACTCGGCCTGCAGCGCAGCGGGGGTGCCGAGGGCGGCGATCCGGCCGTCGACCATGATGGAGATCCTGTCGCAGTATTCGGCCTCATCCATGTAATGGGTGGTTACGAAAACGGTCAGCCCCCGTGCTGCGGCTTCGTAGATCATCTCCCAGAAGCGGCGGCGGGTCAGGGGGTCGACCCCGCCGGTCGGCTCGTCGAGAAAAACGATTTTCGGCTCATGCATCACCGCGACCGAGAAGGCGAGCTTCTGCTTCCATCCGAGCGGGAGCGAGCCGAGACGGTTTCCGGCGACGGGGCCGAGGCCGAGGCTCTCGATGAGAAAACGGCCCTTCTCGGCGATCTCCCGCCGGCCGAGCCCGTAGATGCCGCCGAAAAAGCGGATGTTTTCCATCGGAGTCAGGTCGTCGTAAAGGGAAAACCGCTGGCTCATGTAGCCGATGTTCCGCTTGATCTTCTCAGCCTCCCTGTAGACGTCGAACCCCGCTACGGAGGCCTTGCCGCCGGATGGCGAGAGCAGGCCCGTCAGCATCTTGATGGCGGTCGTTTTCCCGGCACCGTTGGCTCCGAGAAAGCCGAACACTTCGCCCTCGGCGACGCAAAAGGAGATGGCATCGACCGCCCGGAACTCTCCGAACGTTTTCGTCAGTCCTTCGGCTCTGATTACCCCTTCATTCATCGCACCCTCCCTTTTCCTGCATGAGAGCCATGAAGGTATCTTCGATTCCGGGTTTCACAGGCGCAACCGAAAGATCCCTGAGCCCTTTCGACTGAAGGTAGGCCTCGATCTCGGCCGCAGAGACCTCGTCGCGCAGGTCGGCATAGTGCACCGAGCTTCCGAACGCATAAGCCGAGCGGGCATGGGGGAAGGCCCTCAACTCGGTGATCAGGCGATGTTTCTCCCTCGCGCTGACGGCCAAAAGCGGTGCCCTGAAGAGAGCGGTGACCCCCTCGGGGGTATCGACGGCAAGAAGCCTGCCCTCCTGCAGGAACGCCACACGGTCGCACCGTGTGGCTTCGTCCATATAGGGGGTCGAAACGAGGATGGTGATTCCCTGCTCCTTCAGCCGTGCAAGCATCTCCCAGAACTCTTTTCTCGAGACGGCGTCTACTCCCGTCGTGGGTTCGTCGAGCAGGAGCAGGTCGGGACGGTGCACCAGGGCGCAGGAGAGTGCGAGCTTCTGCTTCATGCCGCCCGAAAGCCTGCCCGCACGGCGCGTTCGGAACGGTTCGAGCTGGCTGTAGATGTCGCGGATCAGCTCGTAGTTCTCCTCGACGCTCGTATTGAAGACGGTGGCGAAAAAGCGAAGGTTCTCCTCGACGCTGAGATCCTCGTAAAGCGAGAACCTGCCCGGCATGTAGCCGATGCGGCTCCGGATGCTCCGGTATTCCGCAGCCGAGTCGTATCCGAGCACCTCGGCCTTTCCCCGGTCGGGCAGAAGCAGCGTGCAGAGGATGCGTATGAGCGTGGTCTTGCCTGCGCCGTCGGCCCCGATCAGGCCGAACAGTTCGCCCGTTGCGACCGAGAGGTCGATGCTGCAAAGCGCCCTGGTATCGCCGAAGGACTTTTCGACGCCCGCTATCCTGATTGCCGGCCGCATTTTCTCAGCGCCCCTTCAGCCGGATTTCGCCGGGCATTCCGATCTTGAGGAGGCCGTCGGAATTGTCGACGAGGATTTTCACCGCATAGACCATGTTGATCCGGTCCTCACGGGTCTGGATGATCTTCGGTGTGAACTCGGCTTTCGATGAAATCCAGGTAAGGGTCCCCTCAAGGCTCTTCTCAGCCGGCTTCCGGCCGTCGAAGAGGACCTCTACCTTCTGGCCGATCCTCAGAGAGGAGAGCTGGCCTGCGCCGACGTAGGCCCTGAGGTACATGGTGTCGAGATCGGCAATGCGGTAGAGAGGTTTTCCGTACGGCACGAGCTCTCCGGGTTCGGCGTACTTGGCAAGCACGGTCCCGTCGATGGGGCTCTTCACTGTACTCCTTGATATCTGGTCGCGGAGCTGTCCGATGCGGGCATCCATGGAGGCCAGCTGCTGGGTGATCTCGGGGTTTTTCGAGTTGACCGATCGGATCTGGCGCCGGACCACCTTCACCTCGTTCTGGATGTCCTCGAGCTGCTTGGCAGGAGCGGCTCCGTCGGCCACGAGCCGGGTGTAGCGCTCTACGTCATGGTCGAGATTCTTCAGCTTCTGGCGGTAGACGGCCGATTCGGCGACGATCGTGGGCATCCTGGCCGCAAGCGCCTTGCGTTCGGCTTCGAGCTGCATGAGGCTGAAATGGAGCTGCGTCGTGTCGACGAGCGCGGTCACTGCTCCCGCTTTCAGCTGCTCGCCCTCTTCAACATTGAGCTCGAGTATGCGCCCGGGGGTTTCCGAGGAGACAACCACCTCGGTCGACTCGAAATTGCCGTATGCGTCGGAAGCGCCACGGTCGGCGCAGCCTGCAAGGCCGATCGCGATGAGGAGTGCGGGCAGGGTTGCTTTTGCGATGAAGGTGTGCTGTTTCATGATAGCGTGCATGGTTTGAGGATATCTTCCATCCAAACGGGAACAAGCGCCCGGCGTTCGTCGAGCGTCCGGCGATACTCCTCCTCGCCCAGAGCGGAAATGGCCTGCATGGCCCTGGCTGCGATAAAGGGGAAGGCCGAGAGGGAGAGCAGGTTGAGCAGGAACTGCATCGCATCCGTTTGACGAAACTCGCCCCGTGACGTCCCTTCGTCGAGGGCCGCCTGCAGGCCCTCGAGGTCCAGGAGATTGCCGCTGGCGATCGTCTTCCTGAAACGGTCGGGGTTGCGGTGCATTTCATGGACGACGAATCCGGGCAGAAAGGGATGTTCAAGGACCGTATCGAAATAGGTGTCGACGAACTCCCGGATCTTCTGCGTCAGAGGCTTTTCTGAACCAAGCGTCAGAAAGAGGGGCGGCACGAGCCGCTCGACGGCAGCAGAAAAAACGGCATCGAAGAGCCGCTCCTTGCTTCGGAAATAATAATGCAGCAGGGCTTTGTTGATGGATGCCCCGTCGGCGATATCCTGCATCTTGGCGCCATCGTATCCGTGACGGTAGAACACCTCCTCGGCGCTTCTGAGAATCCGGTACTCCGTCTCGTTCTCTGTTGCCATCCAGCACTCGCTTTTCTAAGATTTCCCGATGATGTTTAACCGAAAAGTTAAACTTTTCGGGCAAATGCCCAAGAGAAACCTCCGTATCGACCGCATTTTCTTATATTGACTCGAATCCGACACCCCATGACTGCAGAACACAGGCCCGTATGGAGGACAGAAGCAGACGAAAACCCGAATGGCTGAAACAGCGCCTTGTTGCCGGTGAGGCTTTCGGCGCCGTCCAGCGCCTCCTCTCCTCAAAGGGCATCCACACGGTCTGCCGTTCGGCAAAATGCCCCAACCTGCAGGAGTGCTGGTCCCAGGGTACGGCGACCTTCCTGCTGCTCGGCAACGTCTGCACCCGAAGCTGCAGGTTCTGCGCCATCGACACCTCCAGAATTCCCCCGGCGCCCGAGTCGGATGAACCGCAGCGCGTGGCCGATGCGGCCGGAACCATGAAACTGCGGTTCGTCGTGCTCACCAGCGTCAATCGTGACGATCTCCAGGACGGAGGGGCCAGTCACTGGACCGAAACCATACAAGCGATCCGCAGGACCTGTCCGGAAGCCGGCATAGAGTGCCTCATTCCGGATTTTGCGGGAAACGCCGAGGCCCTCCACAGCGTCTGCATCGAGCGGCCGGACGTGCTCAACCACAACATCGAAACCGTTCCGCGACTCTACTCGAAAGTCCGCCCGCAGGCCGTCTACCTGCGATCGCTTTCGATTCTGGAACGGGCCGCCTCCGAGTACGGGCTCAACACGAAGTCGGGGCTGATGGTCGGAATGGGAGAAACGTTCGAGGAGGTTGAGGAATCGCTCCGGGACCTCGCCTGCCGAGGCTGCCGGATGGTCACCATCGGCCAGTACCTGCAGCCTACCGCCGCCCACCTTCCCGTAGAACGCTATGTCACCCCCCAGGAGTTCGCCCGTTACCGGGACTCCGCTCTTTCGCTCGGATTCCTGAGCGTCCAGTCCGGACCGTTCGTAAGAAGTTCGTACCATGCCGCAGAGTCCAGCGCCCTGTGCACCGAAGTCAACGCAACACAATAAAAAAGCACTACCATGGAGTTCTCCGCCCCTATGATGGTCTTCAGCTACTGGGCCGTCGCAATCCTGATCGGCCTCGTCTTCTTCCGTCGCGACATTGTGGCGTTCAATAGCGATTTCGAACCGCGCAGGGTCATCCTGCTCGTGCTTTCGGCCGCGATCGTCGCTCTCAACGCATGGGTCTACTCCAATTCCACCTACGACGGAGGCCGTCCGCTCGACATTGCGACCCTTGTCGTCTTCAGCATCGGCAACGGCATTGCCGAAACATTCATGTTCTACGCCGTCTTCCGCATCGGCGAAACACTGGCCGGAAAAGTCACCACAAACGCCTGGGTGCTGTTCGCTGCAGGGTTTCTCTGCTTCATGATCTACAGCGGCCTCATCCATGGCCTTTTCTGGCTCGACATCCTTCCCGAGCATGTCGACCAGTCGAGCCCCTTCAAGCCCTTTTTCATGCCGGTGCAGATCCTGATTGCCGGCAGCTGGGCGCTCAGCTTCTTCTGGTACCGCGACATCCGCTCCGTCATTCTTCTCCATGCACTGGTGGACCTGACGATGGCATGGAACGTCAGGTTCTCCCTCTTCAACTGAACCGGGAGTCGATATGGCCACGTATTCAGGAACAGTTCTCGTCATCGGAGCCACCGGGCGGACGGGACGGGCAATCGTCGCCCGGCTGAAGCATTACGGCATAGCGTTCCGCCTCTACGTCCGCTCAGGAGAGAAAGCCGCCGAGCTATTCGGCAGCACTGTCGAAACAGCCATCCAGGTGGGCTCGATCGAGGACGAAGCGGCCCTGAACGCCGCCATGCAGGGTTGTACAGCGCTTATCTGCGCCATCGGAAGCAACCCTGCAGACCCGTCGTCCCCTCCTCCCTCCGCTATCGACCGCGATGCGGTCCGGCGGCTTGCCAGGCTAGCCCTAGAGGCGGGAATGCGGCGCTTCATCCTCATCAGCTCGCTCGGAGCCACCCACCCTGAGCACCCGCTCAACAAGTACGGCCAGGTTCTCACGATGAAGCTGGAGGGAGAGGACGAAGTGCGCAGGAGATTCTCTACGCCGGAACAGGCCCACACCGTCATCAGGCCGGGAGGGCTTCTTGATGCGCCGCCGTTCCGGCACAAGCTCATTGCCGCCACAGGCGATACCATTTCAGGTTCGATATGTCGTGGCGATGTAGCCGAAATCGCGGTGCTCTCACTCTCGGAAACGGTGACTTCGAACGCCACATTCGAGCTTATCCAGGGTGATGAAACGCCGCAGAAATCCCTCCAAAGCACCTTTGCTTCTCTCAAATAAGCAGAGTCGCGACCAACAAAACCAAGCATTGCGTACTGCCATAACCCGAAATCTCCGGAGGCTATACGCGCTTCACCCAACCGGCATGGATACCGGAAAACCCAGCCGCACCACCCATGGCGGCTGATCGTAAATGATAGCCCACTTATTACTAGACTCCACCAACAACACCATTGCAATAAAAGTTTACTTGTGTTGGAACTGTCGCTTCAGTTGCCTAGGAAGACATTAGCTCATAGCACTCTAGTTGTTTTATTACAAGTAAATAGTGACCACAGATGAAGAGTGGGATTTAGGTAAGGGACACGGGATTCACGACACCAACAACCGAATACATGTATTTTTATATGAAGCCAGTTAACCTGCATGGGGTATCGCTTGATATTGAGTCCTCGCTGTTCAGCGGACAGTCGTTTATGTGGGATAAATTAAGCGGCGGCGGGATGTATTATTGCGCTCCGATCAGCGTCAGCGCTGTCATTATTCAGGCTTCTGATGCTGAAGGCGTCGAGATTATTTGCGATTCGGACGCTGTCGATGCATTGCCTCCGGAGGAATGGTTTTCCCGCTATTTCTCTCTCGATGTCGATACGGAATCCCTTTTCTCCGAAGCGTTCCGTCTGCGCTATCCGCAGCTTGCCGGACTTCTGGCCCGGTATCGGGGCCTGCGGGTGCTGAGGCAGGATCCATTCGAAACAATGGTTTCGTTCATGTGTGCGCAGGGAATCGGAATGGCTCTGATACGCCGCCAGGTCACGATGCTCCGGGAGCAGTTCGGCGAGCCCTTAACGGTGCAGTTCGACGGAGGGGCAGCAAGGATCCACCGCTTCCCTACCCCGCAGCGCCTTGCCGAAGCCGATCCCATGAAACTGAGGGCATGTACGAACAACAATCTCGCCAGGGCCCGCAATATCGTTGCGGCGTCAAGGAAGGTCGCTGAAGGATGCATTGACTTTACATCGCTTGCCAGCCCCGAAACTTCGCAGGAGGATATCCGCTCCGCCCTTTCGGCCTGCGCGGGGATAGGACTGAAGATCGCCGACTGCATCGCCCTGTTCGGCCTCGGCCGCTTCGGCGCCTTTCCGATAGACACCCATGTCCGGCAGTTTCTCGGCGAGTGGTTCGGTTTTCCAGAGGCGTCAGGGGCTCTAACCGACAGGACCTACCGCATCTTATCCGACAGGGCGACCGATCTTCTGGGCCCGGAGCTCGCAGGATATGCCGGGCACCACCTCTTCCACTGCTGGCGCACGGAAGTCAGGGGACTGCAGGCCTTCTGAGTCACCCCTGGCGCCTTGCCGAAAGCACTTGCAACGGGGGGCTTTTTTCCGTGTATCGGCTTTTTTCTCAAGCCCTAATTCAATACCTTATGGGACGAAATTACGGCCAATGAGCCCTCTTTGAACCCATACGGATGAGCACCGCCGAAGCATGCTGAAAATTTTCGAGAAGATATTCGGGTCCAAGCACGATAAAGACGTCCAAAAGATCCAGCCGGTCGTCGACCGGATCAATGCACTGCAGGAAACCCTTGTTCCGCTCAGCGACGATGAGCTCAGGGCGCGGTGCACAGCCCTCCGGGAGAGGATACGCAAGACGCTTGAGCCGATCGAGGCCAAGCGCCGCGAGCTCTACCACCGCCTTGACGACGCATCCATAACGCTTGAGGATGCCGATCTGGTCAACGAGGAGATCGATGCGCTCTCCGGGCGTTACGAGACCGAGACCGCTTCGGTGCTCGAGGAGATCCTCCCCGAAACCTATGCCATCGTCAAGGACACCTGCCGCCGCCTCAAGGGCCATACCTACATGGTGATGGGGCGCGAGATGATCTGGGACATGGTTCCCTACGACGTGCAGCTCATCGGCGGCGTCGTACTCCACTCCGGAAAGATCTCGGAAATGGCCACCGGCGAGGGCAAGACCCTCGTCTCGACGCTTCCGACCTTTCTCAACGCCCTGACCGGCCGCGGCGTCCACCTCGTCACCGTCAACGACTACCTGGCCCAGCGCGACAAGGAGTGGATGCAGCCCGTCTTCGAGTTCCACAACATCTCGGTCGGCGTCATCCTCAACACCATGCTCCCCGAAGAGCGCCGCCGGCAGTACCAGTGCGACGTCACCTACGGTACCAACAACGAATTCGGCTTCGACTACCTGCGCGACAACATGGCCGGCACCGAGGACGAGATGGTCCAGCGCGACTTCTATTTCGCCATCGTCGACGAGGTGGACAGCGTGCTTATCGACGAAGCCCGCACGCCTCTCATCATCTCCGGACCCGTCCCCAATGCCGACAACAGCAAGTTCGACGAGATCAGGCCCTGGATCGAGCAGCTGGTGCGCGCCCAGCAGCACCTCACGGCCTCCTTCCTCGCAGAGGCGGAAAAGGGCCTCAAAAACGAGAAGCCCGACGCACAATCCGGCCTGGCGCTGCTCCGCGTCAAGCGCGGCCAGCCGAAGAACAGCCGCTACATCAAGCTGCTGGCACAGCAGGGTGTCGCCAGGCATGTGCAGACGACCGAGAACGAATACCTGCGCGACAACGCCAGCAGGATGCACGAGGTCGACGACGAGCTCTACTTCGCCGTCGACCTGAAGGCCTCGACCATCGATCTCACCGACAAGGGACGGGAGTTCCTCAGCAAGCTGAGCCACCAGGACCGCGACCTCTTCCTGCTTCCCGACGTAGGAACCGAGATCGCCGCCATCGATGCCGACGGTTCGATTTCCTCGCAGGACAAGATCGCACGCAAGGACGAGGTCTACCGCCTGTTTGCAGACCGCTCCGAGCGCCTGCACAACATCGCCCAGCTCCTGAAGGCCTATACGCTTTTCCAGAAGGACGACGAGTACGTGGTACAGAACGGGCAGGTGATGATCGTCGACGAGTTCACCGGGCGCATCCTGCCCGGCAGGCGCTACAGCGACGGCCTGCACCAGGCCATCGAGGCCAAGGAGAACGTCAAGATCGAGGGCGAGACGCAGACCATGGCGACCGTCACGATCCAGAACTTCTTCCGACTCTACAAGAAGCTTGCCGGCATGACCGGTACGGCCGAAACCGAAGCCTCCGAGTTCTACGAGATCTACAAGCTCGACGTTGTGTCCATTCCCACCAACCGCCCCATCCAGCGCAGGGACATGGACGACCTCGTCTACAAGACCCGGCGCGAGAAATACAACGCCATCGCAGCCAAGGTGGAGGAACTCCAGAAAAAGGGCCAGCCGGTGCTTGTCGGAACGACAAGCGTCGAGGTCTCCGAAACCCTCTCGCGCATGCTGCGCGGCCGACGCATCCAGCACAACGTGCTCAATGCCAAGCAGAACGAGCGCGAAGCCGAGATCGTCGCCGAGGCCGGCCGGAAAGGCGCGGTGACCATCGCCACGAACATGGCCGGCCGCGGTACAGACATCAAGCTCGGCGAAGGGGTAAGGGACCTCGGTGGCCTTTACATCCTCGGCTCCGAGCGGCACGAGTCCCGCCGGATCGACCGCCAGCTCAGAGGCCGGGCCGGCCGCCAGGGAGATCCCGGCGAATCGGTCTTCTTCGTCTCCCTCGAAGACGAACTGATGCGCCTTTTCGGTTCAGACCGCGTCATCTCCGTCATGGACCGGCTCGGCCATGAAGATGGCGACGTCATCGAGCACTCGATGATCACCAAATCGATTGAGCGTGCGCAGAAGAAGGTCGAGGAGCAGAACTTCGCTATCCGCAAGCGCCTTCTCGAGTACGACGACGTCCTCAACCAGCAGCGCGAGGTCATCTACACCCGCCGGCGGGACGGCCTGAAGAAGGAGCGGCTTACGAGCGACATCCTCGACCTGCTCCGCGACTACTGCGACACCACCGTCGAAAAATACCACAAGGCGCTCGACGTCGACGGGCTCGAGGAGCAGGTGCTTCGCGAACTCTCCATCGAGTTCAAGCCCGAACGGGAGCGTTTCGAGGAGGACGGAGCCGAGGCCCTTGCCGACCGGCTCTATGAGCTCGCGCTCGCCTTCTACCGCCGCAAGGAGGAGATGGTGCCCGAAGAGATCATGCGCCAGATCGAGAAGTACGCCGTGCTCAGCGTCATCGACAAGCACTGGCGGGAGCACCTGCGCGAGATCGACACTCTTCGCGAGGGCATCAACCTCCGCGCATACGGCCAGAAGGATCCGCTCCTCGAGTACAAGCAGGAGGCCTACAACCTCTTCATCGCTCTCCTTCACGAGATCGAGCTCGAAACCCTTTCGCTCGCCTTCAAGCTTTTCCCCGTCAATCCGGACGAGGCGCAGCAGTTGGAGGAGCGCCGGCGCCAGGAGGCCATCCGGCAGGAAAAGCTGATGGCTGCCCAGCACGAGGAGGCCGGAACCATTTACCGGGCCGGCGCTGAACCGGACACCAAAGCACCCGGGCAGCAACCGGCCACTGCCGACCACTCGAGGCCGGGAAGGAACGACCTGTGCCCCTGCGGAAGCGGCAAGAAATACAAGAACTGCTGCGGCCAGCAGGCCTCTGCGTGAAACGGCAATACAGAACCCCAATAAAGAACAATGACTGAACCGGAAGTAAATGCGGCACTAGCCGCCGAGCATGGCCTCAGCGCCGAAGAGTACCAGAAGATCCAGGAGGTGCTCGGACGCACCCCCACCTTCACCGAGCTCGGCATCTTCTCCGTCATGTGGAGCGAACACTGCAGCTACAAGAACTCCATCGCGGTGCTGAAGACCCTTCCGCGTGAAGGCGAGTCCCTCCTTACCGGAGCCGGAGAGGAAAACGCCGGCCTCGTCGACATCGGCGACAACCTGGCCGTCGCCTTCAAGATCGAATCCCACAACCACCCCTCCGCCGTCGAACCATACCAGGGCGCGGCAACCGGGGTCGGCGGCATCCACCGCGACATCTTCACCATGGGGGCCCGACCGGTCGCCTCGCTGAACTCGCTCCGCTTCGGATCCCCCAAGGATCCCCGGGTCCGCTATCTCGTCGACGGCGTGGTGCGCGGTATCGGCGACTACGGCAACTCCTTCGGCGTGCCGACCGTCGGCGGCGAGATCTACTTCGAGGAGTGCTACACCGGCAACCCCCTCGTCAACGCCATGTCGGTCGGCATCGTCGAACATGACAAGACCGTCAGCGCCACAGCCGAAGGCGAGGGCAACCCCGTCCTCATCGTCGGCTCCTCGACCGGCCGCGACGGCATCCACGGCGCCACGTTCGCGTCCGAAGACCTCAGCGAAGCCTCCGAAGACAAGCGCCCGAGCGTCCAGGTCGGCGACCCGTTCGCGGAAAAGCTCCTGCTCGAGGCCACGCTCGAGGCCATCGCCACCGGTCATGTCTCCGGACTCCAGGACATGGGCGCAGCCGGCATTACGAGCTCCACGTCCGAAATGAGCGCCCGAGGCATCGAAAAACACGGCCGGGGCGGCATCACGATCGACCTCGATCTCGTGCCCACCCGCGAAGCCGGCATGAGCGCATACGAGATCATGCTCTCGGAGTCGCAGGAGCGGATGCTCGTCGTGGCCGAAAAAGGCCATGAGGACGAGATCATCGAGGTCTATAAAAAATGGGACGTCGAGGCCCGGGTCGTCGGCAGGGTCACCTCCGACAACCATGTCCGGGTGCTGCACCACGGGGAAGAGGTCGCGGCCATCCCGGCCGAATCGCTCGTGCTCGGCGGCGGAGCTCCCGTCTATATCCGCGAGGCCCTGGAGAAGAAGCCCGAAACGGTTCCTGCGACGCTCTCCCCCGACCAGGGGCTCGACCTGCGCAAGCTCGCCCTCACGCTCCTGTCCCGCCCCAACATCGCCAGCAAGCGCTGGGTCTACCGCCAGTACGACTCGATGGTCCAGACCAATACGGTGACCCCGGTCGGCCATACCGACGCCGCCGTCATCCGCATCCGCGGAACGAAGAAGGGCCTGGCCATGAAGACCGACTGCAATTCCCGCTACGTTTATCTCAATCCGCTTGCCGGCGGCCGGATTGCGGTCGCCGAGTGCGCACGCAACATCGCCTGCAGCGGCGCACGGCCTCTTGCCATCACCAACTGCCTCAACTTCGGCAACCCCTACAAGCCCGAGGTCTACTTCCAGTTCATGACCTCGGTGCAGGGCATGGGAGACGCCTGCCGGGCCTTCAACACCCCGGTCACCGGCGGCAACGTCAGCTTCTACAACGAGTCCACGCACGGAGGAGGGCGCGCGGCCATCTACCCCACGCCGACCATCGGCATGATCGGCCTGCTCGACGACATGGAGAACCTTGTCGGGTCGACCTTCACGACCGAAGGCGACGCCATCATCCTCTTCGGCGACCCCGACCTCAAGCTCGACGGGTCGGAGTACCAGGTCATGCAGTACGCAACGCCCGGCACCGACGCCCCCGAGATCGACCTCGAGCACGAAAAGAACCTGCAGGACCTGCTGGTCTCGCTTGCCGAGCAGAAGCTGCTCCACTCGGCGCATGACGTCTCAGACGGCGGGCTCTTCGTCACCCTTGCCGAAAAATCCGTTATGGACGAGCATCGCCAGCTCGGCTTCGACGTCGATCTTGAGGACTGCGGATCCGGGCCCTACAGGGTCCAGGAGCAGCTCTTCAGCGAGGCGCAGGGGCGGGTTGTTGCGACCATCGCACCCGATGCAGCGCGGGCGGTCATCGAGGAAGCGGTCCGCTGCAGCGTGCCGGTGCGCGTGATCGGCAAGGTCGTCGCAAGCGGCGCCGCCATCGCCGTCGACGGCCACGAAACGCTCCGCTTCACCACCGAGGAGCTCTCGGCAGCCTACTACGACGCGCTCGAAAACGCCCTGCACCTCAACGAACTTCCCTAAGCGATGCGGCCCGTACTGACAGCACAGGAAATGCAGTCGGCCGACAGGGCCGCCATCGAACGCCTCGGGATCAGCGGTCGGTGCCTGATGGAGCTTGCCGGAAAGGAGTGCGTACGCGTGCTTCTTGAGCAGCTCGGCGACCAGTCGCCGGAAGGCATGGCGTTTCTCGTCGTCGCCGGCAAAGGCAACAATGGCGGAGACGGCTTCGTCATCGCCCGCCACCTCCTGAACCTCGGCGCAGCCGTCGACCTGGTGCTTCTCTACCCCGAACAGGCATGCGCAGAGGACGCCGCCGGCAACCTCCGCATTCTCCGGGGGTATGAGGCCCTGGACCAGCCGATCCGCATCTTCGAAAGCCACACGGAAGCGCTTCCCTTCGTTTCCGAGCAGGAATACGCCGTCATCATCGACGCGATGTCGGGCACCGGCCTCCGCATCGAGGGACCCGGTTCGGAACTGCGCTCTCCTCTTGCCGAAGGCATCGAGCTCGTCAACGCGCTCGGCGAACGCACCGGCGCGCTCACCATGTCGATCGACCTCCCCTCCGGCCTCGACGCGACGAGCGGCCATGCGGCACTTCCCTCCGTAGCCGCAGATATCACCCTCACCATGGCCTTCATGAAGCGCGGCCTCCTGCTCAACGAAGGCCCCGAACTCTGCGGGGAGGTATCCGTAGCCGAAATCTCCATTCCCCCGTTCCTCGGAGAGGACGCCGGCGCCTTCCTTGTCGACGAATCGTTTGCCGCCGACCACTTCGCCCTCCGCCCCGAAAGCAGCTCCAAGCATATGAACGGCCGGGTGCTCATCATCGCAGGTTCCTCGAGCGGGAGCGGCTCGATGGGAGGCGCTGCGATGCTTTCGGCCGGTGCGGCGGTTCGTACCGGTGCCGGTTATGTGGCCGTCTCCGTCCCCCTGGCCCTCGCTATGGCCATACACCTCTCCGTGCCGGAAGCGGTCGTGATCTCAAGAGAACCCGAAACGCTGCGGGAGAAGATCCGCTGGGCGGACGCCATTCTCATCGGCCCCGGACTCGGACGCGACAGTGATGCCCTCGATCTCGTCGAGCGGCTCGTCTGCGATCCGGAGGCCGCAGCCAAAAAGCTCATCCTCGATGCCGACGCGCTCTTTGCCGTAGCGGAGCGCGGGCTGCTCGAGCAGCTCAGCGACAGGGCTGAGGTGGTCATGACACCGCATTACGGTGAGTTCGCCCGCATCACGGGACTTTCAGCGGAGGCTGTCGCCGCCGACCCGATGGGCGTTGCCCGCGACTTTGCATCCACCTACGGACTCAACCTCCTGCTCAAGGGGAATCCAACCGTCATCGCCACCCCGACGGGCCCCCTTCTTTTGAACACGAGCGGCACCGAAGCGCTTGCAACCGCCGGAACGGGAGACGTGCTCTCCGGCATTGCGGCGGCCCTGGCCGCCAAGGGCGAATGCCCGGCCGAGGCCGCCGCCGCGGCCGCATGGTTCCACGGCAGGGCCGGGGACCTGGCCGGAGACGTTTCGAGCCTCGTTTCGGCGACCATGGTCAGGGACTCCATCCGGAGCGCCATCGAAGAGGTGTTCCACTTTGAGGATTGACCTCCTCTCTCCTCCCCGGTCAACCCCTGTCCCGCCCTCCAACCAGCCCGGTCAGAATGCAGCAGGATGACACTGCTGTGTCAGTTCGCCACAACTGCTCCGCTCCTCCACCGGCTGTATCGGCATGATGATTCACGGACACCCGTTTCTGCCAATTTTTTTTCAGTGCCTCTCCATGCAGGATTTTAGCGCATTCAGGGGCGTATTCGCGGTATTGTAAACAGCGTATTATAGGGTTTGGCGCGGCGCTTGCATAATGAATGCCGTATGAGTCTCCATAACGGCACGCGCCCCAACCCCTACCGCAATGACTATCAGGAAAACACTCTCGCGCGCCATCATCGGCGCAACCCTTATCGCTGCAGGTTTCGCTCCTTCATCGGCAAATGCATCGGTATCGGCCAGCGGAACGACGAACATGAACGTCACCGTTCCCGAGTATATCGTTCTGCGCTACTACAGCAACATCAACCTTGCCTTCACGGCATCGTCGTCTTCGAGCGCCAGCGGAGACAAAGCCTTCGAGGCGACCTGGAGCGGATCGGACGGCGTGGCATTCAATGCAGAAATCGCAGCGCCCGAGGCCATCAGCCCCGCCACAAGGAAGGTTACGCTGAGCAACGTCTGGTCCGTCGCGGGACTGTCTCCGTCCGGAACGGCCAGCGTGGCAATCGAGGGTTCCAACCTGACCCAGGGGTCGGGAGAAGCCCTCTCGACCATCGGAGTGAAGGACTGGAAAGTCTCCACGTCCACGGTTTCCGCAGCCAGCTCAATCACGACCACACTCCGGGGCATAAGCGGAGGAGCGACGACCGGCAACGTCTCCATGACGCTCGACTTCAGCGAGACCACCAGGTCCGGCGCACATACCGGAACGTTCACGATCACGGCCGAAACGATCTGAACTGAACCCTGCTGGCCATAAGGGTCGGAAAATGCGGAAACGGCGGTGTGGGTTTCTGCATTTTCACGTACCTTTCCCTTACAGGAACCCGGCAGAAACGATCATTCGCGAAGCTCCCATGCATGCACTTCGATCCGCATATCTCCTCATGACGGCATTGCTCTCGGTTGCGGCCGCCTGGTTGCCCGTGGAGAATGCGCTGGCAAAAACCGATATCGGGATCGAGGAAATTCAGTCTGCGTCAGTCACCTTCCTCGAAAACGCAGAGGTCGCCATCACCGTCGGAGAGCTCTATTCCGGCCAGACCGGCGCCGTCGGCATCGGCAGCGCTTCCGTCGCGATGCAGTGGCAGGAGCAATTCGATATCGAAAGGTCACTGCCCGAAGACGATTTCGCCTCATCGACTGATCTGCGCGAGCGCACCATCAGCGATCTCTGGCATACGAGCCCGTTCACGACCAAGAACGACCAGAAACCGAAGTATACGGCCTCATACAGCATCAACGGCAACCTCTATTCAGAGAGGACCCAGATCGTCGAAGTTCCGAACACCGCCGGGAACTCGAGCATATTCGTCACCTTCACGCCTCCAGCCGTCAATGTCACCGAGTCTGGCGACACCTATCAGCTTCAGGCAGGAATCGCCGGCATCACCTTTTCAGTATCGGAAACGGCGGCTTCCGGCGTCTACCCCGTCAGCATCACAAGCCGCCTCGAATCGAAAAACTTCACGATCGAGTAAGCCGGGCGGGTGGCACCAACAGGGTAAGAGGCGAAAGTTCACCCCAGAGGAAGTTAATTGAGCGGGCAGTTCGTATATTGCAGGTGAAAGCCACTTCGGCAAAACACCGCGGCAATGACGACTGTCACCTCCATCAGCTCTTCAGTAGGCACTCTGCTGTGCCTTGCTGCGCTGTGCCTCTCCCCTTCCCCTGCGCTTGCCGGAGAAACCTCCGTAGCCGGAGCCACCATGACGGTCAGCGTTTCGGAATCCTTCCTCGACTACCTTGCCGGGCTTCGTCGAGAAGCCGCTTCGGAAGCGTTGGCCACGAAGCCGCAGCCCTGCGTTCCTGACAGCTCCACCGCCCTACCCGCAAAGAGCTGACTGGTTCGACGATCCCCCGGCCGCTCCATCCCATCTCATCCGTATCCTCAGCGCTCACCCTGACGCATGGCGTGCAGCCGGGAGGATTACGAGGAGATCGGCTGGCAACACTACGCCCTCGACTGAAGAAAGACTGCACGGGAACACGTCATGTTGGCTATATTTCCTGACAATGCGTACCCGGCGGCGGAGACGCCGCAGATCGAGCAACCCCTCAACCCGCACCCGATGAAACGCCTCAGGGCCCTCCTCATTCTCCTTGCCGTAGCGACAGGATGCTCCGCCAACAATGCATCCGCCGAACCTCCCGGACAGATCGCCGTTTCGCCATCGATGTTCGAGCTCAGGCTCGAAGATCGTCCCGTCACCAGTTCCGTGCGCATCAGGAACCTGAAGGAGAGGCCCGTCAGCCTCAACGTCGAGGTCTGCAACTGGACGCTCGACCCGAACAACGAACTGAGGGAGATCGCGCCGACGGAGCAGTCGATCGACCAGTGGATGGTGATCAACCCGCTCGCCTTCACGATCGAACCGGGCAAGGAGCAGGTCGTGCGTTTCTCCATCCGCCCGAGGGTGAAGCCGGATCCGGGAGAGCACCGGGCCATCATCTACTTCACCGAACAGCCTTCCAGAGACCCGCAGACCGGCGTGCAGCTTCTGTTCAGGCTCGGGGTGGGCGTGTACGCCTATGTCGATCCCGTTGTGAAGAAAGGCGCACTCTCCTCGCTCCGTCTTGACAGGACCCGAAAAACGATCCAGGCGGAGCTCACGAACCACGGCAACGTGCATACCCGGCTGAAGGGAAACTGGTCGATATGGCGGAAAGGCACCTTCCCCGGCTACGGCGTCATGGCCGAATGCCTCAATACCAAGCCGGGAGAGCAGATGCCCGAAGGGTTCGTGGCGGCCGGCAGCATGAACACCACCCCGGTCCTGGCTGGCAGCCAAAGAGTGTTGTCGACCTCGATTCCGCTTCCCGATGCACCGGAGGGCGGATATGAGGTCGCAGTGGCCGCAACGGTCGACGGCAGACGAATCGAAAAACTCTTTCCATAACGCCATTCCCTGCAGCCATCGGTGTCCGCCCTCCCCCATCCACATCTGAAACCGCTCTGCAGTGCCGCACTTGCTTTGGCGCTTATCGCACTGCCGCCGGCCGGAAGGCGGCTCGATGCCGCACCGGCGCCGACGGGCGTACGGCCGGGTGGCGGTGAAGCAGAAGAGGCCGAAACCCTGCTGGTCGGCATCTATTACAACGGGACGCTCCAGGACGAAACCATCGTCTACCGCAGCCGGGGAGAGTACTGGATCGGGTTCGACTCCTTCCTGCAGAAGAGCGGGCTTCAGGAGGAGGGCCGCACCGGCGAACTCGTCCGCTACCCCACCAATCTCGGAACCCTGACGTTCGACTCCTCCGCGCTTCGCAGCTTCGATTCAGAGGAGTGCATTTCCTTCAGCGCGCTGAAGCGCGTCTTTCTGGCGAGGCCCGCCTTCGATCCCTCACTCTTCGCCGTCATGCTCGACATCCCCTGGCGGCCGGGGAGCGGATCGAAGCAACGGGGCGAAGAGCCCGACATCAAGGCCCCGTCCGGCACCATCTCCTACATCGGCATTGAGGCGCGGACCGATTTCGACTTCGACGACGAACCGCTGAAGAACCTTCTTCTGGAGTCGTCCGGGCGTGCCCTCAAGGGAGTCTGGAGCGTGACGGCCACGGGTGATCCCGGGGAGCGCATGACGCCCTCCCGCTACAACTGGACGACCTTCAACCGCCACACGGCCCTGCGGCTCGGAACCGGCTATTCGGGCACGCACTCCCTGATCGGATCAGCCGCCATGACCGGCGCGCAGTTCGGATGGAACAGCCGCTCCATCGTCGGGAGGCTCGATGCCGAACAGGGCTGGGGCAGCGAAACGTTCCTGAACTTCGATACGAACCAGCTGCGCACCCTCGAGGGAACGGCGCCTCCCGGAGGCATCGCCGAGCTGCGTTTTGACGGTGAGGTCGTCGCACGCCAGCGCATCCGCCTCGACGGGATGTTCTCCTTCGCGAACGTCAGGATGGACAGTGACCTGCGCAGGACCGAAGTCCGCATCTACGAGCGCTCCCTCAATGAAAATCCGCTGAAGATCGTCGATTTCAGCCAATCGCTCGCAACCCGCTCCCTGCCTGGCGGCGAAATCATGGTCCGCGGAGGGATCGGCCGCAGCGGCAACATCCTCGACGGCCGTGAGGGCTCGACCCGCAAGACGGAAGCCTTCACGAGCGTGCTCTACGGAATCAGCCGCAGAGTGACCCTCGAAGAGGCATACCAGCAGAAAACCGAAACCGGGAGCGCCGATCTCCTCTCCGGCGCCGTGCTGTCGATCGGAAGGAACTGGACGGCGGCGCTCTACGGAGCCAGTTCGAACCGGCGCTACGGTGCGGATGTGCGCTTTCAGGGGACCTATCGCCACTGGGACCTCTCTTACTGGGGAACGGGCCGTGAAGCGGGATACGTTTCGGCCGAACAGTCCCGGCGAGCGAGCCACTCGATGCGCTGGACACTCCGAGCGGCCGACGGCGTGAGCCTCCAGGCGATCGGACGCCGAGAGACCGGGGACGACAGCCTCGCCTACAGCTACCTGCTCCCGGCCGCGAACCTCTCCCCCTTCGGCTGGTGGCGCCTTGCGGCGACGCCGCACGACGACAGGACCTACCGCTATGAGACCGGGTTGCGGCTCGGCGGTTCCGACAGGGTGACGGGAATCCTCGACAGAGGGGTCCTCTCCATAGACTACCGCCATGACCTCTCAAGGGAGCTGAACCTCAGCCTTGCCAACGATTACGCATTCAGCACCGCTGATGCCATCACCAACCTGGGCTTCGACTGGTACCCCGCCGGAGGGTCGCGCCAGAACGTCTCGACGCTCTTCTCCTACTCGAAAGGCGCATTCGGCCTCTCCGGCTCCCTTGCACGCTACCTCAACACCGGGCTGCGGGTGGCGATGCAGTACAGCTTCAACATGAACAACGCCGCGAACCTCTCGACGAGCCAGCTCGTTCCGATAGCGGGCGCGGCCGATGCAAGAAGAGTCGTCGCCCTGACCCTCTCCTGGGACCTCGGATGGTCCCAGAGGGGGTTCATCCCCATCAACCGGAACGAGGTGACGCTGACGAGGGGGGCTTTGGCGGGCTCGCTCGACGTCGACAGGGAGGCAACCCTCCCGGCTTCCGACATCAACGACATCCGTATCCTCCTGAACGGCAGGAGCCTGCAGCAGAGGCAGGTCAACGGCGACTTCTTCGTCGGACGTCTGCGCCCGGGGATCTACAGGGTCTCCATCGACCGCGAGAATCTTCCGATCGAGCTGGTTGCAGAACAGAAGGAGATGCTGGTGGAAATCAAGAACGGTGCCGTGACGGGAATGAAGATCCCGCTGCATGCGGAGTACGGCGCCGCCGGCAGGGTATGCGGGGAGAACGGCGAGGGAATTTCAGGAGCGCTCGTCTCGATTCGCTCCGAAAAGGGTGAGATCGTTGCTGCGACGAGGACCAACCGGTTCGGCTATTTCCGATCGGACGGGCTGAAGAACGGCTCCTACAAGGCAGTTGCGGAGTCAGGGGACGGAAGTTCAGCCGGGAGCGAGCGGGCGTTCAGCATCGAGGGAGACTACCTCTTCGGGCTCGACCTGACGATCAAGATGCCCTGAGAATGGGTTACTGTTCCGGGGTTTCGACGCCGTGGCTGCGCAGGAAGCGGCGGATATTGCGTGCCGCCTGGCGGATGCGCTCCTCGTTTTCGATCATGGCGATGCGGACGTACTCGTCTCCGTATGCGCCGAATCCGATGCCCGGGCTGACGGCCACCTTGCCTTCGGTCAGGAGGCGCTTCGAGAACTCGAGGCTGCCCATCTCGCGGAACGGCTCGGGAATGCGACCCCACACGAACATGCTCGCCCTCGGGCTCGTGAGCTCCCAGCCGGCGTTCGTGAAGCTCTTGACCATGACGTCGCGCCGCTTGCGGTACACTTCGGTGATTTCCCGCACGCAGCTCTGGTCGCCGTTGAGGGCCACGGTAGATGCGACCTGGATCGGGGTGAAGGTACCGTAGTCGAGCCAGCTCTTGATCTTCTCGAGCGCACCGATCAGCTTTGCGTTGCCGACCATGAAGCCCATGCGCCATCCGGCCATGTTGTAGGTTTTCGAGAGGGTGTAGCTCTCCACGGCCACGTCCTTGGCTCCCGGCACCTGGAGGATCGAGGGGGTCCTGTAGCCGTCGAAGGTGATCTCGGCGTAGGCGATGTCGCTGATGATGTAGAAGCGCTCCTGGCGCGCCAGCTCGACGAGGCGCTCGTAGAAGGGCAGCTCGACGGTAGCCGTCGTCGGGTTGTTGGGAAAGTTGACGACGATGTACTTCGGCCGCGGGGTAGATTCGCGAAGCGCGGTTTCGACATTGCGGAAGAAGGCCTCCTCGTCGAGCGTGAAATCCATATTGAGCTCGAGCTTCATGCGGTGGACGTTGCCGCCTGCAAGGATGAACGCCTGGGAATGGATCGGATAGCACGGGTCGGGCACGATGGCCAGGTCGCCGGGGTTGGTGATGGCCTGGACGAGATGGACGTAGCCCTCCTTCGAACCCATGGTGACGACGACTTCGCGGTCGAGATCGAGATCCACGTTGTACTTGCGCTGGTACCAGTTGGCCACCGCGCCGCGGAGCTTGTAGATCCCCTTCGAGACCGAATAGCCGTGGGTGCGCGGACGGTTGATGCTCTCGACCAGCTTGTCGACGATGTGCTGCGGCGTGGGACCGTCGGGGTTGCCCATGCTGAAGTCGATGACATCCTCCCCGGCCCGACGCTCCGCCATCTTCAGCTCGTTGACTGCGGCAAAGACGTATTTGGGGAGGCGTTTGATCCGGTCAAACTCGATTTCATCGAACATGGGCGTAATCCGTAATGGGGGTTGATCGCGGGAAAATGATGTTCAGCAATCTTAATGAAAAACCCGCTCAATTCAATACCTCGCCGACAATAAATTTCAGGCGCCGATCCCGTACCGCTCCGCCGCTCGTTCAGTCGAGCGTCGAGGTGCATGCCGGGCAGCGTGTCGCCTGCTGCGGCACCTGCGTCAGGCAGTATGGGCAGGTCTTCTTCGAGGGCGGGGCCGGCGCTGCGTCCTCCTTCCTGCGGAGGCGGTTGACCGCCTTCACCAGGATGAACGCCGAAAAGGCGATGATGGCGAAACTCACGAGCGCGTTGAGGAAGAGGCCGTAATTGAGGGTCACGGCCCCGGCAGCTTTGGCCTTGGCAAGCGCCGCGTAGGGCCCGGGCTGCGCGCCCTCTTTCAGGACGACGTAGAGGTTCGAGAAATCCACCCCGCCCGTCAGAAGTCCGAGCGGCGGCATCATGACGTCGGAGACCAGCGTATTGACGGTCGCACCGAACGCACCGCCGACGATGATGCCGACGGCCATGTCGACGACGTTTCCCTTGAGGGCGAACTCCCTGAACTCTTTGAACATTGCCGGTTCCTCCTTGTAATTGGGGGGTATTTTCCTCAAATGGGTCTGGCTTCCCCGCTGGCCCGCTTCTGAAAGAAATGTACGGAGCACGGGACGGAATTCAACTACCGGATGGTATTTTCTGAATATTTGGTTACAATGGAAAGTATGCGCTTTTTATTCCCTCGCGCCCTGAAACCCTACGACATACCCGCCCCGTGCCAGAACACTCGAGAATTGAGGGCCAACGCCTCCGTCAGGAACTCTCGGAAGCAACCGGCAACGACTACAGCTGCTGCTACCAGTGCGGCAAGTGCACGGCAGGATGCCCGGCCGGCAGCCTGATGGACAACCCGCCCACGCGCATCATGCGCCTCGTGCAGGCCGGCATGGCCGAAGAAGCCCTCAAAAGCGACGCGCTCTGGTACTGCGTCGGATGCATGACCTGCACCGCCCGCTGCCCCCAGAACATGGACATCGCCGGTACGATGGACGCCCTCCGCTCCAGAGCCCTCAAAACAGGCATCGTCTCCGACGAGCGCGCGAAGAAACTCGTCACCGCGTTCCATACCTCGTTCCTCCAGAACATCAGAAAGCACGGAAGGCTCCGGGAGCTCTCGCTCGTCGGCAGCTACAAGCTCCGGACCCGCAGTTTCCTCCAGGATGCCAAAGCCGGCCTTACGATGCTCAGGGAGGGCAAGATCAACCCCCTGCATGCGCTTTCCGGCAGGGAGGACGTGCAAGGCAGGGAGCAGATAGAAGCGATATTCCGGGCGTCGGAGCGGCCCATGGCGCATGCCGCCCCAGCACGCCGCCCCCAAAAGCAGGTTGCGGCGACTCCTGAGCCCTTCGTTATCGCGCCAGGATCGACCATCGGCTACTACCCCGGCTGTTCGCTCGGCGGCACGGCCAAGGAGTACGACATCTCGGTGCGCAGGATGTGCGGGCTGCTCGGACTGAAACTGCAGGAGATCCCCGACTGGAACTGCTGCGGCGCCACCTCGGCCCATGCCACCAGCCACAAGCTCTCCCTGCTCCTTCCGGCAAGGAACCAGGCGCTGGCCGATGCCGCCGGCATGGAGTACGTGCTGGCCCCCTGCGCCGCATGCCAGAACCGGCAGGTCATGGCGCAGCGCGCACTCCGCGAGGACCCCGAACTCTGCCGCGAGCTGAAGGAGACGACCGGGATGGAGGCGAGCGGAAAGGCGCGCTTCATCGGCGTCACCCAGCTGCTCGAAGCCATCGGAACCGACGAGCTCACAAGGCGGCTCAAAAAGCCGCTCTCCACGCTCACCCTCGCCTGCTACTACGGGTGCCTGCTCGTCCGCCCCATCGAAGCCATGCAGTTCGACGACCTCGAGAACCCGATGAAGATGGAGGCCGTGCTGGAGGCACTCGGAGCCGCCACGGTCGACTGGTCGCACAAGATCGAGTGCTGCGGCGCCGGCCTTACGCTCGCACAGCAGGAGATGGTGGAGGACCTTACGCACGCCATCGCCAGGAATGCGGCGGCGAGCGGAGCGAAGGCCTTCGCGGTGGCATGTCCGCTCTGCCATGCAAACCTCGACATGCGCCAGGAAGGCATGAGGAAACGATACAAAGACATTGAGGCGATGCCGGTATACTATATCTCCGAACTGGTCGCCATCGCTCTCGGGGCCGACCCCGAAGAGGTGGCCGTCGGAAAACATTTCGTCCCTGCGCTCGACATGCTGCGGGAATCATAGCTGTCCCTGTGCATGATCACTACTGACCATAAATCGTACCCTGACCAATGGCAAGAATAGGAGTCTTCGTCTGTCACTGCGGCGAGAACATCGCCGGCCGTGTCGACTGCTCGAAAGTCGTTCTCGCGCTGGAAAACCATCCCGGCGTCAGCGTTGCCACGGAGTACAAGTACTTCTGCTCAGACCCGGGGCAGGAAGCCATCAAGAAGGCCGTTCGCGAAGAGAACCTCACCGGAGTCATCGTCGCGGCCTGTTCGCCGCGCATGCACGAGGCCACCTTCCGCAAGGCCTGTGCCGCAGCAGGGCTCAACCCCTATCTCTGCGAAATCGCCAACATCCGCGAGCAATGCTCCTGGGTGCATGAAAACCCCGACGAAGCGACCCGGAAGGCCATCGAGATCACCCGTTCGCTCGTTGAGAAGGTCAAGCGCAACAGCGAACTTCATCCGATCGAGGTGCCGGTCACGAAACGCGCGCTCGTCATCGGCGGCGGCATCGCCGGCATCCAGGCCGCCCTCGACATCGCCAACGCAGGAGGCGAAGTGGTGCTCGTCGAGCGCGAGGCCTCGCTCGGCGGCCACATGGCCCAGCTCTCGGAGACCTTTCCGACCCTCGACTGTTCCCAGTGCATCATGACGCCTCGCATGGTGGAGGCATCGCAGCACCCCAACATCCGCCTGCTCACCTACTCCGAAGTGGAAAAGGTCGAGGGCTTCATCGGCAACTTCAGGGTACGCGTGCGCCTGAAGGCGCGCTACGTTGATCCCGCCGCCTGCACCGGATGCGGAGACTGCATGCAGAAGTGTCCGCAGAAGAAAATCCCGAGCGAGTTCGACTGCGGACTCGGAAAGCGGACCGCCATCTCGACGCCGTTCGCGCAGGCCGTACCCAACAAGCCCGTCATCGACAGCCGCTACTGCACCTATTTCAAGAACGGCAAATGCAAGGTGTGCGAAAAGGTCTGCCAGACGAATGCGATCAATTTCGAGATGGAGGACGAATTCCTCGACCTTGAAATCGGTGCCATCGTCGTTGCGACAGGCTTCCAGGTCCAGGACACCGCCCTGTACGGAGAGTACGGCTACGGGCGCTATGCCGACGTCGTGACCGGGCTGCAGTTCGAGCGGCTCGCATCGGCAAGCGGCCCGACAGCCGGAAAAGTCCAGCGGCCTTCCGACGGCGCAGAGCCAAAAACCGTCGTCTTCATCCAGTGCGCCGGATCGCGCGATCCCGCCAAAGGAGTCCCCTACTGCTCGAAGATCTGCTGCATGTACACGGCCAAGCACGCCATGCTCTACGCGCACAAGAACCACGAGGCAGAGAGCCGCATCTTCTATATGGACATCCGTGCCGCAGGCAAGGGCTATGACGAATTCACCCGGCGTGCCGCCGAGGAGGACAACGCCGGCTACATCAGGGGACGCGTCAGCAAGCTCTGGGAGGAGAACGGCCGGCTTGTGGTCCGCGGCGCCGACACCCTGCTCGGCAGGCCGGTTGAGGTACAGGCCGATATGGTGGTTCTGGCGACGGCCATGGTGCCGCAGCCCGACGCCAGGGAGCTGGCCAAAAAGCTCGGCATCGGCTGCGACGATTACGGGTTCTTCAGCGAAGCCCACATGAAGCTCCGTCCCGTCGAAACCGCAACGGCCGGGATCTTTCTTGCAGGAGCCTGCCAGTCGCCGAAAGACATCCCCGACTCCGTCGCCCAGGCCTCGGCCGCGGCAAGCAAGGTGCTCTCGCTTTTCAGCCGGGAACGGCTCGAGCGCGAGCCCGTCATCGCCAGAAACAACGAGGCGACCTGTTCGGGCTGCTGGGGCTGCGTGCTTGCATGTCCATTCAATGCCATCGAAAAGAAGGATCTCACCGACCGCTCGGGCAACGTCCTGCGCCGGGTCGCGTCGGTCAACGCCGGCCTCTGCCAGGGATGCGGCACCTGTGTCACGTTCTGCCGCTCGAACAGCATCGACCTGGCGGGATTCAGCGAAAAACAGCTATTTGCGGAGGTGATGGGCCTCTGAAGCCCACCACGTCCGAACCAGAGGGGAAAAACACCACCCATGAGCGAACCATTCGAACCCAAGATCGTCGCATTCGTCTGTACCTACTGCACCTATGCGGGAGCCGACCTTGCCGGCACAAGCCGGCTGAAATACCCGTCGAACGTGCGGATCGTGCGCCTGCCGTGCACGGGCCGGATCAGTCCGATGTTCATCCTCAAGGCCCTGCAGAAAGGAGCCGACGGAGTGCTCGTCAGCGGCTGCCACCCCGGAGACTGCCACTTCGACCACGGCAACTACCACGCCCGGAGGCGCTGGACGGTATTCAACTCGCTCCTGCAGTTCGCCGGCGTACCCGAAGAACGGGTGCGGTTCTCCTGGATCAGCGCCGCCGAAGGCCGGAAGTTCGCCGAGCTGATCTCAGAAATCACCGAGGATATCCGCCGGATCGGGCCGTTCGAACAGTACCATGCCCTCATTGCCGAAACCGGCAGTCCTGCACCGCTTTAACACTCAACCGCACCCATGAGCCTACAGGAACACTATCGGTCGCAAGCCCGTGAGCTGCTCGCGGCTGGAGCCGTCAAGATGGTCGTCGGCTATGCCGAAGGCACCACTCCGGAGCGACGCCGCCCGGTATTCATCACCGAGCCGGAGGAGTGCAGTCGACTCGTCCTCGACGCCCGGTGCCGCACCAACCTCGCCGGCTACCTTCTTCGGGAGGGGCTCCTCAGCGACGGCAGGGAGATCGCCGTCTATCTCTCGACAGAGGGAGTGCGCACGATCAACATCCTTGCCGCCGAATCGCAGCTCTCATCCGCACAGGTGCGCATCCTCGGCTTCGAAATCGACAGAGACGAGGTGAAGGCGATGGAGGGCAAGAGGGCCGCCGACTTCTCGGAGGCCATCCTGGCGCATAAGGAGCGGCGCAAAAAGCAGGCTCCCGACGAACTCGCCGCGAAGCTCGAAGCGATGAACGCGGCTGAGCGCTTCACGTTCTGGCAAGGGGAATTCTCCCGCTGCATCAAGTGCTACGCCTGCCGCCAGGCCTGCCCCATGTGCTGGTGCCGCCGCTGCGTCGTCGACAACAACCAGCCGCAGTGGGTCAACACCTCATCGCATACCCTCGGCAACCTGGAGTGGAACCTCGTCAGGGCGTTCCACCTCGCCGGCCGGTGCGTCGAATGCGGAAACTGCGGCCGCGCATGCCCGGTCGACATCCCGCTCCACCTGCTGAACCGGAAAATGACCGGGGAGGTCCTCGAGGCGTTCGACCACTACCCCGGCATGGACGAGCACCAGGAGCCGGCTTTGGCCAGCTTCCGCAAGGACGACCCCGAGACATTCATACTCTAAGCGAACGCAAGGACCCATGGCCACACTACTCTATCTCGAGAGCCTCAGCGACTGTTTCGCCTCCTGGCGGAAGGAAGGGCTTACCGTTCTCGCCCCCGTCGGGGAGGGTGCGCTCTCGGGGTTCAGGGAGGTCGAACGTGCCGAAGAGGCCAATTTCGACCTGCTCATCACCCGAACCACCCTGAAAGAACTCTTCTTCCCCCGCACGGAACCCATGCTTGGGTACCGGATCGGGAAAAGGGAGATCGAAACGGAGGAATTCATGCCTCCGGTGGAGGGACGCATCATTTTCGGCGCAAGGGCCTGCGACTCCGCCGCCATGGCGATCGACGACGCCCTCTTCGACTGGGACTACCATGATGAATACTGGTTCCGCCGGCGTGAGAGTTCCGTGGTCTTCACCATCGCCTGCCGTGAACCCGACGAATTCTGCATGTGCACCTCGCTCGGGCTCTCGCCCGACTCCGCGAAAGGTTCCGACGTCCTGCTCCGCCCGCTGGAGGCAGGCAACGGCTGGCAGGTCGAGCCCGTAACCGACCGTGGCCACAAGGCGCTCAGTTCGATCGAACAGCATCTCAGGGAGGGCAGCGGCGCAACGGCGGCCCCGGCTGAAGTGCCGGTGAAGTTCGACCTCGAAGCCTGCCGCAGCTGGCTGGCAAACAAGGAGAACTTCGAAAGCCCCTTCTGGCGGGAAATATCCGAGCGCTGCATCGGCTGCGGTTCGTGCACCTACCTCTGTCCCACCTGCCACTGTTTCGACATCCAGGACGAAGGCGACACCTACCAGGGGATCAGGCGCAAGAACTGGGACAGCTGCTCCTTCCAGCTCTTCACCATGCACACCTCCGGCCACAACCCGCGAGCGACCCAGGGAGCACGGTGGAGGCAGCGGATCATGCACAAATTCAACTACTACGGCGGGAAGTTCGATGTCGACAGCTGCACCGGCTGCGGACGCTGCACCCGAGAGTGCCCGGTCGACATGGGAGTTACCGAAACGCTGCAGACGATCGCGGCCAAGCAAAAGCAATCCGAGAGGACATGACACCATTCGAAAACATCTACCGTCCCGCCATCATGAAGATCGCCGAGACGCGCGACGAAGCTCCCGGAGTACGCACGCTTCGGCTCGAGTTCCAGGACCCGGCCGACCTGCAGCGGTTCAGGGAGTCCTATCGTACCGGGATGTTCGGACTCTACGGCGTCTACGGCGAAGGGGAAAGCACCTTCTGCGTTGCAAGCCCCGAAACACGCAACGACTATGTCGAATGCACCTTCCGCCGGTCTGGCCGCGTCACCACGGCCCTTGCATCCGCAGAGAAAGGCGACCTGGTCACCTTCCGCGGGCCCTACGGCAACCGCTTTCCGATCGAAGAGTTCCACGGGAAGAACCTTCTCTTCATCGCCGGAGGCATCGCACTGCCCCCCACCCGGAGCGTCATCTGGTCGTGCCTCGACCAGCGCGACCGGTTCGGGAAGGTGACGATCGTCTACGGCGCAAGGACCGTAGCCGACCTCGTCTACAAGGAGGAGCTCGAGGAGTGGGGACGGCGCGAGGACGTCGAGCTGGTGCTGACGGTCGATCCGGGCGGAGAGTCGCCCGACTGGAAGCACCGGGTCGGATTCGTGCCGAGCGTCCTTGAGGAAGCCGCGCCGTCGGCCGGCAACTGTGTCGCCGTGCTCTGCGGGCCGCCGATCATGATCAAGTTCACCCTGGCTTCGCTGAAAAAACTGGGGTTCGAGGAGGAGAACGTCTATACGACGCTGGAAAACCGCATGAAGTGCGGCATCGGCAAGTGCGGGCGCTGCAACGTGGGATCGGTCTACATCTGCAAGGAGGGCCCGGTCTTTACTGCTGCGGAAGTTGCGGCGATGCCTCCCGGCGAACTTTAGGCTCCCTCAAAGAAGCACGGCCGGAAAGAACCTGCCGGGCCGGTGGAAGTCGGAGGGTTCTTCGCACTCGCGCCACCAGGGGAAAAGCCCGAGGGTGCCGGAACCCGTGGAGGCTGCGCACTGGACCGGAAGCAGATGCCCTCCGTCCGCCAGTACCGTGATGAACGGCTCGAGAAGCGCATAGCTGAAACTCATCGAAAACCCGCCCTCGTCGAACCGGACGGCGAGTCCCTCCCGCCAGTGTCCGGGCGATGGCGTCTCGTGTCCTGCGCTGCGCCGGCGCGGGGCGTCGAAGCGTATCGCCACCCAACGCCCCCCGGGCGCCATCTCGAACTCAAGGTAGGCCCCCTCTCCCCTTCCTCCGCCGATGAAGAGCTCGCTGACGCCGTACCGCCAGAGCGTGTCGGTAAAGGGTTCCTCGCCCTCCCCGAGAGGGGGGGCCGCCCTGAACGCCGGAGGAAGAGGGCTCGAGGTATGCCACCTGAGAAACAAATCGGCGGGGTTCCCGGCAGCCTCACTGACCGCCGCCAGCTGCTCGAGGCGGACCTCGACGCCGGACGGGAACATCCTGCCGGCCGTCCCGTAGCCCGTAAGGGGACCCTCGAGGAGGATGCGGGGGAACGCGGCGGCGCTCTGCATCGGGGATCCGGTGCTCGAGGGATATTCCAGCAGCCCGGCCCAGCAGCGTTCGGGGTCATGAAGGTCGGCTACGGCGCCGACCCCGCAGGCCTCCAGCTGCGCTTTCGCAAACAGGCCGATGCATTCGAGCTCCAGCTCGAGCCCGACGTTTGCCCGCTCCCTGGCAAGACGCCTCATCCGTCCGGCAAGGCTGAGTACGTCGAGGGCCGTCGCACCGCTTTCGTTGAAAATGAAGTTGGCGTGGTGGTGGCTCACCCTGGCCCCGCCTTCCCGCATCCCCTTGCAGCCGAGCTCCTCGAAGATCGAGCCGCTCGGCCGTCCGGCCGAATAGTTGTTCTTGAAGACAGAGCCGCAGCTGGGATGGTCGAAATGGTGCTTGCGGAGCCGCTCTTCGAGATGTTCCCGCATCCGCCCTTCGATCTCGGCTTTCGGGCAGAATCCCGGAAAACGGAGCCGGACACCGAGCACGATGGAGGGCGCATGCATCAGCGAGGTCTCCTTGTATCCCAGGAACACCTCCTCAGGCTTCATCGAGCGGAATGCGCCCTCACCCGAAAGCACCTGGACCTCGGTACAGACGGCAGAGATCTCTCCTCCGAAACAGCGGGCGTTCATGCGCACGGCGCCTCCGATGCGTCCGGGAAGGCGGTAGAGCCACTCCCCTCCGCCAATTCCCAGCCGAAGAAGCTCTTCTGCAAGCGCGGTGTTCTCGACGCCCGCCTCCACAAACAGCTCGAGCGGACCGGTACGGCGTATCGCAGCCATCCCCTCCAGCGAGAGGACGGTTCCGGGAAACGGATGATCGGAAAAAATGGTATTGCTTCCGCTGCCGACAACGGCAAGGGGAAGCCCTTCGCTCCGGTTCCAGCAAAGAAGCGCGGCGCACTCGGCAGGACTGGAGGGATACGCCATGAAGCGTGCCTCGCCGCCGATGCCGTAATACGCCTTCGTCGAAAGAGCAACGTCGCGCTCGAAGCGGCACGGGGGCAGTGAAGGGCTCATGGCGAAAAGCGGGTTCACGGGTTGGCGGAAGGGGCTCGTTCCATAAACATACGCAGAGGTTGCCGCTTTCTCAACTGCCCCGTGCCGTTTAGCGCAGCAGCCGCTTCAGTCGGGCGCCGAGGAGTGGTAGACCACGGCGTCGTTGTCGCTTTTCCGGTTCAGGATTTCTCGGGCCAGCTCGGCTTCATCGGCGCCGCCGCTTGCGACGACGAGGAAACGGCCCGCCTTGATGGCTTTCTCGTACTTGACGATGCACTCCTTGGGAAGGCCGATGCTGAAAAGCGCGGCGCCCACGGCGCTGAGCCCGCCGACGACGAGGTTCCGTTCAAGCGCGCTGTTCAGCCACTCCACGAGGGGCCCGAACAGCATCACCTGGCCGATGCCCGGCACGAAGAACGAGGCGGAGGGAGCCAGCTCCCCGGCAAGGCGGCTCCAGAAGGGTTCGAGCTTCCCCCTAAACAGCAGCCGCTCTCCCGCCTTGTAGAACCCGGAGACATGCTCGCCGAGACAGCAGTCCCTGCCGATGAGCGATACCTTTTCGAGGTCGTACCCCGCAGTCCTGAGCTCCCCGACCGCCTGCCCGGCTGCTTCGTGTGTCGAATACACCCCGGCGGTCACATTTCTTTTTTCCATCGTCTACTCCTCCCCGTCTCTGTCGTTGATGTTGGGTTCACGATGCGAGGGGGAAGCATGGCGCAGCAGCGTTGTGTATCGCGTTCATTCGCCGATGACGAGCACGCGGTCTTCTATCGGGCTGAATGATTTCTGAAGAGGGGCCTCTCTGACGCTGCCGAAGACCAGCTGCGAAATGAGCCTCCATGAGGAAGGAAGGTTCCATTCGGCCGCGACGGCTTCGTCGATAAGGGGGTTGTAGTGCTGGAGGGATGCGCCGCAGCCTTCGTCGGAAAGTGCGGTCCAGACGATGAACTGCGCCATGCCGGACGACTGGAGCGAAAACTCGGGGAACTTGTCCGCGTAGAGCGGATAGCGCTCCTGCAGGTCTCTGACGACCGCCTGGTCTTCGAAGAACATGACCGTTCCGGCGCCGGCCCTGAAGCCCGAGATCTTCAGGGCGGTCTGCCGGAATGCATCCTCCGGCACGAGTCCCTTGAGGGTATCGAGCACGATGTCCCAGAGTCTGCGGTGGGGCTCGAGGGTCAGTACGACGGCCCTTGCGCTCTGGGAGTTGAAGGTGGAGGGTGCGTGCAGGAGGGCGTGGCGTACGACTTCGGCGACACGGTCGTACCCTGCACACGGCTCCGGCCCTATGGCGTAGATTGAGCGCCTGCACGCGACAGCTTCAAGAAAATCCCGTTTCATTCTTTCGTGGTCTGGTGTTCCAAGCCCGAATCAACAATCCAGAACGCACAGACCCTACAGCCCGTTCCGGAACGGGAATTGATAGCAATGATTTTTTATATTCGACTATGACTGCCGCAGCCGGCATCAACGACAACGTAAGACAGACCCGATCCATGCAGTTCCCTAAACCGCTTCTTCTTCCGCTCATAGCCGCGCCCCTGCTCATTGCATCGGTGCCCCATAAGCACTCCGCCCCGCCAGCCGCTTCCGATACCGGTTCGGTCAGGGTGAGGATCAGCGCACTTTCAAGTACCGACGGGATACTCGGAGCCGCCCTCTACTCCTCGAAAAAGGGATTTCCCGACAAACCCGATCGGGCCTACATGTCCAAAGCGATGAAACTGGAGGACGGCACCCCCGTCTTCGTCTTTCAAAACGTCCCCTTCGGGACCTACGCCGTCAGCATCCTGCACGACGAGAACGGCAACGGCAAAATGGACAAGACCTTCATCGGCATTCCCAAGGAGGGGTTCGGGGTATCGAACAACCCGAAGATCGGCTACGGACCGCCGAGTTTCAAGGACGCGCGCTTCGAGCTGACGGGAAAAGAAGTTGAACTGACGGTCGCATTGAACTATCTTGAGAAAATGGCAGGTTCCGATAACGGCAGCACACAGCAAAAGGACCACAGATGAAACACCTCTCTTCCTCCCTCTTGATGCTTCTCCTTACGGGCACGTTCCTTCTGGGATGCAACCCGACAGTGAAGGTTGAAGCCCCGGACAAGCCCATCGTGATCAACATGAACATCAAGATCGACCATGAGATCCGCGTCAAGGTCGACCGTGAACTCGATTCGCTGCTCGACAACAAACAGGGACTATTCTAACACAGGAGAACCAGCACGATGAAAAAACTATCGATTACGCTTACGGCCTTCGCATCGTTCATGATGCTCCTCATGGCACTCTCGGCGCCGGCTTCGGGGCTCGACCTCGACACCGCCCGCCTGAACGGGCTTGCCGGTGAGGTCGACAACGGCCTTCTTGCAGTGCCCCCCGGAGCCACCCGTGAAGCCGCTCCGCTCATCGAGGACATCAACAACCAGCGCAGGGCCGAGTACGCCCGTGTAGCCGCCCAGAACAACCTGCAGCTCAGCGTGGTGGGCTCGATGATGTTCGAGAAGATCTACTCCCGCCTGCCGGCCGGAACCTGGGTCTCGATCAAGGGTGAGTGGAAGAAAAAAACGCCCTGACCTCCTCCCGTGAAATGGCTGAAACCGCTCATCCTCCTCATCGTCCTGCTGCCGCTCGTCTCGCTTGCGGCAGCCTGGGCACTCTTTCCGCACTTCGCCCCCTTACTGCTCCGGCCCGTCCTTGAATCACCGGGACGCGACGTCAGAATCTACGGGCTCCGCCGCCCCTCCTTCAGCGGCATCCGCTGCGATTCCCTCACGGCCACACTCGATGTTCCGCCGGGGCCCTGCTCGTCCGATACGACGCATGCCCTCTATCAAGCTATGCTGCGCAACCCGCATATCGGGTGGAATGCGGCGATCCAGCTGGCCCGGGACGACAGGGAACTTGCGCTCAGAATAACCCTGACGGCCGACACCCTCTCGATCGTTTCGGGAAACGGGGCGTTCCGGCTCACCGACCCGGAACCCCAGGCCGAGCTTCAGTCGGTTATATCGCCGAACGGGTTCAGCCTTCCCGCCATCACGCCCCGCAGCCTCACCTACCCGATCACGGGCGCCACGCTCGAGGCAGGCAGCCTGAAAGCGCTGGGAATCAGCTTTCCGCTCAGGGCGGAGGCCTCTGGAGGATGGCTTCCTGCCAAAGAGACGATCGGCATAGAGCGCGTTGAAAACGCGGGCGCCGAGCTTCCGCTCTCGTCGATCCGTCTGAGGCTCGACGCCCTGCCCGACAGCCTCAGCCACTGCACCCTGTCGCTCTCCGACTGTTCGCTGAGCCTGCAGGGAATGATGCTCTCCACCGACACGCTGCGCTACGACATGCGCAGGGGAAGGGCCGCATTCACGCTCCAGGTCACCGGGGCCGACGCAAAGCAGCTGCAGCCGCCAAACGACGCGGCAGAGAAGACCCCCTTCGCAACCGGGGTCCTGTACGGAAAGATTCCCGTCACCTACGCCGACGGCGTGCTTGCCCTAACCGGCGGGATCGTCGGTGCAAGCGGAGCGGCCGCCCTCCACTGGTACGACCGCACCGGGGAGGAGTGGCTCTCGCTGGAGGCCCCGCAGGGGCCGATCCTCCGAAACCTGAACGCCCGGATCGGTATCGGCGGCCCCTCGGGAGTCGTACTCCGCTCACTCTCGGCAGAACTCTTCGGCGGGAGCGTGAAGGCTCGGCCCCTCGGCTCTTCAGGGCGTTCCGCACTCCTGACGCTGAAGGATGTCGACGCCCTCCGCCTCGTCCGCTTCCATGGAGGGTTCAAGGGGTCGCTCAACGGCCGCCTGAACGGCACGGTTCCCGTCAGCATAGAGCCCGAAGGGTTCTCTGTCCGGAACGCAGCAGTGCGCAGCGAGGGCGGTGGAACCGTCTCCGTTACCGATGCCCAGACGGGTGAAGAGGCCTCCTACACCCTCAATAAACCCGCCGCCCTCATCACGCGCTACCCGTCGGGTGCGCTTACGCTGGATTTCAGCATGAAGGAGCTGAAGCGCAAGACCGGGACCGGCGAGCTGCTCCTGGCCAACCCCGCAGGAAGAGCCATGCTCTGGCATGATCCCGCCGCCCCGGACAGGGTGCGGCTCAACAACTTCAGCGCAGGGTTCTTCAATGCGACGCTGAGCATCAGGGAAGCGGACTACGACCTCGGAACCCGCAAAGGCAGCACCGTCCTCCACTTCAGCAGCCTCCCCCTGCAGAAGCTCCTCGACATGCAGGGAACCCGAAAGCTTTATGCCACCGGGACCCTCATCGGAGACGTCCCGGTGGAGATGGACGGCGCACTCTTCACCATCACGGACGGAGGAATGCATTCGGAGCAGTCGGGCCAGATCATCTACGCCACGACGCCCGAGGAGCGCGCGGCAGCGAACCCGGGGCTGCGCATCACCTATGAGGCCCTCACGAACTTCCTCTACATCCAGCTCACCTCCTCGCTCGACATGCGACCCAACGGCGACTCCGTCATAGCGGTCCATCTCAAGGGCAACAATCCCGACTATCAGGGGGGGCGCCCGGTCGAGCTCAACCTCACCATACGCCAGAACCTGCTCGACCTCATGAAGAGCCTCAGCATCTCGACCGACATCGAGCGATCGATTTCGGAAAAAGCCCTCCAGGAGCAAAACAGGTGACTGCTGCCCAAGCAGTTTCCTACATGGCGGTACAGAGTTCCCCGTTTCCTACATATCCGTAGTCCCCCTCGGTCATCCACCCATACCTCCTCTCCCCATAGATCCTTGCAGGGGGCCCCTGCCGCTGATTCCCGCGATATCGGCATGCTTGTTGCATGAACTGGTTGAGCCCTCATCAGAAAAACCAGAAACAGCGCACGACCCATGACAACAGAAACCCCGACCTCATTCACCGCTCCCTACGGAGGACTCGAAGGCGTCACGTTCCGGGAGCTGGCCTCCAACGCAAAAATGGACGGAGGCTTCATCGACGAAGCGCAGCTGCTTTCGACGCCCTACGGCGAACTGGTTCCGCAGTTCGAAGCCGAAGACATGGGACGGCGCACCCTGAAACCGCTGTGTTTCTACAAGGATGGCGCACCCAAATCCATCCCGTTGCAATCACAGGCTGTCATCTCGACGCCGGTCGGCCCCCTCCCCGCCGAACTGGTCACCTTCTACCCGTCCGGCGCGCTCAAGCGGGTCTTCCCGCTCGACGGCAAACTGAGCGGTTTCTGGTCCTGGCAGAACGAACTGAAGCTTGCCCATGAGCTCGAGTTCGACTCCCCCTCCGGGCCTCTTCGCGCGAAGGTCATCGCGTTCCGCTTCTATGAGAGCGGGGCCCTCAAGAGCCTGACGCTCTGGCCGGGCCAGGCGCTCGACATCATGACGCCTGTCGGGATCGTAACGACGAGAAAAGGAGTGGCCTACCATGAAGACGGGAGCGTGCGTTCGGTCGAGCCGATGAAGAAGACCGAGGTTTCGACGCCGATCGGAACCATGAGGGCCTACGATAACGAACCCGCCGGTATCCACGGGGACAGCAACTCGCTGGAGTTCGCAGCAGACGGCACGCTGCAGGGGCTCAGCACGATCGACGACGCAATCGAAACCGAGAGCGGCGGGATCGTCAGGCTGTTCAGGCCGGGCCTGAAAAACAATGTCTGCGGGGACGAGCGGAAGGTGAGCGTGCCGATGCGGGTGCGCTTCGAAGGCGAACGGATATGGATCGACGGGGCGGCCGGAATGGGGATTGCCGCCGCGGACTGCCGCCTGGTTCCGCTCAAGAAGGAACGTCAGGGTGAGGAGCCCGCCTACTCCTGCTCCGACTGAGCGGCCGACATGCCGGCAAGCCAGCCGGTCGAGAACGCAGCCTGGAGGTTGAAGCCGCCGATCTCGCCTGCGTAATCGAGCACTTCGCCGGTAAGGTAGAGTCCCGGTACCCGACGCGACTCCATCGTCCGGGGGTTCACCTCCGAGAGCACGACGCCGCCGGCGGAAACCTCGCCCTGCTCCATCGGCACCCGCTCGAGCTCACCGAGCGGGAGGCGTTTCAGGACCGCGACAAGCGCCTGTCGGCGTTTCTTCTGGAGCCCTCCCCATATGGTATCTGCACCGATTCCTCCCTGATGCAGGAGATGCTCGACAAGGGCGGTCGGAATGGTTCCGTTGGGGCACTCTCCCCCGCCGATCCCCTTTTGGGGCGCGATCGGACATCCCTGCAGGAACTTGCGGACCATCTGCGAGCCATGGCGCGCCGCATGCCGGAGCAGCTCCTCATCGAGCGCTCCCGGCTCATGGAACGGAAAGAGGTCTGCCGAAAGCGTGCACGCCCCGCTCTCCGCCATGATGCGGGCCGCCTCCCTCGAAAGCGAGAGCGCGGCAGGACCGCTGAGTCCGCGGTGGGTGAAGAGCACGTCGCCACGGCGCACCGCCTTCAGCCTGCCGGAGGCGGCATAGAGGCTCACGCCGCGGAGCGCCACGCCCGACAGGGCACTTCCAGGAGGATCCTTGAGATAGAGCGGCGCCAGGGCGGGCGCTGCGGCGGATTTGGCATGGCCGAGCGATACGGCAAGGCGCATACCGTCACCCGTCGTGCCGAGCTGCGGCCATGAGGTGCCGCCTGCAGAGATGATGAGCCGCCGGGCATAAGAGAGCGTGTCGCCGGTCTCGAGCTCGAAGAGTCCCTCATGGAAACGCACACCGGTCACCCTCGCCTCATACACGGTCCGCACGCCGGCCCGTCGGACAAGGGATGCAAGCGTTTCGGCAACCGAGTCGGCGTTTCCCTGCCGGGTGAACACCTTCCCGTCCGGACGGCTGAGGAGCTTTACGCCCTCGGCCTCCATCATCTCCATGATCCGGCGGTTCGTGAAGCCGTGGACGGCATGGCGGAGAAATCGGCGTTCGGCCGGCTCGAGGAAGCCCTTCTCGAGAAGCAGGTCGACCGGTCCGTCGTGCGTCAGGTTGCACTTCCCGCCGCCCGATATCCTGATTTTCTCACCCTGGCGGCCGTTTCGCTCGAAAAGGGTGACGGCATGAAGATTGCGCCTGCGGCCTGTTTCGGCAAAGACCTTTGAGGCGGCTATAGCCGCAGCCATTCCTGAGGCTCCGCCGCCGATGATGGCGATCTCTATGGTTGGCATCTGCGTGCAATGCGGCTTGCGCTCGCCCCGTTTATTTTCTCTCGATAACCCTCACTTTGTCCCTCAGCGCTGCTGAAGGATGCAGGACAACATACGCACCATCATCGATTCCCGAAAGCACTTCCGCCTCACGCGTACCAACAAGCCCGACCCTGACCGTTTTTTCCCTGGCTCGTCCGTCCTCGACCTGAAAAAGATGCCAGGCCTCCCCCACACGGAAGAGCGAACTGAGAGGGACCTTCCGGACATGATCTGCGCCGGCAAGCACGATCAGCGCACGGACACGGAAGTTGTCGCCGAGTGCGCTCTCGAGCCGTTCAGGCGCGACGATCACGTTCACCCGCCGCTCCTCGACGCCCAGCGCAGAGATCTTGGTGAAGGCGGCCGGCTCGATCCGCAGCACACGGCCTGCGAGCGGGGCCGGGCCTCCCCAGTCACGAATCTCCACCGAATCGCCGACACTGACCTTCACGGCATCAGACGAGAGAAGGTCGACGACGATCTCAAGAGTCGACGGATCGCCGACGTCGAGCAGCGGCGTCCCTGCAGCCACCACCCGTTCGCTTTTTTCGTGGATGCGCAGCACCCGGCCGTCAGCCGGAGAGAGCGCATGGACAGGACTGCGGCCGAGCGTGCGATCGATTGCCGCCCGTTCGGAGCCGTAACGGAAGCGTGCGGCCTCAAGAGCGGCCGTGGCGGTGAGCAGCTCTTTCTGCAGCATGGCCGAATCATTGCGGGCCAGCTCGAACGCCTCCCTCGAGACGACGCCCTCACGGTAGAGCCTCCGGTACCGTATCGCCCTCAGTCCGGCCTGCGCAAGGTCGAGCCCCACCCTGTTCCGGCGGGCCTCAGCCTCATCGAGCAACGCCAGTGCCGCCTTCGCACTGAAATCCGCCGCACGGTACTGCCTGGCGTCCAGTGCGGGAGGAAGGACGGAGGCTAAGGTCATGCCGCGTCGGACCGAGTCCCCGACCTCGGCCGTGATGCGCTCCAGCCGCCCTGCGACGGGAGCGGCAACGATGAAACGGTCCCTGAGCCTGGCCGCCCCCTCCTGCTCGATCGTGACCCGCAGCGGGCCGGTAAGGACAGGCGCGGTATCGACCGGAAGCGGTGCCGGCCGGAGGGCGAAGTAGAGCCCGAGCAGGGCGAGCAGGGCCGCTACGGCGGCGAGCAGCCCTTTTTGGGCCTTCCGTCGCGTTTCAGCCAGGATCTTAATAGTGCGCTTCATTCCCTTGTTTTCAGTACTTCGATGAGATCCATCTTCAGGAGCCGTCCCCTCACCGCCAGGCCCGAAAGGGCAGATACGGCCGCCACCACAGCGAATGCGAAGAGGAAATTTCCGTTGGTGAAGACCAGCGGCATGCGATAGAGCTCCGAGCTGAGCGAACATGAGAGCAGTGCCGATAGGCCGATCCCCATAAGATACCCCGGCAGGATGGCTGCTGCGGTAATGAGGGCCTGCTCGGCAAGCAGGATGAAGGAGATCTCTCCCTTGGTCATGCCAAGTATCCGCAGGCTGGCAAGTTCCCTCGCGCGTTCGGAGAGCGAGATGCGGGCCCAGTTGTAAACTACGGCAAAAGCCAGCACACAGGCAAATACGGTAAGGATGAGGGTCGAGGTGGTCATGCTTCGGGCTATCAGCTCGTCGAAGCTCTGCCTGAGGGCCTTCACCATCATGACGCCGGAAACTCCCGGCGTAGCCTTCAGCTCCCTGTAGAGCTGGGCCGTACGGGCCGGATCGGTCCTCAGGAACGCCCCGTTCACCACCCCGCCGTCGCCGGCAAGGCGGTTGAGGGCATCAAGGTCCATAGAGGCTGAAAGGCCGAGGATCTCGTCCATCGTTCCGGCAATATAGACCCTGCCGGAGCGACGCTCGCCCTGCAGGAACTCCACGCCGAGGCTGTCCCCTGCCCGGACGCCGAGAATGGAGGCGAGCTCCGTGGTGAGGATGACCCCTTCAGGAGGCAGCCGCCTGTTGCGCCCCTGGCTGTCGATCAGGCGCTGCAGGCCTGAGCTGCCGGGGAGTCCCCGGATCGGCTGGCGGCGGGATCGATGGCCTGAAAAGAGCCTGGCGGGCTCTTCCCGGTAGTACTCCCCTTCGATGACGCCCTCAAGCGAAGCGATTGAGGAGGTGATGGAGGGCGGCATGGGATCATTGAAGAGCAGTGTGAGATCCTCCCGGTGTTTATCGGTGAACTCCAGCTCGACCATCCGTTCAACGGCGTCATAGGCATAGCGCCCGGAAATGAGGATCGCTACGGCCAGTGCGACCATGCAGACGGAGATCGCTGCTTTCCAGGGACGCCGCTCCAGGCTGCGCACGACCATCTTCACCGGAACGGGAAGACGCATCAGAACCTGCAGCCGGTCAAGAACACCGCTCCGGTAGCGATGCGGCGACTCCGGCCGCATCGCCTCTGCGGGTGGAAGTGAGCCGGCCCTCCTGACTGCGGAAGCGGCTCCTGCGAGGGCTGAGGAAAAACTGAGCAGGGTGCCGAGCAGGACGTCGGACGCCCTGAACAGGTAGAGCGGGTTCGGGAAGTTGTAGAAATCAGCGTAGATGGCCATGAGGCCCCTGCCGAGCCACAGGCCGAGCAGGGACCCGAGAACCGATCCCGCCGCAGCCGGCAGGAGCGCAACGCCGAGATAGTGCATGCCGACCTCCCTTCCGCTGTAGCCCATCGCCTTCATGAGGGCGATCTGTCCGCGCTGGACGGCCACCGTCCGCGACATGATGATGTGAAGGAGGAACACGCCGACCCCCATGAACACGGCCGGAAGAAAGGTGACCTGGATGCCGACCTGCCGGATCTCGTCGGTGATGAAACGGTCGGAGATCTGCCCACTGCGGCCGTAGGCGCCGAGAGAGCCGTATCTGGCGAACAGGCGATCAAGCCCTTCGATCACCTCACCCTCCGAAGCATCGCCTTGCAGCGTGAGCGAAATGTCGTTGAACGCGCCGCTCATGCCGAGAGCGGACTCCAGGGTACGCCGGCCCATCCAGAAGATTCCGAAATGGCGGCTATCGGGAAAGAACGCACCCGGCTGCACCTCATAGACGTATTCAGGAGAGAGCCCCGCACCCACGATCCGCAGCTCCTTGCGCCTCCCGTTGATCACTGCTGCGATCGTCTCCCCGGGCTGCAGATGGTTTGCCTCGAGGAACGGGCGGCTCACGACCACCTCGTCGTCGGCTTCCGGCTCGATGCTGCGCCCGCTTACTATCGCAACGCCGTTGAGCTGAAGCTCGTCCCGATAGTCCGGAATGGAGATCAGCCGGCCGGTCGCCGGCTCCTCGACACCCGGAATATCGATCGTCACGTCGGTAACGACACGGGTGCTCACCATCGCGACTCCCGGGATCCTCATCGCTGCATCCCCCAACCGCTCCGGAGCCCGCTTCAGCTGCATGAAGACGTCGGCGAACCGGTACCGGGCGTAGTAGCGCGAAAGGGTCGCTTCAAGGGAGTGCCTGACGCTGCCCATCGACACGAATACCGAGATGCCCGAGGCCACGACCAGCGAGACGGCAAGCATCTGCGCCCTCTGGCGCCAGAGTTCCCGGTACAGTTTTTTTCGAAGTGCCCGCATGCGCTCTCCTACCATTCGAGTTCCGAGGGAGGACGGCGGCTCTCGTTGCGAAAATCCTCCCATACCTCGCCGCTGCGCATCCGTACGACGCGGTCGCCGATGCCGGCAATCGAGGCGTTGTGGGTAATGAGCAGCACCGTCGTTCCCAGTTCGTCGTTCACCTTCCTGATCACGTCCAGCACCAGCTTCCCGGTCTGGAAATCAAGCGCACCTGTCGGTTCGTCGCAGAGCAGCAGTTCGGGCTGCTTGGCCACGGCGCGCGCAATCGCGACACGCTGCTGCTCACCGCCAGAAAGCTGGGCGGGAAAATGATGCAGTCGCCCTTCGAGCCCGACAAGTTGCAGAGCATCGGAGGCGGGCATCGGTTCCCGGGCGATGTCGGTCACCAGCTCGACGTTCTCCAACGCCGTCAGGCTGGGAATGAGGTTGAAGAACTGGAAGACAAAGCCGATCGAATGGCGTCGGTATGCCGTCAGCTCTGCATCGCCAGCCTCCGAAAGATCCCGGTCCCTGAAATAGAGCTTCCCCTCCGTCACCGAGTCCAGGCCTCCGATGATGTTCAGAAGCGTCGACTTCCCGCTGCCGGAAGCCCCGAGCAGGACGGCAAGCTCGCCGGATGAAAAGGAGAGCGTGACATGTTTCAGGGCATCGACCCGGACCTCGCCCATCTGGTACGACTTCGATACGCCCTCGATTTTGAGAAGCGCCAGAGCGCCGGCGGCAGGAAGGGGTCGATGGATGAATCCGGCCATGGCATGATGGAATTGTGCTGAAGCGGAGTACGATCGCACGTGTGGCTGATGAACGAGCCCGGGGTTGCGGCCCGTGAAGCCTTTTATCTCATAACCGCTTTGGGCGCCATATCATTTCCGTGAGGAGGGGAAGGGAGGAACGCCGTTTTTTTTGTAACATTCCCCACTCCATGGTTCAGCAACCCCAACCCGCACGGCATGTCGAGCACGACCCTTTTTGTTCAGGCGATCATCTTCATTCTTGGAATCCTGACCGGCGCCGCAGCGCTCTCAATGCGCAGGAGAGCGCCCGGCACGGGCGGGCACGGAAAACTTCAGGTCGGTGCGTCGAGCGTGGCCGGAAGGGGCGTCTTCGCCACGAAGCCGATCGGCGAGGGGGAGATCATCGAACGGTGCCCGGTCCTCGAGGTGACGGACAGGGACGTTGGCGGAGAACTGCTCAACTATGTCTTCTACGGCAACAGCGAGCAGTCGCGGCTGGTGGTGATGGGATACGGGATGCTCTTCAACCACTCGTTCGAGCCCAACGTGGCCTACTGGCTGGAAGAGTCCCAAACAGGGCCGGTCCTCGTACTGTACGCCAAAAGAGCGGTCGCGAAGGGGGAAGAGCTGTTCTACGACTACGGGAAGGAGTGGTGGGAGACCCGGCAGCAGGCCGCCGGGGTCCCTGGTGGAACGGCTTCAGCCTAGACGCCCGAGGTGCGCAGCATCCTGCCGAGCTTCGAGAATCGATAGTAGTGGGCCCAGCCGTGCTTGAGCCAGTGTCCGACGATCGGCATGGGGAAAAAGATCTCCTTCATGCCGTCGGCATAGACGAATCCGGCTCCGTTGCCGATATCCATCACGCAGAGGATGTTCAGGTGCTCCTGGTACCCTTTCGGCTCTCCGGGGGCGCCCTTCACGGCAATTGCGGCGTTGTGGGCGGCGTTGACGGCCATGGTCTCGGCCAGATGGCCCTGCTTGGCCTTCCACTCCGGTCCCTCGAGCGCGGCCGAGTCGCCGATCGCGTACCAGTTCTCCACGCCCTGGATCCGGCAGTAGTCGTCGATCTGGATGAAGCCCGACGGGTTGAGGGCAAGGTTTGATGCACGGATGACAGGGTGGCCGTCGAGCGCGGAGATGAACATGGTGAAATCGCTCTCGAGACGGCTTCCGTCCTCGAAATTGACCCCTCCCTCGTCGAACCCGGTAATCTTCTTGCCGTAACGCGTCTTGAAGTTGTTCGCCCTGAACATCGAGTCCATGGCGTCGAGCGCCTTCTGTCCCATCCTCGCACCCGGCTGGGGCATCGGGGCGAAGAAGGTCATCTCGTAACGGTCGCGGATGCCGAGCTTCTTCAGCTTGTGGTGCAGGTTGAAGAAGAGCTCGAACGCCGGGCCGCCGCGCACCGCGCTCTTGTCCTTCGGGTTGCCTCCGAACCCGAAGGCGATCTTTCCGCTCCCCCTGGCGATGATGGCGTCGACCTTCTCCTTCAGGATGAGGGAGTTCTCGGGGCAGGCGCAGATGGAACGTGCATGCTCCATGCCGGGATATTTGATCTTGGCCGCTCCGAGCGCCACGACCACCACGTCGGCCTCGCTCCGCTCACCGCCGTTCTCGAGCGTCACCCTGCGGCGCTCGCCGTCAAGGGCGGTCACACGGTCGACGGTCAGCGTGAAGCCGTGCCGGCGGGCGAGTTTGTCGAGGGCGATCGAGGCATCGTCGTACTTCATCGTTCCGACGGGAATCCAGATCGAGATGGGATAGATGAACAGGTGGTCGCGGTCGGAGACAAGCTCGACCTCGAACCCTTTCCTGCGGAATGCTATTGCGGCTTCGGCACCGGCGATGCCGCCGCCGAGAATAAGTGCCCGTTTCTTGTTTTTCACTGCAGTTTGCCGTTAATCGTGAATAAGCATGCCCCTGAAGGCACAATGTGACAACATTATAAGCATATGCCAATAATTATGAAACTGCTTTTTTACCGCTGCGGCTTACCGGAGGCTGGTGCAGCGCCCCTCCCTGACGAGCGGCCGGCCGCAGTGGGGGCAGCGCTCGGTGCGGCAGGGGGTGCCGCTGTGGTGAGCCGAGCGATAGCTGCAGTGGAGACAGACGCAGACACCGGGATCTGAAGCGGGGCCGCTTCCGTCGTGCGCCGTGATGTTGCCGCCTTCTATGCAGATGGACTTGCCTTCGACGATGGCTTCGGCAACCTTCCGCCGTGCCGACTGGAGTATCCGGCCGAAGGTCTGGCGGGAGATCTTCATGAACTCGGCGGCTTCGGCATGGTAGTGGCCGAGCTTGTCGGCGAGGCGGAGGGCCTCGAGTTCGTCGAGCGTGACGACGACGTCCTTGAGGCGGGACGGGGCGACGCCTTCCGGCTTGAAGCAGGTGACGCGGGGCAGGTCGCCGACGCAGCGGCACTGGACCGGGCGGCCCGGACGGGTGTTTTTCATCTCACTTCCCATCGTTTTCCTCACACCGCATACGTGGCACCGGGGCGGGCCGTGAGTGCGACGGCCGGCGGAAAGCCGGCCACTGCGGATGGATGCGAAAGGAAGGCAACAGGAAGATGCAGGGTGGGTAAAACCTGTTCCATAAAGAACCTCTGGGAGATTGACGGATCAGCCGCGTTCCTCAGGAACCGGCAAGCGTGGTCGTAAGCTCGAACACCGGAGGATCCTGGAGGTGCTTCTTCACCGCGCAGAGGTTGGCGGCGTTGACGACGGCATCACGATATTTTTCGGGGAAATCGGCCGGAAGCTCGATGTTGAGTGCGATTTTGGCGACACCGCGCCCGTCCGCCCGGGGAAAATGGGACTGCACGATGCGGACATTGTCGGTCGGAATGCCCCGCTGCTGGCAGAACGAGTAGACGTAGATGCCGGCGCAGGTGCCGATCGAGGCCAGGAAGAGCGCGAAAGGTTCCGGCGCCGATCCCTCGCCGCCACCGTTCGGGGACTGGTCGGTCTTGATGGTGAATCCCCTGAACTCGGCATTGACTTTCTTGCCGCCGCCGAAGGAAATGATCATATCGTTGTCCATAGTATCGAAACAGAATAGAGGTGAAAATTGATGCGTGAGGCTTCCCGAACGAAAATCAGGAAGACAATTATAAACATATACTCATATAGAACCAAACAGAGATCGACGAAGCGAGGAAGGCTCAGGCGAGAAGGAAAAAGAGGGCGCCCGCCGTCCAGACAGCGATTTCCGTCACCTCGCTCACGGCTCCGAGCACGTCCCCGGTGATGCCCCCGATCTTCCGCAGGGAAAGCCAGCCGACCGAGAGCACGACCAGGCCGGCAACCGCAAACGCCAACAGGGTTTCAGCGGGAGCCGGCCTGAAGAGAAGCACCGTCAGAAGAAAAGCGGCAAGGCCCGAGAGGAGTGCGTGGCCGGGACCGGCGCCCTCGACAAACCCCCGGGCCGTCCCGCCGCCGCTTCGGGCATAGGGCAACCAGACCGCCAGCTGGACCTGCGCCGTGCGCGCAAGGATGACGCCGCAGACGATCCATCCGAACTGTCCGGCGGCAATCAGGCGCTCGAGCACCACCCATTTCAGGAGCAGCATGGAGCCGAGGGCAAGCGCGCCGTAGGATCCAACGCTCGGATCCTTCATGATTCGGAGCGCCGCATCGCGATCGCGCCCGCCCCAGAACCCGTCGGCGACATCGGCAAGGCCGTCTGCATGCATGCCGCGCGTCAGCACCAGCGCCCCAACGACAGCAAGCGCGGCACCCAGGCCGTCCCAGCCCGCTTCACGGCCAAGCCAGCCGAGTCCGGCAAGCAAGAGGCCGAGCAGCAGCCCGACGAGCGGGAACCAGTAAAGGGCCGAGCTGAAGGAGCGGGCCTCCCGGCCGGGTACGGTAAAGACCTGGAGGGTCCGGAGCGCCGTGACGAGTCCCTTGAGCATAGGGCTACTCCCCCTCCCCCCTGGCGACGCTTGCCGAGCTGAAGGTCGCCATCCCGTTGTAGATCCGCAGAGCGCCCTCGATCACGTGCATGGCCAGGGCCCCGCCGGTGCCTTCGCCGAGGCGAAGGTCGAGGTCGAGGATCGGTCGTGTGCCGATCGCCTGCATCACCCTCCGGTGCCCCTGTTCGTTCGAGAGATGGCTGAAGAAGAGGTACCCCGCAGCAGCCGGACAGATCTTCATGGCCGCAAGCGCACCGGCCGAGGAGATGAAGCCGTCGACGACGACCGGAAGCCGCCGGGAGGCCGCTCCGATGATGAAGCCTGCGATACCGGCGATCTCGAATCCGCCGAGAGAGGCAAGCGCACCAAGAGGGGTGGCGCAGCGCTCGCGGTTGCACTCGATCGCGCGTCGGATCACGGCTTTCTTGTGCTCGAGCCGCTGCTCGTCGATTCCTGTTCCCCGACCGGTTATCTCTTCAACGGCAATGTCCAGCAGCACCGAATAGAGCGCCGTCGCCGGGGTGGTGTTGGCGATGCCCATCTCGCCCGTTCCGAGCAGGTGGAAGCCGTTGTCGGCGGCCTCGACGGCAAGGGCCGCCCCGGCCATGAGTGCCTGCAGCGTCTCCTCTCCGCTCATCGCAGGACCCTCGACCATATTGCTGCTGCCGTGGCGCACCTTCCTCTGCAGAAGGCCCGCCGTTTCGGGAAAGTCGTGGTTCACTCCCATGTCGACCACCTCGAGCTCTGCTCCGGCGTGACGCGAAAGCACGTTGATGGCCGCCCCGCCGGCAAGCATGTTGTAGACCATCTGGGGGGTGACCTCGGCCGGGTAGGCCGATACCCCTTCGGCGGCGACACCGTGGTCTGCGGCGAAGCAGCAGATCTTCTTCTTTTCGAGCACGGGCTTCAGGCTTCCGGTCGCCATGACGAACTGCCTGGCGATCTCCTCGAGGCGCCCGAGGCTGCCCTGCGGCTTGGTGAGGTCGTCGAGATGGGCCTGTGCCGGAGCTTCAAGAGTGCCGTCAACGGGGCGGACGGCGTCGACTAGTGCCTGGAACTGCTGCTGCATGGGACGTACTACGGATGAATCGTTGGTGGAAACGGGATTATTTGAGTCTCAGGGGAAGACCGCTCGCAAGCAGCCAGGCCTCGTCGGAGAGGGTGGCTGCGCGCTGGTTGATGATGCCGGCCATGTCGCGGAACCGCCGGGCCATGGCGTTTTCCGGCACGATGCCCATGCCGGTTTCATTGGTGACGAGGATGACGGAGCAGGGAGGATCCCGCAACACGCCGAGAAGGCTTTCGATCTCACGCTCGATGGCCGATTCGTCCTCGCCGAACCGGTACATGAGGTTCCCCGTCCAGACGGTGAGGCAATCGAGCAGCACGACGCCGGTCCCTGCAGGCACCCGGCCGAGCGCCTCGCCGATCCCCACCGGCTCCTCGATGGTCGTGAACGCATCGCTGCGTTCTTCCCTGTGGCGTCGGATGCGCGCCTCCATCTCGCCGTCGAAGGCCTCCGCTGTGGCCAGGAACACACGCCGCTCATGCTGCATCGCGAGATTCAGGGCGAACGTGCTCTTGCCGCTGCGCGCCCCGCCGGTCACGAAAACGATCCGCTTGTCCATCACGCACGCCTCCTTCGTCTCTCGAACAGGCTGCAGGAATCGAGGAAGTCCTCCTCACTGAAGATCTCCATCGTAAAGACCCTGTCCATGTCGCCGGAGCGCTGCAGGCGCTCCATGACAAGATCGAGCACCGAAGCGTCGAGATGGCAAAGCGAGACATGGTCGCGTCCGTCCAGCACTCCGTGCACATGGAGCACCCTGGTGCGCGAAAGGTACCGATCAATCGCCTCTTCGACGCTGTAGCCGAAGAGCACGAGGTGCCCGATGTCGATCGTCACGCTCATGCCGAGCGCGTCGACCACCGGCCAGATATGTTCGTAGGGGTAGTTGAGGGTTTCGACGGCGAACTCCGAGGCAGAGGCGTCGCTCGAGGCGATGAGCCGCGCGGCCGAAGAGCGGAAGGCATCCTGGAAACGTGACACCTTCGATGCGTCGCAGTCTCTGAGGTCGACGCCCTTGCCGGCCTCGGCGTGTACGACATAGGCCGAACGGGGAAGGCTCTCGGTCAGCTCGACGATGCGCTGGCACTTCTCGACCGAACGTTCCCGTTCGTCCCGGTCGGCATGGCCGAGATAGGCGTCGAGCGGCAGGTGCACCGAGTAGGTCAGTTCATGCTCTGCGGCCAGTTCGGAGAGGCGGCGTATGTCGTCGGGTGAGGGAAGGTTCGAGAACTCGTCGGATTCGAAGAGGACGAGCTCGATGTCGTCGACCCGGTCCTTGAGATACTCGACGTTGGGAATGATCTCGTCGGGTTTGATATAGGAGGTGGTCCCGAACCGGCAGGGAAACGGAAGGCGTGAAGACATGGGTCAGGATGGTTGCTGTTGCAGTTTCATGATGAGTTCGTGCATGGTCTGCCATGATTGGGCGCCGCGGGCCGTCATCGATTCGAGAAGGCGGCTGGCCGCCCTTCCGTCGGTGTAGTCCCGCTCGGCAAGGCCGGCCGCGATGAAAACCCTCCGTCCGCGACGAAGTGCATCGTCGGCGAGCTCAAGGTTGACGAGATTGCCGGAACCGAACGGCACATGGCTTATAATGACGGCGTCGGCCTCGAGCGCCATCATGCGGGCGCACTCGGCGGCTATGGGGCCGACCGGCGAAAAGGGCTGTTCGAGCACCGAGGTGATGGAGAGCGCACGTGCCGCTTCGGCATCGGAATCCAGCTCGTTGAGCACGCCGGTCGTCACACCGAACCCCTCGAGCAGGAGGCGGCGGTAGAGCTCGATGCCGCTGCCTCCCCCTGCCACCACGTGAGTGCGGAGGCCGGAGCTCCCGGCCAACTTGCGCCCCTCGAGGTTCCCGCTTACCTGGAGCGCACCGGTATAGGGATCGGGACGCACCTGGAGCTCGCAGTCGTAAACGGGACCGAGGAGCTCGGGACGGAGGACCTCGTGCGGGGCCCCGTCGGCGGCAAGCCGTCCCTCATGCATCAGGAGCAGCCGGTCGGACACGGCCGCCGAGAGCGAAAGGTCGTGGCTGACGAGGACGATCGTCAGCTGCCGCTCGCGGTTGAGGTTCAGAAGGATCTGCAGGACCTCGTTGCGGTGGTTGATGTCGAGATGTGAAATCGACTCGTCGAGCATGATGACGCGCGGCTCCTGGGCGAGAACCATGGCAAGCGCCACCCGCTGCTGCTCGCCACCGCTGAGCTCGCCGAAGTACCGGTCGGCGAGCGGCAGGACGTCGGTGTAGATCATCGCGCGTTCGACCAGGTCGTGATCCTGTGTCGAGATCCTGCCGAGCAGGCCCATGGAGCCTACGCGGCCGTTCATGACGATCTCCGAGACGCTGAAGGCCATCGGAGCATCGAGCTTCTGCGGCACGACGCCGAGGAGTGAGGCGCGCTCCCTCGGCTTGAGCTGCGAGACGCTGCGGCCGAACAGCTCGACCGAACCGGAAATCGGCTTTATGAGGGAGGCCGCCGTCTTCAACAGGGTGCTCTTGCCGCTGCCGTTGGGGCCGATAAGCGAGACGAACTCGCCCTCCCGGACAGAGAAGCTCACCCGGTCGAGCACCAGGCGGTGGCTGTAGCCGGCCGATACGGACCGGAACGAGAGTGCGTCGTGAGCCATAGTCAGCCGATCCAGGCCTGTTTCATCCGCTTCTGCAGGATGATGAGGAAAAAGGGGCCGCCGGCAAGTGCGGTGACGACGCCGACTGGGATCTCGACCGGAGCGAGAACGGTTCTTGCCACCGCATCGCAGAGCACAAGGAACAGGCCGCCTCCGAGCGCGGAGAGCGGAATGAGGCGTCGGTGGTCGGGACCGAACGAAGCCCGGACCACGTGCGGCACGATGAGTCCGACGAAGCCGATCATGCCGGAGAGCGAAACGGCGGTGGCGGCAAGCAGGGTTGCAAGCAGCAGGCCAAGCGTGATGACGAAGCCGGCATTGATGCCCTGGTAGTGGGCCATGTCACGGCCGAGCACGAGAGCGTTGAAGGGGCGGGAGAGCACCCACGCTCCGCCAAGTCCAATCGCAACAAGGAGAGCGGCAACCTGCTGCTGGGAAGGGGACGCGGGCTGGAGACTTCCGAGCATCCACCAGATGACGTTATGCATCCCCTCGACGCTGGCGCTGGAAACCAGGAACATGATGATGCTCGAGCAGATGGCGCTGACGATGACGCCGGCGAGGATCAGGCTGTAGACGGAAGGCTGGCCTCCGCTCCCCTGGCTTGCAATAGCGTAGACCAGCACAAGCGTCAGCACCGCGGAAACGAACGCGACGATGGGAAGGCTGAGCGGCAGGGCGAGCGAGGCTCCGAGCAGGATGCTTATCGTTGCCCCGAGACCGGCCCCTCCGCTGACCCCGAGGACATAGGGTTCGGCGAGCGGGTTGCGGAGCAGTGCCTGGAAGACCACGCCGGAGGCAGAAAGGGCGGCTCCGGTGAGGAGCCCCATCAGAAGACGGCTCAGGCGGAGCGAAAAGATGGCACTGCCGGAGGCCGTCTCAAGGTCGGGAATGCCGATGCCGGAAGGCCCCATCATGAGCGAAAAGAGCAGCAGGATGGGCACCGCAGCAAGAAAGAGCGCAATACGGGCCCTCCGGGGCTTCGGGGACGTAAAGCGGTTGTCGAGACAGACCGCGCGTTTCCGCCGCGTATGGAGCTCCTGCAGCTTAATCCTCCACCCCCCTCTGGGCAGGGATTCCTGCTTCGAAACCATGTTTCAGCATGGTCATTTCAGTGGCGGTATCGGCCGCGTCGAGCAGTTCCTGCGGAGCGTTGCGCCCTGTCAGGACGATGATCTTGCGGCTGTCGGCCTCGTCGATCGCCCTCAATAGCGGCCCGGCCTCGACAAGGTTGCGCGAAAGCGCAAAGCAGACCTCGTCGAGCAGCACGAAGTCATAGCGGGGATCGGCGAGGGCGGCGAGGGCGGCCGTCAGCCCTTCGGCAGCGGCATCGCGATGCAGCTGCATCTCGGGGCTTTCGGGATCGCGGGGAAGGAACCCCCTGCCGTGCTGTGACCACAGGACAAGCGGAGATGCGCTGAAGAACTTCTCTTCGCCGACCTCTCTGTCAGCTTTCACGAACTGTATCACGCGGGCGCGCATGCCGTGGCCGAGCGCACGGGCCAGCATGCCGAACGCAGCGGTGCTCTTGCCCTTGCCGTTGCCGGTAAACAGAAGCACGCGGGGCCTCTTCGATCCATTCTGTTCCATTCTGGTGGGGAGGGTCTTTGGGTTAGGGTAAAAAAGAGCATGCGGCTGCAGTCAGTACGCCGGCAACAAGAAACACGGCCGCCGTGAGCCGCATGAGTCCGACGGCGCTCCGCAGCGTCACCGCGCCGCACTCGCCTTTACGGACACCGAGCACGGGCGCCTGGTCCGGCACCCCTCCGTAGCTGCGAGCCCCGCCGAACGAGACGCCGAGCGCTCCGGCAAAGGCCGCCTCGGGATAGCCCGCATTCGGGCTTTCATGGAGTCGGGCGCCTTGGCCGACAGCCCTAAAGATATCAAAAAAACGCAGTTTCAGCGGCAGTGCGGCAAAAGCGATGGCAGGCACCGTCAGGCGGGCGGGAAGCAGGTTGAGCAGGTCGTCGAAACGCGCGGAGGCCCAGCCGAACTCCAGGTATTTCTCGTTACGGTACCCGAAACTCGAGTCGAGAGTGCTGGCGGCCTTGTAGGCGACGGCGCCGACCGGACCCAGCAGCAGCGCGTAGAAAAGCGGACCCGTCACGCCGTCGACCGTGTTTTCCGCGACGCTTTCCGTTGCTGCAAGCGCGACGCCGGCCGCATCGAGCGACTCGGTATCCCTGCCGACCATCCAGGAGACCCTCGTTCTTGCAGCCTCGAGGTCGCCGGCAGAAAGCGGCCCCAGCACGGCGAGCGCGTGGTCGGCAAGATCCCTCGTCGCAAAGCAGCTGTACATGATTGCGACCGACACGGCCTTGCCTGCCAGCGGATGCACTGCGCCGGCAACGGCGACAAGGGCCCATGCCGCCACGGCGGAGAGCCCGACGACGAGAAGCGCCGCAAGGGTGCCGGAAAGGCGAAGCGGCAAGGGGCTCGGGCGAAGGAGCGCTTCAAGCCTTGCGGCAAGCCACCCCATCCCCCGGACCGGATGCGGCATCCACCTCGGATCGCCGACGAGAAGGTCGAGCACGAAGGCCGCCATGACGAGCCACAACGATTCGATCATGCCGGCATCTCCCCGAACACCCGGAGGAAGCGGTCGTTCTCTTCGGGTGTCCGCACGGCGAAGCGGAACCACTCCCCTTCCAGCCCGTCGAAGTTCCTGCTATCACGCACATGGATGGCGTTGAGGGCGAGCGCGTCCGTCAGGCGCTCGAGCGGGCCGTCATGCCAGCGGGCAAGGAAGAAGTTGGCTGCGCCGCCGCGCAGCTCGACACGCTCGATAGCCTCGAACGCCTCCCGCATGCGCCGGCGCTCCGTCATGATCATCGTCCGGACCCCGTCCTCCCACTTTCGGCACTCCGTCAGCCTTCCGGCGACGAGCTCAGCCACAGCATTCACGGTCCATGGCTCCTTGGCGTCGAGCAGCCGCCCGATTACCGACGGGTGGGCCACGACGGCTCCGAGCCGGAGCCCCGGCAGGGCATAGAACTTCGTCAGCGAATGCACGACGACGATGTTCGGAAAGCGGCCGACATGCTGCATGAAGGAGTTGTCGGGAAACCCTTCGGTATACTGGATGAAAGCTTCGTCGACGATGAACCATCTGTCGGGAAAGCGCCGTGCGAGCGCCATGAGCGATTCCGGCTCGAGCATCGTCCCCGTCGGGTTGTTCGGGTTCCCTACGAACAGCGCGTCGGCGTCTGCCATCGCTCCGGCGATACGCTCCGCCGAAGGACAGGCGAACCCCTCTTCGTCCAAAAGAGGAAGCTTCACGACGTCGGCACCGGCGATCTGCGAAGCCCGTTCGTACTCATGGAAGGAGGGCGCAAAAACCACGACACGCCGAAGCCCGAGGGCCCTCGGGATGAGGTAGATGCCCTCGACGGCGCCGTTCATGGCAAGCACGCGTTCGGCCTCGAGACCGAAGCGCTCGACGTAGAACCCCCTGAGGGCAGAGCCGTCGATGGAGGGGTAACGGGCAAAAGACGACAGGTCGAGCGTAAGGGGCTCCAGAGGCAGGGACAGCGGCGTGATGTTGACGCTGAAATCGAGCATTCCAGAGCCAGGTGCGCCGCCGTGTTTATGGCTATAGAGCCCGTTCACGAGCGGCCCTCCGCCGGGATGCCGGCCAGCTCGAAAAGCCTCTCAAGGTCGAGATGCTTCGAGAAATGCCGGGCAAGGAGCTCATAGGCTTCATTGCGCCCCATGCCGCCGCTTGAGGGGACATAGGCGGGATCTGCCTGGGCGAGCAGCCAGTTTCGGAGCGCCACCCCGTCGAAGATCCCGTGGAAATAGGTACCGATAACACGCCCGTCCTCGCTCCGGGCGCCGTCGCTGTCCTCGACCGCCTGGCAGTTGCGGCCCGTGACCTTCAGGAAGGGCCGCGCTCCGCCGGCAGCCTCTGTACGGCCCATATGGATCTCGTAGCCGCTTGCGGCGATTCCGTGCCCGTCGACCACGCCGGCGGAATTGGTCAGGCACTTGCCATGTTCGAGCACCGTCGTGGCCGAGAGGAGGCCGAGCCCCGGAGTGGATCCGGGCGAGCCCTCGAGGCCGTGCGGATCGGAGATCGAGCGGCCGAGCATCTGGAACCCGCCGCAGATGCCCATGACGAGCCCCCCGCGCCGGCGGAACGCCTCGATGGGCTCTTCCCATCCCATACGCCGGAGCCAATCGAGATCTCCCCGCACGTTCTTCGAGCCGGGGAGCACCAGCATGTGGTACCCTTCGAGCGAACGCGGCTTGTGCAGGTAGTGCACCTCCAGCGAAGGATCCTCCTCAAGAGGCGCCAGATCGGTGAAGTTGGAGATATGCGGGAAATAGATTGCGGCGACAGCTGTTCTGCCCTTTGAGGGAGCCGCCTTCGGGTCGACCTTCGAGCCGAGCGGAACGGCGTCCTCCGACTCGATGGCGAAATCACGGAAATAGGGTATGACGCCGAGCACCGGAACGCCGGTTTTCTCCTCAAGCATCCTGACCCCCTCTTCGAATAGCACGATGTCGCCCCGGAACCGGTTGATGACGACGCCCTTCACGAGGGCCCGGTCCTCCGGCGGGATCACGGCAAGGGTGCCGACCACCTGGGCGAAGACGCCGCCGCGGTCGATGTCGGCCACGAGGATGACCGAAGCCCCGGCCTCGCGGGCGGTGCGGAAGTTCACGAAATCGCGTTCGTAAAGATTCATCTCGGCGCACGAACCCGCACCCTCGATTACGAGCAGCTCATGCTCATCCATCAGCCGATGCAGGCTCTCGCGGGCGACCGCAGCCCAGCGGGAGGTATCGCGGAAGTACCCTTTCGCCGACTGGTTGCCGTCCACCCGCCCCTGCAGCACCACCTGGGCGCCGGTATCGGTGTTGGGTTTGAGCAGCACCGGGTTCATGTCGGCCGTCGGCACCACGCCGGCAGCTTCGGCCTGCACGATCTGCGCACGGCCGATCTCCTGGCCGTCGGGTGTCACGCCGGAGTTGTTCGACATGTTCTGGGCCTTGTAGGGCGCCACGTCGATGCCTGCGTTGCGGAAAATGCGGCAGAGCGCCGTAGCCACGACGCTCTTGCCGACATCGGAAGCCGTGCCGAGGACGGCTAGTGGTTTCAGTCTAAATTGGGCGTTCAATCGAGCCACATCGGCTCCTTTGCTTTTAATTCAGTGAGGCCTTTGAGAATTACAGGTGCGGGATGAAGAAAATAATCTCCATCAAGATTTATGACCTTGACATTGGTTTCCATAGACACGGCTGAACAAACCTTACCCATATCGCGTTCAAAAACAATAAGGTAGTCAGGCCTGAAATGATTGACAAGATCTTTCACTTCATTGAACTCGTTTCCTATCGTGATATGACGGACATGTTCATGGGTTTCAACAATCTCGAATCCTGCATGTTGAAACAGGTCATAGAGCCACGTCTTTTTTCCGAAGGAATACGGCTGACCGGTGCAGGCGGAAAGGAGAAGAACACGAGAGCTGTTTCCGTTGATGAGTGCGGCTTTCTGCGTCCACTCATGATGAAAACGTTCTGCCTGTTCCTGCCCTCCGGCAACACCCAATGCGTCACAGATTCTGACAAGATTCTCCTCAATCTCCCCCATGGACCTGAAGCCATCCAGCACTACCGGAACCGTGCCTTCCGGAACGACCTCATCAATCACATGCTTTTGCGTCCAGTTGGAGGTGATGATATACTTCGGCTTCAATTCGGTGATCGCCTGTTTGTCGGGCCTGAAGATTGTCCCGGTTCTCGGCCGATCCAGCCTGTCATGCTTACTGACGCCGACTATCTTTCCTTCAAGACCCAAATACTGGAGCGTATGCGTCACATATGGCGATTGACTCACGATGGTTTGCTCATTCCCGGCACAGCCGACGATGAGAGGAAACAGTATCGCAATCAGTAATTGCTTCATCTTTAACTGTTCTTCTTGTGTGTACTGAAATCAGATTTCAGAATTTCACTGAATACCCGATACGCACCAATCGGCCGGGTTCATAACGCACATATCTGGAAGATGCGTCTGCATCGAGCTCTCCCATGGTCTGTACTTCCGTATCGAAAAGGTTGTCGACGGCCATCATGATATTGCCGGGCCCGGCTTTTACTCTGGCAGAAACGTCGTACGCCGTATAATCACGAAGCGAATCCTCACGGCCTGTCAACATCCTGCAGTTAAAATTGATTGCCAAAGCATTGGACGCGTATGCCGCCCCGAAAGTGTTCTGAAACCTGGGACCGGGCTGGTACTCTATACCATCCTCGTCTTCCGCAACCGGGTATGCCCAGTAACCGTTGGCGGATAAAGATACCGAGCCAAGTAGCCCGGGATTGCCGCCAAACGGCGAGATGGCAAGGGACCAGTCGACGCCTGTCGTCTTATAATTATTGGCATTGTAGTACTGTATGGCCTTGTCGACATATCGATACTCTATTTTATCCTCATATCGCATCGTGAATGCGGCTAACCGCACTGATGCATTACGTGCATCCCATTTCGCACCGGATTCATAGCTCCATCCCGATTCGGGCCTGAGGTCAGGATTTGCGAGAAAGGTCGAGCCGGAACCATACAGCTGCGTAAAGGTCGGTGCACGGAAGGCCTTCCCGACATTGGCGAAGAGGTTTGTGGAGGCAGATGCCTTCCATGTAAGGCCAGAGCTCGGCAGGAAAATGTCATAGTCCGGTCTGGTATCAGGCATATCGATAAACTGCTCCCTACCCGCAGCCGTCAGGACCAGGGCATCGCCAACAAGCACCCTCAACTCCGCAAATGCCCCATAATCGTCACGGGATTTTTGATACTGAAAATCAGCTTTGGTTTTTTCGTCATTGGCATAATTGACATAACGGTGCACATAATCCATGCCCGGAGTAATCTCTATACCATCAGCCAACCTATAGCGATAGTTAGCCTCGGCTCCGTAGTTGTATGTATCCCGGACATTTTCCTGAATAATACTTCCGAGCCGGTATTCGGTCTCGTCTCGAGTATCATATTTTCCGTAGAGTTTTACCTTCGCGCTATCGGTTTCATAGCGCAGGTCAAGAAAGTGCCCATACCCGACCTCGTCAACATTGTCTGCAGATGTGGAACCTGGTGTGAAACCAGCATCATAAGCATAGCCAAGCCCCGTTTCATACTGAGAATACAGGTAATCAACCCAGACGTTTTTGAGCGGTGAAGCATTGACGTTCACTTCATAGCGATCAGTCTCATCAAGCGTGTAGGTATAGTGAGATGTGAAATGGCGGCCCATATCATCGATTGCCCCGATGTGCTGATAGTGAAGCCCCAGCGTCACATCGGGAAAATTCAAGCTCACAGCATGGTTCATCATATCCTTGTTGCCGAACTCACCGGAGACGGCTATCCCGGTCTTATCATCAGGGCTTTTGGTAATGATATTCACCACGCCGGTCATCGCATCGGCCCCATAGCGGGTCGATGCCGTGCCTTTCAGGACCTCGATCCGTTCAATCTGCTCAACGGGAATGGTGCTCAGGTCATAACCTTTTGATGCACCTTCCTGGATCGGCGTCCCGTTGATAAGAACCAACTCGCCGCCCTCAATACCACGGATTCCAACAGAGCTGGTCATTCCCCTGCTATTGATGCCGAAAGCAGCGCCCGACTTATAGAACAGGCCTCCGATTCGAGCAAGAGCCTCAATAGCGTTGGTGGCTCCGGTTTCAACCAGCTGCTCATTGTCAACGACAGTGATGAACCGAGGACTTTCCTTTTCCACTTCGGAGAAGGTGGTGCCGGTTACGACTACCTCATCAGCCAAATAGCTCACGGACTGCTCATCAGCATACGCCGTCTGGTTGCACAGCACAGCCATAAGTATGATAGCGAGATTCTTCTTGTTCATGGATTCAATCATGTTGGTGTTTAAAAAAACACATGACTGGATCTATCAGGAGGGGCCATGCAGAAGAAGAACGGATCCCAATGCTCTCAATCGGAAAACAGAAAACGAGAAAATGGAGAATCCGTGCGACCAGCTGTTGCATTGCCTGACTATAACCCGTAGTCCGATCGTGTGATGCAATAGCAGCTGGCAGGTCTCCTGACTTTGGCGGCGTACTTCCGTTCCGGCCTTCCCGCCGTTGTCCCGGGAGGAAAACATGCAGTGACCTGGAACGCACCTCAACTCGATCGCATGTGGCCATGCAAAGGATTTGCGGCTTACCGTTATACAGTTGCGGGTACAGTGTACGGATCTCACGTACTTCCCTATTCTCCGGCTTTCAAACCGGCACCAGCTACGGTGAAAGAACATTATTGTGGGGCTAATATACGTTACGAGCTGCAGATTGCCTACTGTTTTCATCCCGAAGGGCAACGACCGGGACAACAATCTCATTGAATTTGCTGAGATATTTCTTATTATTTGACATCGGAATGTTCTTTCCTCAACCGGTGCCTGCTTAAGCAGGGTAATAGGGAACTGCGTGCAAATCGCAGACTGTACCCGCAACTGTCATCGCCTAATGGGGTGATCCACGCTATCAACCCCAGAATGAAACCATGTCGCCACTGCGCCCATCCTCCCAGGAGGGTTCGGGAAGGCGGTTTCATCTCCTCTACGGCGAAAGTCAGGAAACCTGCCGGATGATTATTTCATGAGCATGACGCTCAAACGGCCACGGGACAATGGCCTGGAAATAAACCCCTTACGCCCGATTCACTGACGTCTGACCATCAAAACCCGAAGCCTTCAAAGAGGCCTGCGCTTATCCGTTGATGCATATCCGCGCCTGTACCCAAGCGCGGTCACATCATCGTTGCAATCTCGTTGCAGCCATTCGGGCCGCCGGTGGAACCGCGTCGTTCGCACAACACAAAACACAACCGATGCCATCCATGAAAGTGAATCAAAGCCAGCCCATTATGAAGCGGCAGATCAAAGCGATTGCGGCAATAATGCTGTTCACAGCGCCTGCCGCTCATGCCGAACCGAAAACATTCGTGCAGAAGAATGAAATCGTCGTTACGGCAACAAGAACCCCCGAGGACCCCTACAGCCTCCCCTGCGACATTGAAATCATCTCACAGGACGCCATCGGGGAGGAGAGCCTGAGCTCGGTCGGCGACCTCATCGAAACCGCCTCCGGCGTCACGCTTACCGGAGCCGGCATATGGGAGACGCAGCCCACCATCAGGGGATTCGGCGGGAACAGGGTCCTTGTCCTGATCGACGGCGATCGCGAGACCAATCTCTGGGCGGGGCGTGAACCGCTTACGCCGTTCATGGACACCGGAAGGATCGAGCGTGTCGAAATCCTCAAGGGACCGGCCTCCGTGCTCTACGGCAGCGACGCGATGGGCGGCGTGATCAACATCATCACCAGGAAACCGGAATTCACCACGGACGGTTCGTGGGCATTCAGCCCATCGGCCACCATCGGCTACAGCTCGAACGACAGCGGCAAGTACGGAAACCTTGTGCTTGACGGTGCCAGCGATGAAGTGGCGGTACGCCTGGAAGCCTCAACCAGGGACCACGGCAACTACCGGGACGGTAACGGCGACACGGTCGACAACAGCCAGTTCGAGGGGATGAGCTTCGGAGCCGCGGCAAGCTGGAAGGTCAACGAGAAGAACGAGCTCAGTGCGTCGTGGCGCAGGAGCGACATTGACGACATGGGGCAGCCGCAGAAAGAAAACTACCCCTGGTCGCATTTCACCAAGTTTGATACCGATACATGGAAAATCGGCTGGCACGCGAAGGATATCGGCATCATCACAGACCTTGAGCTGAAAGGATGGCTCGTCGACCAGAAGCGCGTTTATGACGGGCGAACAGGTACAACATCGACGGCCAAAAACAAAGACAACTGGATCGATACGGGGGCCAAGGGCGCATCGCTGCAGCTGACGTTCAATCCGACTGCCAAGGACGTCCTGGTCAGCGGGATCGAATTCGTCAGGGAAGATGCGCGCTCGGGAGAAATCCTGACAAAAACCGACGGAACCGTCACGAACACCTATCCCCCGGTATCGGAAGATGCCTACCGGAACCACGTCGGTGTTTACGCACAGAACACCAGGAGCTTCGGCGACGGCTCGAGGGTGATTGGCGGCGTACGCTATGACTGGTTCAATGCCGATGCCGAAGATGCCGTTATCACCGCAGGCACCAACACCTACACCACTCCTTTTAGCGAAGAGAGTGACGGGGCTGTAACGGCAAACCTGGGCTACGTTCTTCCGCTCTCTTCGGTTCTGAACGCCAACATCAATGCCGCAACGGGATTCAGGGCGCCCGACATTTTCGAGCGCTTCTCCTTCAGGGGGACAAGCTCCTACTCCATCGGAAACCCGGCTCTGAAACCCGAATACTCATGGAACATTGATGCGGGGCTGAAAATGAGGAACGAAAAATTGTCGGGCAGCCTGACAGGATTCTATTCAAGGATCCAGGACTTCATTGACACAAAAGAGGTTGATAATACATTTGGTCTTCCTGTTGACACTGGAACAACGGACTATAAGTACTATCAGTACGTCAACGTCATGGACGCCGAACTTTTCGGCTTCGACGCCAATGCCTCATGGAAAGCCCTCGACCACCTTACGCTCTTCGGCGGCATCTCTTCGGTAATCGGCAAGAACCGCGATAACGACGACCGGCTGAACTCCATTGCCCCGACCAACGGCAGGCTCGGGGCCCGCTGGGACGACTCCCTCGGCAGGAACTCCTCCTGGTGGCTGGAAGTCAACACCGAGCTCTATGCCGACCAGGACAATCCCGGCCCCGGCGATGAGATCGCCACCCCCGGCTACGGGCTCGTCAACCTCAAGAGCGGCATCAGGTTCACCCGGAACGTGACGCTGGCCGTGGCGGTCGACAACCTTTTCGACAGGACCTACCGCAGCCATCTTGCCAGTGAAGACTTCCTCTACGAGCCAGGCATCAACGTCAAGACCTCGCTCAATGTGACGCTCTGAATGGCCGCCGGCCGCATCGGATGCAACGCAGAAGCCCCGGGAGAACCGGGGCTTCTGCGTTTATCGGGCGATTGCCCCCTCTGCTCAGGGACGAAGCACCAGCGACAATTCCTCCTGATTGAGTTCATAATGGTAGAAAACCCTGAAATACTCCCTGACGACCGCGTCGATATCAATGCCGTAATGCTCCGGATAAAGATGGTTTGCAAGCCACGGGACGCCGAGCAGGCGGTTGATGCTGGCCGGTCGGTCGAACCATCCGAAGGGGAGATAGGGAATCTGGTCGATATCTCCGCGGCTGACGGCAGGAAGCTTTGCCCAGAGCGGGTCGCTTTTGATATAACTCAGCGTACCGGTCTTCGTGCCGAGGCCTGCCCAGACGATTATCCTGTCGGGGTTCCAGAGCAAGAGCTGCTCAAAGGAAACGGCGCTCATGCCTTTTCGTGAAACCTTGTCCACCCTCGCCGCGTTTTTCGCTCCTACCAGTTCGATCAGCCTGGTATGGATGGATCCCGAAGGATCGGTATGGAGGCCGCGCTCCCCTTCCGCATAATAGACGGAAAGACGCCGCTCAGGAGGAATCGAGCCGCTTTTTGCTATGACGGGTTCGACATGGCGCTCGATGAACCCGAGCATTTTATCGGTCTGCCCCTCCCTTCCAAGCAGTGCTCCGAGCCGCCGGAACACATCGGGATAATCCTCGAACTTCAGCGAGGCCATATAGACCGGTATGCCGGTTTTTGCGGCAAGGCGTTCCGACTGGTCTATCGACTGCTTATTGATATCGTAGAATGTCAGAATAAGGTCGGCGTCGAGTTTCAGGATCTCCTCCGGCGAGTTCTCCACATAGGGCAGGGCCAGATATTCCTTGCGGAAAAAATGCTGCGCCTCCCGGGTGTAGCGGAATGAGCGATTCACGATCATCGAAGGATCGATGGCGTACATAAGGATGCTGCCCGGCCTATTGACATAGACCCTGCTGATCTTTGCCGGCAGCGTCATGGTCCGGCCAGCCATATCCGTAACCGTTCTTTCGGCTGAAGGCTCGGTACCCTTGCCATAGGCACAGCCGCCTGAAGGAAGAAAAACGGCCAGGAGCAGGAATCCTGCCATGAGCAGTTGTCTGCAGTTCACGTTCATTATTTCTTGTGGTTAATGGTTTGGGTAGGAATCAGGAACTGATCGGGTATAAAAATCGCAACGGCTTGCCCCCTGCATCGAGAGCCGAGGCCATATTGATATCTATTCCGTAGACGCGCTTCATATCTTCGGGATTGAGCGCATCGGTCGCGTTTTCCCACACTCGAAGCCCCCCGTCGACGATGGCGGCCACACGAGCCTCAAGCTGCAGGGCGTGTTCCGGCGAATGTGTCGCCATGGCGATGCCGATCCCGTACTGCGCAAGCTCTCGTATCTTGCGCAGCAGCAGTACCTGATTGCCGTAATCAAGGTTTGAGGACGGCTCGTCGAGAATCATCATCGAGGCCTCCTGCGCAAGGGCTCTGGCCAGCAGAACCATCTGGCGTTCCCCTCCGCTGATTTCTGGAAACGGCCGTTCGGCAAGATGGCCGATTCCGAGCATTTCGATCGCCTGTTCGGCGATCTTCCGGTCATGGCTCCCGGGAGAAGCGAAAAGACCCAGATGGGCGGTTCTTCCGAAGAGCACGACATCCCTGACGCTGAAAGGAAACACTCCCTGATGGGCCTGTGGCACGTAAGCGACCATCCGTGCCCTTTCGATGGCGCTCCATCGATGCAGCGGCCGGCCATTCAGGCGGATAGTGCCTCCGATCGGCGCAATGAGGCCGAGCATCGTCCTGAACAGGGTCGTCTTTCCCCTTCCGTTCTGACCGATGAAACAGCATATCTCTCCGGTCCGCAGATCCATAGTGACGTTATCGACGACAATACGGGAATCGTAGCCAACGCTCAGCCCGGAACACTCGATATGCTTCTCGTTCCTCTTCATGTAAGTTTGCGCGACGATGATTTGAGAATGAAAATGAAGAACGGGGCGCCAACAAGAGCGGTGACGATACCGATAGGAATCTCTATGGAGAGCAGCGTACGGGCGATGGCGTCGAACACAAGCAGAAGCATCCCGCCGAGCAGAAAGGAGAGCGGAAGCAGCAAACGGTGGTCGGGCCCGACCAGCAGTCGTGCAGCATGGGGAACAAGCAGGCCCACCCAGCCGATGAGGCCGCTGATTGAGATGACGCTGGCCGTAATGAGCGACGAAGCAACGACAGTGGCGAATCGAACGACCTTCACATTGACGCCAAGCGAGCGGGCATCGTCCTCGCCGAACGAGAGGATATTGAGCCGCCAGCTCATGAGGAGAAGCGGCAGTATGCCGATGCAGAGAAACGGCAGGACCGCCCTCAGATCGGCCATGCGGATATCGGCAAGGCTACCCATGAGCCAGTAGGTGATGGTCGGGAGTTTGCTTTCCGGATCGGCAACATATTTCATCAGGGAGATCAGCGCAGTGAAGACGGCGGAGATGACCATACCCGAAAGCACCAGCACAAGAACGCCTTCGTGCCGCTTTGCGGCGGCCTTTGCAACCGTAACGGCAAGGAGCACCGCCCCCAGGCCGCCGAGAAAGGCCGAGACCTGGACCGCGATTACCGGCAGGGAGAGCAGAATGGCGAGCGCCGCCCCGAATCCGGCTCCGGAGCTGACGCCGAGGATATCGGGACTCACCATGGGATTGCGGAAAAGTCCCTGGTAGGCGGCGCCTGCGAGCGACAGCGCTCCTCCGACGAGCAGTGCTCCGATGATCCGGGGAAGACGGATGGAGAAAAGCACCGTGGCATGCACAGGCTCGTCTCCGGAACCATCGAGGACTAACGCCAGAAGCGTTTCGGGGGGAACGGGATACCGCCCGACAAGCAGAGAAACAACGACCAGGAGCGCAAGCAGCAAAAGCGCTCCGAGATATATCGCTGTCGGGTTTCGGTCAATCGGCAGGCTCATGCGGCATCTATTCCGGTATGGTGTTGCATCAAAAAAGGGGGACTTTACAGCATCTCGCATCTCAACTCAGCGATTCATGACCAGCATATGTCCTTCGATATCGAGAAGAACGAACGTAAGGGGGATCTCGGGAAGCCAGCGCCGGCAGCTCTCGACACAGGCTTCCGCCAGCCGCTCATAAAACGGCTCTCCAGCCCTGAACGGCAGGATCTCGGTCATGGAACGGACAAGCTTCAGATCATTGAGCCGCAGACAGACCTCTTCGCCGTAGCCGGCCCTGCGGGCCAGATCGCCAAGTCGTTCGGGCCGCAACGGGACGGTTCTGCTTGAGAGGTCGGGCTCCCCTGCGGCCAGCTTTGTCGCCTTGGCAAGCATCACGGCAACATATACCCGCTCAAAGCCCCCCTGCTCTCCGACGGCCTTGAGCGCCCGTGCGATGAAATTCCCGTAATGGACGCAGCCTCGGGCATCCAGGCCGGAATAGCGGTCACGCAGCATACGCTCGCTCCGCAATCCCGATGTCAGGGCAATCTCACGGCAGCCGTTGGCACCGGTGACATGGATCGCCTGGCGGATGCTGGCGATCCATGCATCCATCGAATACGGGACGACCTCTCCGGTGGTGCCTATGATCGAAATCCCGTCGAGAATGCCGAGGCGCGGGTTCATCGTTTTTTTTGCAGCTTCGGACCCTCCGGCGACGGAGATCTTCACGGACACGGCCGACTCCACATCGCTCATGCGAAGCGCTGCCACCACCTCGTCCCGTATCATCCTTCGGGGCACCGGATTGATGGCCGGCTCTCCCGGCGGGATCTCCAGGCCGGGCAGCGTTACCCGCCCGACCCCCTCCCCCTGGAGAAACTCCACCGATTCCGGCTCGCCTCCGATCAGGCTGACTTCGCTCGAAATCAGAAGCCCGTGGGTGACATCCGGATCGTCTCCGCCGTCTTTGCGCACGGAGCACCGAGCCGATCCTCCGGAGAAGATGGGTTCTTCTATTACGAAGCGCGCCTTCTTCCCTGAAGGCAGCGTTAGGAGCACCTCTTCAGGAAACCGCCCTTTGAGCAGCGCCTGCATGGCGGCCCGCGTTGCCGCAGCCGCCGTCGCTCCGGTTGTATAGCCTTTCCTGAGGGCTGCGGGCATCGGATGGGATTGCAGCTCGCCCTGCAAAACTTTTTCGAGCTCGCTGTCGGAAAAGAGCCTCGTCCGCCATGGCGGCACCGGAGGGCGGGTGATCACAATTGCCGGGATATCCCGCCGGGATGCGGCCTCGAGCTTGTCGCCGAGGTACCCGCTTGCGCCGCTCTCCTTTGTCAGGAGACAGTCGACACCGAACCGGTCGATAAGCTCGACGAACGCATCCGGACCGGCCTCGGGCATCTCCTTGATGAGCCACTTCTCAGGGATGCCTTCGCTGCGCGCCGCTTCGATCGACGAGGTTCGGGGAAGAATGCGGAAGAGCGTTTTCCGTCCCGACCACCAGCGCCGCAGCGGACCGATAGACTGAACACCGGTCAGCGCCAGCAGGACCGAAGGCCGCAGGCGCTCGAGCGTCGCCAGCGCCTCCCCAAAATCAGCAGCCCTGTGGATGCCCGGGAATTCAAGAAGTTGGTCGGCGGAAGGATCCCGGCTCCTGTCATAGCGTATCAGTCGCACTCCCCTTGCGCTGCATGCGTCGTATACCGTCTGATGGAGTGCAGCGGCAAAGGGGTGGGCGGCATCGATGACGAGCCCGAAGGGGCGTTCATCAAGAAGGGCCTCCAGCGCGGAGCGATCGAGCGGACCATGGCGGAACTCGCCGTGAACGGTCTGGAAAGGCTCTACGCGCTCCTTCGTGGAGTACAGGAACGGCATCCCGAGCCTGTCGAGCAGGAATGCCGTCCTCCGTCCCTCGGTCGTTCCCCCGAACACCAGCGTCATTCCGGCCATATCACTTCGAACATGCCGGTCTGAACCCATGGGCGAAGTCGGGGTCGTAGAGTTTCGATCGATTCATTCGGGCTCCGATCGCCTCGCCCACAACAATCAGCACCTGACGGGATTTGCCGCTTCTGCGGATCAGCTCTGCCAGTGAAGAGAGCTCTGCCCGCCAGACCTGCTGATCCTCCCATCCGATCCGGTAGCAGACGGCAACCGGAGTATCCGGTGGATAATGCTCGAGTAGATCTGCCTGGACCTCGTCGCCCCATTCCGCGCTGAGATAGATGCACATGGTCGCCCTTGATCGTGCGAGCTCGGAGAGTTTTTCCTTTTCTGGTACCGGCGTGCGGCCGTTGCCGCGCGTCAGAATGATGGTCTGCACCTTTTCGGGAACGGTGAATTGCGACTTCAGCACGGCGGCCGCTGCCTGGAACGAGGAGACGCCCGGCACAATTTCGTACTCCATCCCCTCCCGGTCGAAGTACGCCATCTGCTCCTGGATGGCACCGTAGATCGAAGGATCGCCGGTGTGGAGACGGACGATGAACCCGCCCTTCCTGTAGCATTCGGCCATCAGTTCAAACTGCTCCTCAAGGGACATCGAAGCCGAGCTTCTCACCAGGGCTCCGGATTTTGCGCACCAGGTCAGTTTTTCGGGAACCAGGCTCCCGGCATAGAGGATCAGGTCCGCCTGCTGCAGATACTCCTTCCCCCTGACCGTCACCAGATCGGGATCACCCGGTCCGGCCCCGACGATGGCGATGCGCCCCCGTCGCATCGCCGCATGCAGCATGCTCACGGCAAAGGTGTAGTGGCGTGCCGTCCCCTCAGGAACATCCTGCATGGCGACCTTCTGTTTTTCGACCACCCATGCATCCCGGCCGGAAAGCAGCGCCGATGTGGCTTCAGCAACACTGTGGATCCCTGTTTTGGCAAAGACCACCTCGGATGGATTCGGAACGGAGGCGACCGCCTCGAGCTTTTCGGGGGGAAAGCCCTGGAGAGGGAGCCCCCGCTGTTGCGCAAAAGCAAGGAATGCGGCTTCGTCCATCTTGAAATCGACCGAGCCGACGGCCTTGATGGAGTTGACGGAAAGGCCCGTTTCTGCAAAACGTTTCTCGAACGAGTCCAGAAAACGGAGAGGATCTATCCCCCGTTCGGAACCGAGCCCGAGACAAAGCACTTTCGGGCGGTAGAACACCACCTGAACGGGAGGGTCGTACAGAAACGGCGTAACGGCAAGTAACAGGCTGCAGCGGCTGAAATCCGCATCCTCGTAGCGGTAGACGACCTGAACGAACGGAGGGGCACTGCGTTCAAGGCGATCGGTGAGGGCGTCCCGGGATTCGAGGAGAAGAACCGTAGGCTCATGGTTGACGAAGGCGGCAATTGCGGAGGTCATGGTCTGCCCGCTCGCTGCCGGCGCGAATTCGATCGTCCAGCCTTCACCTCTACCGAGGACATCGAGCGGCCAGAGCCCCTGCACGTCGCTGGAAGTGGTCGCCACCACCTCGGCGCCGAGAAGCCGCGCAACCCGCGAGGCCAGCTCTCCGCCCCCTCCCACATGCCCGGAAACAACCGGCAGGACGAACCGGCCGGCCTCATCGCAATTGAGCACCGCCGGATCTTTGGATTTGCTTTCAAGCACCGGGGCGATGGATCGGACGCAGATACCGAGCGAGCCGATGAAGAGAAAGGCGTCGAAGCGGGAGAAGGAATCGCGAACGAAACCGGGAATCGATTCCACCGTCTCGACGCCGTCTGCACGACGTGTCGAATAGAGGCGACAGTCTGCGGCAGTGGCGCCGGAAAGCAGTCCGCAAAGAAGTCTTCCAAGACGGATTCCGCCGTCGGAAGAGGCGATGATGGCAATGGAGGAGAACATGCAACTCTTCAGGTTATAGGGGTGGTTTGACGGCTTTCATGACGGCAATCGGGTTATGGCTGCCGAGACTCAATTCGAGGGGATCCCCAAGGCAGAAGCCGAGCTTTGCGGCAGTGGCCGCGAAAGCGTCCCTGCTCGAAGAGCGGACGGCATTCATGACGATCCGCCCTCCCGGGGAAAGATGTGCCGCTATGGCGGTGAAGACAGGTTCGAGGCGATCGCCGTGCCCGCCAATGAATGCCGCGTCGAGCTGGCCGTCCCCGGCGCAGCATGCGGCATGATCCTGCCGGAGGAAATCCCCCATCACCGTTGCGATGCCCGCAGCGCCGAAACGGCGGCTGTTGGCTTCGAGGATGGTATCGCATTCCGGACGTTTCTCGAATGCCGTTACTGCAAGGCGCGGAAACTGCAGCCGCGCTTCGATCGCGACCGAACCGGTGCAGAAGCCCACATCCCAGAAACTCCGGGCACGGCCGAGCTCGAGGGCGGCGATTGCCGCCATCCTGAAAGGCATCTTCGTGATCATGTTCGGCCGTCCGGGCAGGCCATCGAAAAGTTCGTCAGGAATGCCGAACCATCGGGACGAGGGACGTTCTGAGAGAAGGATAAGGCAGTTGGGCATTGCGAAATCCCGTTCTGAGGCCTCCCGGAGCGTGCACTCTACAACGGATTCGCGCTCACCTCCCAGCGCGACGCCAATGCGCATGGCATAGTTGCCATAACCGTAATCGAGGAGCCGGCGCGCGATGGCTGCGGGGGTTTTCCGCTGATCGGTCAGCACGCCGACCAGCTCGTCGCCACGGATAAGGGCTTCATCGAGCTCTTGCCAGGCACGGCCGGTCAGTGAGACGTGGCGCATCCTCTGATAGGGGATCATACAGCGTCTTGCCAGGAGCTGCAGGGAATGCGGGGCGGGAAAACTGCGCAGGCGCGAATCGGGAAACCATTTCTGCAGGGTTGCGCCGAACCCGTAGAAGAACGGATCCCCGGATGCGAAAACCAGGACGGGTTCGCAGACCTCCTCCAGAGAGGTGCGCACAGCGCCGAGCGGCGGAGCGATGTTGATCCACCGATGAGGCCGGGGAAGAAGCCCGTCGACGATCTGGCGATGGCGCTCCCCTCCGGCAAAGACGGAGTGGGAGGCAATCGAAGCCCTCGCCTCTTCCTCGAGCGGCGGCACAGGGCTGTCGGTCAGGCCGATGAACGTAAAGCGCCTCCTAGACATCGCGCCCCGGGTTCATGGCCGCCGCCTCATCGAGACTGAAGGCGGCATTGACGATCGTCGCGGCGATCCCGCTGCCTCCCTTTCTGCCTTCGATGACGGCAATGGGCGTGTTGCCGCATGCGGCTCTGAGCCGAAGCTTGGACTCGACGACATTGACGAACCCTACCGGTGCGCCGACGACTCCCATCGGCGCAAACGAAGTGCGGCGGAGCATCGAGGCCAGCTCGATCAGGGCCGTAGGCGCGTTGCCGACGACGTAAAGCGCATGGGGGTGTTCGCTGGCCGCAAGCCGCATGCCGGCCTGGCTCCGCGTGATTCCTTCTGCCTGCGCAAGCGCTGCGGTCCTCGGGTCGTTAAGGTAGCAGTAGACCGTGACTCCATACCGCTCCAGGGCCGCCTTGCGGATGCCGGACTGCACCATCGTCACGTCAGTAACGATCTCCGCGCCCCCGGCCGACAGCCGCCCGTGCCAGTGGCGCAGGGCGCCGGGGGATGCATGGAACAACTGCTCCATCTCGAAATCCGCTGTCGTATGAATGGTATGCATGACGGCCCATTTCGCATCCTCCTCGAGGTCGTTCCGCCTCATCAAACCGGCTATGGTCCTGAAACTGCCGCTCATGATGGCAGCGCCTACGGGCTTGCCTTCGGCATCATCTTCACGGTCGAAATAGCCCCGCGGAGTCAGGAAGAACTTTCCGCTTATGCGGGAGCGCGAATTGCCGACGATCACGACCGTGAACATATCGACCCGTTCGCAATCGAAGCTCCCGAGGCTCGTCAGGCTGACCTCTTCATCATCCCTCGCGGCATTGCGCACGAGCGCGACGGGAGTGGAGGGGTCACGGTGGCGGAGAAAAAGCTCCCGAAACCGGTCCAGCTGCCAGAAGCGATCCCGGCTTTTCGGATTATAGACCGCTGTAACGAAGTCCGCGTAAGCCGCCGCCGAAATCCTTTTTTCTATCTGCTCCCACGGGGTCATCAGGTCGGAAAGGGAGATGGCGCAGAAATCGTGGCTTATCGGGGCGCCGAGGCGCGCGGCCGCGGCCTGGAATGCACTGATGCCAGGGAGAACCTCGATATGAGGATCACCGTGTTCCCCGCGCTCATGAAGTTCAATGATAAGGGGGGCCATCCCGTAGATACCCGCATCGCCGGAACTGACCACGACGACCCGCTTGCCTTCAGCGGCAAGCGCGAACGCCTGCTCGGCTCGGTCCCTTTCTCGAGTCATACCGCTCGAAAACGTCTCTGCGGACTCCGGGATGAGGTGCTCGATGCCCTTCATGTAGCCGCTGTAGCCGACGACCGCGTCGGCAGTACCGAGAGCATCGAGCACCTGGGGGGTCGTCATGGATGCATCGCCGGGACCCAGACCGACGACGGTGATTTTGCCTTGCATGCGAGAGTGGTTCATGATTTATCGTTGCTCCATCGTCTCGAACAGACGAGGAGAGAGAAATAGGGTATGGTACGACCCCTGAGGGCCTCCGTATCGGTAGCAAGGAACTCCCCCGCCATCCCGATCTTCTCGGCATAGAGGAACGGCTTTCCGTTACGCTCGAGAAACGCAAACACCTCGTCACGCACCGTGGAGAGCTTCATCACCACTACCGTATCGTGCATGGCGAGTGCGGAATCAAGCTCGTCAAGCGACTCTATCTGGGCAAGCACGGCAACGCTGTCGTCATGCAGGGAGAGGGGCAGGCGGGCTGCCGAACCGGCGGCTATGAACGCCGGAATTCCTGGGGTCATCGAACAATCGAGCCCGTCGGCAAGGGCGCGCTCCACGATGGCCGAGGCGGTGCTGTAGAACCCTCCGTCCCCGACGCTGACGACCGTGACGTCGAGGCCCTCTGCGACAGCCGCCCTCATGGAGGCGTACGCTTCGTCATAGCACTCTTCAGCCGCTCCCCTCGAGCGCGACATGGGGACATATATGCCGCGGAGGCGAGAAGCGTCAAGATCGCACTTCATGAGTATATCGTAGGCAATGCCGATAACCACGCCTGAAGCGTCAACCGTACCGGGATAGTAGACGAGGTCAGCTTCGCGGAGCTGGCGGAGGGCTTTCACGGTAATGAGCTCCGGGTCTCCGGGTCCGAGGGAGACGCTCGTGATGCGGCCCCTTTTCTGTATTGTGTCGCTCATGGATGCGGGTTGTTCTCTACTGGTTCCGAAACGAGGTCGATGCCGTTGTCGGTCGCCGTTTCCAGGATCCTTTTGGCAAAGATCGATGCAAACCGGTCGTCGGCGCCAAGACCCTCCATACGGGTTTCGACCCGGTATCCGGCAGCCTCGAACGCACCTTTCCATGAATCGGGACCATCGTCGGCGATATCGTTGTGAGCATGGTCGCCGGCTGTGATCATGAACGGACGGAGAATGACGTTCCTGCGGCCGGATGAGGCAAGATCGCCGAGGATATCCTCGATCCCGGGACGCCCCTCGACAACACCGATATGGATGCTGGCATCAGGCCAGGCCTCACGCATTGCCCGGCATGTCTCGCTGAATGCGCTGGACGAGAAAAAATCGTTGCCGTGCGCAACGTAGACCATAGCGGCATCCTTCTGCTTCGAACGCTCGATATCCTCACCGAACAGAGCGACCACCTCCTCGATATCATCACTGTAATCGTGCTCGATGCCCCAGGTGCCGAGCGCAGGACGGGAGAGGACGACCTTCTCGAAAGGCTGCCAGGCACGCTTGACCGTCCGTATCGACTGCATGGCCCTGATGTAGGACTTCAGGTCCTCGAACTGCTCGCCATGGTACATGTGGGTAGGCTGGACGATGATGGTCCTGTAGTTGGCGTCCTGAAGGTTGCCGATGGCGCCGAGAAGCCCCTGTATGTTGAGAAATTCTTCTGTAACGCCTTCGGCTATCCACTTCTCGGGCTTCCGCCGCCTGACCCGCCAGGTGTTGCGGACCATGTTCGAGGTGAAGCATATCCTGGTCTCCACACCGGGGATCTCCGCCATGATCCGCTGCTTGATGTTGTCGAGCGATGGAAGAGCCGACGGATAGGTGGTCCCGAAATGGGCGATCAGTATCGCTTTCTTGTTAATCTGGCGGCGTTTCTTGTGATGTTTCTCCATATGGATTGTCAGCTGAAAGGTGGATTGGCGGCATGGCCCGCGTCCGGATATTCCGGGCGTGCATATTCGCCGATGATGAATACGACGGGAAGTTTGAGGGGGCGCTCCTTCAGCAGGCCGGCGATGGTCGAGAGGGTTCCGTAGACAAGCTCCTGGTCGGGCCGCGAAACACGCGATACGGCGCAGACCCCAAGCGAGTCGGGCAGACCCGAGGCTTTCATGCGTGCCAGGATCGGCATCAGGGTATCAAGCCCCATATACATCACCAGTGGCGTACCCGCCTTCATCAGCTCGATGAAGGCCTGGAAATGGGCACTGGAATGGCTGGCGGTGTGGCCGGTGCAGAATATGGCGGCGGTATTGCGGTAACGCTCCGTCAGGGGGATGGAAAACAGGTCTGCTGCGGCAATGCCTGCAGTGATGCCGGGAACGACCTCATAAGGAATGCCCGCTTCCGACAATGCGCGAACCTCTTCGATGCCGCGCCCGAACATGAAGGGGTCGCCGGCCTTGAGCCGGACCACCGAACGGCCGGCCGAGGCATGTTCGACAAGCAAGTCGTTGATACGCTCCTGACGCCGGGTCTGGTTCTGCCCGTCAGCAAGACGCTTGCCGACATTGACAAGTTCGGCATTGGAGCCGGCAAGCGCCAGGATTTCTTCCGTGACGAGCGCATCATGAAGGACGACATCGGCTACGCGAAGTACATCTGCGGCACGTACGGTCAGCAACGAGGGATCACCCGGTCCGGCTCCCGCGATGAATACCGTTCCTTTAGAGGGATGCGTCATAATCTCCTTGTCAAGCGATCTTTCCTGAAAAATCATAACAACGGGCTTTCATATCTCCGACAGGGCCGGCATTGCCGAATCGAAAGGCCCTGCCTCCAGTTCCCCCAGGGTCTTCCCCGCCCGGTACCGCTGCAACGTCAGCGCAGGACCGAACGTCTCCGTGAGCTCAACGACATCCTCCTTCGTATGCAGACCCTTCACCACTGTGCAGCGCAAACGGTGGCTGACGCCCGAGCGGCGCAGGAGCAACAGCGAATCCCGTATCCTGCCGAGGAGCTCCGGCGGGCAGTCGATTCCCGTCAGCCGGGAGTAGGCCTCCGGCTCGAGCGGCGCCTTGACGTCCATCGCCACTTCGTCGACGAGCCCCTCCCCGATGAGCCGCCCGAGCATCTCCGGGCGGCTCCCGTTGGTGTCGAGCTTCACCTTGAGCCCGAGCTTCTTCAGGGCGCGAAGGGCATCCGGGAGGGAGTCGTGTATGGTCGGCTCTCCGCCCGTCACCACCACCCCGCCGAGCAGATTGCGGTTCTGCGCGATGCGCTCAAGCGCCTCCTCGAAGGGAATCAGCGGAGGGGCCCCGAACTCCTTGGGAAGCACGAGCTCGGGGTTGTGGCAGAAGGGGCAGCGGAAGTTGCAGCCCGAAGTATAGACGACCGCCGCGACACGGCCGGGCCAGTCGACGAGGCTCTGCGGCAGGAACCCTCCCACCGGCAGCGACACAGGGCCGCTCACGAATCCGCCTCCACGCCCTTCGCGGCGGAGGCCATGCTGAAGAGCTTCCGGTCGGCGTATTCGCTCTGCTTTCCGCCGTTCCACTGCTCTACGGGCCTGAGGTAACCCACGATGCGCGTGTAGACGATGCAGCGCTGCTCGACGCCCGATGCGGCACACTCGGGACAGAACTCGTGCTCGCCCGAGCGGTAGCCGTGCGAAGGGCAGATGCTGAAGGTCGGCGAGAGCGTGATGTAGGGCAGGGTGAAGTTCGCCGTCACCGTCCGGACGAGCTGCTTGACCGACTCGGCGGGGATTTCGCTTTCACCGACGAAGGCGTGGAAGACCGTGCCTCCCGTGTAGCGCGACTGGAGGTCGTCCTGCAGGCGGAGCGCCTCGAAGAGGTCGTCGGTATGGCCGACGGGCAGCTGGGTCGAGTTGGTGTAGTAGGGCTCGGCTCCGCCCTCGACGGCCGCTTCGTTGGCCGTAATGAGATCCGGATGCAGCTTCTTGTCGATGCGGGCGAGGCGATAGGCCGTGCTCTCGGCCGGCGTGGCCTCGAGGTTGTAGATGTGGCCAGTCTCCTCCTGGAAGGCTTCGAGCTTCGAGCGCATGAAGTCCATCACCCTGAGGGCGAAAGCGCGGCCCTCCTCGTCGGCGATGGTGCAGCCGAGGAAGTTGAGGCAGCACTCGTTCATGCCGGTGATGCCGATCGTCGAGAAGTGGTTGTCCCAGTAGCGGCCGTTCTTCTCATAAAGATGGCGGAGGTAGAACTTCGAGTAGGGATAGAGCCCTTCGGCGGTGAGCCGCTCGATCACCTTGCGCTTGATCTCGAGGCTCTCCCTGGCAAGCTCCATCGTGTGCCCGAGCCGCTGGTAGAGCTCCTCCTCGCTGCGGGACTCGTAGCCGATGCGCGGCATGTTCATGGTGACCACGCCGACCGAACCGGTAAGCGGGTTCGAACCGAACAGCCCTCCCACCTTCTTCTGCAGCTCACGCTTGTCGAGCCGCAGCCGGCAGCACATGCTGCGCACGTCGTCGGGGCTCAGGGAGGAGTTGACGAAGTTGGAGAAGTAGGGGATGCCGTAGCGCGCGGCCATCTCCCAGATGCCAAGGTAGACCGGGTTGTCCCAGTCGAAGTCGGGAGTGATGTTATAGGTGGGGATCGGGAATGAGAAGACGGCGCCGCTCGCGTCTCCCGCGGTCATCACATCGGCGAAGGCGCGGTTGAAGAGGTCCATCTCCTGCTGGAACTCGCCGTAGCTCTCCTCCATCGCCTCGCCGCCGATCATGACCGGCATGTCGCGGTGGGTGGAGGGGACGGTGAGGTCGAGCGTCACGTTGGTGAACGGGGTCTGGAATCCAACTCTCGTCGGCACGTTCATGTTGAAGAAGAACTCCTGCAGGCACTGGCGCACCCCGTCGTAGTCGAGCTTGTCGTAGCGGATGAACGGGGCGAGCAGGGTGTCGAAGTTCGAGAATGCCTGGGCGCCGGCAGCCTCGCCCTGCATGGTGTAGAAGAAGTTGACGATCTGGCCGAGCGCCGAGCGGAGATGGCGCGTGGGCTTGCTCGCCGCATGGCCGGAGACGCCGGTGAAGCCGCTGCGGAGCAGATCCTCGAGGTCCCAGCCGACGCAGTAGACGCTGAGGAACCCGAGATCGTGCACATGCATCGTGCCGGAAGTGTGCGCCTCGCTGATCTCCGGCGGATAGATCCGGTTCAGCCAGTACTGGGAACTGACGATGGTGGAGATGTGCTGGTTGAGCCCCTGCAGCGACCAGCTCGAGTTGGCGCTCTCCTTGATCCTCCAGTCCTCGAGGTTCAGGTACTGGTCTACGAGATCGACGTTGCTGAAGATCTCCCTGGCGTCGCGGAGGGTGCGGTGCTGGTGGCGATAGATGATGTAGGCCTTGGCGGCTTCGAACTCCCCTGCCCTGAAGAGCGCCTTCTCGACCTGGTCCTGCACCCCTTCGACCGTCGGCTCGCTGTCGCCGGCAAGCTCGTGCAGACAGGCCAGGACGTCGCCCGAGAGTTTTTCGGCCTTCTGCCGGTCGGGCCTGCCGACGGCACGCAGCGAGCGGAAGATGGCGTAGGTGATTTTCTTCTGATCGAACGGGGCTTTCGTCCCGTCGCGTTTGATGATGGCGTTGAACGCCACGTCGATGTTTCCCATTGTTCCCGATGGTTTGGTGTTGTGGAATCGGGCGGATGGAAAACGATGCGGCAACGTCAGGACACCGTAGTGCCTGCTGGAGGAAGAAGACGCGCCGGACCATACGCCGTAGTCCGATCTACTATTGCGAATGCATCCTGGCAGGTCTCCTGACTTTGGCGGCCCATAACTCGCCGTGCCTTCCCACAGCTGTCCTGGCGGACAGCCGCAGTGGCACGCCGAACGTCTCGGCGAACCGCGCTACAGTTGCGGGTACAGTGTACGAATTGCGCGTACTTCCCTATTCTCCGGCTTTCATGCCGGCACCAGATGCATAAGAAAGAACAGAATCTCTTTTCTGGAGATAATGAATTTCCACGCAGAAACCAAGTGATTTCCATTCCCGCCCGGAAGGGAAATCACCCTTCCGGGTCAGACGCCCGCGAGGGCGCCTCGACCCTGGTACTGGCGCATGGCCTCGAATTTCTCGAGTGCCGCGCCCGTTTCGAGAGCCTCCCTCGCCATGTCGGCACCATGGCGGTAGGTCGAGGCAATGCCGGAGGCGTAGAGCGCTGCGGCCGCGTTCATGCTGAAGAAATCGGCCGGCGCACCGCCGAGCCGCCCTTCCAGGACATCCATGACCACCGCGGCGTTTTCGGCCGCGCTCGAGCGGCTTGCGATCGCCTCGAACGGCCGGGTTTTCAGCCCGAAATCCTCAGGGGTGACTTCATGCACGCTGATCGAGCCGTGACGCAGCTCGACCACCCGTGTCGGCCCTGAGAGCGAATATTCATCGATGCCGTATTCGGGATCATGCCCCCGGGCCGTGCCGTAGGGAGAGAGCGCCCTCTCCATGCCTATTTCAGCCAGGATTTCAACCATCTGCAGCGACACTTCCGGCGAATAGGCCCCGATGACCGCACAGTTGTTCCGGGAACAGGGGCGGGTGAGGGGCCCGAGGATATTGAACGCCGAGGTGAAGCGCATGCTTCGGATGAGCCGCGCCCAGCCCGATTTCAGGAAGGCCTCTCCCGGCAGGTAGCATATGCCGGCATGCTGCAGGCTCATGGCGGCCCGCTCCAGCGGGTGGTCGAGATCGATGCCCAGCGACTCGAAAATATCGGAAGCACCCGATACGCCGGTCACGAGCCGGGCCCCCTTTTTGGCGACCGGAAGACCGCACGCGGCCGCAATGAGGGCGGCAGGGCTGGAGCAGTTCAGCGTTTTCAGCCGGTCGGAACCGGTGCCGACGATGTCGCATACCGGGCCCTCGAGATCAACCTCGATTTTCGCCGTATCGTACCGGTCGAGCGCGTCCCAGGCGCCGGACAGCTCGGCACTCGTCGGGTTGCGCATCAGGTGGGCCGAGAGGAATGCCCCCTGCTGAAGCTCCGGCTGCAGGTCGAGGATCACCTGCCGGTAGGCTTCGCATGCCTCCTCACGCGTCATGGTATGGCCCGCGGCAATCGCCGTGACCAATCCTCCGAACTTCCGCAGTTCCTGTTCATTCTGCACAGCTGTTTCTCCCTTTTCTTTTGCACCGGAGCCCCAAACGCCGCTCCGGAATGGTTGCATAACGTTGATATCCACTCTCCGGCGGAGATGCCTCAGGCGACGACCAGCCGGAACCCTTTCCCTGCAAGCACCCTCTCCATTGCCGAAGGCACCTCGTCGAGCGCTATCGTGCGCTCTATCAGGAAGCGGAGGTCATCGCCGGACTTCGAGAGAAGCCGCAGCGCCTCCCGCATGTCCTCGGCGGTACATCCGTAAGAACCGACGAAGAGAAGTTCGCGATAGTGGAGTTCGTCGATGAGGCGGTGCATATCTCCGGCCGCGCCCCCGAGACCGCTGAACAGGCAGAACCTTCCGCCCGGCTTAAGCCGCCCGACACCAGCCATGAAGGCATCGGGCGATGAGGTTGCGTTGAGTGCGACGTCGACCTGCCCGGCATCCGCGCCGGAATGATCTTCTACCGAGATGCCCCGCCGCAGCCTTAACCCACGGCCCCGATGGAGCTTTTCTTTATCGGGATCGATCATCCCCACCCGGGCGCCACGCTCGGCACAGGCGAGCCCAAGCAGGTGCCCCAGGGTGCCGCCCCCATAGATCAGCACCCTTTCGCCCGAGGCGATGGCGGCCTGCCGGACGGCGTGCACCGCGCAGGCGAGCGGCTCGGCAAGCGCTGCCGTCGAAGCCGGGAGTCCGTCCGGAACAGCGACGAGGCTCGTGCGGGGAACCGCCATGAACCCGGCGAATCCGCCGTCGCGGTGGAACCCGGTTATGCGCATTTCCCTGCAGAGATTCTGCCTCCCCTGCCGGCAGGCGCTGCAGTTTCCGCAGGCCGTTCCCGGCCATACCGCGTAAAGCCGTCCAGGATCTTCCCGGAGAGACCCGACGACTTCATGGCCGAGGATACGGGGCAGCACCAGGTCCCGATGGCCACTAGCCCACATCTTCGCATCGGTCCTGCAGATGGCGGCAGCCGCAACCCGCATGAGCACTTCGCCCTCGCCCGGAACCGGTAGCGGACGATCGAGCAGAGAGAAGGATTTCACCCCATTGAGCACGAGCGCTTTCATTCCTGCTGGATTTTTCAGTTTCAGAAGCATGGATACCGTCCGTCCGAAATGCAAAAAGGACTTCGTCCCACCTTTTTTTGAAAGATGGGGCGAAGCCCTTTTCCATCGGGATTCTCCCAGGGATATCCTGTTGCGGACACCCCGATATGTAACGTACCCTCACAGCAGGTCTTCTGGCTCCCGGATCACTCCTCCCCTGCAGGCCTTCCCGCTCCGGTTTGCCGGAACAGTGACCATCCCCGAAGGGATCACGTGCAGGTTCAGTCCCCGGTTACAGCGGCGGGACCGCCACGGATTCGAACCGTGTTCCTGGATGCTGCGATATACACAGGCACTTCTGCAGTACAAGAGAGAGTGCCTCGAGGATTGAATATACGAGAACAGATGACGCCAGTCAATCCTTTCAGTTCAGCGACTGCGGATAGCCGTAGCCGAACGGATCCCAGAGGGGATCGGCCGGCCGATCCTGTCCGCCCGCGGCCATGCAGGCTTCCGGGCGCCGGTGCTGCAGGATGGCTCGCGCCATGCGCGGGCTCGTGAAGAGCCGCTGCCGGCTCGTACTGAACACGTCGACCGATCGAGGCGCAAGGAATTCGGCGGCCCTGAGTGCCGGGAAGAGTCGATGGAGTATGGAGATGAAAATCCGGGAAACGAAGGCTTTGAGGCCCGTTCGGGAGGCTGCGGCCCCTCCGGGGTGTACGGAGTTCTTCTTCATGACGGAATGGCTGCTTTAGCCCGAATCGTTCACGAGATGCACTCTGCGGCGGCTCTTCTGACTTTCCCGGGTTCCTGCGGCCTTCCCGTCCCCTTCGCGGTGGAACAGTGGCTGTGGAGCAGGAACCGCGTTCCCTCATAAAGAAGGGGTGGGATCACAGCAGCGGATACTGTCCCGGATTCTCACCGGGTTCCCTTTTAACCCGCCATTCATCATCAATGACGGGCACCGCAGGTTCTGAAAACCAGAATAAGAAAAAGAGGAGCCCGTCGCAAACCCCGTACCAAGAAAAATGCAGTAGTCCCGAATCACGCTCTCAATGAGGGCGCGATGAGGGCAAAACAGACTGCCTTGCAGTAGTGGTGGACCTGTTCGAGAACGTCGACGAGCTCCATGTGGAGGTCGTGCGTCCGCTCCGAGGCGGGGTTGCTCCGGACACGCTCGAGATGGGATGCCCCGGCCTGGCGTACCAGCCGGCGGAACTCCGGATCCCGGCCGATGAGATCGGCCGCCTCACGCCCGTCGAGGGTCTGGAGGATATCGGCGAGCCGGCGCGATTCGGAGCAGACGAACGCATGCAGCCGGAGCAGCTCCTCCCGGCCAACCGCGCTGAGCGCCGAAGCCGGACCCTCCTCCCTCCGCAAGAGTTTCCGGGAGAGCCCTTCGATCACGTCGCCGAGCGACTCGAGCTGCTTGACCACCTCCATCAGCAGGAACACCTCCTTCGACTGCGCCTCGGTGAGGGCGCTGCGGCTGAGCTTGACGAGGTAGACTGAAACCTGCTTCTCGAGGAAGTCCATCTTCTCTTCGCGCATCCTCATTCCGCCGACGACCGAGAGGTTCGGGAACACCTCGTCGCGTCCTCCGCCCTCCCCGGCGAACGGTTTCATGGCGGCGCAGACCATGCGTGAGGCGATGCGCGCCATGCGTACGATCTCGGAACGGGCGTAACTGAGGGCGACTGCTGGCGTCGAAAGCGCCGACTCCTCAAGGTACCAGACAGAGGGCTGCTGGCGGATCTCCATCGGGTCGTCGGGATAGAGCCGGTAGAGCAGGCGCTCGAAAAGCGGAAGCGCGGGCAGGAACAGCAGCGCCATGAAGACGTTGTAGATGGAGTGCGCGTTTGCGACCTGGCGGGAAAGGTCCCCGGAAGCCGTCACCAGGCGCACGAGCGAAGAGAACTGCGGGATGAAGAGCACGAAGATCGCGATGCCTGCGACATTGAAGAGCACCTGGGCGAGCGCCACCCTGCGGGCCGGCCGGAGCATCCCCGTGCCGGCCAGGACCGCCGTGATGCAGGTACCCATGTTGGCTCCGAGCAGGAGCGGGATAGCCGCCTCAAGCTCGATGGAGCCCTGCGATGCGAGCGTGATGACGATGCCGATGAAAGCGCCGCTGCTCTGCATGAGGGCAGTGAGCAGCAGGCCGGCCATGATGCCGGCGAGCGGATTGCGGAGCCATGAGAGGAGAGCGAGGAACGGGGCGAAGTGCTGGAGCGGGGCCACCGCCTGCGACATGAGGCCCAGGCCGAAAAAGAGAAGGCCGAAGCCGGAAATCGCCTCGCCGGCGACCCGCAGCGGCTCGCGCTTCGGGACGGTGTGGAGAAGGAACCCTGCCGTGAAGATCACGAGCGCATAGTCGTGCAGGCGGAAGGCGATCAGCTGCGCCATGGCGGTGGTTCCGATCTCCGCCCCGAGAATCACCGCCAGGGACTGGCTGAAGGTCATGAGGCGCGACTGCACGAGGCCGATGAGGGTGGCGATGATGGTGCTGCTGCTCTGCACCACCATTGTGGCCAAGGCGCCGGAAAGAAGGCCGGGCAGGGGCCGGTCGGCGATCCTCGATATCAGCGCCCGTACCCGCTCCCCCGAAGCCTTCTGGAGGCCCCGGCTGAGAAGGCGGATACCGAAAAGGAACAGCGCCAGCCCTCCGCTGAAGTAGACGGCAACGAATGAAAAAGAGATCTGCTCGTTCATAGGCATGGACGGTGGTGGGTTCCCTGCAGCAGGCCACTGCCTTGAAAGATAACGATGAATCGACGGAAAAAGTATCCGGCGTTATTGGCTTTGGCGGTTTGCGTGCGTACCTTTCTACTCTGTTTTTCCCCCAGGGTACCTCAAACCATCCACCCAAGCCTGCCCCATATGCGCCAGCACCGCTCCCTTATGGCAAGAATCGCCGCCGGCCCCATCCTGGGCCTCATGGCCGTCCTTCTGGCATGCTCCCCGCAACAGGGCGGCAGCGAAGCCCCTGCATCCGGCCGCCCCTCGATCGTCAGTCTCGCGCCGAGCGTGACGGAAATGCTCTTCGCCATCGGCGCCGGAGAGCAGGTCGTCGGACGCACGAGCGCCTGCGACTATCCGGAGGAGGCCGCACAGGTCCGGGTCACCGGAGCGTTCGGCCGGCCCTCCCTCGAAATGCTGGCCTCGATCCACCCCGACCTGGCCATCGACGTGGACCTCGCAGACGAGAAGATGGGAGAAAGGATCGAGTCGCTCGGCATCCGCCGCGAATCCCTCAGCTGCAAGACGCCCGAGGAGATCCCCGCCGCCCTGCGCCGCCTCGGAAAGCTTGCCGGCAGGGAGCGCAGGGCCGACAGCCTCGCCACGGCGATCGAAGAGGGCCTCGAGCGTTACCGGCGGATGGCCCGAAAGAAGCACACGCGCCCCGGCGTCTACCTCGAGATCTGGGACGATCCCTACTGGACGGGCGGAAAAGGCAGCTACACCTCCGCCCTCATCGAGTGCGCCGGAGGGCGCAACATCGGCGACGTCGTCGACAAGGAGTACTTCGAAATCTCCCAGGAGTGGGTGATCAGGCAGGACCCGGAGGTCATCGCCTGCATGTACATGGCCAGGGAGACCTCCGCAGCCTCAGACCTCATGAAGCGACCCGGATGGCAGCACCTTCGGGCGGTCAAGTCCGGAAGGGTCTACGACGGCTTCGACAACAGCCTCTTCCTCCGCCCGGGGCCGAGAGTCCTCGAAGGCGTCGCGGGCATGCACCGGCTCCTCTACCCGGAAGGGGACGGCGGGCGCTGATTTTAATGGGGGGTGCCGTATCGAATCGGCGTCAATTTTCGTATCTTTCGCCCTTCAGCCCTCCGCCGGGGCCTTCAGCTGAACAAAACGCGCCGCCTGCATGAAGAAGTCTCCCCTGTTCATCCTGCTCCTGACCGTCATGCTCGACCTGATCGGGTTCGGGATCGTACTGCCTCTTCTGCCGACCTATGCGAAGGACCTCGGGGCGAGCCCGTTCATGATCGGCTTCATCGCGGCGATCTTCTCCATCATGCAGTTCATCTTCTCCCCGCTCTGGGGAAAGCTGAGCGACCGTATCGGACGCCGTCCGGTCATGCTCATCAGCATCTTCATCACCGCGATCTCCTACCTGGTCTTCTCACAGGCGGGCACCATTGCGCTCCTCATCTTCTCGCGAGGCCTCTCGGGCATCGGCTCGGCCAACATCGCCGCAGCCCAGGCCTACATCACCGACGTGACCGACAGCAAGAGCCGTTCGGGCGCCATGGGCATGATCGGCGCGGCTTTCGGCATCGGCTTCATCATCGGTCCGCTGATCGGCGGCCTGCTCAAGCACACCTTCGACGAAAGCGGCGTCTTCCTCGGCTACCAGGTCACCGGCATCGGGATGGTCGGATACGTTTCGGCCGCCCTCATCGCGATCGACTTCCTGCTCGCGCTCTTCCTGCTGCCCGAGTCCAACAAGAATGCCGTCAAGCTCAAGCTCTTCAGGCCGAAGTCCCCGAATGGCGCAAAGCAGGCCGCTCCGACGCTGCAGGAGAAGGCAAGGGAGTACGTCGACGGCCTGAAACTCGCATTCAGCTCCCGACCGCTGGCCATGCTGATGGTGGCCAACTACCTCTTCACCTTCGCCATCGTCAACATGCAGGTGGCCTCGATCCTGCTCTGGAAGGAGTACTTCATGGCGACCGACCAGGGCATCGGCTACATCTTCGCCTACGTCGGACTCTTCTCCGTCATCGTCCAGGGCGGGCTCATCCGCCAGCTCATCAGGAAGCTCGGCGAGCACAAGCTCTTCCTCTGGGGCCACGTCTTCACCTTCATCGGGGTCTTTTTCGTCCCCTTCGCACCGAAGGACTCCCTTTTCACCGTCGGCCTGTTGATCCTGTTCTTCTTTGCCGTCGGAACGAGCCTCGTCGCGCCGATCAACCTCTCCATGATCTCCCTCTACAGCTACAAGCAGCAGCAGGGCCAGATACTCGGTATCTCCCAGTCGGTGAACTCCTTCGCCCGCATCATGGGACCCTTCAGCGGCAGCATCCTGTACGGCATGGACTTCCATGCCCCCTACATCGTCGCCGGCGTACTGACGATCGCCGGCACGCTTATCGCACTTGACCTATTCAAGTACCGGATCGAGGCGCTCGACACCGAAGAGGTGGCCCCCGAGTCCGGTGCGGCCTGAACGAACAGAGGAGAACGACATGAAAATCGGAGTCATCGGCGTCGGCAAGCTCGGCGAATTCCACACGAAACTGCTGGCTGAAATAGCCCGGGAACAGCCGGCAGTCACCTGCGCCGGCGTCTTCGACCTCGATGCGGCAAGGGCCGCAGAGATTGCCGCCCGATACGGGGTCGGCCACTTCGACTCGATCGACGCGCTTGCGGAAGCCTGCGACGCCGCCGTCATCGCGACGACGACGAGCTCCCACTTCGCAATCGCCCGGGACCTGCTCCGGAAAGGCCTGCACCTGTTCATCGAAAAGCCCATCACCACCACGGTCGAAGAGGCCGACGAGCTCATCGGGCTCGAGAAGGAGCACGGGGTGACGATCCAGGTCGGCCATATCGAGCGATTCAACCCCGCGCTGCGCGCCGTCGAAGCCCACATCGGCCGGCCCATGTATATCCAGGCCGAACGACTGAGCGGGTTCTCGCGCCGCGTCACCGACGTCTCGGTGGTCCTCGACCTCATGATCCACGACATCGACCTCGTCCTCTCGCTCATCGACTCCGACATCCGCCGCATCTCGGCCTCGGGCGTGCGTGTCTTCTCCAACGAACTCGACATGGCCACCGCCCGCATCGACTTCATGAACGGAGCGACGGCCAACGTCACCGCAAGCCGGCTCAGCCGGAGCCGCAGCCGCAAGCTGCGCTTCTTCGGTACCAACCCGAAAAGCTACGCCTCGCTCGACCTGACGACCGGCAAATCCGAAGTCTTCCGCCTGGTCAGGCCCGAGGAGGCATCCACGAAAAACCCGATCAAAAGCTTCGCCGCAAAGAAAATCCTCGAATCGTTCGGAGAGATCCAGGAGTCGATGCAGGGGCTCGTGCTCGACTACATCCACCCCGACCCTCCGAAGGTCAACGCCCTGAAAGACGAGCTCCTGCACTTCATCGCCGCCGCCCGGGGGGAAGAGACGGTGAGCGTCAGCTCGCTCGACGGCCGGCGGGCCATCATGGTCGCCGCGCGCATCGCAGAAGAGATCCGGGCAAGCACCGAGGCACTTCGCAAAGCCGAGGGAGGACTGGAGGACTGAAGGAGATGACGAGCGCGGTACCCGAAATACTTTTCCGGATCGGCGACATCGCCGACCGTAGCGGCATCGGCTGCTACCTGGTCGGAGGATACGTCCGCGACATGCTGATGCAGCGGGAGTGCACCGACATCGACATCATGGTGATCGGCGATCCCGTCCCGTTCGCCAAAACCATCCAGAAAGAGCTCCGGGGAAGGCACTTCGTGCTTTTCGAGCGGTTCCGCACCGCACAGCTCGAGCTCGACGGTCCCGACAAAATGCCCTTCAAGCTCGAACTCGTCGGCGCCCGCAAGGAGTCCTACAACCCCGAATCGCGCAAGCCCATCACCCTGACCGGCACGCTCGAAGACGACCTCTCGAGGCGCGACTTCACCATCAACGCCCTCGCGCTCGTGCTCAACCGCGAAGGACGCGGCACCATCATCGACCAGCACGGCGGACTTTTGGACCTCGAGAAAAAAATCCTGCGCACGCCGCTCGACCCCCTGCAGACCTACTCCGACGATCCGCTGCGCATGATGCGCACGGCGCGCTTCGCCGCCCAGCTCGACTTTACTCCCGTCGAAGAGGCGACCCGGGCCATGCAGGCCATGCACGAAAGGATCGGGATCGTCTCGAAAGAGAGGATCAGTCACGAGTTCCTCAAAATCATGCAGGCCCCGCGCCCCTCCGTCGGGCTCATCCTCCTGCACGAAACCGGAGTCCTCGGCGAGATCCTGCCGGAATCGCGGGAGATGGCCGGCATCGAACAGGTCGACGGGCTCGGACACAAGGATACCCTCTACCACACCTTCCAGGTGGTCGACAACGTCGCCCGGGTCACCGGGAACCTGTGGCTGCGCATCGCCGCACTCCTGCACGACGTCGCCAAGCCGCAGACGAAACGCTTCACGAAGAAGGCCGGATGGACCTTCCACGGCCACGACGCCGTGGGAGTCCGCACTGCCGCCAGGATCTTCCGCCAGATGCGCTGGCCGCAGGAGCGGCTCACCTACGTGCAGAAGATGATCCGCATGCACCACCGCCCCATCCCCCTCTCGAAGAGCGAGATCACCGATTCGGCCGTTCGGCGGCTCATGTTCGACGCGGGCGAGGACCTGCAGGACCTGATGACGCTCTGCCGGGCCGACGTGACGAGCAAGAACCCGAAGAAGGTAGAGCGCATCATGCGGAACTTCACGAACGTCGAGAGGAAGATCGAGGAGGTCGGAGAAAAGGACCTGCTCGCCAAGTGGCGCCCCCCGATCGACGGTCTCGAGATCATGCAGGAGCTCGGCCTCCCGGAGGGCCGAACGGTCGGCATGATCAAAAAGGAGATGGAGAACGCCGTCGTCGAGGGCACGATCCCCTACGAACGCGAAGCGGCGCTTGAGTTCGTCAGGGAGGCCTACCGCCGCATGAAGGGGGGAACCGGCCCCGACGGGGGGAAATGAGCCCCGACTTGCTTATATTGCACCTTTTCCTGAACATCAAAACAGCACACCCTTGATACCTCGTTACTCCCCCAAGGACATGTCGGCGATCTGGACGGACGAAGCAAAGTTCCAGCGCTGGCTCCAGCTCGAGATCGCAGCCGTAGAAGCCCGCATGGAAGCCGGCATCGTGCCGGCCGAAGCGCTTGAGACCATCAAGAAGAAAGCCGCCTTCAAGGTCGAAGAGATCCTTGAGATAGAAAAAGAGACCAAGCACGACGTCATCGCCTTCCTCACCAACGTCGCCGGCTACGTCGGCCCCGACTCCCGCTACGTGCACGAAGGGCTGACCTCCTCCGACGTCGTCGACACCTGCCTGGCCATGCAGATGCGCGACGCCGGCGCGATCCTCGTCCGGGACATGGAGCGGCTCATCGAAGTGATGGCAAAACGGGCCGTCGAGTTCAAGTATACCGTCGAAATGGGCCGCACCCACGGCATCCATGCCGAACCGACCACCTTCGGCCTCAAGCTCCTGCTCTGGCACGAGGAGATGAAACGCAACCTCGAACGCATGAAACGGGCGGTCGCCGCCGTCTCGGTCGGCAAGATCTCCGGAGCGGTCGGCACCTACCAGCACCTTCCCCCCACGATCGAAGCCGCCGTCTGCCGCAAGCTCGGCCTCGAGCCCTCGTCCATTTCGACCCAGATCCTCCAGCGCGACCGCCACGCCGAGTTCGCCACGGCCATGGCCATCGCAGCCTCGTCGATCGAGAAGTTCTCCGTCGAGCTCCGCCACCTGCAGCGCACCGAGGTCCGCGAGGCCGAGGAGTTCTTCAGCAAGGGGCAGAAGGGCAGCTCCGCCATGCCGCACAAGCGCAACCCCATCACCTTCGAGCGCCTCACGGGCCTGGCCCGCGTGGTCCGCTCGAACTCCGTCGCCGCCATGGAGAACGTCGCCCTCTGGCACGAGCGCGACATCTCCCACTCCTCGGTCGAGCGCATCATCATGCCGGATTCGACCATCGCGCTCTGCTATATGCTCCGCACCTTCAGTGATTCGCTCGAGACCCTCCTCGTCTATCCCGAGCGCATGGAGGAGAACTTCAACACCTCCTACGGGCTGACCACCTCCCAGACGCTCCTGCTCGCCCTCACCGCCAAAGGGCTCACCCGCGAGGAGGCCTACCGGCTCGTGCAGCGCAACGCCATGGAGAGCTGGTCGACGAAGACACACCTGCGCGAGCTGGTCCTCAGGGACGAGGAACTGCTCCGCCACATCAGCGCCGACGAGGTCCGCGAGCTCTTCAGCATCGAGAACATTCTCAAGAAGCTGAAAAGCAGCGTCGACGTCATCTTCAGCCGCAACGGACTCGGCTGAGCGGGATATGGCGTTGTACGCAAAGGTCCACGGGCTGAAGGGCAGGCTTGCCGAGATCACCGTCGTCTGCGAGGACGAGGCCAGGAAGGGGCCGCACTGCGGATTCTGCAGCGCGGCCGGAGGCGGTGCGTCCGGAACGAAGCAGGAGACGATCCTGGCGCGCAACGACGCCCGGGCGCCGAAAGGGAGCATCGTCGAGATCGAAATCGACCCGCATGCAGAACTCAAGGCGGCCCTCATCCTCTTCGTCATCCCTCTGGCGACATTCATTGCCTCGCTCGTCGCCGCCGCCGGCTTCGAGCTGCCGCTCCTGCAGTCGGCCGCCGCGGGAGGCGGCGTCCTGGTCCTCACGCTGCTGCTGCTGAAAGTCCTGCTCAGGGACAAAACCTACCACCGCATCGTTCGGGTGGTGCCAAGGCCCCCGAGAGAGGGCTGACAAACGGCATTCTCCCGCCCGGCACTTTTATTTAAGGGGGAAATGCCGTACCTTATAGATCTGTATTTTTAATACCCGCACACGTGTTGCGGCCTGAAGAGGAATACCCCCGCAACGGGCCGCGAGTACCGGATGATGTATCAACCGGCATAGCAGTATGCCGCCTTATAAGAGAAGCCAATGCTGAACGAATCCTTCATAGCCGCCGTCACGAGCCTCGGCACCCTTGCCCTCCTGCTCGGCGTCATCATCTATTTCGTCTCCAAGAAGTTCTATGTCGCCGAAGATCCGATGGTCTCGATCATCAACGGGATTCTTCCGGGCGTCAACTGCGGCGCCTGCGCCTACCCGAGCTGCAACCAGTTCGCCGAAGAGCTGGTCCGCACGAAGGACACCTCCATGACCTGCCCGGTCGGAGGAAGCGAACTTGCAGCCAAGCTCGGTGACGCCCTCGGCATCGAGATGGCCGAACCCAAACCGGTCGTCTGCGCCGTCCTCTGCCAGGGAACCCACGACATCGCCCGCCCGTCGGCCGAGTACGTCGGCATCCAGGACTGCTGGGCGGCCACCCAGGCTTACGCGGGCCCCAAGCAGTGCCGCCACTCCTGTATCGGGCTCGGTTCCTGCATCGCCTGGTGCGACTTCAACGCCATGCGCATCGAAGACGGGCTCATCGTCATCGACGAAGAGCTCTGCACCGGATGCGCAGCCTGCATCCCGGCCTGCCCCACCGGCGTGCTCGTCATGCAGGAGAAGAAGGCGGAGCGGATTTTCGTCGCCTGCAACTCGCACGACCGGGGCGCCGACACCAAGCGCGCCTGCGACGCCGGCTGCATCGCCTGCCAGAAGTGCGTGAAGGTGTGCCCGGAGAACGCGATCGTCATCGAGAACTTCGTGGCCAAGATCGACCAGGAGAAATGCACCTCGTGCGGCAAATGCATCGAGGTCTGCCCGACGAAGGTCAACTGCATCGTCCGGCACAACGACACCCTGAAAACCAAACAAGCCTCATAGATGAAGACATTCACGGTTGGAGGCATCCACCCTCCCGAATACAAGCTCACCGCATCGAAGGCGATCGAAACGATGCCGCTGCCCGCAGAGGTGGCCATATCGATGAGCCAGCATCTCGGAAAGCCCGCCAAGCCTCTCGTCAAGGTCGGCGACGAGGTCAAGAAAGGCCAGCTGATCGGCCAGGCCGACGGGTTCATCTCGGCCAACGTGCACGCCTCGACGAGCGGCAAGGTCAAGGCGGTCAAGAACGCCCCGCACCCGGGTGGCAACTATTCGATGACGGTCGTCATCACCACCGACGGCAGGGACGAGTGGATAGAGGGCTGCAACACGCCGGCCGAAGACTGGAAGGCGCTGTCGAAGGAGGAGATCCTCAGGCGGATCAAGGAGGCCGGCATCGTCGGCATGGGTGGCGCCGGGTTCCCGACCTCGGTGAAGCTTTCCCCCCCCAAGGACAAGACGATCGACACCATCATCCTCAACGGCGCGGAGTGCGAGCCGTTCCTGACCGCCGACCACCGGCTCATGCTCGAGTCGGCCGGGGGCATCGTCGAAGGCCTTGCAATCATCGCCTCCCTCTTCGAGGGCAAGGCAAAGTCCTACATCGGCATCGAATCCAACAAGCCCGATGCCGTGAGTGCGCTCGAAGCCGCCTCGAAAGGCAGGGGCATCGAGATCGTCACGCTCGAGACCAAGTATCCGCAGGGCGCCGAAAAGCAGCTCATCAACGCCATCACCGGCCGCACCATCGAGGAGGGCCAGCTCCCCTTCGACAAAGGCTGCCTCGTGCAGAACGTCGGCACCGCGCTTGCGGTCTATGAAGCCGTCACCATGCAGAAGCCGCTCGTCGATCGCATCGTGACAGTATCGGGCATGGAGGTTAAAACCGCCAAGAACATCAGGGCGATCATCGGCACCCGCTTCAGCGACATCGCCCTGTTCGCCGGCAGCATGACGGAGAAGACCAACCAGGTCATCACCGGCGGACCGATGATGGGACGCTCGCAGTTCACGCTCGAGGTACCCGTCACCAAGACCACCTCCGGCATCCTCTTCATCAACAACACCCTGCTCGCCTCCTCGCGGGAGCGCACCTGCATCCGCTGCGGCAAGTGCATCAGCGGCTGCCCCCAGGGGCTCGAGCCCTGGCTTCTGGCGACCGAAGCCGAGTTCCGCCGCCTGGAGGACGCCGAAACCTACGGCCTGGCCAACTGCACCGAGTGCGGCAGCTGCTCCTACCAGTGCCCGTCGGGCCGCGAGCTCGTCCACTGGATCAAGTACGCAAAGGCGCTCCTGAACAACCGCCGTCAACGCAAAACCGCTTAACCGCCCCCTAGACAAGCCACAATGGAACCATTGAAACTCAAAGTATCCTACGCGCCCTTCGTGCGCTCCAAGGACTCGATAGAATCGGTGATGTACAACGTCGCCCTGGCGCTCCTGCCGGCGACCGTCCTCTCCGTCTACTATTTCGGCATCCCCGCGCTGCTCGTGACCCTGACGGCCATCGCATCGTCGATCGCCTTCGAGTGGATGACCGACCGGATCCGGAAGAAGCCCGACTCCTGCTTCGACGGCAGCGCCGTCGTGACCGGCCTCCTGCTCGCCCTGAACGTCCCCTCGGGCCTGCCCCTCTGGATGGTCGTCATCGGCTCGTTCGTGGCCATCGTCGTCACCAAGCACCTCTTCGGAGGCCTCGGCTTCAACATCTTCAACCCTGCGCTCGTCGCCAGGGTGTTCCTGCTCATCTCCTTCCCGGTCGCCATGACGAGCTGGCCCGTACCGCTCTCCGTCGACATGCAGACGGCCGCCTCGCCGCTCGGCATCCTGAAGACCGACGGGATCGCAGCACTTCAGGGGTTCAGCTACATGGACGCGCTGCTCGGCCGTACCGGCGGAAGCCTCGGTGAGACATCGGCTGCAGCGCTGCTCCTCGGCGCCGCATGGCTCTTCTACAAGCGCTACATCACGCTGACCATTCCGCTTACCTTCATCGGCTCCACGCTTGCCCTCGTCGGCATCGCATGGGCGATCGATCCGGCAAACTATGCCGACCCGATCTTCCATCTTCTCACCGGGGGCCTGATTCTCGGAGCATTCTTCATGGCCACAGACATGGTCACAAGTCCCCTCTCCCTCCGCGGCCAGATCCTCTTCGGCGTCGGCGGCGGACTTCTGACCGCCGTCATCAGGCTCTGGGGCGGCTATCCCGAAGGCGTCTCCTTCGCGATCCTGATCATGAACTCGCTGGTTCCGCTGCTCGACAGCTGGGATCTGAACGACATCAAGGCCAAGAAACAACAGTCCCCGAAAACAGCATGAGACCTGTCATCATCCTTACCATCATAGGCCTTCTGAGCGCCGCGCTCCTGGCCACCATGGACGACTTCACGCGCGAGCCGATCGCCAAAGCGAAAGAAGAAATGGAGCGGAAGGCCATCGAGCAGATCTTTCCGTTCCAGATCGACAGCCTGGCAACCGTGCCGGCTGAAGGCACCGCCTTCTTCGAAGCCTACGACGCCGAAGGCGCGCTGCGCGGCCTGGCGGTGAAGTGTTCCACAGAGAAGGGCTACAGCGGACACATCGAGGTGCTGCTCGGAGTCACCCCGGAACATACCATCATCGACTACAAGGTCCTTGCCCACATGGAAACGCCCGGACTCGGCGACAAGATCGACAAGCCGAAGTTCAAGCAGCAGTTCAGCGGCAAGACCCTCGAGGGCTACGACTGGAGGGTGAAGAAGGACGGAGGCTGGGTCGACCAGCTCACCGCTGCGACCATATCCTCGCGGGCCATCACCGACGCCGTCCACTCGGGACTCGAACTGATCAACAAGCAATATCCTAACCCTGCTGCCAAATGAATGAAGCGCTCAACATACTGACCAGGGGCTTCGTCAGGGAAAACCCCGTGACGAAGATGCTCCTCGGCCTCTGCCCCGTCCTGGCCGTCACGACGACCGCCATCAACGGACTCGGCATGGGCCTGGCGACCACCTTCGTGCTGCTCGGCTCGAACGTCGTCATCTCCCTTACCTCGAAGATGATCCCGGACACGGTACGCATCCCGTCGTTCGTCCTCATCATCGCGACCTTCGTCACGATCGTCGACATGCTCATCAAGGCGTTCTCGCCCGAGCTCAACCAGGCGCTCGGCATCTTCATCCCCTTGATCGTCGTCAACTGCATGATACTCGGCCGCGCCGAAGCCTTCGCCAGCCGCTCCGGAGTCTGGTATTCGGTCATCGACGCCATCGGCATGGGCATCGGCTTCACGCTCGCCCTCCTGCTCCTCTCGGCCATCCGCGAGGTCCTCGGAGCCGGCACCATCTTCAACATCCCGGTCGTCGGCGAGGACGCCTCGACCGTGCTCGTCTTCGCGCTGCCTCCGGGCGCCTTCGCAGGCCTCGGCGCCATCATCGCCCTGAACAATGCGCTCGAAAAGAAAAAGGGAGGAAAATAACCCATGGGAGAATACCTGCTCGTCATCGTCAGCGCAATCTTCGTCAACAACGTCGTCTTTGCGCGCTTCCTCGGCATCTGCCCCTACCTCGGCGTCTCCAAGAAGCTCGATACGGCCATCGGCATGGGCCTGGCCGTGACCTTCGTCATGACGCTTGCCACGGCCATCACCTACGTACTCTACTTCGGCGTACTGGTCCCGTTCAAGATCCAGTTCCTGCAGACCGTGATGTACATCCTGGTCATCGCCTCGCTCGTACAGCTCGTCGAGATCGTCCTGAAAAAGGTATCCAAGCCGCTCTACAGCGCGCTCGGCATCTACCTTCCGCTCATCACCACCAACTGCGCCATCCTCGGCGTGGCGCTTCTTGCAATCCAGGAGGAGTACTCCTTCGTCATGTCGGTGGTCTTCTCCTTCTTCTCGGCCATCGGCTTCATCCTGGCCATCGTCATCTTCGCCGGCATGCGCGAAAAGCTCGAGGACGCCGACATCCCGGCCCCCTTCCGCAACGTCCCCATCGCCTTCATCGGTGCGGCGATCCTCTCGCTCGCATTCATGGGGTTCTCCGGCCTCGTCTGATGACCTCGGCGCGAAACCGGCCGGCCGCCTCCGCCCCACAGCGGAGGCGGTGCTGTTTTCGGGCCCCGGCACTCTTCCTTCTTCTCGCCCCCCTGCTCCTGCTGCTCTCCTGCTCGAATCCCGATAGCGGAGCGAAGATCTACGAACAGGAGAAAGTGCTCATGGGCACCGTGTTCTCCTTCAAGGCCGAAACCGATGGGATGAACGAAGACGAGGTGCGCGAAGCATTCGCCAGCGGGTTCCGCCGCATCGCAGAACTCGAATCCGAGATGAGCGAGTGGATTGCGCAAAGCCCGGTCAGCCGGGCAGCAGAAAACGCCGGCTCGGCTCCCGTCACGATATCCAGAGACCTCGCCCGCGTGAGCGCACTCTCGCTGGCCATCTCAGACAGCACCGACGGACTTTTCGACTCCACCTTCCTCCCGCTCGGCAGGCTCTGGGACATCAAGCACCGCAAGGCCCCGCCGCCCCCCGACAGCATCGCCATGGCCCTCCGCCATGTCGACTACCGGCACGTACGGCTCGATACGGCGCACAGGACCCTCTTTCTTGAGCGCAAGGGAATGAAGATCGGGTTCGGCGGGATCGCGAAAGGCTATGCGGCACGCGAAGCCGGGCGAATCCTTGAGAAGGCGGGAATCGGGAACTACATCATCAACGCCGGCGGGGACCTCTGGGTACACGGCAGGAAAAGAACCGGAGAGTGGACCTCGGGCATACAGGATCCCGACCGGAAGGACGCACCTCCCATCCTGCGCTTCCGCATCAAACGCAACTGCGCCGTCGCCACAAGCGGCGGGTACGAAAACTTCTTCACCTGGAAGGGCCGGAGATACCACCACATCCTGGACCTCAGGACCGGCCGTCCCGCCCGCGGGATGAAGAGCGCTACCGTCTTCGCCCTCGATCCGGCGCACGCGGACGCCTATGCGACCGCGTTCTTCGTCATGGAACCAAACGCCGCCCTCGAAAGGGTACGGCGTGACACCTCGATCGCCTTCGTCCTCGTCGACAGCGCGGGAACCCTCTACCGGAGCCCCAACCTCTCAGGCTTCATCGAAGAATGAGATCTGCCGGCCGGAGAGGCCGGCATGCCCTTCGCGCCAGCTGCGGTAGGTGTTGATGAGCGCATTGGTCGAACTGTCGTGGGCCGCGCACTCCTCACCCGCCTGCAGCTCCGGCAGGATGGCCTTCGCCAGCTGTTTGCCGAGCTCCACCCCCCACTGGTCGAAAGAGTTGATCTGCCATACCACCCCCTGGACGAACACCTTGTGCTCATACATGGCGATGAGGCTGCCGAGATGGAAGGGGTTGATCTCGTCGAACAGCAGCGTGTTGGTCGGACGGTTCCCCGGAAAAACCTTGTGCGGCGTGAGCTCTCGCAGCCGCTCTTCGTCGGCACCCGCCTCGCGCAGCTCTTCGCCAGCCTCGGCCGCGGTCTTGCCGCGCATGAGGGCCTCGGTCTGGGCGAAGCAGTTGGCTACGAGGATGTCGTGATGCTCCCCTCTCGGGTTCTGGGTCTTCAGCGGCACGATGAAGTCGGCCGGGATGAATCCGCTGCCTTGGTGCAGGAGCTGGAAGAATGCGTGCTGCGAGTTGGTGCCCGGCTCGCCCCAGATGACCGGACCGGTGGGGTACTCCACCGTCCGGCCGAGCCGGTCGATGCGCTTGCCGTTGCTCTCCATATCGAGCTGCTGGAGGTATGCCGGCAGCCGGTGCAGGTACTGGTCGTAGGGAATGACGGCGTGGGACGGCACTTCGAAGAAGTTGGCGTACCAGATGCCGAGCAGGGCGAGGATGACGGGAATGTTTTCTTCGAGCGGAGCTTCCTGGAAGTGCTCATCCATGGCCCGCGCTCCGCGAAGGAGCTCCATGAACCCCTCGAATCCGAGATAGAGTGCGATGGAGAGCCCGATGGCGGACCAGAGCGAATAACGGCCGCCGACCCAGTCCCAGAACCGGAACATGTTGTCGGGATCGATGCCGAACTCGACGACCTTTTGGCGGTTGGTCGAAACGGCGACGAAGTGCCGGGCGATGTAGGACGGCTCGAGCGCCCGACTGAGGAACCACTCCCTGGCCGTCATGGCGTTGGTGAGAGTCTCCTGCGTGGTGAAGGTCTTCGAGGCGATGACGAAGAGAGTGGTTTCGGGATCGAGACGGCGCAGCACCTCGCTCACATGCGTTCCGTCGATGTTGGAGACGAAGTGCACGGCGATGGATCCGTGGGCGAACGGCCGCAGGGCCTCGGTCACCATGCACGGGCCGAGATCCGATCCCCCGATGCCGATATTGACGACGTCGGTGATGCGCTTGCCGGTGTAGCCTTTCCATTCGCCGCCGACCACGCGGTCGGTGAACGCCTTCATCTGCTCGAGCACCGAAGCGACCTCGGAGGGCACATCGACGCCGTCGACCTCGAGCCGATAGCCGGCAGGTCGGCGCAGCGCAGTGTGCAGGACCGCACGATCCTCCGTGAAATTGATCTTTTCCCCGCCGAACATCCTCTCGCGAGCCTCAACCACCTTCGCCTGCCGGGCCAGCTCCATCAGAAGCTCCATGGTCTTCGGGGTGATGCGGTTCTTCGAGTAGTCGAGGAGCAGGCCGTTCCAGCAGAGCGAGAAACGATCGAAACGCCCCGGATCGGAAGTGAACATCTCGCGCATATGGAGACGTTCCATCTCCTGGCGGTGTGATACAAGTGCGCTCCACGCCGCGCTTCTCGAAAGATCCATCATGATTTTCTGTTCCTGTTTAGGAGATTGAAGGGGGTCAGTAGGGCGCATACCGGAGCCGGAGCGTGCAGCCCGGTCCGTGGCGCTCGACCCCGACGATTTCTGCGATGCTCGATATAATATACATTCCTCTCCCCGAAGAGCGCAGAAGGAACTGCGGAGAGGTCGGATCGGCAAGATCGGCAAGGGCAAAGCCGCTGCCGCAGTCGGTCACCGACACCCGCAGCACCGGACCGTTGGCCTCGAGCGAAGCCTGGAAGCGGAAGGTGATGCGGAGATGCTCCATGCCGCGGTTGCCGTGGCGGACCGCATTGACGAACAGCTCCTTCAGCGAAAGCTGCAGCTGCCCGCAGAAATCCCGCCCGTAGCCCTCTTCCGCGGCGAACAGCCGCACCTCTTCACGAAGCGCTTCGTAGGCGTCCACACTCCCGCGTACCGTTATGACGCACTCTCCCATCGAGGATTGTCCTGCCTGCGTTTTCGAATGCATACCACTGCTGAAATGTAGCACCCCGGGAACGCCGGGCCAAACCGTACCGGATCCGGAAATCGGCTTAATTATTAAAGGGCAGGGGATATTTTCATTAATTATTTACTACTTATTTGTGTGATTGCATTATTTCTTTATATTAATCCAAGGAATTCTCTTAAAGAATTTCCCAGCGCATCAATCACGCTTAATCTTTTTAACAAACAGTAAACAATCACCAGCATGAAACGATCAACGCTGACATCGGGAGTTCTTTCCGTAGGCGCGTTTCTGGCGCTCGCCCTCCTCAGCCCGCCGCTCCATGCGGCCGAGGCAACGGCGGACGCCGTAAACGCCTATGCGATAGACAACTTCTTTCTCTTCATCTGCGCCGTGCTTGTCCTCTTCATGCAGGCAGGATTCGCACTCGTCGAGTCGGGCCTGAACGCCGCGAAGAACACGGTCAACATCCTCTTCAAGAACATGATGGACCTCGGTATCGGCGTCATCCTGTTCTACGTCATCGGATACGGCCTGATGTATCCCGGGGATGCGTTCTCGGGTGGATGGTTCGGATTCGGAGGATTCGGCATCAGCGCAGACTCACCCGGAGCCGCTGCAGGCAACCTGCACCCGGCCGTCGACTTCCTCTTCCAGGTGGCATTTGCCGCAACCGCCGCAACCATCGTCTCCGGCGCCGTTGCAGGAAGGATGAAGTTCGAAGCCTACCTGATCTACTCGGTCATCATCACCGCCTTCGTCTATCCGATCAGCGGATTCTGGAAGTGGGGCGGCGGATTCCTTAACGAGATGGGCTTCTATGATTTCGCCGGTTCCCTTGTCGTGCACGCCCTCGGCGGATTTGCAGGCCTGGCCGCAGCCATCGTCCTCGGACCACGTATCGGCCGCTTCAATGCTGACGGCTCGCCGAACGCACTGCCCGGCCACAACCTTGCACTCAGCACGCTCGGCGTCTTCATCCTGCTCATCGGCTGGTTCGGCTTCAACCCCGGCAGCCAGCTTGCGATCGCAGGAGCGGCCAACACTGACATCGTCATGATCATCGCCACCAACACCCTGCTTTCAGCAGCAGCCGGCTCTGTCGCCGCAATGCTTTTCGCCTGGGTGATCTTCAAGAAGCCTGACCTGACGATGGCCATGAACGGCCTCCTCGGCGGACTTGTCGGCATCACCGCCAACTGCGATTCGGTCACCTACAACGAATCGCTCATCATCGGAATCGTCGCCGGCATCCTCGTCGTCCTCGGCGTAAAGATGCTCGACGCCCTGAAGATAGACGATCCGGTCGGCGCATGGCCGGTCCATGGCCTGAACGGCGTCTGGGGCGGCCTGGCCACCTGGATCTTCGGCGGCCACCCGATGGTTGCGCAGATCGTCGGCTCGATCGTCATCCCGCTCTGGGGCTTCGCCACCATGCTGGTCCTCTTCTTGATCCTCAAATCGGTCGGCATGCTGCGCGTCTCGAGGGACGATGAAATGAAGGGTCTCGACATCTCCGAGCACGAGGAGGAGGCCTACTACGGATTCGACATCTTCACCACCAGGTAACCAATAACCGGAGCTCACACAATGAAATACATAATTGCAATGATCCAGCCGCATAAGCTGCCCGACGTCAAGGAGGCGCTTGCTGAGATCGGAGTGAGGAAAATGACGGTGACCAACGCTCTGGGCTGCGGCGCACAGGGAGGCTACACGGAAGTCTACCGCGGCGTGCCGAGCGAGGTCAACCTCCTCAAAAAGATAAAGCTGGAGATCGGCGTCAACGACGATTACGCCGACAAGACCGTCAAGGCCATCGTGAAAGGCGCCAAGACGGGTGAGATCGGCGACGGAAAGATCTTCATCTTCGACCTGCCCGACTGCGTCAGGATCCGTACCGAAGAGAACGGCTCCGACGCCATCGGCTGAGAATCGAAACCGTTCTTTCGCTGTTCTTTCGCGTAAACAACCAACCGTCGGGGCGCCGTTATGAGCGCCCCGGCAACCACACAACAATCAGCAATCAGGAGAAGACAAATGAGAAAGACCCTTAAATCCCTTACCCTCGCAGTAGCTTTGGCAGCTGCGTTCACCGGCACCGCAAAGGCAGACGAAGGCTTCAGCATCGGCGCCGACGTCGTCAGCAGCTACGTGTGGAGGGGTGTTGAATTCGACGGCGGGCTGAATATCCAGCCGAGCCTCAGCTACACCTTCCCGGGCATCGGCGTCGAAGTCGGCGCATGGGGATCGTATGCCGTTTCGGAACACACGACGGATGGCGTGTCCAGCCGTTACAAGGAGATCGACCTCTATGCAACCGTTCCGGTCGGCCCGGTCGCCTTTACCCTTACCAACTACAACTGCACCCCTGACGCCGCCAACAACTTCGATTTCGGGGAAGACGGCCCGAACGTCGTTGAGCTTAGCGCAAGCGGTGAGATCGACGACCTGAGCCTTCTGGCGGCAGTCAACCTCAGCGGTATTGACACCAACAACGCCGTCTACTGTGAGGTCGGTTACGGGTTCTATGACAAGGACGGCTATACCGCTTCGGCATTCGTCGGCGGCGGCACCGAAGCGTATTATCGCCCGGCAGCCTCGAATAAGGACTTTGCTGTCGTCAACACCGGCATCTCGGTTTCGAAGGACCGCTACACCGCGGCTTACATCTACAACCCGGATTCCGAGAAGTCCTTCCTGACCTTCATGGCGTCGTTCTAAACGGAATCACATCGTTCTTTCCGCAAACTGTCTTGTGTGTGTGCTTGACAGCAGAGCAGCAAAGGGGCCTTCGGGCCCTTTTGCCGTTTCCGCTCGATCGATCCCGGTAATTGCCGGTTTTCGACACAATACTTATATTCTTACAAGTAGGATATTCATACCACACTGACAGAAGAATGGAAACCACCAGAATAACGGAAAAGGGCCAGGTCACCGTACCCGTCCGGATAAGAAAAGCTGCCGGCCTGAGAAAAGGTGATACGCTGGAAGTCGGGATCGAGGGAAAGAGTATCATCATGACGAAGATCACGCCGCAGGCGGATCCCTACCTCATCTGCGTCGAGGAGTCGCTTTCGGAATGGTACGGAAAGGAAGACGAGGAGGCGTGGAGTGGACTTTGAGCAGTTCGATACGGTGGTGGTCCCCTTCCCCTTCACCGACAGGGCGGCAACGAAGCGAAGGCCTGCGCTCGTCGTCTCGACGGGAGCGTTCAACCGCCTGCACGACCACCTGATACTTGCCATGATCACGACGGCCGGCAACAGCCGCTGGAAGAGCGACTGCGAGGTTCTGGACTGGGAGGAGGCACGGCTCATGCACCCCTGCCGGATCCGGCTGAAGTGCTTCACCCTCCCGAAAAGCCTGGTATCGAGGAAACTCGGCTCGCTGTCGGAGCGCGACCGGACGTCGGCCGGGCGCGCCCTCAACGAGAGCCTCGGAAGGTAGGCTCAGGCGATCTTCTTCTCGTAGATCACGTACTCCTTGTAGGGCTTGCCGCCGATCACCTTTGCGAGCTTCGACATCGCCTCGTTCGACTTCAAGACCCAGCTCATCTCGCTTGCGAACAGGCCGTGCTGCCCGCCGTAATCGGCGATATGCGTGTTGAGGATGCTGTCGATGCCCTTGTTGCGGTATTCGGGAAGCACGCCCATCACGATGGTGCGGACCAGCGAAATGTTGCGGCTGTACCAGAGGTACTTCAGGAAGCCCCACGGGGTGAACGGGTTGCCGTTGACGTGGCGGAGCGCCTGGTTGATGTCGGGCAGCGAGAGCGAGAACCCGATGGTCCTGCCCTCTGCATCCTCGACGAAATAAATGTAGTGCGGATTGGCGATCGGCTTGAGGCTCTTGGCCATGAAGTCGAACTCCCTATCCGTCATCGGCACGAACCCCCAGTTCTTCTCCCATGCGCTGTTGTAGATATCGCGCACCTTGGCGATCTCAGCGTCGAAGTTCTTCATGTCGATGATGCGGATCGAAAGACCCTCGCGCTTCATGACGTGCTGAGAGATCTTACGGAGACGGCCGATATCGATGATCTTCTGGTCGATATACCACGCCAGCAGCTCCTGTCCGACATGGTGGCCGGCATTGATGACGAGGTCGTTGTAGTAGGGAGGGTTGTAGAGCATGAGGAAGACCGGCGGGCTGTCGTAGCCCTTCGTCAGCATGCCGCACTGGTCGTTCATCGAAGGGCTGACGGGTCCGCGCATCGTGTCGAGCCCCTTCTTTTTCAGCCATACGGCGGCAGCGGCGAACAGGGCGTTGGCGACCTCCTGGTCGTTGTAGCACTCGAAGAACCCCCAGAACCCGACCCTGTCCTGATGCACCTCGTTGTGGCGGCTGTTCTCTAGGGCGGCGATGGTGCCGGCCATCGCTCCGTCCTTCCAGGCCGTGAACATGGCAAGCTCGGCGTGCTCGTAAAGCGGAAAGGTCTCGGTGTCGAGCGTCTTCATGTAGTCGGAGATCACCGGCGGAACCCAGTTCTTCTTCAGCTGGGGGTCCTTCCTATACACATTCCAGGCGAACTTGATGAACGCTTTGCGTTCGGCCTTCGTACGCACCTGTCGGATCTCTACGGACATGGGTCCTCCTCGGGGATTTGCTTTTCAGGAAAAGAAATCCCCCTGGAGAAGGGGGATTTCAGTCAATGATCGCTCTCTGAAGGGCGGTTTACTTGAACGCGCTGCCGGGCTCGACGCCGAGAGACTTGAGGATGAGAGCCATCGGACAGAAGCCGGTGAAGGCGGACTGGAGCATCATGGTGCCGACGACGGCGGTCAGCCAGAGCCAGGCGGTGCTGACGGTCATGGCAAGGGCGATGCTGACAAGAATCAGGGTGCCGGCGATGGCAAGGACAAGCTTATCGATATTCATGGTTGAACGGGGTTGTGTTACTTAAAAATGAGAACTGTCAAGAGAGATTGCGGACCACCTCGGCTCCCTGCCGCAGCATGCGCTCGGTCTCCTCCCACGAGATGCACTCGTCGGTGATCGAGACGCCGTAGTGAAGCTTTTCGGGGTCCTCGGGGAACGGCTGGTTGCCGGAACAGATGTTGCTTTCGATCATGACACCGGCGATGCTGCGGTTGCCTGCCTGCTTCTGGCTGAGGATGTTCTCCCAGACGTTGAGCTGCTCGGCGTGCTTCTTGCCGGAGTTGGCATGGCTGCAGTCGACAAGGAGCGACTGCTGCAGGCCGGCCTTCTTCAGGAGGGCCTCCGCCGATGCGATGCTCCGGCTGTCGTAGTTGGGCCCGCCGCTTCCGCCACGCAGGACCATGTGGCCGAACGGATTGCCCTTGGTGGTGATGACGCTGCTGCGACCCTCCTGGTCGATGCCGAGGAAGCTGTGCGGATGCATGGCCGAACGGATCGCGTCGACGGCCACGCCGAGGCGGCCGTCGGTCGAGTTCTTGAACCCGACGGGCATGGAGAGGCCGCTGGCCATCTGGCGGTGCGTCTGCGACTCGATGGTGCGGGCGCCGATGGCGGCCCAGCTGATGACGTCGGCCACGTACTGGGGCGTGATGGGATCGAGGAACTCCGTGGCGCAGGGCAGGCCCATGGCGTTGATCTCGAGCAGGAGCTTCCGGGCGTGGAACAGTCCGTGCTCGATATCGAAGGTATCGTCAAGGTGCGGATCATTGATGAATCCTTTCCAGCCGATGGTCGTGCGGGGCTTCTCGAAGTAGACCCGCATGACGATCGAAAGATCCTCCTTCAGCTCGCGACGAAGGGCCAGCAGTCGCTCGGCGTACTCGCGTGCGGAACCGATGTCGTGGATCGAACAGGGACCGACGATCACCAGCATGCGACGGTCCTTGCCCGTCAGGATTCCCTCCACCTCACGGCGGCCGGCGGCAACGGTCCCGGCCGCAGCCTCATCGACCGGAAGCTGCTCTTTCAGGTCGCCGGGGGACGAGAGCCGGATGATGCTCGAGACCCGTAAATCATGTAACTGTTCCATCAGCGATACAGACAAAATGCTCGTTCTAGTAGTGAGTGAAGATAAAAAAAACAACGATATAATAATGAAGTGGTGCACCAATAAATTCCGGTCCCCCGAGAACCCGGTCCGCTCTGACGGCACGGGCATTAAAAAAGCCTGCCGGAAACCGGCAGGCTGGAACTCTTGGAAACGGGAGCCCCGACGTCCGGGGCGCCGCCGGCCTTACGCGCCCTTTTCGAAATCGATGCTGAGCCACTTGTCCTCGAACGAGGCGCCGGTAGACTCCATGCCTGCCAGGAAGATCGGCAGGGCAACGATTTTCTGGTAGTCGCCGATACGGATGGTCAGGTCGTCGCCGAGCTTCATGATCTTGGGCTCGAGACCCATGTTCTCCATGAAGGGAAGACGGACGCGGACCTTGTAGTGCCCATCGGAAACCTTGCTGATGTCGATCGGGTTCTCCCTGAAGCAGACCTCCATCGGGTTCTGCTCGCCGTAGACCTTTTCGCCGACCTTGCGGAGCATGTCGAGACCCACAACTTCGTTGTTGAAGAGCGGAACTTCGGCGATCGGGATCGGAGCGAAAGCCTCTTCGATCTGGTCGATGTACTTCTGCTGGATGGAACGCCACTGCTGGAAGTAGGGATCCGGGCTCTGGTCAGGCATGACACGGTTGATGGTGATGCGGTCGACCGTGATGCCGTAGAGGTTCAGGTAGGTCAGGGCGCGCATGGACTCCTTGATGACCATCTTCTCGGGGTTCATGACGAGGCGCATGGTGGTCTTCGAGCCGTCGGCAAGCAGGTCGATGATGCCCTCGGTCGAGGAGAAGAGGTTGTCGACCTTCTCGTAGACCTCTTCGGGAGCCACGAAGTCGTCGATCTTCTTGACCTTCTTGGCGAGCGGACGGATGACCGGCTTGACCATGTACTTTTCGATGTTGCGGATCATCTTGATGAACCAGCCGAAGGTCTCGGGAAGCGAGAGCAGGCGGAGGGTCTCTCCGGTCGGAGCGCAGTCGACGACGAGAAGGTCGAACTCGCCGGCCTGTTCCTCGTTGTAGCGTTTGATGTAGGAAAGCGAGAAGAGCTCTTCCATGCCGGGAAGCACACCCATCTCTTCGGCGTAGACGCCTTCAATGCCGCGGGATTCCATGAGCTGTGCGAAATGCTCGCGGACGACATCCCAGTTCAGGTTCAGGTCGCCGAACACACTGACTTCCTGGCCCCAGAGGTTTTCAGCAACCTTCACGGGCGAGGGTCCGAGCTTGACGTCGAGCGAGTCGCCGAGGCTGTGTGCCGGGTCGGTGGACATGATGAGCGTCTTGTACCCCATGTCGGCGGCTCTCAGCGCCGTTGCCGCTGCAACAGAGGTCTTACCAACGCCACCCTTTCCGGTAAAAATGATATTACGCATACGTTTTGATGATTCTCATTTAAGGAATTAAGAAAAATACGTCTCCACCACCTGCAACCATTCGGCCACGCAACCTGAAAAGGATAAAGATAAAAAAATTCTCCATTAATTGAACCATCCCGGCCAACTAATTAGGCCCCGTTCGGGACGAGACCGGCTTCAGGGCGAGACCCTGAGCCGCTGTCCGGGACGGATGACCTTTCGACCGGAAATATGGTTCCACTCGACCAGGCGCCTTACGCTCGTATGGTAGCGGGCGGCGATGACGGAGAGGCTCTCTCCCCTTCTCACCCGGTGGTAGCGCGTATCGCGTCCGTAGCGATTGTCCTGCGGTCCCGGGCGGGCAACCCGGAGTCGCTGTCCACGATGGATCTTCATCCTGGAGTCGAGGCTGTTGAGCTCGGCGAGGCGCTGCACGCTCGTTCCGTAACGGCGCGCGATGGAGGCCGCCGTCTCCCCTTTCTCCACCCGATGGACGAGTATCCTTGCCGGCTGTGGCGGCGGCTCCGTCCCGGAAACGGCCGCCGCCCTGCCTTCGAGCGAGTCGACCGCTGCGGTGAGGGGAGCGGAAGGATCATAGAGTTCGTCCTGGCGTTCGGCAAAAAGCTCCGCATACTGTTCCGGAAGGCGAAGCCCGCCCTTCGTGCCGTTGCCGGCGGGGACGATGCCGATCTTGTACTGGGGATTGAGGAATCGGAGGTCGTCGACAGGAAGTCCGAGAAGAAGGCCCACCCGTTCGAATGAGACCGGACGGCGCACCTCGACGGTGGCGATGTCACGGTAGAGGAACCCCGGCTCGAGAGGCTCGAGGTTGTGCTCCCGATTGAAGTTCATGATATAGTTGACGGCGATGAAGGCAGGCACGTACCCCCGGGTTTCGGCCGGCAGGTAGCGCCAGATGGTCCAGTAGTCCTTGCCGACCCCGGAACCCATGGAGCGCCTTGCGCGCCTGATGGCCTTGTTGACGTTGCCGGGCCCCGAATTGTATGCGGCGAGCGCCAGGAACCAGTCTCCGTACATGTCGTAAAGGTCGCGCAGATGGCGTGCCGCAGCGTCGCTGGCCTTCTCGGGGTCGAACCGGTCCTCGACGAACGCGGACGACTCGAGACCGTAGAGGCTGCCGGTACCGTACATGAACTGCCAGAGCCCCTTGGCTCCGGCGCGTGATACGGCGGTCGGATTCAGGGCAGATTCCACGATGGCCAGATACTTCATCTCCGGCGGCACGTTATGGCGGCGGAGCGCGGATTCAAACACCGGAAAGTAGACGCGGGTAAGGCCGAGGATCTTGGTCGTCGCGATCCGCTTGTCGACGGCATAGACCCGTATGAACCCCTTGACGTGATTGTTGTAGGTCAGCTTGAAGGGGGTCTTGCGGTTGAGGGCCTCGATCCTCGAGGCATAGACCGAATCGCTGAACTGGGGGACGAACTGGGAGGGAAAGGCCATGCGCGAATCACCCGGCACGGGCGCATCGAAGTGTTCGTCGCTGAAGTAGGTCGCCTCCATCAGGCTGTCGAGCTGCGCCGAAAGCGTAGCGCTCGAAAAAACCTCGGAAGAGCTGTCCTGGCCGGAAGCCCGGGTGAGCGGAGCGATGTGGAGCAGCAGCACAAGCAGCAGCCCCCGGAGGGTATGGTGGATCCTTACGGTCACGTTCGGCAAGGAATGATGGTATGGAAGTTCTGGGTCAAGGGGGTACTGCTCGAAATCAACATATGAACACTTCCCGACTATTACAAGAGGGATCCTGCGGGGACGGAGGCGCTACCGGGGATAGACGACGCGGGTAAGGAAGAGTCCCGATGCGTCCGCCGGACGAGACCTGAGCCCCGGAGCGCCGCCCTCGAGCATGCAGAGGAAGGAATCGCGGTCGAGCCGGTCGCGGCCTCGGTCGAGCATCGCTCCGACAAGGCCGCGCACCATGCTGCGCAGGAAGCGGTTGGCGGCGACATGGAAGACGAGGAACCGGCCGTGGCGGTACCACCCTGCCGTGCGGACGCTGCAGAGGCTTCCCGTTCCGTCCCGGTCCTCACGGGAGAAGGCGCTGAAATCGTGCGTGCCCCGGATCGACTCCGCAAGCGAGTGCATGAGCTTTATGTCGACAGGCCCGAAGGAGCAGCCGGTAAAACGCCCACAGACGGCCGAAGGGCTTTCGATGAGGAAGTAGCGGTACTGGCGCTCCGTGGCGCTGAAGCGGGCGTGGAAGGAGGCATCGACCTCCATCGGCCTGTCGACGCGGATGGTATCGGGCAGGAGGCAGTTGATCGAATGGGCGAGCCTGTCGAGGGGAAGCAGGGAGGCGGTCGTGAAGTTGACCACCTGGCCGAGGGCGTGGACGCCCCGGTCGGTTCTGCCCGCAGCGGCAAGGTTGACCTTCTCCTGCAGGATGCGGCCGAGAACGGCCTCCAGCTCACCCTGCACCGTCACGATGCCGCCCGGCTGGCGCTGCCATCCCGCATAGGGCGTTCCGTCATATTCCACGCGCAGTCTGATATTCCTCATGGGATTTGCTACATTCCATACCGTTACGAGCATCGAGGCCGCCGCCAGGGCGGAACGAACGATTCATCCATCCAACCCCCTCCACCGTGCAGAGAGAGCATCTCGAAACCCTCATCGCCGCCCTCGGCGCCCTTCCTTCAGCCGCCAACGGGCCCGGCTACCGCATCCCGCGCATGTGGGAAGATGAAACGCCCGGCTCGCTCGACGTCGACCCCGCCCAGTGGTACCGCGAGCGGCTCCTCGGGATCCTGGAGGACGGAGCGCAGGAACGGGCCGGAGAGTGGCACCGCGAAGCCGTCGTCTACAACCTTTTCGTGCGCTTCGCCGCGGCCTTCGACCATGACGGCGACGGCAGGGTCTCCGGCGAGGCACTGCCCTCGGGCTTCCGCGAGACCGGCACGCTCCTGAAGGCCACGGCGATGCTCCCCTATATAAAAAAACTTGGCGCCAATACCATCTACCTGCTCCCCCTCACCGCCATCGGCGAAAAGAACAGGAAAGGCACCCTCGGCTCCCCCTACGCCGTATGCGATCCGCTCCGGCTCGACCCGATGCTTGCCGAACCGGCGCTCGGCCTCTCTGCCGAACTCCTCCTCAAGGCGTTCATCGAAGCCGCCCATCTCCTCGGCATGCACGTCGTGCTGGAATTCGTGTTCCGCACCGCCTCCGTCGACAGCCGCTGGATAGAACAGCACCCCGACTGGTTCTACTGGCTGAAGGAGAGCGTGCCGGCAGAATCCTACGGCCCGCCGCATTTCGACCAGGAAACCCTCAACGAGATCTACGGCCTCGTCGACCGGAGGGAGCTCGAGGGCCTGCCGGCCCCCTCCGGGGAGTACCGCCGGCAGTTCGGCCGCCATCCGGTCACCGCCGAGAGGACGGAAAGCGGCGGATTCAGGGGAACCGATGCCGACGGAGAAGCGTGCCGCATCGCCAGCGCGTTCTCCGACTGGCCGCCGGACGACCGCCAGCCCGCCTGGACCGATGTCACCTACCTGCGCATGCACACCCCGGCGGAGTTCGACTACATCGCCTACAACACCATACGGCAGTACGACGCCGCCCTCAGCGATCCGGAGACCTTCAACAGCGGGCTCTGGGAAGAGATCGCCTCCATCATCCCCCGCTACCAGGAGGAATACGGGATCGACGGGGCCATGATGGACATGGGCCACGCCCTGCCCTCCGAACTGAAAAAAGAGATCGTCAGAAGGGCGCGCAGCTCCCGGCCCGACTTCGTCTTCTGGGACGAGAACTTCGACCCGACTCCGGCAATCCGCGACGAAGGCTTCAACGCCGTCTTCGGCTCCCTCCCCTTCGTCGTAAGCGACATCATCTACATCCGCGGGCTGCTCAACTTCCTCAACCGCACCGGCGTGGCGCTGCCGTTCTTCGGAACCGGCGAGAACCACAACACCCCCCGCATCCCGTTCCGCAATCCCGAAAAGGAGGCAGGCAGGAACTACTCGCGCTTCGTCTTCACGCTCGCTTCCGTCCTGCCGGCGATCCCCTTCCTGCATGCGGGCATGGAGATCGTCGAGTGGCGGCCGGTCAACCTCGGGCTCAACTTCAACGACGAGGACCGGGCGGCATGGCCCCCCGAAACGCTCCCGCTCTTCAGCGCAGCCGCCTTCGACTGGGAGCAAGCGAACCGGCTCGCCCCCCTCAACGGCTACATCAGGCGTGTGCTCGAGGCCCGGAAGGAGAACCTCGACGTCATCCTCTCCGGCGAACCGGGCTCCATCGCCATCCCGATCGTCTCGGACGAAGCCATCTTCGCCCTCAAGCGCACCGCCGCCGGGCGCTCCATCCTCTTTGCCGGCAACAGCAGCCTCGAGGAGGAGAAGAGCGGGGTCATCGAGTTCCGCAAAGCCTCGCTGGAGCTTCGGGGCCTCATCACCGGCGAGCCATTCCGGGTCATCGACCACCGCCTCGAACTCACACTCCGGCCCGGCGAGTGCAGGCTGTTCCGGCTGCCGGATGAAAATTGAGCCGGCCTTGGAATCATACGGCGTAAAAGTTGTATCTTGAGTGATTTTCCATCGAACCCTTTAAACGACCATCGCATCATGCCCATTCTCATTGTCGGCTCCCTCGCATTCGACGATATCGAAACCCCCTTCGGCCGCTCCGACAACACCCTCGGAGGATCCTCCACCTACATCGCCCTTTCGGCAAGCTACTTCGCCGACAAGATCCAGATGGTCGGCGTGGTCGGCAACGACTTCGAGGACGGGCACTTCAAGCTGCTGCACGACCGCGACATCGACACCAGGGGCATCCAGGTGGTCGACAGCGGCAAGACCTTCCGCTGGGCCGGCCGCTACCACTACGACATGAACACCCGCGACACGCTCGACACCCAGCTGAACGTGTTCGCCGATTTCGATCCCCATATCCCGCACCACTACCAGGACACCGGCATCGTCGTGCTCGGCAACATCGACCCCGAGCTCCAGCTGAAGGTGCTCGACCAGATCAACAAGCCCGAGATGGTCATCCTCGACACCATGAACTTCTGGATCGAAGGCAAACCCGAAGCGCTCAAGGAGACCCTCAAGCGCGTCGACGTCTTCATCCTCAACGACAGCGAGGCACGCCTCCTGAGCGGAGACCCGAACCTCGTGAAGTCCGCCCGCATCATCCGCCAGATGGGCCCGAAAACCCTCATCATCAAGAAAGGCGAACATGGGGCCCTGCTCTTCACCGACAGCGGCATCTTCGCCGCCCCCGCCTTCCCGCTCGAGTCCATCTACGACCCGACCGGAGCCGGAGACACCTTCGCCGGAGGCTTCATCGGCCACCTCTCCCGCTGCCCGGAGATCACCGAGACGGAACTGCGCAGGGCCGTCCTCTACGGCAGCGCCATGGCCAGCTTCTGCGTCGAGAAGTTCGGTACCGAGAAGATCGCCGCTCTCGACATGCTCGAGATCGAGGACCGCTACGAGAGCTTCCTCGAGCTCTCGCGCATCGAATGCTGACAATTCCCCGACGGGCCCCCGGGCCCCCATTCCCATGAACCCGGGGGACCCCTCCCCCGGATTCCCTTCCAGCCCATGAACGCACTCAACGCCCTCGACTACAGCTTCATCATCGGCTACCTGCTTCTCACGCTCTTCATCGGGCTCTGGTTCTCCAGGAGGGCGTCCGAGAACGTCGGGGAGTTCTTCCTCTCGGGGCGCAAGCTGCCCTGGTGGATCGCCGGAACCGGCATGGTCGCCACCACCTTCGCCGCCGACACGCCGCTTGCCGTCACGGGCTTCGTCGCACGCCACGGCATCGCCGGCAACTGGGTCTGGTGGACCTTCGTCTCGGGCGGCATGCTCACCGTCTTTTTCTTCGCACGGCTCTGGCGGCGCGCCGAGATCCTGACCGACCTCGAGTTCATCGAGCTCCGCTACAGCGGCAGGGCAGCCCGGTTCCTGCGCGGCTTCAAGGCCATCTACTTCGGACTCTTCATCAACGCCGTCATCATCGGCTGGGTGAATCTGGCCATGTTCAAGATCATCAGCATCATGATGCCGGGCCTCAACCCGCAGCTGACGATCGTCGCCCTCGTCCTCTTCACCACCTTCTACTCCGGACTTTCCGGGCTCTGGGGCGTCTCCATCACCGACGCGGTCCAGTTCGTCATCGCCATCGTGGGGTGCATCATCCTGGCGGTCCTGGCCGTGCAGTCGCCGGCCGTCGTCGACGCCGGGGGACTCCAGGCAGCCCTGCCGGCGTGGATGTTCGACTTCTTCCCCTCCATCGACTCCAGCGGCGTCGGCGAAAGCGGCGCCTTCGCACTCCCCTTCGCCTCGTTCGCCGCGATGGCCTTCATCCAGTGGTGGGCCAGCTGGTATCCCGGCGCAGAGCCCGGCGGCGGAGGCTACATCGCCCAGCGCATGATGAGCGCGAAAGATGAAAAGCACTCGCTCCTGGCGACGCTCTGGTTCACCGTGGCGCACTACTGCCTCAGGCCCTGGCCCTGGATCGTGGTCGCCCTTGCGAGCCTCGTGATGTTCCCCGACCTGCCCATGGCGGAGAAGGAGGACGGGTTCGTCCATGTCATGCAGGCAGTGCTTCCGCCCGGCCTCAAGGGACTGCTCATCGCCGCATTCCTCGCCGCCTACATGTCGACGCTCGCGACCCACCTCAACTGGGGCACGAGTTACATCATCAACGACTTCTACCGCCGTTTCATCAAAACCGACGGCTCGGCGAAGCACTACGTCCGGGTCTCCAAGCTCACGACCGCCCTTACGGCAGGCTTCGCCCTCTACATCACCTTCTTCGTCCTCGAGACCATCACGGGAGCCTGGGAGTTCCTCATCCAGTGCGGAGCCGGAACCGGGTTCGTGCTGATCCTGCGCTGGTTCTGGTGGAGGCTCAACGCCTGGAGCGAGATCACCTCCATGGTGGCGCCCTTCCTTGCCTACAGTTACCTCTCGCTCTTCACCGACGTCGCCTTCCCGAATTCCATTTTCATCATCGTCGCCTTCACGATCGCAGCGACCCTGCTGGTCACCTTCATCACCGCGCCGACCGAGCGGGAGCACCTCGAGGCCTTCTACCGCAAGACGCGGGTCGGCGGAATACTGTGGAACCCTGTCTCCCGCTCCCTTCCGGACGTGGAGTCCGACACCGGGTTCCTCCGCCTCTTCCTCGACTGGGGGCTCGGCATCGCCATGGTCTACGCCGTGCTCTTCGGCACCGGGCGGATCATTTTCGGCGACCCCTTCGAAGGCGCGCTCTTCATTGCAGCCGGAGCGGTTGCCGGGGCGTTCATCTTCATGGATCTCAACCGGCGCGGCTGGAACACCCTGAACTGAACCGAACGATGAGGATACCGCACCTGCTTCTCGCTTCACAGTCTCCGCGCCGCAGGGAGCTGCTCTCCCTCATGGCCGTCCCCTTCTCGGCCGTCGGCGTCGACACCCCCGAACGGTTCCAGGCCGGGCTTCCGCTCGAAGAGAACGTCATGCGCATCGCCGCCGAAAAGGCCCGGGCGGCACTCCTCCAGCACCCCGATGCCGCCAAAGAGGCCCTCATACTCGGCGCAGATACGGTGGTCGCCATGGACCGGCGCATCCTCGGAAAACCGAAGGACAGAAACGACGCCGTTGCCATGCTCCGCCGGCTGCAGGGGCGCACCCACAGCGTGCACACCGGCTTCGCCCTGCTCTTTGGAGATCGGCTGCAGACCGAAATGGCGACCACACGGGTCACCCTCAACCCCATGACGGACGCCGAGATCATGCGATACGTCGAGACCGGCGGCCCCATGGACAAGGCCGGCGCCTACGGCATCCAGGATCCGGTCATGGCCTGCCATGTCGCGGCCATCGAAGGATGTTACTACAACGTCGTCGGCCTGCCGCTCTCGCGCCTGTGGCAGGCCCTCGAAACCTTTTCGGACTGAGCAGGTGAGGGTGCCGCCGATCGAGAACGAGGTGCTGGTCCTGACCGGCCCCACCGCGTCCGGCAAATCCTCGCTCGCCCACCGCCTGGCGCTTCTCGGTGACGCCGAGATCGTCTCCTGCGACTCCCGCCAAGTCTACCGCGAGCTCACCATCGGCTCGGCCAAGCCCGACCCCGGAATGCTTTGTGAGGTCAGATACCACTTCATCGACGAAAAGGAGCTCACAGAACCCTTCAGCGCCGGAGAGTACGCTTTAGAGGCCGAAGCGCGCATACTCGGGATCATCCGGCGGGGAAAACGGGCGATCGTCGTCGGGGGCTCGGCTCTCTACCTGCAGGGGCTTGTCGAAGGATTTGCCGGGCTGCCCCCGAAAAACGCAAAAGTCCGCCAGCTGCTCGAACGGCAGCTGGCGGACTTCGGCGCTGAACGCCTCTATGAACGGCTCAGGAAGCTGGACCCGCAACAGGCGGCGACGCTCGACCCCACAAAAACGCAACGCCTCGTCCGAAGCCTCGAGATCATCGAGACCACCGGACGAAGCGTCACGGAACTGCAGCGCACACACACTGACGCCACAACACAAAAATGGAAACCGAACTATACCCTCTTCGCACTCCTTCGCCCGAGGGAGGAGCTCTACGGAAGGATCAACCTGAGAACGGAGCAGATGATGCACGAGGGGCTGCTCGAGGAAGCCGAAGGGCTCTGGAGGCGCTACCAGAGGGAAATCGAGGACCGCTCGCTCCCCTCGCTCTGCACCGTCGGATACCAGGAGCTCTTCGAGCACTTCCGGGGAAAGACGACCCTGGATGAGGCCGTCGCACTCATCCAGCAGCACACGCGCAACTACGCCAAGCGCCAGCTGACCTTCATGCGAAACCGCCTGCAGTGCAGGTGGGTGCCGGCAACCATCGGCAGCGAAGAGCTCCTCGGCCTTCTCTGAAGCGCTTCTGGCCCTCGGCCCCCGTTCATTTCAGCGTCATGAGCAGATCGGGCAGAATGCTCACCTCGATGCCCTGCATGATACTCTCGAAGAACACCACGATCCGCTCCTGTCGGCCCTGCTTGACAACCACACCCTCCATGCCCCGGAACGGCCCGGCCAGCACCCGAACCTTCCTTCCGGCCGGCATCGAGTCCACGGTCCGGTGCAGGGCGTCGGGTTCGTGCACCAGCGTCTTGAGCCACTCGATATCGCGCTCGCCGACAACCGAGGGAACCCTGCCGATCCCGACGAACCTCACGACGCCTTCGGTATCAAGCACCTTCACATGCTCCTTACGCATATCGATGCAGACGAACACGTAGCCCCTGAACAGCGGCTCCTGCACCTTTTTCTTCCGGTCGCTCCATTGGCGGACGGTTTCCATGAGCGGGAGGAACGCGGTCAACTCCTTCTCCTCAAGCCACTGATGGACTTTCTTCTCGTAGCGCGAGCGGACATAGACCGCATACCAGTGCTGAGCACACCCGTTATCCATAAGCACGGTCTTCTCCTATCGTGTGGGTATGTATGTTCTTGGTGTTATCGTCCACCTCACCGCTGCCCGGACGGCGGCGGAGGCTGAAGTTTCCGCTGAACAAGCCTGAGAAGATCTTTGATGCTGAAGGGTTTGCGGATGAAGTTCACGCCTTCCTGGAGCCGGTGAGGGTGATCAAGACGTTCAGGGGCGAATCCCGAGATGAACAGGCATTGCAGCTCAGGATCGGCCGCATGCATCCTCTCATAGAGCTGCACCCCGTTCATGCCCGGCAGCATCACGTCCGTAAGCAGCAGGCTGCTGCCCTTCCAGTTGAGCGTCAGGGCGCTTTCGGCGTCCGGGGCCGAGCGCACCAGGTATCCATTTTTTTCAAGAATCTTCCTGACAAGATGAAGAATATCGGGTTCGTCTTCGACAATCAGGATTTTCCTGCCGGACTCCCCTTCCGATCCGCTTGCGTCAGCATCAGCGGGTGCTTCTGTTCCAGACGCTTCAGCGTACAGGGGGAAGGATACACTGAAGGTGGTGCCGGTGTCCGGTTCGGTGGTGCATGCGACCTGGCCATTGTTCTGCTTCACGATCCCGTAGACGGATGAGAGGCCGAGCCCGGTGCCCTTGCCGACCTCTTTTGTGGTGAAGAATGGCTCGAAAATGTGCGGAAGAAGGTGCTCGGGGATACCGGCGCCGCTATCGGTGACGGTAAGGACGGCGGAGGCCGGCGCCTGTTTATCCGTGTTCCCCGCCGCCCTGCTGTCGGCAGCAGTAACGGTAATGGTGCCGTTCCCCTGTATGGCGTCCCGGGCGTTGAAGCAGAGGTTGATGAGAATCTGGCTGAACTGTCCGGGATCAATCAAGACGGAGAGGCTCTCCGGACCGGGATGCCAGGCGCATGTGATCGATTCACCCATAGCACCCCGAATCATCGGAAGGCACTCTTCGACCAGCGTATTCATCTTCATGACTGCCGGCCGGTTGGTCTGTTTCCGGGCGAACGCCAGCAGCTGGCTGGTGATTAAGGCTGAACGCTCGGTGGAGTTGCGAATGGCCTGGAGCCCATTGAAGAACGGGTGCGTTTCCGAGACCTGCTCCAGCAGGATCTCCACATGTCCTAAGGTAATGGCCAGCATGTTGTTGTAGTCATGCGCTATCCCTCCTGCAAGCCGGCCTACAAGGTCAAGTTTCTGCGACTGGTTCAGTTGCTCCTGCATGGCCTGCTCCGCCCGTTCGGCCTGCTTCCGGGCAATGATGTCACGCGCGAAACCGGCAAGGTTGCTGACGAGGGTCGCATCTTCTTCGGTATAGTCGTAAGGGCAGTTGCCGACCCCGAAAACTGCTGTGACGGCACTCCCCTCCATAAGGGGGACAATCAGTACACGCTCTACGTCGCAGTGGCCGTGAGGCAGCGGGCGGTTGGGCTTGAGCGCCTTGAAATCATTGTGTATGACCGCTTTTCCCTCTCGAAGCACCTTACCCGGGATCCCGTCCATATCCATCCCCATATCGCCCTCGCAGTCCTCCATGCGGCACTCGTGCTGCATGGTATTGCTCGACCAGACCCGGACCTGCCGGGCTTCAGCAATAAGCGGAGCCTCAAGCGTGCGGCAGAACCCGATGGTGCTGCCGGTCAGTCGTTCGGCTTCGTCGAGCGTGGCCCGCAGCAGTTCGGGTTCTTCAGCGCTCCCTGACATCTGGAACAGGCGAAGCCTGAAGGCCATCAGGGACTCCAGGCGCTTTCGCTCCGTCATATCGTTGATGATCAGATACACATAGGTTCTGCCATGGATGCAGATCCTGCTCCCGAAGGCTTCGACGTCGCGAATGCTGTGGTCGGCCCGGCGATGACGGAATTCAAACCGCTGGCTCTGGCGCTCTTCCCATGCTCCGAGAAGCATCCGAAGCGCTTCCCGGGGCTGCACATGGATCTGGCTGATGTGCAAGGACGGAAGCTGGGCCAGCGTCCACCCATAATAGCGTTGCGCACATCCGTTTGCGTCGATGATCCGGCCGGTGAGAGGATCGAGAATGAGCTTGACGGCGCTGTTGCTGTCAAACACAGCATTGAACCAGGCCTGGCTTTCACGCCGAATCTCCTCTGCACGCATCCACTCGGTAATGTCGAAAACAATGCCCGCATAACGGACTGTCCGCCCCTCTTCGTCCCGTATGGGAGTCCCTTTCGACATAAGCCACCGAACCTCGTCCGGCGCCTCAGGAAGATTCACACGCCAGGTGCTGTTGAATTCCGTGCCTTTCGACACGGCATTATGGACTGCCGCCTCAACGGCGTCACGGTCTTCAGGCGATACCGTCTGTCGCCACGAGGCATAGGATGGCTCGGTGCTGTGAGGGGCGAGGCCGTATAAGGGCCAGAGTTCCTCTGACCATTCATTGGCGTTCGTCGTCACATCCCATACCCATCTGCCGGCATGCACTAAGGAGAGTATGGGGTCGGAGGTACTTTCAAAGAGGCTGTTGATCAACCCGCCCGTACCGGATCCACCGATACTGCCGGAAGCGCCGGCGGCTTGTTTTTTCATTGCAACGAGTAAGGAATGTTGATTTCGGCCACCCGCCCATTTCCACGAACCTGATCGGTACCGGCGGGTTCGGACGGAGGCCGACCCCTTGCAGCCCGCTCTGGCCGGAGGAACCGAGGCGGCTTTTCGGCAGGACTACAGCTAACCGGGTGTTCCACCCGAACGAGGGGGGCTCGGGCGAGTCCCTCACTCGGTTGTTGCCGACATGGCAGGATTCCGGGGCCGATCGAGATCGCATCCGCGCAAGGTGGCCACATGAAAGGAAAAGAGCTGGAGCGGCAGCAACAACGTATCGCATCTCAGACTACTTGAGAGGTCCAATCTGGTCCTTCATCTCGCGCTTCATCTAATCGGCAGTCTGCCCGTCTCCTCCCTCGGAGCCTTCGGGCTGGTTGTCCGGGACACCGTCCTTTTCTGAGGGCGACTCTTTGATAACCAGCGTTTTTTTATCCACATCGGGAGATTCGGGTCCATCCACCGACACGCCTTCAGATTTCGAGCCTTTCTCGATCACGATGGTTTTCTTGTCGACATCAGGCGCCCCCACACCTTCAGAGGTCGCACCTTTTTCGATGACGAAGGTCTTCTTGTCGACGTCGGGCGCTGAGGGAGACGAGGGTGACGACGGAGCGCTCGGCGCCGCAGGGGCTGGGGCAGGGGTCGCCGGCGCCGCAGGGGCAACCGGGACAGATGGGGCGGCAGGAATGGCGCTGATGGCCGTGGAGACTGTAGAGGAAACAGTCATCGGCGTGGACCCGGCCGAGACGTCGGTCATCGTCCCCGTGCCACCGGCCCTGAGCTCACCGGCACAGACCGACAGCATGATGAACCCGGCAAGAGGAGCCGTAACGAATGCGGTGGTATGATTCATGTGTGTTCTCCGTAAATAGATGGTTAGAGTTTAAGGCCCGTACCTACGGCAAAGACCAGGCGGGGACCGTCTCCGGAATTCTCGGTCAGGTCGGCCACGCCGATCGTGGTGACGAGCGGGAACCCGGGAAGGAGGAACGTCTTGGCGATACCGGCATTCAGATTCAGGCCGTTCCAGTCGGCGACCAGATTGAACGACTCCGCCACCTCGTAGGCCACGTTGCCGAACACGTAGGTTCCGTACCGGCCCTTTCCATGCTCCTGGTCCACGGGGCTTTTTTCGCCGAAGCGGTTGGTACCGGCTCCCACGCTGAAATGGAACTTCGACTTCCCGGTCTGCCTGTTGATGAAGGGCTCGGCCTGCACAACCTGACTGTAAACCACGTAATAGCTCTCAGTAGCGTCGCCGCCATCGGTCAGCATGATGCTTTCGACACCCACGCCGATACCTTTGCCTTTGCCGATCTCCCTGGAGAGATGGAGGCCGGCGGAATACTCCTTCCACTCGCTGATGTCGACGGAGACCAGCGCGACCTGGATGCCGACGTTCTTTTCAGGGTTGCCGACGCCGAAGCCGAAAACCGCAGCGCCGTCGTTGGTGCCGATGTAGGGGGAAGGGGTCGTTCCGCCGATGCCGACGAACACCACGTTGTCTGAAGCACCCCAGGCGACGGGGGTTGTGACTGATTTTCCGTGGTAGTTCGGAAGGTAGGCTGCTTCGGGAAGAGCTGCCGCATGGGCGGAGGGCGCCGTCAGCCCAAGCGAACCCAGAGAGCTGAGAACAAGAACAGAGCAAAACAGTCTCGTGTGCTTCATGGTAATTGGGGGTAAGTGGTTATAAGCGATATCGGGGAGAGATTAGCCCTGTGGCGAAGGGATGAACCCTCCGCGCGGAGGGAACGCCCCCCCGGCGGAAGGGGTAAACGAACCGTCAGACCACCCTGATCGCCACGCTCAGCGTCCAGCCGAGGCCGTAGGCGGTGTTGACAAGGTTGGGGAAACCGATGCGCCGCGTTTTTTTCCTGATCCTGTAGACCAGCGACTCAAGGGCCTTGTAGCCCAATTTGTCGTCACTGTAGCCGAAAAAGGAGAGCATCTCCCCACGATCCTTGACATTGCCCTCGGCAGTCGCAAGCAGCAGGAACGCCTGGAACTCCCTGAAAGTCAGCTGGATACGACCGTTCTCAGGTGAAACGATCTCCCAGCTCTGATGCAACAGGACCCACTCCCGTTCGCCCATTGACGAATCCTCTCCTTGAGGGGATCGAAGCCGGGCACCGTCCCCTTGCGGCGGACGTTCTGAACACGCTGGTCCTTGCTGCTCTACCATAGTTGCTTGCGTTTCATGTTCATGAATACCGGTTAGAACGAGTCCGGCCGGACTTCGAATTACACCGTCTTCGTAAAAGGCATGCCAGCCGCTACCGAAAGCGACTGAAAACCGAAAGAGGAAATTGCGGACGCAGCCGCTGAGTCAAAGATGCGGGAGTCTGGACTGCCGTGGGACAGCCCTCCCTATGCCATGCCACGTGGCAGTCGGGAGAGAGTCGCCACAGCCCGGACCTGTAGCGGTAGGACCGCTACGCCGCGGGTTACTGTTCAGCGGGCATCAAATAGTGGTGATGATGAAATACAGGATGAGAGGTAGGCATCGGGCCATGCCGGAGGAACCGGCACAACAATCATGAAAGGCATCTCCCATAGAGATCCTCGAGCCGGACGATGTCGTCCTCCCCGAGGTAACTTCCCGACTGCACCTCGATGAGCTCGAGAGGGATCCGACCGGGATTCTCGAGCGAATGCACCGAGCCGGCCGGAATGTAGATCGACTGGTTCTCCGTCAGCAGCCGCTCGGTCGCGTCAAGGGTCACCTTCGCCGTCCCGGACACCACGATCCAGTGCTCCGCACGGTGGTGGTGCTGCTGTACCGAGAGCCTGGCTCCCCTGTTGACACAGATGCGCTTCACCTGATAGCGCTCCCCCGCCTCGACGGAGTCGTAGTGCCCCCACGGCCGGTATACCTGCCGGTGAAGCTCATGCTCGCTTCGGCCTGCCGCCTTCAACGACTCGACGATGCGCTTCACCTCCTGGACCCTGTCGCGCGATGCGACAAGAACAGCATCCCTGGTCTGCACCACGATGCAGTTCTCCAGCCCGACCGTTGCCACGAGCATGTTCTCGGCAATCACCAGGTTGTCGTGGCTGTCATGGACAAGCACGTCGCCGCTGAGCGCATTTCCATCCTCGTTCTTCGCCAATACGTCGCGGAGGGCGCCGAACGCCCCCACGTCGCTCCAGCCGGCGTCCAGCATCACCACCACCCCGTCCCCGGTCTTCTCCATCACGGCATAATCGATGGAATCGGCAGGGCAGGCCTTGAACGCAGCCGGATCGACCCGGATGAAATCCTTATCGCTGACCGCTTCAGCAAGCGCCTGGCGGCATGCGGCAAGAATGTCTGGCCGGTGATGCTCGAGTTCCTCAAGGTAGCGGCTCGCCCTGAACATGAACATCCCGCTGTTCCAGAAATAGTCGCCTGAGGAGAGATAGGATTCGGCCGTCTCGAGGGAGGGCTTCTCCACGAACTCCTTAACCCGCCAGACCCCGGGCACCAGCTCCTCTCCGGTACGGATATAGCCGTAGCCGGTCTCGGGCCGGTCCGGCTCAACGCCCATCGTCACCAGCGATCCCGACTGGGCATACGCCAACGCTTCCTTCACGGCATCCCGGAACGCCACGCCGTCGGCTATCACATGATCGGCCGCCATCACCAGCAGCACGGGATCGCCCCCCCCCAGAATCGCCTTCAGTGCGGCAAGGGCCGCGGCGGGAGCGGTATTGCGGCCGGCCGGCTCAAGCATGACGTTATGGTCGAGCAGTTCGAGCTCTTGCAGCTGTTCGGCGGCAAGGAACCGGTGCCGTTCGTTGCAGATGACGAGCGGGAGCGAATCGCCGAGCCCTTCGACCCGTCGCAGCGTCTGCTGCAGCATCGACTCTTTCCCTGCGAGGGAAAGGAACTGCTTGGGATTGGACTCGCGTGACAGCGGCCAGAGCCGCGTACCCGAACCGCCGGCCATGATGACCGTGAGAAGCTTCACTTCAGCCATATTCTTTCTGTAGGGATGCCTTCGCCCCCGCCGGTACGAAATCCGGCATAAAACGAAGTCGTTGCAATTGCTTGAATGAAGTGAATCAGCGGCGCAAGGAAGACGGGGCGGACAGCCTGTCGCCCCTGCACTCCTACGCCAGCACCTCGCGTGCGAAGGATTCCGATCGAGCGGGATCTATCCGGCGCAGTTCGTCGAGCACCTCCCGGCGCCTCGCCGGCTCCACCATCTGCCGACAGGCATGGGTGAGGCGCGACCATGCCTGGGGATACTCTTTCCTGAGGGCGATGGCATGCAGGTACCCGTCGACGGCCGCATCGGCATTGCCGCCGCGCCAGAGGATGTCGGCGAGGTTGCTCCACGCATCCGCATAATCGGCCTTCAGCCTGATCGCCTTCCGCAGCAGCCAGAGAGAGCGGGCGGGGTCGACGTCCTTCAGCGCGACACCGAGGTTGTTCAAGGCTTCAGCGTACCCGGGCTTCAGGGCGATCGCCTTTTCGAACATCTCGACAGGAGCCCCCTCGCCGGAGATCATCAAGGCCACGCCGAGGTTGTTCCAGCCCTCTGCAATCCCGCTGTCGAGCGAGACGCATTTCCTGAACGGCTCGAGGGCATCGTGAACCTTTTGCGTTTTGAGCAGGACGTTGCCCAGATGATACCATGCCGTGGCGCTTTCCGATTCGGCAATAACCCACTGCCGGCAATGGATCTCGAGCTCCGCAAACTCGCGCCGCTGCTCGAGCTGGTAGGCCCGGGAGGGCCAATCGGTCTTTTTACTCATCGCTTCACCACTTCTTGTTTATTATTCGGTCACCTCGCCCGCAAGCGGAGGGAACTGCGCTGGACAATACCCGCGGCAACGGCAGCCAGGCGCTTCAGGACAGGGCACCCGTCCCAAGAACAGATCGGGATGCCCGGCGCACGAGCGCATGCAGGAGCAGCCCCATGGCGATCCCCGCGATATCGGCCGCCACGTCGAAGAGGCTTGCCTGCCTGCACGGAGTGAACGACTGGGCCACCTCGATCAGCACCCCGTAGCAGGTCAGGATGGCGGCGACCGGCCACCCAGAAAGCCTCCAATAGAGAGAAATGCCTATGGAGAGTACGCCGAAGGCGATGAAATGCTCCACCTTGTCGTTCCACCCCTCCACCGTCGGAAGGACCTCCCTCGGAGCCAGGGCGACGAAGAAGATGACGATCATCAGGACAACCGTTGCGACGCGGCCGAGCGCACAGTACCACTCCGCCAGCGAGTGTTTCGGGCGCAGCCCCCCCGGCGGGGCCGAGCCATCGGGGTCCGGTGCGGATGAGGGGTTGGTATCTGTACTCATGTGTGATGGTGATGCGCCGCACTCAGGATTGCGCCCGTTTCCCCTCGTCTTGCTGCAGGGTGAGGCGCTCCATTACGCGGCTTTTGCGCCTATGTGCGTTTTTTCATATATTTATACACTACATAGAGTTCATTCCTCCATCGCCAGGGGCACCGGCGAGAGGACGAGGGCAGCACCCCGCCACCCCGGCGGAATCCTTTCCAGCACTCCGGGAGAGGAGAACTCAAGACAAGAGGAGAAGCATGATGAGCATCTTCACCACGCCACCGCATTTCGATCCCGAACGCATCGGTAAGCCCACCCAGCTGACGGCCGCGCAGATCACCGGCATCGTCCTCATCAACATCGTACTGCTTTCGGTTGCGGTATCGATCGGGGACGCGCCAATGGTGCGGATGCTCGTCATCCTCGGCGACCTCCTCATCACCATCATCGGCCTCGTCGGCCTCTTCATTCTCCAGAGCCGCTACCGGCCGGAGATGCAGGACGACGAACACTACAGCCGGTACCTGGAGAGGAAAATGACCATGGAGTACGAGGCAAGGAGGCGTGAACTCGAGGCCGAAGAGCGGCGGGAGCTCATCCTTACGGAGAACGACCCGCCGGATGCGCTATCCCGGCAGGAGGTCTGACGTGTGCAGCTAAAACCCTGACGGGGTTGAGGTGCCTTATCCGGAAAGCGAATGGCCGGGGGGGCCTCCGGCTGGGACAGAGGTGAGGAGGCGGGTTTCCCTGCAGGGATTGCCGGCAGGTGCCGGCATGCAGAACGTCAACGCATCGGTTCGAAGCGCTACACCGCGAAGCTCTGCTGCCGGCCAGCGCCTCATTGGAGGCTATGCCTCACAATCAGTACTCATGCGTGACGGCAAAATCGTAGCCGTGGGCCCTGAGGAGGGCGCCGCTTCGGGCAGCGTCGAGGTCATGCTTAACCATCTCCTCGATCATACGCTCCAGGCCGATCTCCGGCACCCACCCCAGTTCCCGCTCCGCTTTCGAGGGGTCGCCGAGCAGGGTCTCCACTTCCGCCGGGCGGAAGTACCTCGGATCAATCCTTACGATCACCCGGCCGGGAACCATCAACGGGCACTCCTGTTCGCCTGAGGGGGAAGGGCACGACTCGACAATACCGACCTCATCCTTTCACCTGCCATATGCAATCTTGGAGTGGAATATGTTCACGCCATGAAACACGGAAGTTGCATGAATATGACCGAGACCCGTTGCAAGATCTTTCGGGGGCCAGTCAACGGGTCTCGACCGTCCAACGTTACGGTTTGGTTTGGGTCTGTATCCATGCGTAGGTTTTATCCAGCCCTACCCGTAATGCCTGTGTGGGACGCCACCCTAAACGCTCTTCGATAAGATGGTTATCAGAATTCCGTCCTCTGACGCCCAAGGGCCCATCGATATGCTTGATCTTTAGCCTCTTTCCCGCAACGTCCATAACCATTTCAGCAAGTTGATCAATAGAGACCATTTCATCTGAACCAATATTTACCGGTCCGGTCCAATTTGAACGGGTCAATCGAAGGGTGGCTTCAAGGCATTCATCTATGTAAAGGGCACCTCTAAGAATTGATTTTTGATATATCGCTGTAACCGGGTGACCCGGCAGGATTGTCGTCGATCCTAAAAAACACCGTTCTTTGACACATTTTGGGCTTAAAAGCCCCCTGGAAGCACCTTTTAGGCGTAGCTATCCCGCAGGAAAACATTGTGCACTTTCTTCTTCAGCTGTGTGCAGCGCATCATGTTATAGGTCAAGTTAGCTAATCCAATCTTGCCAGTTGCCCGTATGTAGCCAATGGTTCTGATGTACATGGCGTTCATCGAATTGGTCATGAAGCCGAACACATGTTCAACTCTGGCGCGAGTACGAGACTTTTCTTTGTTCGAAGCCTTCTGGGCATCGGTGAGCTTATGGTACCTGTTGCCTTTTTCATGAACCATATTCCTCATACCACTGCTTTCGATAGTTTCTTCCTGTCCAATATAGGCTGCGTCTGCGTACAGTTTCTGACCGCCATCGTCGGTACTGATAAGGGTTTCAAGCTCCTGTGAATCATGAACTGAAGCATCGGTAACCATGTAGTCGCTGATGAGCTTTGTTCCCTTGTCGGCTTTTATATGGTTCTTGTAGCCATAGAAAGACATCTTGTTTTTCTTGGTGCAGCGGGCGTCACGATCTTTTTGACGAAGTTTGTTGGGTTTTGCTTTCCAGGCTTCAGGGGTTTCGCCTTTCTTGATCTGCTGGTTCTCGTCCCGTGTGTTGCGCTGACGGGGCACTTCAACAAAACTGGCATCGACAATCTGGCCGGTATTTGCAAAGACGGACTGGTCGTCAAGGGCCTCATTGAACCGGTGAAACAGGGCTTCGATAACCCCTTCCTGGATGAGAGTTTCACGGAACTTCCAGATGGTCTTGCTGTCGGGAACCTTGTCGCTGGTCTTCAGCTTCAGAAATCGCTTGAAGCTCAGCCTGTCTGTTATTTGGAACTCCATCTGATCATCGGAGAGACTATACAAGCTTTGTAGAATGAGCAGTTTGAACATCATGACTCTATCAAACGGAGGGCGACCTGCTTTGCTACTGTTTTCAGGCTTACTGAAGACGACATTCAGGATCGGCGCAAAGATGTTCCAGTCGATATATGTATCCAGTTTTACCAATGGATCTTTGAGCTTGGTGAGCCGTTCCAGCAGAAAATGTTCGTCGAAAAGGCCAAGAGGATTGATGTTTTTCATGATAGCAGAGGATGAATGAAGAAATCTGCTGAAATATACGGATTTCCGGCCTTTTTATGAATGCTAAGTTATTATTTTTATGAAAGATATATCATTTAAGAATAAATAGAGATCCCCTCCTGTATGATAATTCCCAATTAAAACTGACAGGATTTTCGAGGTAATAGATCCGACAGAATTGATGAGTGAAAGACATGCTGACCGATATATATCGCTCCGTACTTTGTCAAATGATTTCGATCAGGTGAAATCAATCTACCGAGATCATCAGTAATCAAGATATTACCATTACCGTCACAAAGAGGATCAATAATTGAAATATAGTTCAGAGAAGGCAGCTGAAGTCTTTTCACGTTTTCTTCAGAGCGCAATACTCCATCTAAAAGGGGATTACGAAGCAGCCCTCTCTTATCCCTATCAATCCGTGTTATCCAGTCAAGATTATATCCAAAGTGCTTAGAGCCAATAAAAATAACCCGATGGTTATTTGTTGATGCAACATCAAGAAGATGGCGAACAGAATGAATGTCAGACCTACCATCAATATTCGCGAAGATAATTAGATCTGCGTCATTAAATAGGGGTTGCTGAAGAATTCAAGCCATCGCCGAGCGGCACTCAATCACCGTTCGGGAAGGTGACCACACGAACGAATTTCTGATTACGTCAAGCTCCAAAAGGAGCCATTCGAACAGGCGCAAAAAA
>NZ_SJPA01000006.1 GCF_004332115.1 Chlorobium sp. N1
GCCCGTGGGTTCCACAGCTTCGAAAGCTACCGAACCCGAATCCTGTTTTACTGCGGGAAGCTCGACATGGCAATCTGACAATGCAGTAGTTTGCCGAAGAGCGACCCACTAAATTCGACGAAGGGCCGTATTTTTTATTCGTCTGGCGGCCATTTGCCTCACCTGCAACATAGGCGGTTACATCGTGAAACTCCCGGGTCTTGAACCCCAGCCTCGCCGATTCCGGAAACAACTGCTTCAGCGCGGCATACCGCGAGGCCAGTTCCTTCTGGCCCGTATACGTAAAGGATGAGATATCCGTCATCACGACGGACACATGCGGTATATCATGACTCAGCAGGTCGCAGACATTCTGGCGGACGACGTCCCATGAACCCGCACCCCCGCGATACCGTTCAAAGAGCTGAGGATCGGAACAGAAATCGATGGTGAACAGGTACCGGATGTCATTGCCCACCGCAGGCAGGGCCTTCACCCGGTCTATAGACGCGTAATAACCGTTTGTCGCAAAAATAAAGGTGTTCCACCCCTTCCCAATCGCGGCAGTGCAGATTTCGCCGATCCGCCTGTTCATGAACGGCTCGCCATCAATATTCAGATGTATGGCACTCGTCCGCACGCCCCCATCACGAAGCTTCCCCAATAGCAACGCCACATCATCCGGAGATAATGAAGCCGGGCGTACTTCCAGAAAATGATTCGGATCAGCGTGAGGACAATAGCTACACTTGAAGTTACAGGCGTTGGTAATCTCCAGAAACACCTCTTCGGGAGGAGAGACCGAATCGACACGTTTACTGATTTTCCATCCATATAACACCCGAGCCCAACGCACATATCTTTTCATGGCAAATAACTATAGCTGTTAAGAATTGACGACATACGCGGACATGGCGGCTTGCCAAGGGCACTATTTTAATGCCGGCGACAGGATGAGGTTCAGAGGAGACGGCAATACAGGTCATGCATTTCACTAAACATGCGCTCCACCCCAAACAGACTCGTCGCCCGAATTCGTCCCGCCCGACCCATCTCTTTCAATCCGTCTCGGTCAAGTGAACGGACAGTATCAACGATTGCAGACGTGGATCCGGGCGCCACAAGCCTGCCGCATACGCCGTCCTCGACAATGTCGACCAATCCACCCACCCTGCTGGCCAGTACCGGCAGCCCCGCACGCAACGCCTCAACGGCAACAAGGCCGAAACCTTCCCAGCGTGAAGGCATCACCAGCAGTTCAGCAGAACGGTAGCAATGTTGAACCTCGGCGCGGCTCTTCCATCCGATACAGGTGACATTGTCCGGAATAGCGGGAAGCGTCTCACCGTTTACTACCGGAGCTCCAACGACATAGGCACAGGCGACATCGCGCAGCTGGTTCATCGCATCAAGAAATACGTCTATGCCTTTCTGTCGGTCAAAACGACCGACAAACAGGAGACGCAGGCGATGGTCCGGCCAATGGAGTTCACCGACACTCTCTTCCTGTGGCTGATCGGCAATACCGTTGAATATCACCTGAAGAGTATCCGGACATATTCCCGCATCCCGACCAGCATCATACTCGCTGTGTGAAATACAGACAATGGCATCTGTCATGTGTGAGAGCGCCAATTCCGTCCGCGCTGCCACGGAATTGAACATGTTGGCCGTCTCCCGCCTGAATGCCCATCCATGAGGACAGTAGACCACCTTCGAGTGCTGATGCAACAGCATCAAGAAAGGGCGAACCGCCAGGCCGGCATATGAGGAGTGCAAATGGATAATATCCGGAGCAAATGTGAGCGCTTCAGCGTTGACACGCCTAGCCAGTTCAATAGCGGTGGCCAGACGATGCCGTTTCGCCTGAATACCAGCAACCTGTTGGCCTGAAACCCGCTCAAAGAATCCTGCCTGCCGAGCCGGTACGACGACCCTCACCGATTCTTGTCCATAGTGCAGGCTCTGCTGACTGACAAGATCATCCATATAGGAACCGATGCCGCCAATGACGGTTTCAGCCGCATGAAGGACACGGATTGGCGCATCCTTTTTTTTACATCCTCCGGTAGGCATTACGGATTGTTCAGGACCGCACCATTCCGGAGTTCTCATCAATCATGGCACGCGCTATCGAATACATCTTCTGCGCTGAACGGCTCCAGGAAAACCTGCGGCTATTGGCAAAGCCTTTCCGGACGAGTTCCTGCCTCAGCTCGTCATGTTCAAGAAGCATCGAAATTTTTTGGGCAATATCATCAACACTGCCTGGATCACAGTACACGACGCTGTCTGCACAGATTTCAGGAAGGCTGGCCGCATTTGAGGCAACAACCGGACAGCCACATGACTGGGCCTCGATCGGAGGGAGACCAAAGCCTTCATAAAAGGAAGGAAACACGAAACAGAGTGCGTTCGAGTACAGTGATATCAGTTCACCATCCGAGACTCTTCCCTTGAAAACAATGTTGGGATTGCCGGTAACCTCCGCCTTGAGGACAGGATCTGTAAAAATCCGGTTGAAGCCCCCCACGATATAAAGCTTCACCTCGACGTCCCTCAGGCGGTTGAATGCCTGTATAAGCGAATGAAAGTTTTTCTGCCGGTTAATTGATGAAACCGCCAGAATGTAACGCTCCGTAGATTCTGCGGTTTGATTCCGGAACACTCCCCTGACGGCGTTATGCACCACAGAAACATCATCCGGGGAAAGGTTGAAGCGCGCGACCAGCTCCGATTTGGAAAACTCGCTTACGGTAACAATAGCTTTGGCGGAACGAAGCAGACGGGGGACCATGATCCGGTAGAGCAGGCGGTACTGCAGCGAGAAGGCGTCCGGATACCGCTCATAGGCGATGTCGTGGATGACGACGATTGAATTACCATAGAACATCGGCCCCGAATTGCCCATATTGAGCAGCACTGGAGAGCCCTTCGACCGGAGATAGACCGGCAGATCAAGCTGCTCCCATAGGTGGCCGGTGTGGCGCCCAATGACTTTCGCATCGAGTTCTTCGCAAAGATCAGGATGGAGGATCTGATCCGGGGCCAGGCACGTTACTGCAGGATACAGCGTCTTCAGCTCTCGGGTAATTTCAAGACTGTAGCGCTGCACACCGGTAATCTCCTTCTCCAGAAACCGGCAGTTGACAAACACCTCAGGTTCCATCATTCCGGAGCATCGATGCTATGGACAGAATCCATGCCGCTCACGCCTCGAACCATGATGCCGAGAAGAATACACCCAGGAACTGTTTCAATGACGTCGATGGTGATGCCAACAAGCAAGATGAACAAACCGGCTGTCCCTATGGCCTCTTTCCATTTATTCCCTGAAACAGCAAACCCGTATGCAGAGTACCCGAGCCAGAGGAACACAGCAATCCCCCCCGCAAAACCAAGCCAGCCCATAAGGTAGAGCGGAAAACTGTCGGCTACGTTCAATGACGGCCTCGACAGGGCTCCCCCGGCAATCATATTGGCCGTCCCCACGCCACCAACGCCCTCGCCAACAACACCATGCTGAATTGCCGCCACAAAATATGGCCAGGTCTGTGAAGTACGATCATTGAACGAATAAAACAGCTGTTCGGACAGGTCACTGTCCACCGGCAGTTCCTGGTCCGCTTTCGGGAAGGAAAGAGGAAGAATAATAGCGGCAGCCATTACAGCGCCGAAAAGAGCAATTCGGATTTTCGGAGACCGATGAAGCAAACGGAAAATGAGCACGACAACAGCAGCCGCAACCGCCGATTTTGTGGTGGTGACGGCCATAGTCGCAAGAGTCGCAAGCACGACCCCCAGACGGGCCATGAACGATCGGGAAAAAACCATTAGCATCAGCCCCAGAATGCCTACGTAAAAGGCAGCTGTGGCTGATATGCGGGTAAATCCCGCAGGCCGCTCGACGCCAAACGTTGACCAGGATCGGCTCAGTTCAATGGTAGAACCGTAAATCTCAAACAGCCCCCCCTTCCAGGGGAAATCAATAAAATAATCAGCCCATATGCCAAGACAGGTAACCACCCACAAGAACATGACAAAACGGGCAATGCCCCGAAGATGATCACCAGAAGGCATGGTAATGAGCAGCCCCAGAATGAAGGGCATCAACTGGAGCCCCATAAAAGCTATCGCACCGGGTGAAACTGAATTGAACACGCCAACGCCAATGGAAAAGACGAGCACGTAATAGACCCAGAAAACCGGTTTATTGGCAAACGGGGTGCCATCTGATGAATAAAATCCTGCGAACGGAAACAATGCGGCAATGACAACCAGTAGCTTTGGCAGGTAGAGCGCAAGCTCCAGATTATGCTGGGATGCGTAGTACCTCAATGCGCCGCCGAGAGCATCAGTGATGAGAATCATGGCACCAAGAACAAGAACAAACCGCACCTTCCAATCTTCCCGGTACAATACCGTGGCATCAGACAACACTGGCATAAAGGGCTTCCCATTGTTTTGACCATCCGTATCCATCAGAAAAAGACGGGGCGCTATTGACGATAGACTCCCGTTTTGCTCGCCATCCATCGAGGCTTTCTGAAATATTTCTCATTGCAGAAAACAGTCCATTAGGGTCTTCCGGATTGAACAGCATACCGTTATAGCCATGCACCAGCATTTCGGGAATACCGCCTCGCGCCGAACCGATCACCGGCACCCCCATACTGAGGGACTCCAGGACTACCCCCGGAAACGTGTCTTCCCATAGAGACGGAACAATGCACACATCAATCTTTTCAAAAAACTCTTTCGGGTTTAAGTAGCCGGCAAAGAAAATATTTTCATTCCGATATCGTTTTTTCAACTCAGCCTCATAGTCATGTTTTCCGATTCCGGCAATAACCAGACGCCAGCCACCCTCTCCGGGCCGAGAAAAAGCGTCAAGAAGCATTTCAATCCCCTTATGGGGCGCAAGCGTACCGATATAACCGAACACGTGAAGCCCATCGACAGACGCTGCGCCTGATTTACGATATTCGACTTCAAGAGCTCGGGCATCATAGATGACCTGCCTCGTCTTAGTATCACGGAAATACCCATAGGACAGCAACTTATCGAGAATGAAACGACTAACACCCACGACAGCGCTCACCTGATTGGATTTACCGGCATGGGGAATACGTAGTGCTCGACAGCGAAGACATTGTCTCGCACAGGGTGCGTGTCCGTCAAACATTGTGGAGGTAGGACAGAGCAGATACTGATCGTGCAAGACCTGTACGATAGGCACGCCAGCTTCAGTCAAGGCATCCCAGACACTCACCGACCAGCCTGCAAGATTATGGCATGAAGCGACTTCGGGCTTTTCAGCTGCCACCACATGCCTGACGTAGTCCTGCATCAGCGGGTTGTAGCAATCGAAAAGATGCCACAGGGTTCGGCTCAATGACGAGGGAGTTGTCTGTCCATAAGGGAAATACAGATTACGGATTCCCGCCCTGTAAACCTTCACTCCATCAACACGGTCTACTGAAAGGTCAGGATTCTTTCCAATGCTGAGCACTACCACCTGGTGGCCAAGCCCCATCAACCCCCTCGTCAGCTTATGCAGGATAATCTCGGCCCCACCTCCGACATACGGCTCATACAGGCCGTTTACAAACAGGATTTTCATGCTCCGACCATCCACGGATGCCCAACAAGTCTTACCATTAATCTCACTGCTGTATAGAGCAACTGCGTATGCATGAAGCCACCGGACATTTCCCGTAGAACCTCATATGGCATTTTTACTGATATAGGCACAGTCATTGGATTTCTTCCATTTCATCATTGATCCTCAAAGAATAAAGTCAGGATGCATGCCCAGCCTGCCAGCCTCTCCGTCAGCAATGCTGTTGATAATCAACCTGAACCGCTTGAGCCTCCCGGACCGAACGGCTTCAAGCCAAAGAAAAAACAGGTAAGTCTTTTTATTAATCTGGCGCACGAACCTATTGTGCGGCCTAATCCAATGCTCGAAATACGCGCCATTCCGTGCAGCATAGTACACTCGAAAATCTCCATCACCGTGAAGCCATGCGCCGAATGATGACGTGTTATTGGCATTGAGATTCCATGAAGACTCCTGGTCGGTCAGCCGCGCCTCGGTCATCAGGATATTTGAGCCTCCGGCAAGTGTAATCCTATAGGAGAATTCAGAATCATCACCATAGAGGACAAAACGGGCATCGGGATACCCATGCTTCATGAGCACTGACGCACTGAAAAACATCCCGCTATATGGGGCAACATCCATACGCACACTCACAGGCATGCGCTTCTGGTTATTCAACAAGCGGAACAACGGCGTCCGCCGCCAGAATTTGAATGGGATATCGACAAGATGGAACCCTAAAAAGCTAGCCGGTTTCGGATTGGACCTCTTTTGCCCTAGTCCATCAAGAACATCGGCATGATGGTCTGGACGACAGGCTAGAACAGCAAGACGGTCGGAACCGATAGAGGCCACACTCGCCAAATATCCGGAGACAAGTATGGAGAGTGCTCCTTCATCAACAACATTATCATCGTCTAGCAGGAAAAGGAATTCAGCCCCCAGTTCAACAGCCCTTGCCAATCCCGCCTTATAGGCATTCGCAGACCCTGTATTTGAACTGAAGGACACAATCGTGACCCTCTCACCATATTCAACACTCAGATACTCTTCAATGGAATCTTCTGAAGCATTATTGACAACGACCGCATGCGCAACACCCTCACAAAACGCCGAATGTAATGTTTGCATAAGCAGGTCGAGCCGATGCCCGTAGGTCACCGTTACGAGAAATAGATTCTGTATGGCGATCGGGAACCGTCCATCAAACAGAGAGTTCACATGCCGTCGAATAGCAGTCTCTGGCAGATCCCACACTTTATCTACCATGAAACACTCTGAACGAAGGAGAACCGAAAAAAAAGCGCCGCATCCTTCTAGTGGGCGCCATTACGAGGAATAGAACTGCCCGAAACAGACCGGCCAGCATAGCGCTACTGCCCATCCCGCCCGAGTCAGCATAAATCCGCTGCGTCCAATGAAGCATGAATGGGATATCAAAACGCCGAACACCCTCATGCAGAACATCAAAAAAAAACAATGACATAGCGCTTCGCTCAGCATCCTTACTCACCGGCATCAACTGAGCGGCATGCAATGCTTCCCAGGAAAGCTCCCTGCAGACATTGGACAGATTGAGCAAAACGGATGTTGCCGAACCAGCACGATACACGACAAGCGCCTTGTTCAGATACCCCAGCTTCCCGATGCAGCCCAGGCGCAGGTGAACCAGGTAGTCCAGAAAATCACCATCGGGCAGGACCCGCTCTCTATGGATGGTCCGGTAGCAGAGCGAGCTGTTATTGAGAAAGTTGCCTCTAGCGAGCAGAAAATCCAGATCAAACACCTCCGGAATGCGGTCGTTGAATGCTCCAAGAAGGCTCTGGTCATCACTGATAACGACAGCATTGCCATACACAGCAACACACTCATGGTGAGAGTCAAGAAAATCAGACTGCTGCTGAAGTTTCCATGGCATCCAGTAATCATCACCGTCGATATGGGCAATGTATTCGCCCCGTGCCTGAAAATGGACATCACGGTAATTTTGACAGGGGCCGACATTTTCATCGTGCAGGAACGCCCTAACCTTACCCGGGTATCGATCCTCGAATTCACTGATGATCTTGCGGGTGCCATCAGTAGAGGCATCGTCACCGACGACTATATCATAGTCGAAACATACCTGCTGATCCACAAGACTCTGCAGGCACTGCCGAATGTACTTCTCATGATTGTAGGTTATGACGCAGACCGACAGTTTCGGTTTTTTCCTGCTCGATGCTGAGGAGATCAAGGGATTCTTCATTATGAATCATACCAGCTGATACGCGGTGAGCAACTCATCCTGTATGCGGCCGACTGAATTAAACATCAGCACATCGACAATGGAAAGCCCAGGAATAAAGGCTCCGCCAAACTGGGGATAGGGATCCAGTGCCGGTTTGAGAAACTGCAGTTCGATGCCTCGCCGGGCAAACGCTTCTTTTGAATAGAGCGACATGCCTCCGATGGCGTTGATGTATGTTCCTGCACCCAGTTTCCCGCACACGTCGAGCAAGCGATCCTGCTTTGAAAGACCTTCAGCAACAGGGACGTCTGAGAGCACGCCAATCTCGGTACGAATACCCAAATATCCGAGAATCGCCAGTATTGAATGCCGGAGGTACTCGAACAAATTGCCATTGTCATTCATGACGACGTGCTCCAGAAGCGGATAGACATCCCTGAAATGAGGAGCCTTGCTGTATGCTACATGAAACCGGTGAAGAAGACGAGTTCGCTCGAAAGCTTCAGACAGCCGGCGCTCTCGAATAGGCAACGTGTGCGAATCTTTTTTCAGGGATATGCTAAAGAGTGACTCCTCACCATTTTTGAGGATTCGGTTCCGATGCACCCACCCCCTCTTGATGAACTGCATGTTATCAGCCAGATAGAATCGGTCGACCACAGCAATCAATTGGAAATAGCCGATATAGGGGAAAAAATACGGCTGATTAACGGCAAGCTTCATGAACGCCTCCTCCTCTTTGAAATCAAACGGTTGCTCTCTGCAAAAAATGCATTCGCAGTTTCTTTATGCTACAGCGAATTTCAGCCGAGGCTGCTGCCGAGGCCAACAATACGGCGAAGCCGGAAACCCCGACTTCAACGAGCTGAATCCAGCGACCAGAACCGGGGGTCATGAACAGGCTCACAGCCACCCCGGCGAGAGCGCCGGCAGCGATAATACCAATCACATCATCAGCGAACCATTTCCGGTTCAGTCCCGGAAAAAACTTATGGTGTATGAGCGAAGGCAGTGTTGCCACACCCAATAAATTCATAACAAGCCACACGTATCCGGCACCGACGCCACCATACAGCTCCGCCGCCCAGATAACAGAAGGGACAAGAATCATCAGGCTGCCGATACTCCAGATGAAATGCACCCGCAAATCGCCCTTTGCATACTGGAGATAATAGGGAAATGCCCCGACCGCCAGGATGCCGTTCCCCAATGCATACGCCCTTAAAACCGGTGCTGCCTGGATGGACAGTTCATGGTCATTAGTCCATGCGAACAGCAGCCGTTCTGCACAAAACGCGAACGTGAGCGCCGCCGAGCCAGCAAGGACACTTACCAGTTGCGTGGCTTTCCTGTAGACACGAATCAAACCCGCACCATCTCCCTCTGCGTCACATTTTGAGAGTCGCGGCATTATTGCGGAACCGACCGGAGTACTTATCATAATGACAACGCTGGCAACAAGTACCGCCAAGGAAAAATAGCCATAGTCAGCAAGGGGAAGTATCTTGGACAAAACAAGCTTGTCCATCTGCGTCGTCAGGATCCATACGCTTGAGGTAACAGCAAGAGTCAGAGAAAAGCGCAACAGCGGCCGAATATGCCTGATGTCCCAGGAAAGCACTCTTCCATCTGGCATATCGGGCAATAACCAGTAAGCATAGAGCATCAGTCCGACCAGTTCGATCAATGCAATGAACAGTTGATAGCCAAAAAACATCTTCGGGGCAGATCCGACAAACAGCAAAACGGGAATCACCCCCAATGATTTGATGGTTGCCAAAAACGCATTGAAACCACCAAGCCAGGCCAGTTTTTCAGAGCCCACAATGATTCCCCGATACAGCCCGCCCATCCATCGCATGGCGATAATGAGCGCCATGATCCCGATGGCAGCATGGAGTTCCCTGTATGGCAGGGTGGATGCATTCAGCCAGCTATCCGCTATATATCCGGCCGAGAAAAACAGTGCGCATCCACCAATGATACTGACCCCGAGAAACAGTCCTTCCAGTGCCCTGACAACGTTACGGTAGCTTGTAGCATCGATCGCACCACCATGGAAACGCGCAGTTTCCCGTTGCATGGTCGGTGTAAGCCCCATGTCCAGCAACATGAACCAGGACTGCAGCATCGTGTAGAATCCGATCAGACCATAGGCTTCAGTACCCATGCGACTGATATAGAACGGCACCATCAGGATACCGATGCCAGAAACATAGAACTGACTGGCATAGTTGGTGAATATGTTCTTTGTTATTGAGGCCACTCTCAAGCAAAACCAGTCTTGGTATTCACCTTGCCTCAGCAGCAAGTAATCCCGGCAGAGAGGCAAACGCCCGAATGAGCTCGACGATCTGATCAACTACCGACACATCAAGCCCAGGATATATCGGCAGACAAAGCACCTGCTCAGTTGCCGCCACAGCAACAGGCAGATTGTGGCGATTTGCTGAAGGAAGTATGCGGTACATCGGATAGTCGGAAATCAGCGGATAGAAATAACGCCGACAGTTTATCCCATGCCCTTTAAGCTTCAAATAAAGATCGTCACGGCTGATCTCGTATTCAGGACCGACCAATATCGGGAAATAGGCATAATTGGATTTATGGCCACCATCATGATGATGCAGGCAGCGAATACCCCTGATACCCTCAAGGCCCTTGCGATATCGCTGATCCAGGCTTTTCCGACAGGCAATAGCCTTATCGACATACTCCAATTGCAGGAGGCCTAGCGCAGCATTGAATTCGCTCATTTTCCCATTGATGCCTGGAGCAACAACGCTCACTTCATCAGCGATTCCAAAATTCTTCAGATCATCGATATGGCGCTTCAAACCTGAAGAACCCGATACAATGGCCCCTCCTTCAAACGTGTTGAATACTTTCGTTGCATGGAAACTCAGAATGGAGAGATCACCATGATGGAGAATGCTACCACTGCTATCGGTAACGCCAAAAGCATGTGCCGCATCATAGATAACCTTGAGATTGTAGCGGTCTGCAATCTTCTGGATTGCATCGACGTCACAGGGGCATCCATAACAGTGGACCGGCATGATTGCCGACGTCTCAGGAGTAATGGCAGCCTCGATTTTTGACGGGTCCAGGTTGAGCGTATCGGGATCAATATCTACGAATATCGGTTTGATGCCATTCCAGAGCAGGGAATGCGAAGTCGCAACAAATGAGTAGGGCGTCGTGATCACTTCTCCTCTTATTCGCAGCGCCTGCAAGGCCGTAATCAATCCGATCGTGGCATTGGCGAATAGCGAAATATGCGTAACGCCAAGATAGCGGGCCAATGCGGTCTCCAGTTCTTGATGAAACGGGCCGCTGTTGGTAAGCACGCGGTTCTCCCATATTTGCTTCATATAGGGGATCATTTCTTCCAAGGGCGGAAGAAATGGCTGCGTCACATAGATTTCCTGCTTCATACCTGCTCTCTTCTGGTTGATTACCGCCGGCATCAGCCCTTCCTTCCCGTCAATACGCATTCCGCCCCATCCAGCCGCTGAAGGCAGTGGCGAATATGATTTTGAGATCCAGCAGGAAGCTCCAGTTTTTCATATAGTAGATGTCATACTCTACCCGCTTGATCATCTTCTGCAGCGTATCTGTTTCACCGCGGTATCCGTTTATCTGCGCCCATCCGGTAATCCCGGGCTTGGTTCTGTGCCGCTGCATGTACCCGTAGACCTGCTTGGTATAAAATTCGTTATGCTGAATGGCGTGAGGCCTTGGCCCCACTACCGACATATCCCCAAGCAAGACATTGATGAACTGTGGCAGTTCATCGAGGCTCGTCCTGCGCAAAAATGCCCCCAAAGGCGTCACACGACGGTCATTCACCGTGGCCTGAGTCAATCCGTTTTCTTCACTGTGCGTAACCATGGTCCTGAATTTGAGGCAATGGAACGACCTTCCCGAAATGCCCTGACGGGCCTGTCGGAAAATGACCGGTCCGGGAGAGGTGAGCTTAACGAGCACGGCAATGCAGAGGAATAAAGGAGAAAGCACCACCAGCACGAGCAGTGCAAAAAATCGGTCAAAAACAGCTTTCAGCAATCGGCCCTGACTTCCGTCAATTGCCGTAGCGTTGAGAAGAAAGCTGGGGTGGCCCATGAGGTTCTCTTCCCTGGCGCTCAAGAGCGCATGCCACTTGATATCAGGAATCCAGCGAACTGAAACCGGGGTTCTGGAAAGCTCGGCGATTAATGGGGACATGCAATCCATCGTTACTGGAGAGGATGTCATCCAGACTTCGTCTATGTTTTTTCCGGCCATTATATCAAGAATGGAAACAGACGCCGTCTCGACGTAGTCAAGCGTTGAGACAATGGAATAACCAAAACCCGGGTTGTCCGCAACCGACCGGCGCATACCATCAAGGCTCTGCGCATCCCCCACCAGCAGAATGCGACGCAAATCACTGCCATTGCGGCGCAGCCACCGCATGATTGCAACGGCGGCAATACGCACGGATACAGAAGTGCCGAGCACAAAAGACAGTGTCAGGAGAAACCATACCCGTGAGAGTGCGCTGATTTCATGCATCAGGAATGTGAAGGTCAGCGCAGTGATTCCAACCAGGATAATGGAGAGGACAACCGGCTTTGCAACCGAGAAATAATCAAGACTTCTCCATGAGCGATAACAGCCCATGGGGGTATAGAGCATAAAAGCGACCAGGGGAAACACATAGGCGAGCATCAGATGGATCCACCCCTTTGCCTCAAGAGAAACACCAAACCAGACACTGCCAGCCACATAGGCCCCAACAATCCAGACGGCGGCGTCAAACAGACGAAGAACCTGTTCTCGCGCCCAATGCCCCATCATAGCGCGAGCAATACCGGCCAATAGTGTTTTCAAATGTTCACCACGCGAAATCGTTCCGCTTTCAGGAACCTCCCAGTCCACAGGCATTCCCCCATCCATAATTCTTGGTGCTTACAGGTTTCCGAATATCGGAGGGGGAGGGGTGGCAGCCATAACCATGACGGCCGTATCTGCTCGAATCACGAGGGGGAGGGGGCGTAAAACAACAACATGCGGGGGTTAGGAAAGAGGAACAACTAAGTCAGCAGCAATGGATCTTCCTCATAGATCCCGCTCCCGTATTTACCGAGATACCCATCCCGGCTCAACTCCGGGGTGGCAATGAGGGCAACCCCCAAAAGTGAATCCTTCATAACCGGATCCGAAATAATGTTCCGAAGCATTTTTCTTTCCGTGTACCGCAGTCGTGAAACCAGAACGACGCCGTCGGTCCATGTTGCCAGCTGGGCTGGATCACTCAGGAAAAATGGCGGACAGTCAAGCAGGATGCAGTCAAATCGCGTCTTCATAAGAGCCAGAAGGCCTTGCATCTCATCCGATGCCAGGAGTTCACTCGATCCTGATACCTTTGAACCGGCACTCATAAGAAAAAGGTTGTCCATCCCGGTAGACTGGATATTCGGGGCATAAGAATCGCCATCTCTTCCAAGCAGACAGTCGGTCAAGCCTGGACCCCTCTGACAGTTCAGCTTCACATGCTGGGATGGTCTGCGAAGGTCGCAGTCGATGATCAGGGTTTTCTTCCCGACCAATGCATACGCCATACCCAGATTCAGGCATACCGTGGATTTACCCTCCCACATTGCAGTACCAGAAATCAATATGGACTGCGGCGGATTGCCCGACCGGCTGTAATGAATCGATGTTCTCAGAATCCTGATGCTTTCAGCAAATGAAGAGGTAAGGCTATCGGTAATAAGCGGCACAGGCAAAACCGCACCGTCCTGCGCCTCGAGTGGCTGAGTAGAGGAACCATCAGAGAGAAGACGTCTGAGGGAACCACCCATATGACCAATCCGGCGGCTTGCTCCAGTTGCCTGAATGGCAGGATATCTGCCGGGACCCACCATAGGAATGACGGAAAGCGGCTTTAACCCGATTTCTTCATAGAGGCCCTCATCCTGAAGAGTTCCATCCATAGCCTCCTCAATGTATGCATACCCTATGGCCAGCATGCCTCCGAAAAGGACCCCAAGCAGAAGGCTTTTCAGCAGTGAAGGCGATTCGGGAAAAAATGGACGGAATGCCTTGCCGATCAGCGATACGCCCCCAACCTCCGATCCGAGAAAGATGCTTGTTTCATCAAACCGCTGCTTGAGTTCTTCATATGTCTTGCTGGCAACATTGCGATCCCGCTCCAGCTTCAGGAACTCCTGCTGTTTGTTGGGAAGGGCGGCCAATTTCTGTTCGTAGTACTGCCGGATTCTTGAGAACTCTCCTGCCCGGAATTGCAGTTCATTCAGCTTTCTCTCTATCTGCAGCTTTTCGGCAATCATGTCAAAACCAAACTTTTTCGTCCGCCCCGCATAGCCGATTTCTCCAGCGATCTGGCTCCGCTGAAGCGTTTCATATCTGGATTTGACCTCATCGAGCCGAGTTTTTGCTGTCTTGACCGCCGGGTCATCAGCGCCTTTCTGCTTGAGCAGGGCAACATAGCCGCCCTCCATCCCGCGAATCTCTTCCATGATGGCGCCCAGCTTTGCATTAACCGTCTGCTCGATCTGTGAACCAATTGCCTTGTCAGACTCAGAAAGCCGCTGCTCCAGAAACCTGAGTGTGTTGGATACCGTATGATACTCTGCCTGGATGGCGTTGTACTGCGCATCGGCATCAACGAGTTTGTCGAGCAGTTGCTGCGTGTTGCCTGACACCTCATAGATTTCATTCCTGGTCATAAACCCGGACAGCGCGCGATCTGCTTCATCAACTTTATGCTGTTGTTCGACCAGGCTTTTGGCGATATAGCTGTTGGCCTGTGAATATTTCTCAGAGTTTCTGGTGATATCGGCTTGCCGATAGACATCGCAGAGCGTATTTGTCAAAAGTTCGGCTTCATCGGGAAACGGACTGGCGACCGATATGTTCAGCATGTTCGTGTCCTTTACCGGCTCGACCCGAATCCGCTTTGTCAGTGTTATGCAGCGCTGGCGAAGAAGTTCCTCACGGCCGACGCCATCATCTTCCGCCATTCTTGCCTCGCCGACGCTGAACGGCTTGAAATGCATAAGAACCGCCATCAGTGGAGAGTGATATGATCTGGTTCCGAACAATTCAATGGACTTTCCCTGCTGAGTCCGCTCCAGTTGCTCAATGGTCTGTCTTGCGATCGGCATCGACTTGAAAAGAGCAATATCTTTCTTAGAGGCATTAATATCGACAGAAGCCTCAGGGCCGAGAATCGCCTGCAAAAGATCGCTTGAGCGCTTATCGTCTTTGATCATGACGACAGATACGGCGTGATACTCTGGCGTCTTCAAAAAATAGAAGATCACCGCCAGCAAGAGAGCTCCGGCCATAATCATAATCATGCCAGGCCCACGGCGACGAATAATCCGGAAAAGCTCCTCTGCGGTAAGCTCCTTTTTTCTTCCGACTCGACCGGCTCGGAAGGGAAACAACAAACGGTCATGGTGCTTCACGGGCATCATCTCATTGTTCATGCGTTCAGTCTTGAAGGATTGCGAAGATGCTGAATCCTGCAGCAGCTGTTCCGATGACAGTTGCGATTTTTTCGAAACCAACCCTCTTTTTATCCGGAACGAATATGGTGTCATTTGGGCGAAGAGCTATAAAATCAGTCCTGTTTCCAGTTTTGAAATACTCTTTGAGGTTGATCTTGTAGGATTGAACCCCTTTTGCATCCGGCTCCTGACGGGCGACGACGACTTTTTTCAAGTTTGCCCGCTCGGTCTGTCCCCCGGCAAGAGCCATAACCGTCGAAAAATCAGCATTTTCCCGGACGACGATCTGACCCGGTTTATGCACTTCCCCAAGAACATTGACCATCATGAGGATGTTACCGTTGTCATCGGTGAAATAGGAATTCGGCTGAATCGGGTAATTCGGCCCGGCAAGGGGATTGTATTCCGACCGGGTGGTTGATTCCTGCTGTTCGGTAAACAAAGGACTTGTTGTTGATTGAGCTCCGTAGGTCTCAGCGAAAGCATTACCACCGGCCCAGAGACACTGTAAAGATTGCGCTGATAGTATTACGACCAGCAACCGTATCAAAACGCTCATGATAACCTACCTGTGTTTTGTTGACCAGAACTCATACAAACCAGCAGCATTGACCAAACTGCCAACAAAAAGCTTCGCTACATTCAGTCACACTGAATACGATTCTCGATGAAAAACTACTGACTGACCCAAAGCGCCGATAGACATCCGGGCTGCCAGACCCTTAAGTGCAACGATCGTGCCAAAAACGCCAATAGAACAGATCAAAACACATGGAGCCAACACTTACAAGCATCAACCGTCAGGCATAAATAATTCTCGCGCGCAGGAGATTGTCCTGTAACGGCATATACAGTGGCGTTATGAGACAATGGGGAACTTTTGAATAAATATGAGACGCAAAGACGCGCAAGAACAGGAACCGGAATAGGGAGAGATGCGTCAGAACGTAGAAGAGAGGGGAAAGCGAGAGGGCCGGTAAGGGGGAACCGGGCGAATAGAGGGCTTACCTGATGGTGATGGTGTCGGGAGCGAACTTCACGTTGTTCCCTGCAAAAACGAAGGCGCTGGCACTTCCGTCAATACTGGAGGCAAACGCGTTGGCCAGGGAAATGTCATAAGCATTGTTATTCTGGAATGACACTGACACAAATGGGCTGGACAATCCGACGGCATTGGGATTGACCCCGGAAAAATTGAATGCCTGACCAGCTGTGGTTCCAGCTCCGACAGTCATAAGCTGGACTGCTTCAAGGTGCTGAATTTCGACTCCAGCGGCACGCAGTGATGGCCCTTGCAGACAAATCGCCGCAGCCACCGCAACTCCCGAAATCACTCTTCCGATTTTCATGCTGACCTCCTTTATTAAAATTATGCGGTTACGTTACACAGACGGGCTATTTCGATGCCTCAGGCCTGGTTGACTCATATTGTTTTCCCACGGCGCCATCATTTGCCGCACCATCAACAACATCCTTATCCTTGTTCACTCTTTCCGTGATCGGCGAACGACCGAAACACTGCGCAAGATTGATCGGCTTATCGGATTCATCTTCGGCTACAATCAGAAACGTACAGCCGACAAGCGCTGTTGGCGCCGTTACTCCACCGGTGTTTGAAAGACCTGTCGACAGACCAGTAAGAGCTCCCAGAGGGCCATTGATAAGACCGGAAACAACCGGAGCAACGGACACCCCCCTGCTGCTTGCATCAACGCCGACAGCATAGGAGATCAGGTCCGGAATTGACAGCAGAAGCACATTGTAGCCCTCGAACGCCTTCGAACAAGCGATGTAATGGGTGGCATCATAAATGACCGATGGCAGATCAACCTCATCAGAAGACTTTTTGCGGCTCTGGACTGTCAGCGAACCGACAACCTTTCCCGTCGCTATGCCGTTGAAGTCGAATTTGACCTTCCGATTCTTCAGTCGCTTTCTCTCAGGCAGTTTTTCTCCGTTGAAAATCACCTTGGTCTTGCCGCTCCGGCCAACCTCTACGTCATGCAATGATGTGGAAAAGAAATACTGGGAGAGCACTGGAAGCCCAGCAATCTGTGCGGGCTTGCCCATGATGCTGAAAAGCGTCGGAGAGAGAACCGGGGCGGAAACCGTTCCCGGCATATAGGGCTGCATTTTCGCCGCTTCGAATGTCATGTCGACAAAACTGGAGCCAACGGCATTATCGGCTGATGCATCAGCATTGGAATTATTTATTGCTCCGACGTCTCCGTTAATGGTATCATTTTCAGCATAGACAGACGTCGCCGCAAACAACACTGACAATGAAACAGCAGCAATAACTTTTTTCATTTTCTTTTCACTAGTAAAGCTCATAAATGATTACTCCGCATTCATTAAATCTGTATATGCGGTATTCGTGGTGATAAAAGTCAATACCCAAAATATTGGGCCAATAACAGCCAGGCCTGTTGGACATTTACGATAGCCACAGAACTGACCCCGACCGAATTAGAGGTAGATCCTTCCGACGTATTGACTTCACCTATAGTTCCGTTGATAATATCCTCGCCTGCGTATGCGCTACCGGCGAACAAACACATCCCAAGCGATGCAATTGCAATAACCTTTTTCATTTTTGGCTCCTATTCTGGTTTAAAAGTCATCATTACAATCAAGGCTCCAGACTGCATGCCTGGAGCCCTGAGAATGTAACGACACCTCCGTTATAGCTCAGAAGCTGAGCATCTGGGCGTTGAGAAGCGAAGCGGCAGAGGATCCGCCAAACCATGACGATGTCTGTGCCTGTGCGCCCGAAACAGCATTGACGCTGGTGTTAAGGTCAGTCAGGCTGAATGCCGACGAGCTGCTTCCCGGATTGAACCAGCCACCGCCAGTCGACTGGTTCATGCTCACAATCTGGAATGCCGAATTGTTAACATTCGCAAAATTCCCGGCAATGCCGCTGGCAGCTGCGATGCCGCTGCTGTTGAGACCAACCGAAGAAATCTGAGCTAGTTCTCCAGCAAACGAGGTAGAAGTACCCATTGCCATGGCTGCGGCGAATGCGACGGCTGCGATTGTCTTTTTCATAATTGACTCCTGTAATGGTTTGATTGTATGTTTGTGTAATGTGCCGGTAAATCAAGGCCTCAGATTGTTACTATAGCATGCATCTCATGCAGATGAGGGCATTTTTTATATAACCGGAGAGGCCCATTAATGCCCGACACTCTTCCTATTAGCAAGGATAATGCCAACAAAAAAGGCACCGTGTTAACATGCCAGAAAAAGACAACTTATGAGGTGCAAACGACTTTAGCCATAAGCAGTATTCTGACCAACTGTCCCACCTACGGTTTCGTTTTGAGAAGCATCGTCCGCATGTTGTTCAGCATGGAGACAGTTGCCAAGCGGCCAGCCAGTCCGAGCCCTAAAAGGGAAAAAAACAGCACAGAAAAAAACCAAAGAATAATCCGAAGGATGCATTTATTTAACCCGCAGTAATACTTTGCGGTTTGGCGGGTTTATTGTCCAACTTCTGGAAAGCCTGAAATACGACAGCAGCATTCGCTTGGCAGAATCCCACTCGGGGGGCTGAGGGGAGAAAGAATGCCTCATCGTTACGATGCACACAGAGCACCCACTGCAATTCTCCGACAATGCAAAAGGCCGGAATCCTGACCGGCCCTTTTGCTTTTTACCCATTACATTGGCAGCTCAACACCCTTAGCCGTGACGCTCATGTCAGGAACAACGGGATTTCGGAACCGGCGCCACAGCCGAAGCAACTTCGTGCTACTGCTTGCCGCCGTCTAGTAGCGGCCGGTGGCAACCATCCTCGCCGGGATGCTCCCCTTTTCCCTGTGCTCGGCGATGCTGCTTCTGATGTTCGCCTGCAGGGCCATTCCGGCAGGGAACTCGGGCTCGATCCGGCCAACCTCCCGAAAGCCCTCACCGTGAAGCTCCTGGCGGGCATTGCGAGGAAGATCTAGCGGAGGGCGCTCTCTACCGCCTGCTTCAGCTGCGGGTAGGGCACGGCTCCCGCCGTGCTCCAGACCTTCTCCCCGCCTTTGAAGAGCATCAGCGCAGGGATGCCCTGCACCTGGAAGCGGGAGGCCGCGGCAGGCTGCTGGTCGACATTGACTTTCACCACCGTCAGGCGCCCCTTGAACTCCCCGGCGAGTTTCTTGACGGAAGGGGCCACCATCTTGCAGGGCCCGCACCAGTCGGCCCAGAAGTCGACGAAAACGGGAGTGGAACTGCTACGGATGAATTCTTCGAGTGAAGCTGCCATGATTACGGTATGCTTAGGGTTGCTGGGAAACGGTTCTAAAAAGGGCAGTTACGGATAACAGAACGTCCGGTGTGTCCGAAAGGGTTCCCGCCTGTAGAGACACTCGAACTCCAGGGTGAAACTTATAGCGGAGCGCTCTGGTTGGTTTTCCCGAGACATTCATCCATGCAAACTACGCCATCCCGGAGAAACTCGCACGAAATGAGTACATTGTTGGCAGAAACCCGACTGCTCGGCAGCTAATGAAAGAGAAAAACACCCCTCAAGCCCCCTCAGCCCTCCTCGAGAGACCGAGAAAACTTTACGTGACGCGCACGATCGAATTCAACGCGGCGCACCGCCTCCATAACCCCGCCTTCAGCGACGAGAAGAACCGCCTGGTTTACGGCAAGTGCTCTTCCCTGCACGGACACGGCCATAACTACCAGCTGGAAATCACCCTCGGCGGCACGATGGATCCGGAAACCGGCTACCTCTTCGACCTGAAAGAGCTGAAGCGGATCCTCGAGGAGGAGGTAACGGCGCGTTTCGACCACCGCCACCTCAATTATGACGTCCCGGAGCTCGAAGGGCTGGTGCCGACCACAGAAATGCTCGCGGTGCTCGTCTGGGACATCCTCGAAGAACGAATTGAATCAATCGACAACAGGGAAATCTCCCTCCAAGCGGTAAAAATCCATGAAACAGGAAAGAACAGCGTCAGCTATCTCGGAGAATAACAGCCATCTCACCGGACGCGGCGCCTGCTGCGACGATGACGAATACCCCCTGGATCCCCAGCAGCTTACTCCGGAAGCCTCCAGCGCACTTGAGTCTGCGGTATCGACCATGCTCGAAAGCGTCGGCGAGGACCCGGAGCGCGAAGGGCTCCTGAAAACTCCCGAACGGGTCGCCCGCTCGCTTGCGTTCCTGACGAGGGGGTACCGTCAGGATCCGGAGGAGATGCTCAGGAAGGCGGTCTTCACCGAGTCCTACGACGAAATGGTGCTCGTGCGCGACATCGACATCTTCTCGATGTGCGAGCATCACATGCTCCCCTTCTTCGGCAAGGCACACGTCGCCTACATCCCCGACGGCAAGATCGTCGGGCTCTCGAAGCTCGCACGGGTCGTAGAGGTCTTCGCCCGCCGCCTCCAGGTGCAGGAACGGCTCACCCAGCAGATCCGCGACGCCATACAGGACGTCCTGAACCCGAAGGGGGTCGGCGTCGTCATCGAGGCCAGGCATATGTGCATGGTGATGCGCGGAGTCGAGAAACTCAATTCCGTCACGACGACCTCGGCGATGTCGGGGCAGTTCATCACGAGCGAGTCCACCAGGAGCGAGTTCCTGCGCCTGATCCGCCAGTAAGCCCGCTCCCCCGCCCGCCCGGAAACGGAGAACCCCGCCGCTGCATCTTCGCAGGGCGGGGTTTTTGTGTTGGTACGATCCCTCTCGGCTTCGCTGCAGGGAACCTCGCTCAGTAGAGCGTGAGGCCGAACATCGCCGAGGAGTAGCGGGCGAACTGCGAGAGCGGCTCGAAGAAGAGGCCGAACCAGATGGTGAGCACCATGAGGATGCTCATCAGCACATTTGCGAGCATACCGGGGTTCAGGGACCGGTCGCCGGGCTCCTCCGACTCGCGCAGGAACATGTTGAGCGGGATCAGCATGTAGTAGTAGAGCGAGATGACGCTCGTCAGGATGCCGACGAGGGCCAGGCCGACGAAGAGCGAGCCTTTCGAGAGCAGTGCCGAGAAGATGAAGAGCTTGCCGATGAATCCGACCGTCGGCGGCAGGCCGACGAGCGAAATGAGGAAGACCGTCAGGGCGGCTCCTGCCAGCGGCATCTTGCGGCCGAGGCCGCGGTAGTCGTCGAGGTTCTCGCTGCCGGTACGGTTGGCGATGAGGACGACGACGTAGAAGGCTCCGTAGTTCATGAGGAGATACGAGAGCAGGTAGAAGAGGATGGCCTGGGTGCCGATCTGGTCCATGACAAGGAGGCCGAGCAGCAGGTAGCCGGCATGGGCGATCGAGGAGTAGGCCAGGAGACGCTTGACGTTCTTCTGCCAGATGGCGACCACGTTGCCGTAGATCATGGAGGCGACGGAGAGGACGGAAAGCATGAGCAGCCAGTTCATGCCGGCGATGTCCTCGTAAGGGCTGCCGCCGTGGGGTATGGCGATGTAGAAGAAGCGGATGAGAAGCGCGAAGCCTGCCGCCTTCGAGGCGACCGAGAGGTAGGCGGTAACCGGAGTCGGAGATCCTTCGTAGACGTCGGGGCTCCAGAAGTGGAACGGCACGGCGCCGATCTTGTAGCCGAACCCGGCAAGGACGAGGAGGCTGGAGAGCATCATGACGAGCGGGTCGTAGCCGTGGGCTGAAAGCTCGGCGCTGATGCGCAGGATGTTGGTCTCGCCCGTCATGCCGTAGATGAGGGAGAAGCCGTAGATCATGAGGCCCGATGAAACGGCCCCGTAAATGAGATACTTCAGGGCGGCCTCGGAGGATCGGGGGTCGCGCTTGAAGTAGCCGGAGAGGACGTAGGCCGAAAGGCCGACGAGCTCCATCGAGAGGAAGATCATCAGGAGGTCCTCAGAGGCGGCCATCATGACCATGCCGATCACCATGGCGACAAGGAGGGCGTAGTACTCGCCGATCCCCTTCACCTCGATCTCGAAGCGACGGTCGGCCATCGTCACCACGACGGCCAGCATGCCTGAGGCGACGGCGAAGTACTTGAAGAAGATCGCGAACTCGTCGAGGACGTACATCCCGAAGAAGAGTTCACCGCCCGGCATCGCATGCTGCTGGTGGATGAAGAACATCGAAACGCCGAGGCCGGCGAGGGTCAGCCAGCCGAGCAGGACCGACTTGCGGCCCTTCACGGCGAGATCGACCAGGATCAGCGCCATGAAGAGCACCGAGAGGTAGATTTCCGGGATGAAGTATCCCGCACCGGACTTCAGTGCGGCGACGATACTCTGTATTTCAGCGCCTGTAGGGAGCTCGAACATGATTCTCTTCGTTTATTCTGGTTTCGGTCTATGCGTCGGCTCAGTTCAGGGTAGCCATGGCCACCGGCGAGAGCACCTGGACGAGCTTGTTGATGCTGGTGGTCATGAGCCCCATGATCGGCATCGGGTAGATGCCGAGGAAGATGACGATGACGGCGAGCGGAACCAGCATGGCGAGTTCGCGACCGTCGAGGTCGAGCTTGCCCTTCCAGTCGTGGAAGTGGATGTGCTCGTGGCCGTCCTCGCCGATCTCGAGGTCATAGGCGGCATCCTCCCGGCGCTTGCCGAGGAACATCCGCTGCAGCGACCAGAGCAGGTAGGCCGCACCGAAGACGATGCCGAGCACCGAAACCATCGCGATGGGCCTGGTGACCTCCGCGCTGAAGGCGCCGACGAAGACGAAGGCCTCGCTGATGAAGCCGGAGAGGCCCGGAAGTCCGAGAGAGGCGAACCAGGCGATCATGACGACGCCTGCGTACACCGGCATGTAGCTGGCCAGGCCGCCGAACTTCTCGATCTGGCGGGTATGGGCGCGATCATAAATGACACCGACGAGCAGGAAGAGCATGGCGGTGATGGTGCCGTGGTTGAACATCTGGTAGAGGGCGCCGGTCATGCCCTCGCTGTTGGCGGCGGCAAGGCCGAGCAGGACGTAGCCCATGTGGCTGATCGAACTGTAGGCGACCATCTTCTTCAGGTCTTTCTGGGCCAGTGCGCAGAAGGCGCCGTAGATGATGTTTATGGCGCCTAACACGCCGATCACGTAGAGCGATGCCTGGAACACCTCGGGGAAGAGCGGGAAGTTGATGCGCATCATGCCGTAGGTGCCGAGCTTGAGGAGCACGCCGGCAAGAATGACCGAGATCGGAGTCGGCGCCTCGACGTGTGCGTCGGGAAGCCAGGTATGGAACGGGAACATCGGAACCTTGATGGCGAATCCGACGAAGAGCACGATGAAGGCCACGTAGCGCCACATGGTGTTGTCGGGTCCGAGGATCGAATCCTTCACATAGTTGGCCTGGTCGGCCATCGCCACGAGGCTGAAGGTATGGTTGCCGGTAAGCGGATCGAGCACGCTGAAGTAGAGCGCGATCATCACCAGCAGCATGAAGACGGAACCGAACAGGGTGTAGAGGAAGAACTTGATGGCGGCATACTCGCGGTTCGGGCCGCCCCACATGCCGATGAGGAAGTACATCGGAAGCAGCATGAGCTCCCAGAACACGTAGAAGAGGAAGAAGTCGAGCGCGACGAAGCAGCCCATCATGGCCGTGGCCAGGAGGTTGTAGAGGAGGAAGTACCCCTTGACCTGCTTCTGGATGGTCCAGCTCGAGAGCACGCCGATGGTGGAAACAAGCGCGGTAAGGATCACCATGGTGATGGAGAGGCCGTCGACGCCGAGGAAGTACTCGATGTTCATGCTGCCCATCGAGCCGAGGTCGAGCGTGATCCAGGGAAGACGCTCGATGAACTGGAAGGAGCCTTCAGGCGAGCCTCCAGCCGCGGCGGTGATGCCGGCCATCGAAGGGTCGTAGGCCCGCCAGATCATGACCGCCAGAACCATCTGGGCGACGGCCGCAAGCAGCGAGACGATCCGGATGATCTGCTTCTGGGAGGAGGGCACGGCGAGGATGACCAGGCCGGCGATGACGGGCAGAAAGACAATTAAACTCAGCATGTTCCCTATCGGTATGTTTGCAATTGAAAAGTAAATCCTCTCAGGAGACCAGTTGTGCGAAGTAGTAGACGAAGTAGCCGAAGACGGCCAGCAGCGCCATGACGACATAGGTCTGCACCTTTCCGGTCTGCAGCTTGCGGAGCACGCCGCCGGAAGTGTTCACGAAAAAGGCGGTGAAGTTCACCATGCCGTCGACGGCGTACTTGTCGAAGCTGCCGTTGAAGAAGGCGAACTTGCGTGTCAGGGTCGCAACGCCGTTGACCATGCCGTCGATGATGTTGCGGTCGAACCACGAGAAGATGGCGGCGATGAGCATCGAGCCTTTGATGAAGGTCGCCTGGTAGATCTCGTCCCAGTACCACTTGTTGAACGAGAGCAGGTACAGGGGACGGATCGCCTCGGCGGTCCCGTCGGGATCGATGAATCGGAACACATACACAATGAGCGCAAGGCCGATGCCGAGCACCACCATGATGCTTGATATCTGGATGGCCCGGTTGTGCGCGGCATGCGAGAGATGCGCGATCTCGGCCTGGCGGGGATCGGCGAACGCGTGGCTTTCCCCGTGCTCCCCGGAGGCTTCGGCATGCGCCGCCTCCGGATGCATGGGCGTTTCGGCGTGCAGGGCGGCTTCGGCATCGTGCCCTTCGAGGGGCGAGGCCTCAGCGACCAGCGGGCCCATCGCGGCAGCGGCCGCTTCGGGTTCGACAGCGTGCACGGCACCGACGACGGTTGCAGGAGTGGGGATCATCTTCATGAACCACCCCTTGCCGCCGTCGAGCGGATCGGGAGAGTAGACGATGAAGACGGAGAGGGTGGCGAGCACGACGAGCGGAAGGCGCATGTTCCAGGCGACCTCGTGGACCCCGTGGTGCTCCTCTTCATGGCCGTCATGGCCGTGTGCGCCGTGGTGGGCGTGCGGGTCGGCCGGCTTGAGGTGCGTGCGGCTCTCGCCGAAGAAGACGAGCCAGATCTGCCGGCCCATGTAGAAGGCGGTAAGCATCGCGGAGAAGAAGCCGAGCACCGGAACCAGGTAGAAGTACCAGGAGCCTTCGGTCTCTGCGAAGCCCAGCGAGCCGGCAAGGATGGCGTCCTTGCTCATGAAGCCGCTGGTGAGCGGAAGGCCGGCCAGGGCGAGGGTGGCGATGACGAAGGTGACGAAGGTCCAGGGCATGTTCTTGCGGAGCCCTCCCATCCAGCGCATGTCCTGCTCGTGGTGCATGGCGTGGATGATGGCGCCGGAACCGAGGAAGAGGCATGCCTTGAAGAAGGCGTGCGTGACGAGATGGAAGAGGGCCGCCGAGTAGGCGCCGACGCCGAGGCCGAGCACCATGTAGCCGAGCTGCGAAACGGTCGAGTAGGCCAGCACGCGCTTGATGTCCTGCTGGGTGATGGCGATGGTGGCGGCCATGAAGGCGGTGAAGGCGCCGATGAAGGCGATGACGTGCAGGGCGTCGGGCGTGAGGAGCACGAAGATGCGGGCCACGAAGTAGACGCCGGCGGCGACCATCGTTGCGGCATGGATAAGGGCGGAGACCGGGGTCGGGCCCTCCATGGCATCAGGCAGCCAGACATGGAGCGGGAACTGGGCGGACTTGCCGACGCAGCCCATGAAGAGGAGGATGCCGGCAGCGGTCAGCCAGGCGTTCGAGAGGCCGAATTCCCCAGCGGCAAGATGCTCGAAGATCTCGCGGTAGCTGAAGGTGTGGAACTGCGAATAGAGGATCAGGATGCCGAGCCACATGCCGATGTCGCCGACCCGGTTGGCCAGGAACGCCTTCTTCTGCGCGTCGGCGGCGCTGTCCTTCTCGAAGAAGAAGCCGATGAGGAGGTAGGAGGAAAGGCCCACGAGCTCCCAGAAGATGTAGATGGAGAACAGGTTGTCGCTGAGCACGATGCCGAGCATCGAGAAGGTGAAGATGCCGAGGTAGGCGAAGAAGCGTCCGTAGTACTTGTCCCCCTTCATGTACCCGGTCGAGTAGAGGTGGACGAGGAAGCTGATGAGGGTGACCATGGCGAGCATGATGGCCGTCAGGTTGTCGACGACGATGCCCATCTTGATCTGGAGCGGGCCGACGCCCGGAACGTTGCCGAAATCGAGCCAGGTGAAATCCCATGCCAGGCGGAAAGCCGGGTCGTAGTGCTGGACGATCACGGTCCAGAAGATATATGCCGAGATGCCGAAGGTCAGGCCGAGCATGCCCACGCCGACGAAATCCCCCATGCGCGGAAGGCGCCGGTTGAAGAAGATCAGGAAGACGAACGAGAGCAGCGGCAGCAGGAGTACGGCTATCGACAACTGGATTAAACTGTGCATGGTCCTCTATTGGTTATTCTGGTTGTACCCTTATTCCTCACTCCTTCATCGCGTCGACCGACGAAACGTCGACGCTCGAGAAGATCTTGTAGATGTTGATGATGATGGCCAGCGCCACGGCGGCTTCCGCTGCGGCGAGCACGATCACGAACAGGCTGAACATCACCCCCTCCATCCCGCCGTTCCACTTCGAGAAGGCCAGGAAGTTGATGTTGGCGGCGTTCAGGATGAGCTCGACGCCCATCAGGATGACGATGGCGTTGCGGCGCGTCATGACGGCGAAGAGGCCGAGCGAGAAAAGGATCGCCGAAATGCTCAGGTAGTGGTTGAGTCCGATCTCTGCAAGCTGTTCCATATGATTCAGGTGTTGACGGTAGTGTCTTGAGTATTATTCGTTGTCAGCCCGTCCGTTCCCGGCGTCGTGGCGTGCCAGGAACGCGGCGCCGATGAGCGCGGCAAGCAGCAGTATCGAGGCCATTTCGAACGGAAGGACGTAGCGCGACATGGTTTCAAATCCGATCCGCTCGACCACGCTGCCCTCGAGCATGGTTTCGGAGGGCATCCATCCGTTGGTGGTGTAGAAGGTGTAGAGCAGCCCGCCGAGGATGCCGACGAAGAGCAGGAGGCCCGGAACGAGGTTCAGGACGTCTGCGCGGAGCCCGGTGTCCATCACGCGGTGGGTGAACATCACGCCGAACAGCAGAAGGACGAGGATGCCGCCCACGTAGACCACCACCTGGGTGACGGCGATGAAGTCTGCCGAGAGGAAGACGTAGAGTGCGGCGGCGCCAAAGAACGTAAAGAGCAGCGAAAACGCCGAATAGATGATGTTGCGCGAAAACACGACGAACGCCGCCGATATCACCGTGATGGCGGCGAAGAGGTAGAAGATGGCCGTATAGGTAGGGTTGCTCATAATCGCTCAGGGTGTGTTAAGTGTTCGGCGCCTCAGGCGCTGCTCCTGCCTCGGCGGCGGCTTTGGCTTCAGCGGCTTTCCGCAGCTTTTCGGCCTGGGCCTTCAGGGCGGCCTCCTCGGCCTTGCGGCGCTTCGCCTCGGCCTCGTGGCGGGTAAGGTTGCCGAAATGGTAGACGAAGTTCTGGCGGTCGAACTCGGAGAAATCCGCCACCGGGGTGTGCCGGAGGCACTCCGTGGGGCAGACCGTCGTGCAGATGCCGCAGGTCATGCACTTGGCCGTATCGATATCGAAAACCGGAACCCAGAACTTCTTCTGCTGCCCTCCGGAGGTCTTGCCGCAGGCGGCGAGGTCTTCCGGCATCACCTTGATGGTCTCCATCTCGATGCAGCTGACCGGGCAGGCACGCACGCACTGGCCGCAGCCGATGCAGTCGTCGATCTGGTTATGGAGGCGGTAGCGCCCGTGCGACGGGGTCGGCACCGCTTCGCGGGGATACTGCAGGGTCACAAGGCCGTCGACCTGGCGGAAGTAGTCCACGTCGTCGATGCCGGCGTCGCCCTTGCGCCTGACCGCGTTGAAGAAATGCTTCAGGGTGATCCCCATGCCGGTGGCGATGGTGGTGGCACCGGTGGCAATATTCTTGAAATACTCGCTCATAGTGTGTTCTGTCATTAACAGGTCAGGGGACGTAGATCAGCCAGATCGCCGTGAGGACGAAGCTCAGGAACGCGAACGGGGTGAGAACTTTCCAGCAGAGGTACATCAGCTGGTCCACCCTCAGGCGCGGGAGGGTCCAGCGCAGCCACATCTGCACGAAGATGAAGAAGAAACCCTTCATGATGATCCAGAAGGCACCCCAGACCGGCCCGGAGGTCATGTCGTTGAGGGCGAGGGTCCCAAGGTTCGGCAGCGGGGAGTTCCAGCCGCCGAGGAAAACGATGGAGATGATGGCAGAGACCATGAACATGCTGCCGTACTCGGCAAGGAAGATGACGGCGAACTTCATGCCGGAATACTCGGTGAAGTAGCCGGCGACAAGCTCCGACTCCGCCTCGGGAATGTCGAACGGGGCGCGGTTGGTTTCGGCCAGCGACGAGATGAAGTAGATGAGGAACGGCAGCCAGGCGATCGGGCTCTGGAAGAGGAAGAAGTGCGCAAATCCCCACTGGCCCGACTGCAGCACGTTGATCTGCTGCATGTCGAGCGTCCCGGCCATCATCGCTCCGGTGAGGAGGGCGAGGGCGGCGGGGATCTCGTAGCTGACGATCTGGGCGACGCTGCGCACGGCGCCGTAGAGCGCCCACTTATTGTTCGACCCCCATCCGGCCGCCAGTATTCCAACCACCTCGAGGGCAACGATGCCGATGGCGTAGAAGAGCCCGACGTTGAGGTTGGCGCCGATGAAAGCGGGGCCGAAGGGCAGGACGGCGAAGGCGAGGAACGAGCCGACGAAGAGGATGCCGGGGCCGATGACGAACAGGAACTTGTCGGCCGAGGTCGGAACGATGTCCTCCTTCTGGAGGAGCTTGAGGATATCGGCGAGGGTCTGCAGGATGCCCCACTTGCCGACCTCCATCGGGCCGAGGCGGTCCTGCATGAAGGCCGAGATCTTGCGTTCGCCGTAGACGCCGTAGGTGAGGGCGTAGAGGGCGATGAAGACGAGCGGAATGGCTGCGATGATGAGGAGGCCTACGGGCAGGCCCATCGGGGAGAATCCCACGAGGGCGTCCGACCAGGCGTTGAGGCTGTTACCCATAAGAAGTGGCATGCTGGATTGCGGTAATGCGAAAAGGCTCATCGGTCGACCTCCCCGAGCACGATGTCGATGCTGCCGATGATGGCGACGAGGTCGGGAATGAGCTGGCCGCGAGAAAGGTCCTTCATCGCCGAGAGGTTAACGAAGCAGGAGGAGCGTGCCTTGCAGCGCAGCGGGCTCGTCGACTTGCCGTCGCTCTGGATGTAGAAGCCGAGCTCACCGCGGGGGTTCTCGGCGCGCGCGTACACCTCGCCGGCTTTCGGCCGTATGCGCTTCGGTACGGCGGCGCGGGGGTCGAACCCTTCGCTGGAAGGGATCTTCTCAAGGCACTGCTCGATGATCTTGAGGCTCTCCTCGATCTCGAGGGCGCGCACGAGGTGGCGCGAAAGACAGTCGCCGACATCGCTCAGCTTCCCGTCCGGAACCGGAACGGCGAAGTCGAGTTCGGGATAGATCGAGTAGGGATCGTTGCGGCGGATGTCCCACTGGACGCCGGAACCGCGGAGCATGGGTCCCGACCAGCCGTAGTTGATGGCCACGTCCGCCGGCATGATGCCGATCCCCCGGGTGCGCTTGACGAAGATCTCGTTTTCGGTCAGGAGCCGGGAGAGCTCGACCGCCTTCGGACGGAAGTAGTCGACGAACTCCCCCACCCGCTTGTTGAAATCGGCCGGCACGTCGTAGGCGAGCCCTCCGATCCAGATGTAGTTGTAGAGCATCCTGGCGCCGGAAGCCCACTCGAGCAGGTTGAGGATGTGTTCGCGGTCGCGGAAGCAGAAAAGAAAGGGGGTGAAGGCGCCGAGGTCGATGGCATAGGTACCGATGGCGACGAGGTGCGAGGCGATGCGGTTGAGCTCGCTGACGATCACCCTGATGAACTCGACCCGGCGGGGAAGCTCGATGTCGAGCAGCTTCTCGACGGCGATGGCGAAAGCCATTTCGCTGTTCATGCCGGCCAGGTAGTCCATGCGGTCGGTATAGGGAACGATGGCCGGGTAGTCGACATGCTCGCAGTGCTTCTCGAAACAGCGGTGAAGGTAGCCGAGATAGGGTTCGGCTTCGGTCACCACCTCGCCGTCGGTGCGGCATTCGAGGCGGAGCACACCATGGGTGGACGGGTGCTGGGGACCCATGCTGAGCACCATCTCCTCGGTGGCAAGGTCCTTTTCGATGACGACCACGTTATCGTTTTTCCGGGTCAGTCGCACCGAAGAACCCTTTCCGGCCATTTCCAGTTCCTGCATAGTCTTTAAGCGGCTTTAAATCGGTTAAACCTTATCAGTACGGCACCTTGATGCCGTGGTAGCTCTCCTGGACCCGGTAGTCCTTGCGCAGCGGCCACCCTTCCCAGTCGTCCGGGCAGAGGATCCGACGGAGGTCGGGATGCCCGTCGAACTGGATGCCGAGCATGTCGTAGGCTTCGCGCTCGTGCCAGTTCGCGGTATGCCAGACGCAGGCGACGCTCGGGATCGAACCGCCCTGGCGCGCGCACCTTACCTTCACGGCGATGCGGTGCGGGTAGACGCCGATCGACTCGAGGTTGCAGACGATACCGAGTTTTTCCTCCTCCGGGTAATCAACGCCCGAGAGGCAGGCCATGTAGTTGAACTTCAGCTTGGGATGGTCCCGCATGAAGAGGGCGATATCGGTCCAGAGGGCCGTATCGAGCACCTCGAAAAAGGGCATGGTGGGGTTCTGGTCGAATGCCGAGATGGCATCGCCGAACTTCTCGTGGATGACGCTGTAGGTTGCCGCGCAGAGCTGCACCTCTTTCGACACGTTCGCTGCTTCTTCCATCGTGGTGGTTGTGGTCTCTCTTCTAATTGGAAAATTATGCGCCCGCCGCACTCCGTTCCTGCTCGATCAGCGGCCGGGGCTCGACGGCGTTCTCGGCGAGCTTCCTGAGGGCCTCCTCTCGCGACATGCCGATCTGCTCCATGCGGATGAGCTCCTGGATCTTCATGAGACCGCCGATGAGCGCCTCGGGTCGCGGAGGGCAGCCGGGAACGAAAACGTCGACCGGAATGACACGGTCGACGCCTTTGAGTACATGGTAGCCGTGCTCCCAGTAGGGGCCGCCGCAGTTGGAGCAGCTGCCCATGGAGAGCACGTAGCGCGGCTCCGGCATCTGCTCGTAGAGGCGCACGACCCGTTCGGCCATCTTCATGGTCACCGTACCGGCGACGATCATGAGGTCGGACTGGCGGGGCGAGGAGCGGGGGAAGATCCCGAAACGCTCGAGATCGTAATTGGAGGCGTTGGTGGCCATCATCTCGATGGCGCAGCAGGCGAGGCCGAATCCCATCGGCCAGAGCGACGAGAGGCGGGCCCAGTTGAGGACTGCGTCGACCGGTGCGACCAGTACATTGTCCCTGGAAAAACCTGCGTCAAGTAAACCCATGGTAACGTCGGAATAGGAGGTTAACGATCAGTCGCGCTCACCCTGTTTTCTCGGGGCCGGGGGCATCTCCGGCATCTTGGGAACCGAGGGCGTCGGGCGGACCCAGTCCAAGTCACCCTTCACCCACGCGTAGACGAGGCCGAGCACGAGGATCCCGGCGAAAACCAGGGCCTCGAAGAGGGCGAAGCTGCCGAGCTGGCGGAATACGGTGGCCCAGGGGAAAAGGAAGACGACCTCGACATCGAAGATGATGAAGATGAGGGCGACGACATAGAAACGGATGTTGAACTTGACCCAGGCCGATCCAACGGCCTCTTCGCCGCACTCGTAGGTCGAGCTCTTGACGGGGTTGGGGCGGCTGGGGCGAAGGAGGCGGGCGGTGAGGTAGCCACCTGCGACAAAAACGACACCGAGGAGGAGAAAGACGAAAACATTGCCGAAATCACTCAATGTCTGGTCCATGCGATTCGATTTTGTGATTGCCCCTGACGTCGGGGTGCGCAAATATAAAAAAAATCCGGTTCCGCCCCATAAAAAATCAGACGCCCCGACCTGCTGACGAAAAGGAGCCGGGGGCGGCGGAGGCCGGTATGAAGTTAACAATTACTAACAAGCATCAAAAAAGCAAAAACGAAGAAAATCAGCCTAATCCTCCTGCCCGCCTCCGATTCTCCGGCTCAACCGGCCGAACAGCCTCAGGAACAGATAGACGACCGCTGCCGTCGAAAGGATCGAGAGTGCGCCGGCTGCGGCATGGGAGGCCGTCAGGCGAAAGAAGGCCGGAGAGAGCACGGAGCCCACGGAGAGCCAGACGATGGGGGCCCATACAAGGGCAAGCAGGACAGGAAGTCCGGTTTTCATGAAGTTCATTGTTCGTCGAAAAAGAGGTTCCCGATCTGGGCCGCCATGTCGGCGTCCAGCGTCTTGAGCTGTTCATATTCCCCGCGAAGCGCCTTCATGTCGCCGCGCGAGACATGGTACATGGCCATCTTGCGGTGCGGCTCGGGGCTCCCGGGTTCGAGCTCGAGCGCACGCCGGAACGCCTTCAGCGCCTCGTCGTACTCGCCGAGGTCGAGCTGCACGTCGCCGAGCACGCACCAGGTCTCGGCGGAATCGGGATCGAGCTCGAGGGCTCGCCCGAGCGTCTTGAGCGCAGCCTCCTCCTTGCCGAGCGTCAGCTGCACGAACCCGAGATGGCTCCATCCGGGCACGAAGACCGGGTCGAGCACGACCGTGCGAAGCAGGTCGCAGCCCGCCTTCCGGTAGGTGCCCATGGCGATGTGGGCCATGGCGCGAGCATAACGGAACCGTGCATCGCGGGGCTCGTCGTGAAGCAGGCCGTCGAGGAGTTCGAGCGCCCGTTCGTTCTCCTGGCGCTCGATATGCAGAAGCGCTTCGTCGTAGCGCCGGGAAGCGGAAGAAGAAGAAGTCATGGAGGAGTCGTTCATGTCTTGTTCATGATTTCGGTTCCAGGCTTTCGTAGGCCTGCTGGATATGCTGCAGCATGCAGAGCTCTCCGGCCACCCTGCCGGCGAGCCAGTCGGCGAATGCCGGAGAGTCGTTGATGCATCGGACATAGTACGAACGGGGGAAGCCAGCCGACTCGAGAAGCCTTTTGGCCTCGTACTCGGTCTCGCTGTTGTCGGCGAAAAAGCCGTACGGGAACATCACCACCCCCCGGCACCCCTCGCGGCGGAACGCCTCCAGGGCCTTTTCGACGGTATCGGCGGTCCACTCCCCTCCCGCCGAATGGTTCATGCATCCCTGGCGGATGTCGGCAAAGATGTTGCGGGGATCCTCCATGATGCGGCGTTTCATCATCTCGAAAAAACGGCCGGTCTCGTCAAGGCCGGTGAAGACCTTCGGCGGGTTGCCCGCACGGTCGCGCACCAGCGTGCCGTGGATGACGAGCACCAGCCCGAGCTTCCCTTCAGTATCCGCCAGAGGCGACTCCGCAATCCGGCTGAAGAGATGGTCGGCGTATATGCGGTGCAGAGCCTCGTCCGACCAGAACCGGTTCATGAGCCTGACGCGGCTGTAGCGCTCATCACCGTAAGTCTCCGAGACCATGCGGCATGCCACTCCGCAGGAAAACGCCGACTCGACGGGAATCATCGGCACGACGACGATGCCGTCATAACGGCTCCTGATCTCGCCGAGCATCTCCTCGAGGTAGGGCGGCACGAAGTAGTAGGCATCGAGAACGTCGATATCCGTATCGGGAGGAAGCTCGGCCGTGCGGCTTCGGAGGCATGCCTCGAGCCGGGCCCGCTGGGCACGGTTGGTGGCAAGAAGCGTGGAGCGGTAACCGCTCCGGCGCCAGTCTATGAAGTGCTTGGTGGAACGGTAGTCGGCGACGAGGTAGACGAGGAAGCGGGGAACCTTGACGATCTGGCTGGTGATCACCTTGAGGATCCTGCGGGAGCTCGGCCAGAGATTGCGCAGGGTCAGCTTCTCGACCTCTCCGTAGGTGACGACCAAAACGGCATAACGCCTCCTCCTTACAGGCCCGTCCACCAGCGCAGCTCCAGATACATGACACCGAAACCGAGAAGACCGCCGACGAGCGTCTGCATGAAGTTATGGGCCTTCAGGACGATCCTCGACCACATGAGCAGCGGCACGAAGGGAAGCACCCAGAGAGCATCGGAACCGAACTGCAGGAAGACGAGGGCGGCCGAAGAGGTGTAGGTGAACAGGTGGATGCTGATCTTCCACTGCAGGGTGACCAGAAGGATGAGGACGGTGTTCACCGCGTTGAAGAGCAGGATGCCGCTGAGAAGTCGCGGGGCTTGCATCTGCTGCAGGAACTCGTAGCCGATGGCGTTGACCACCACGAGCACCAGGAGCGGAAGGAAGCGCTGCTCGCGGAAAGAGATGTTGTAGTCGGAAACCCGGCCCGTCTTCTTCAGGCCGTAGATGAGGGCCATCGGGGCGAAGGTGCTGGCGGAAAAAAGGACGGTGAGATAGCTCAGATGCTCCGGATCGGCCCTGAAACCGAGCATGATGACGCAGAGGTAGGCCAGCGGAGCGACAACGACGGGACTGATCACCCAGGAAATAACGTTGGCAAGACGATGCTGGTCGAACTGAACTGGCAAAGCGGATAAACTCAATTAATTTCAGCGTATTACGCCTCAGGAAGTATTTGGGAAAGATAATTTTTATTAACTTAAAAACCGCGTATATTCGATACTTCCCACGCGAGAGTGGTGAAATTGGTATACACGCTAGTCTTAGGAACTAGTGCCGTGAGGCGTAAGGGTTCGAGTCCCTTCTCTCGCACCCGATCATACGACTATGCCAAAGTGGCGAAACTGGTAGACGCGCTGGACTCAAAATCCAGTGGGCTAATCCCCGTGTGGGTTCGAGTCCCACCTTTGGTACCACAACCACTCCCCGAAGATCCTCGTGACGATGCAGAGAATGTACTCCCCGTGGCGCGAAACCTACATGCAGTCCTTCAAGGACGAGAACGCCCCGAAGGATGCGACGAAATCGGTCTTCGCCGACATCCCCCCTGAAGAGGACGAGGAGCGTTACGTCCTCCACCGCGGAGAGCGCTGCTTCATCATCATGAACCTCTACCCCTACAATGCGGGGCACCTGATGGTGATTCCCTACCTGCAGACCCCGTCCTTCTCCGATCTCGACCCGCAGTCCCGCCTGGAGGTGATGGACTTCACCGACCTCTCCATGAAGGCCCTCGAGCGCACCATACGCCCGCACGGCTTCAACGTCGGAGCCAACCTCGGCCGCGTGGCCGGAGGGAGCGTCGACAGCCACATCCACTTCCACATCGTGCCCCGCTGGGAGGGCGACACGAACTTCATGCCGGTGCTTGCCGAAGCCAAGGTGATCAGCAACGACATGCGCACCCTGTACAGGAACCTCAGGCAGGCGATCGCGGAGATACTCGAACAGACGGCGGGCTAGGCAGCGGTGGCCGGCAGCGAACCCCCGTTCATCTCCGTTCCCGACCGCTTCAACCCTGCGGAGGGCGACCGGTGGCGGATCGTCCGCGACCCGGTGAAGGGCACCCTGAAGCTCGACCCGCGACCCGAACCCGAAGAGATGGCCGGCCATTACCGCCACGCCGCCTACTCCCCCCACCTGCAGAAAGCCCGCACGCCCGGAGAACGGCTCTACCTTGCCGCATCATCGCTGCTCCTCGAACGGCGCGCGAGCCTCGTCGCCAAAGTCCTCACCGGAAAGGAGAACCCCCGCATCCTCGAAATAGGATGCGCCAGGGGCACCCTGCTCGACCGGCTTGCCCGACGCAGGGTCGCCGACCGCCGGAACCTCGTCGGCATCGAGCCCGATGCGGAATCGGCCGCTTGCGCCCGTGAGCGCTACGGGGTCACGATCCACCCTTCAGTCGAGCTGCTCCGGGGAGGCACCGGAACCTTCGACGCCGTCGTACTCTGGCACGCGCTCGAGCACCTGCACGACCTCGAGGGTTCGCTCGAAACCGTCTCCGCCCTGCTCACGCCCGGCGGCCGGCTCGTCATAGCGCTCCCCAACCCCTCGGGCCGCGACGCCCGACACTACGGCGCCGACTGGGTGGCCTGGGACGCCCCGCGCCACCTGTGGCACTTCCCCCCCGGCACGCTGGAGCGGATGCTCGAGCCCTTCGGCTTCAGGCGCTCCGCCATCCGCCAGTGGACCTCCGACGCCCTCTTCAACGCGCTTTTGAGCGAGAAACTGCGATGCAGGAGAAGGGGACGGAAAATGCATGGCGGAAAAACGGCACTGGCGCTCACAAAGGGAATCCTCTTCGCCCTTGCCGGGGCGATCGACGTCTGCGAGGCCTCGGGCATCGTGCGAGTCTTCAGCCGGGAAGGGGAAAAGACCCCGGCCTAGGAGGCCGGAGCGGGAACGGGCGTGCGGCCGAGCGAGCGATCGAGCTCGACTTCGGCGCGAAGACAGTCGTAAACCGCCTGCAGGTAGTTGGTGCGGGCCTTGTTCAGCTGCAGTTCGGCGTCCGTCAGCTCAAGGCGCGACCCCACCCCCTCCCTGAAGCGCAGGAGCGATATGCGGTAGCTCCGCTCGGCCATGGCGATGGTCTTCGACTGCACGTCGATCCGCCGCCGGGCCTCCCTGAGGTTCGAGAGCCGCACCTCAACCTCCGCAAGCACGTTGGCCCTGAGATCCTCAAGTCGCGTCATCGCCTGGAACCGGGCGATCTTTGCCTGCTCCACCTTCGCACTGATCCGGTAGCCGGTGAATATCGGCAGGCTCAGCTGCAGGCCGATCGAAGATGAGACCGGCCAGGCTGAGCTCCCGAGATCGGTGTCATCGTTGAAGGCGGTCTGCGAGGCAAGCTCCCCGAAGGCCGTCAGCATCGGGTAGCGCTCGGCGCGCGCCGCGCTGAGCTGCTCCCGCTCAGCCCGCACCCGGAGTTCGAGCTGGCGGACATCCGGCCGTGCATCAAGTGCCTCGTGCCACGCCGCTTGCGCATCGGCGGGGTATGCGGTCCCGGCGACTGAGAGCGAGTCGGTCAGGACAAGTGCGACCGAGGGGTCGAGCCCCATGGCGTTCCTGAGGCGGGTAAGGGTGTTCGAGACCCGGCTTTCGGCCTGGATGAGATCCGGCCGCAGGTTCTCGACCGAGAGGGTGGCCTTCAGGGTATCGATGTCTGCGGCGACCCCCTGGCGGTACATCGCCCTGGTATCGCGCCGGGCCTCCTCCCAGCGATCGATGCTGTCACGGACGAGCTGCAGCTCGGCGCGGGAGATGAGTGCATCGAAATAGGCCATCCTGATCGTAGAGACGACCTCGGCCTCAGCGTCCCGGTAGGCTTCCTCGCTGATCTTCCTCACGATCCCAGCAGCGCGGATGCCCGCCAGTGCGGTGCCGTTGAAAAGCGACTGCCGCACGTCCACCGTCGCCTTGCCGGAGTTGTCGGGACTGATGTTGATGGGTGTGAACCCTGTTGCATCAGCACCGGACGTGGAGGAAAACATCCCTGAAGGAAAAAACAGGATCGAAGACTTCAGCGAGCGGGTGTAGGTAACGCCGGTCGAGATCTGCGGAAGGACCGGCGACCAGGCCTCGCGCACCTTTTCGGCACTCATCTGGCGGTCGAGCCGGGCGATCTCCAGCCGGCGGCTTTTCTCCATCCCGATCTGCACGGCATCAGCCACCGAGACCCGAAGCGCCGCCGAACTGCTGTCGGCGTGAACGGGAACAGCACGGAGAGCGGACGAGCCCGGGATCGTGAGGGCAAGGAGCGTCAGAAGGGATAAGAGGCGGAACATCGTCGTTCAGGAGTTGGTGGTTGCGTTCGACGGCGCGCCGTCGTCGTATCGATCCGGCCAGAGCGAGCGAAGGCGCTCGGCGAGGTATTTCTCCCGCCCTTCGGCGGAGGGCCGGTAGTAGGGCTTCGGCTCCATCCCCTCCGGGAAATAGCGCTCCGGAACAAAATGCCCCGGGAAATCGTGCGGGTAGCGGTACCCGGCACCGTATCCCTCCTGCTTCATGAACTTCGTCGGCGCGTTCGAGAGGTGTTTGGGAACCGGAAGGTCCTGCCGGGAGGAGGATTCGGCCATCGCCCGGTTGAGGGCGGCGTAGGAGGCATTCGACTTCGCGCATGAAGCCAGGTAGGTCACCGCCTGGCCGAGGTTGATGCGGGCTTCCGGCATGCCGATGACGCTGACGGCCTGGAAGACCGAGACCGCTAGGGTGATGGCGTAGGGGTCGGCGTTGCCGACGTCCTCGCTCGAGAAGATGACGAGGCGCCGCGCAATGAAGCGGGGATCCTCCCCGCCTTCGATCATCCGGGCGAGCCAGAAAAGGGCCGCGTCGGGATCGGAACCGCGCAGGGACTTGATGAAAGCCGAAACCGTGTTGTAGTGGGCCTCCCCTCCCCGGTCGTAGATGGGCGCGCGGTACTGGAGCGCCCGCTCGAGGAGCGCCTGGTCGACTACCGCCGGCCCCTCGTCGGCGGGAACGAGCGAATAGGCGGCCTCAAGGGCGTTGAGCGCCTTGCGGGCGTCCCCGCCGGCGAAGCGGAGCAGGAACTCCAGGCCGGGCACCTGCACCTCTCGCCCGGCGAAGAGGGGGTCGGCCTCAAGGGCACGCAGGACGACGGCACGGATCTCCTCGGAGCCGAGCGCATGGAGCGTATACACCTGCATGCGGCTGAGGAGGGCGGCATTGACCTCGAAAGAGGGGTTCTCCGTAGTGGCGCCGATGAGCACCACCACGCCCTGCTCGATGGCGTGGAGGAGCGTATCCTGCTGGGACTTGTTGAAGCGGTGGATCTCGTCGATGAAGAGCAGGGTGCGCAACCCCCTCGAACGGGCGGAGGCGGCACCTTCAAGGACGCGCCGCACATCCTTCACCCCCGACTCGATGGCCGAAAGCTGCTCGAAGCGGAAATCCAGCGCCGAAGCGCAGATCTCGGCGAGCGTGGTCTTGCCGGAACCCGGAGGACCCCAGAAGATCATGGAGGGGAGCTGTCCTCCTGAAAGGAAGCGGCGAAGGGGGCCGTCGGCTCCGATCAGGTGCTCCTGGCCCGCCATCTCGTCGATCTTGCGGGGGCGCACCCGTTCGGCGAGCGGCCGGAACCCCCCTCCGCCCGGAGCGGGAGCAGGCGCCCCGAAAAGATCCGGCTGGCTGTCGAAGGAACCACCCACCTAGAACCCCCTCTCCCGAAGCCAGGCCTCGTCCATCACCGGAGCGGCCGCGGCACCCGGCCCTGTGGCCGCCTGGCGGGCGACGTACTTGCCGAGGATGTCGAACTCGAGGTTGACCGTGCTCCCGGCCCGAAGGGCGTTGATCGTGGTATGGGCGAACGTGAAGGGAATGACGGCCACCGTGAAACGCAACCCCTCGAGGCGCGCCACCGTAAGGCTGACGCCGTCGATGGTGATGGAGCCGGCCGGAACGATGTAGGGTGCGAACGCTTCGGGATAGGTGACACTGATCTCGCGGCTGCTGCCGAGGTCGCGGACCGAGGAGACCGGGGCAGAGCAGTCGACGTGGCCGAGGACGAAATGCCCTCCGAGCCGGTCGATGGGCCTCAGGGCGCGTTCGAGGTTCACGAGCGAGCCCTGTGAAAGGGAACCGAGGCTGGTTTTCCGCAGCGTCTCCTCGACCGTATCGACCTCGAAGGAGTGGCCGTCGACCGAAACCACGGTCTGGCACGCCCCGTTGATGCTGACGCTCTCGTCGGGGGAGAGCCCCTCGAGCGACTCGGCACCGCCGTGGCGGACGCGCAGGCGAAGCCCCCCGTCCCGGCGGCCGATGGACTCGATGCGTCCGACATCCTTGATTATTCCGGTAAACATGGCTTGGTCACTTGTTGCGGTTTCAGAAAACAATATATCTCGCCGACCTTTGCCGGCAAAGCCTCTTAACGAAAGAGGCCGGCCAGGGGCCGGCACTCTCGATGTTCCATGAGGCAGCGGGGCTCTCAGCCGAGCGCCTTGAGGGCCGCTGCATAGTCGGGCTCCTGGACGATCTCGGGAACCTGCTCGCTGTAGGCGACGCGTCCGTCGGCGTCGACGACCACGACGGCGCGCGAGAGCAGGCCCTTGAGCGGTCCGTCGGTAATCGCAACACCGTACTCGGCACCGAACTCGGGGGAACGGAACACGGAAAGCGGGATGACGTCCTTCAGGCCCTCGACTTCGCAGAAGCGGTTGTGCGCGAAAGGAAGGTCGGCAGAAATACAGAGCACGACGGTATTGTCGAGGGAGGAGGCCTCCTGGTTGAAGCGCCTGACGGAAGCGGCGCAGACGGCGGTGTCGAGGCTCGGGAAGATGTTCAGAACCATGCGCTTGCCGGCAAAATCCGCCGGGCCGGCTTCGGAAAGGTCGGTCCTGACGAGGCAGAAAAACGGAGCTTCGCTGCCGACGGCCGGAAGGCTGCCGGAGGTATGGATGGTGTTGCCCTTGAGGGTGATGGTGGCCATTGGGTAGGAATTGAACGGGTTAGGAAAAAAACTCTGCAATGGAAGACGGGTAATGAACCCCGGGGAGCTGCTGAGAGTTCCCGGCTCACCGGGCGGGAAAGACCTGGTGCCAGCCGTCCCTCTCGGCAAGCTGCAGCGGCGTCTCGAAAAGGTCCGAGAGGAGCGGGGCGGTGAGCACATCCTCCCTCGGACCGTCGGCCATGATGCGTCCCTCTTTGAGAAGCACCACGCGCTTGATTTCAGGAGGGATCTCATGGACATGGTGCGTGACGAGCAGCACCGTCCGCCCCTGTCGCATGATGTCGCCAAGAGTCCAGAGATAGGCGAATGCCGCCCGGAGGTCGAGCCCGGAGGTGGGCTCGTCGAAGAGCAGGGCGTCGGGATTGGCGAAAAGCGCACGGGCAAGAAGGCAGCGCCGCTGCTCCCCGGTCGACATCTGGCTGAAACGCCGATCGGCAAGCGAGGTGACGCCGAGCTCCTCCATGAGTTCCCCGGCCCGGCTCCGGTCAGCCTCCCGAACCTCGTGATGCCGCCAGAGGTCGATGCTCGCAAACGCACCCGAAAGCACCACGTCGCGACCGCTCACCCCCGGCAGATACTCCCGCTGGAGGTCATGGGAGAGGATGCCGAGGCGCCGGCGCAGTTCGTGCACGTCCCAGCGCTCGCGCCCGAAGACCCGGACGGAACTTCCCGGGCGGTCGAGCCCGTAGAGCTCGCCGGAAACGAGCTTCATGAGCGTCGTCTTCCCCGATCCGTTCGGGCCGAGCAGGGCCGTGTGAGCGCCCCGCTCCTGGCGGAACGAAAAATCATCGAGCACGCGCCGCCCGCCCCGGTATGCGGTAAGGTGTCGGATGTCGATGAACGGATGGTTCACGGCCTGCCCTATTTCCAGATGCTCCCGCCTTTCGAAAAGGCGAATTTCCCCGCTCCGAGGAAAAATACCGCCAGCGATCCGAGCAGGTAGAGGAACTGGAGCTCGAGCGCATAGCCGCCGTGCTGGGAGAAGGAGGTCAGGTCCTTGCTGTGGGCCAGATACACGGCCATCACCATCACGAACGCCTCGACGAGGGCGGCGGGACGGGTGTAGACGCCGAGCACGATGAGAATGGGAGCGACGATTTCGCCGAAGAGGATGCCGTGGGAGAGATAGGCCGGAAGATCGGCCTTCTCGAGCATCCCGCCGAGAAAGGCGTACCCGTGCCGGATCTTGTGGATGCCGTGGAAAAGCATCAGCCCTCCGACGGAAAACCGCAGCAGCAGCTTGCCGAGATCGCTGTTGTTGACGAATCGCTCAAGCATCGAAATTCCCTTTATGGATGAGGTTGCTGGAAATAGGCTTCAAGAAGGATGTCTTCGCCGAAAACCCTCGGCGGTTCGAAACGGAGGCCTGCCGCGCCATCGGGGGCCTCGACGCCGAGAGCGCCGAACGACGGCGCGCCGTCGGCACCGAAAAGCTTCGGGGCGATGAACATGAAAAGCTTGTCGGCAAGCCCGGAACGGACGAAAGAGGATGCGAGACGTCCGCCCGCCTCGACCAGTACCGAGAGCACCTCCCGGCGATGGAGTTCGGCGAGCACCCCGCAAAGATCGAGTCCGCCCTCCGCCTCGCCAACGAACACGACCTCGATCCCCCGCTCCCCTGCGGCAAGCGCCTGGGAGGTGCCCTGCATGCGGCGGGCGGCGAAGACAAGCGTCGGGGCATCCGGGCTGAAGACGGGCGCATCGAAAGGAACCGAAAGCGAGGAGTCGAGCACCACGCGCAACGGGCTCCCTCCCGCTGCGTCGCGCACCGTGAGGCGGGCGCCGTCCGCCAGAACCGTCGCCGAAGAGGAAAGCACCGCATCACAGCCGCTCCGGAGCCGGTGGACCTCCCGGCGGGCCTCGCTGCCGGTGATCCATTTCGAGGCGCCGGTCCGGGTGGCGATCCTGCCGTCGAGGGTCTCGGCAAGCTTGAGGGCGATGAAAGGGCGTCCCTTCCGATGGCTTGTGATGAAGGCCTCGTTCAGGCGCAGGCACTCGGCCTCGAGCACCCCTTCCCGCACCGTTACCCCGGCGGAGCGCAAGCGGTCGATGCCGCGCCCTGCGACCTTCGGGTTCGGATCCCGGCAACCGACGACCACCCTCGGGATCCCTTTTTCAATGATGAGGTCGGAACAGGGTGGGGTACGGCCGAAGTGGGAACAGGGTTCGAGATTGACGTAGAGGGTCGAGCGGCGGAGCAGTTCGGGATCGCCTACCGCGGCGATGGCGTTCACCTCGGCATGCGGCCCTCCGCAGCGCTCGTGGTACCCCTCCCCCACGACCTCACCCTCACAGACGAGGAGGGAACCGACCATGGGATTGGGGCTGACGGAGCCGGAACCCAGTCGGGCGAGCTCAATGCATCGCGCCATCAGGCGGGTATCGGCCGGACTCAGCATGAGGAACTGTCGACATGCACCTGCACCAGCTTGATGCCCGACAGGCGCAGGAGTTCAGCGATATGCTCGATCTTGTAGGGCTTGTCGTAATAGATGGTCTGTATGCCGACGTTGATGAGCACCTTCAGGCAGTGGATGCAGGGGCTTGCCGTGATGTAGATGTCGGCGTCGCTGATGGAGACCCCGTGCTTGGCCGCCTGCGCGATGGCGTTGATTTCGGCGTGGATCGTGTTGACGCAGTTCTCCTCGACCGTGCCGTCCGGATGGGTGCTGCGGTATATTTTGCAGTTGGTCTCGTTGCAGTGCGGCAGCCCCTTCGGCGCGCCGTTGTACCCTGTCGAAAGGATGTTGTTGTCGCGCACGATGACCGCGCCGATGTGGCCCCGCGTGCAGGTCGCCCTGCGTGAGATCAGATGGGCCACACTCATGAAATACTCATGCCAGCCGAGCCGTTTTTCCGGCTCCTGCCGGCCTTCGCCCCGATCTCCGCCGCAGCAGCATCCGCCGCTTTGCTCTTCGCCCATAACCCGTTTATTTTCAAGCGTTCGTGAAAGAAACCCGCACATTTTTCCTAAAATAGAGAAAAAGATCCTCGACACGCAACATTCCTCCCACGATGCACCGCAATTACTTTACCCTCCTGCATGCGACGCAAGAACTCGACCGGAAGCTCCGGGGCGCCGAACTCGTGGGGATCCATTCGCAGGCACGGGGGGAGATGACCTGCAGCTTCACCACCGGGGAAGGAGAAGAGCTCGAGCTCGTCATCTTCACCCGGACACCGCAGATCTCGATGTTCACCAGAAAGGGGCACCACCGGAGGAAACGCAACTCGGCGACCCTCTGGAGCGAAACGGCGGGTCTCGGAATCGAAGCGGTCAGCATGCATCCCGCCGACCGCCAGATCCGCATCGATATGGAGGGGGGAGCATGGATCGCCCTGCAGATATTCGCCGCCAAAACCGCCGCCACCCTCCTCTCGGCTGAAGGGAAGATCCTGAAAACCTTCGGCAGGGAGAGCTCGCCGCCGGAGGCGGGAGCGGCCGAAGAGAGCATCCCGGAGCGCCTCCGTCGCATGAGTGAGTCACAGGAGCTCTTCATGCACCATCTCGAAGACAACGCCCGGCTCGGCCGCGACCCCCTGTCCGGACTGCCGGGATTCGACCGCGGGCTCCAGCGGGAACTCGGGCGGCGCACCGGAGAGGAGAGGGACGAAAAGAACCGCTTCGGGCACTTCAGCGCCATCGCCCGCGAACTCCTCAACCCCTCGCCATCGGTATGGACTGATGCCGGGGGCGTACCGAAATTCAGCATCCTCTCCGGCACTCCGGAGGCGGCCGTCCCGCAGGAGAGCGTGCTCGAGGGACTGAGTGCCTACAGCATGGCAACCTTCTCCCGGATCGGCACGGAAGGGCGCATGAAGGCGGTACGAAGCGCCCTGGAGGGGCGGCTCCGCAAAATCCAAAGTGAGCTCGGCTCGATGGATCCGGCGGAAATGGAGCAGATGGCCAGGCGCCAGGAATCCTTCGGGCACCTGCTCATCGCCTCGCTCTTCATGGAACGCACCGATCCCGGCTCCATCACCGTCATGGACATCTTCCGTGCCGACACCCCCGACGTAGAGATCCCCCTGCAGGCGGAGCTCAGCCTGCAGGAGAACGCCGCCCGCTACTTCCGCAAAGCGGCCAAGTCGAAAAACAGCCTGGTGGCCATGGAGAAACGGCGCAGCGAACTGCTGCGGGAGGAATCGGAAGTACAGGAGAGCCTGCGGCGCTCGATGGAAGCCGACTCCCCCCGCAAGACGGAAGCCTTCATCAGGGCGCAGCGCGAAAAGGGGGAAAATGCCGGAAACATCGGCGGAGGAAAGCCGGAGAAAGCCAGGAACCCGTTCAAAACCGTCAGGATCTCGCAGACCGCCACCCTCCTCATCGGCCGGAATGCGGCAGAGAACGAGCAGCTGACGTTCGGCTATGCCAAACCCGACGACATCTGGCTCCACGCCCGCGGAGCGTCCGGCTCGCACTGCATCCTGAAGGGATCGGGCCCCGACCATACCGACGAGATACTCAGGGCCGCCTCAATCGCCGCATGGCACTCCGCGGCCAAACACTCCGGCCTGGTCCCCGTCATCCAGGCGCTCCGCCGCCATATCCGCCGCTCCAGGAATCTTCCCGCCGGCCAGGTCGTTGTTGAACGCGAGAAAGTGCTGTTCGTAACGCCATCGAAAGACGGAAAAGAGTAACCCCCAACCACATCATCCGATACAGAATGGAAAACTACAAGCTCGTCCTGCCAGAACACCTCAACCATTACGGGTTCCTCTTCGGCGGCAACCTCCTCAAATGGATCGACGAGGTGAGCTACATCGCCGTCACGCTCGACTACCCCGGCTCCAACTTCGTCACCGTGGCCATGGACCGGGTGGAGTTCCGCAAAAGCATCCGCAAGGGCACCATCCTCTGCTTCGAGACTGAAAAAAAGCGGGCCGGGCGCACCTCGGTGGAATACCGGGTGCAGGTCTTTACGGAGAAGATAGAGAACGGGGACAGGGTGATGGCCTTCAGCACCAACATCACGTTCGTCTCCGTCGATGCTGACGGGCACAAGACGCCGCTTCCGGAATCGGCCTCCTGAGAGGCCCGGAAGCTAACGGTTGGAACGGAAGACGGCGGAGGTGAGACTGACGGTCAGGTAGATGCCGATGAGGCCGATAAGGGCGTCGGCCATCCAGATCGCGGCCCAGGGCTCCATGATGCCTCGCTCGGCGATCTTCTCCCCGGTGATCATGATGACCCAGTAGAGGACGAAGAAAACAAGGGAGAAGACCGCGCCGATGCCGAACCCGCCCTTCCGGGCAATCACGCCGAGCGGGGCTCCGACGAGCACGAACACCAGGCAGGCGAATGCAAGCGAGTACTTCTTGTGGTACTCGGCCATGTACCGGTTGTAGAGCATCTGGTTCATGTCGATGGTCCTCAGCTCGCTCTGCACGACCCCGAGCTGGCGATCGATGAAGCCGGCGACGGCCACGGCGGCCCTTGCATTGCCGGATCCGCGCACGTCGGGATAGTTCACGGCATTGCCGGGCGCAATGACCGAGATGGCCTGCTCCAGCATGTCGATCGGCATGCTGATCTTCCGCTCGGCCACGGCAACCTGCTGCCGGTAGTCGCGAGCCACCGCCAGAAGCTCCGAAGCGGAAAGCTCATGGCCGCCCGAACGGGCCCGCCCCTCCGTGCTCCTCGTAAAACCGAATCCGGTGGACTCGAACACGAACCGGTGCCTCTCGAAGCTCATTTTGCGGTAGAGGTTGCCGCCCGGCACCTTCACCTCGTTGATCTGGCCGTCGAAAAGCGTCATGACGAGGTAGCGCCCGTCGGAACTGAATCCGATCCTGCCGTTTTTGGCGGTGATGGTGCTGCGGAAATCCGGCCGGGTGGTGTCGTAGATGATCACGTCGCCGATGCTGCCGCTCCGCTCATCGGCGCTCCGCACCATAATGGAATACCCGTCGACAAGCGGGGAAAAAGCATTCTCCGTTATGCCGAAGGTCGGCTTGGCCTTCGCGATGTCCGTCATGAGCGAGCGGGCATGGTAATTGGCCTGGGGAAGAAACACGTTGTTGAAACGCTCGACGACGAGGGAGAGCACGAAACCGGCGATCAGCACCGGAACCATCAGCCGATAGAGGGAAATTCCCGAAGCCCTGAAGACCGTCATTTCCGACGTCATCGTCATGGACCCGAAGGTCATGACGACGGCGATGAGCACGGCCATCGGAGCCGCCAAACCGACCATCCATGCGGACTGCAGCAGGATCAGCTCGAGAAGGGAGCCGATGTCGATCCCCTTGCCGATGAAGCGATCCGCGAAGTTGGCGAAGAACTGGAGGATGAGAACGAAAATGATGGTCAGGAACGCAAAGAAAAACGGGCCGACGAGGGACTTGAGGATGTAGCGGTCGATGAGTTTCATATGCTGTTCGGGTTTGGGAGAATATAACACAAAAAACAGAGCGCAGGAGACGGAACGGGGCACCGGAAAAAATCGGCTCCGTGAGATGATGTGCAGAAACCCCCGTCGTTTGCTATCATAGGAAAACGGAGCACGACCCTATGCGGCTCCGCCCGGCATACATCGAAATGCGGACACACTCCATACCACCCGACCATGTACGATCCCGACTGCCCCTTCTGCCACATTGCGCGCGGACAGGTCGTCCTCGAGAACCCTCACGCAACGGCCGTTTACGACCTCTTTCCGGTCACTCCCCTGCACATGCTGATCATCCCGAAACGGCACGAGGCCGACTACTTCGAACTGAGCGGCGAGGAACACGCATCCTGCACGGAACTGCTGCGCCTGGCCAGGCGCCATATCCTCCATAGGGACCGCACCGTCATCGGGTTCAATATGGGAGTCAATGCAGGCGAAGCGGCGGGACAGACCATCTTCCACTGCCACATCCACCTCATCCCGAGGAGGCAGGGCGACAGTGAAAACCCGAAAGGGGGCGTTCGGGGCGTCATCCCCTCACGGCAACACTACTGAGAAAGCTCCGCTCAATCGGTTCGGTTTGTTATCTTCAGGGACAGTGAGACCGTTAACGGAACGGATACGGAGCAATCCCCACCCTCAAGCAGCACCTGATGAAACACGCGGACAACGAAACGGCAGCCGCAACCGACTCGAAACAGAACGGAAGCGCTCCCGGCGAACGGAACTTCAGCCTCGGCGAACTGCAGGAGCTGTATGCCAACATTCCCGGCTCGTTTTCGATCATGACCGCCGACGGCCGGATGATCGCCTGGAACGCATTCATGCGTGAAGACATTGTCGGCGGGTCGGATGAAGCGATGCGTGAGGTCGACGGGTTTTCGACCATTCATCCCGACGACCGACCGCTGATGGAAGAGTATTTCAGCGATATCCTCCGCAACGGGAAGGAGATCGTCGGAGAAGCCAGGATACTCCTGCGGGGAGGGCCGCACTTCGTGTGGAGGGCGCTGCACGGCAAACGGCTCATCGTCGACGGAGAAGCGTGCGTCATGGCCATCGGAATCAACATCGACAAGCAGAAGCGCCTGGCCGCCCTGCAGGCGTTCCGGCTGCGCCTGCAGGAGCTCAAGGACCATACGGGCATCGAAGCGCTGCTGCGCATCGCGCTGGACGAAGCCGAACAGCTGACAGGCAGCCAGAGCGGATTCTGCAGCTTCACTCCCGAGGAGCACAGGCTGGAGCACATCATGATATGGTCGACCGGCTCCGCGAGACTCTTCGGCTCCGATGAAACCGAGGACGCCCACCTGGTCCTGAAGGAATCCCCCCTCTTCAATCCCGTAATCAAGGACCAGAAGCCGCTCGTGATCAATGATTTCCGAGCCATGGCGACGGAGTCCGGCCTGCCTGAAGGCCATGGTTTCATCAGGCGCCTGGTACTGGTCCCGCTCATGGGAGAGACCGGCGTCACGGCCCTCTTCGGGATCGCCAACAAGCGCTGCGACTATACCGACGAGGATCTGCAGCTGGTTCGGCTCCTTGCCGAAACGGCATGGGACATCATCGGCCGGAAGCGGGCCGAAGAGTCGGAAAAGAACCTGCAGAAATACTTCCGGCAGTTCCAGGAAGAGGGGCTTGTCGCCAGGGTTGCCACCCGAGCTGTCGACGAATTCAACGCCATGCTCTCAGTGACAGAGGAAAACACCCGGCATCTGCTCGATTCACTGCCGGAGAACAATCCCGACCGGAACATGCTCGAGACCATCCTCTACGCCACTGCCCGAAACATGGAACTGGCCTCCCAGCTGGTCTCCTTTGCCGAGAAGCAGCCGGGAAATCCGGATATGCTCAACGTCAACGCCGTCATCGACGGCATGTTCGACATGCTCCAGAACCTCGCCCCGGACTCCGTCAGGATCGAATGGACATTAAGCGATGACGAGCTATGGGCCCGGATGGATCCCGGCCAGCTGGAACTGATCCTGATGAACATCTTCATGAACGCCTGCGAAGCCATCGACGGCTCCGGAAGCATCACCATCAGCAGCGGGTGCTACCACGTCGAATCCACCGGGATCCGGGCATCCGGCACGATACAGACACCCGGCGACTATGTCAGGATTTCCATCACCGACACGGGATGCGGCATCGCCCCGGAGCTCCGCCCGCACATCTTCGACCCGTTCTTCACGACAAAAGGCACGAGCTCGCAGAAGGGCCTCGGCCTCTCGACGGTCTACGGGCTGGTTCGCCAGAGCAACGGCTGCGTTGAAGTGGATACGGAGGAGGGAACGGGCACGACCATCAGCATATCGCTGCCGCGCTCAAACGGCTTCGACATCCCGCTGCAGTTCTGAGGGAGGATATGAAGCGACACCGACAAAGCGGTGCCGCATGCATTGTGCCGGACTGGAGAAAACAGGCTAGAATCTGAACCGCATGCCGAGAAGGATCCGGCTGCTTTCCATGGTCATTCGACTTGAATCCAAAAGGATGGCCGCCTCGTCAGTAGCGAAGTAGCGGTAGCCAAGATCGACAGCCAAATCATCAGAAACGTCAACATACACTCCGGCACCAAGCTGATAGGCAAACACCGTGTCATCACTTGATGCGTGAATATCCTGATAGTCATAGGTACTTGAAACGGTTGCCGCGCCAACGCCGCCCATCAGATACGGTGAGACCCCGCCGTCAAGATGAAAATCCTTGTAGCAGTTCAGCATATAGGACAGCGTTGAAACGTTGATGTCGCTGATCGTATAATCATTGATCGTGACGCCGAAAGCCTTATCCATATCGCTGGACTGATAGCCGACGGCAAACTCTGCACGGTAATTGTCGGATCTTGTGCCGAGGGCACCCTCAAGAGCAAGACCAGAGTTGAATTCGATAGCATCATCATAGGAGATGCCATACAGTTTGATGTCCTGGTTGTGCATCAATCCCAATCCGGCAGAAACACTGATGTAGGAATCAGTCTCAGCCGAAGCAATTGAAGGGGCGGCACAGATGCCGGCAACCAGCAAGGCCATCACGATTTTTTTCATGGAAACACACGTTTTGTTTGTCAGGGAAAATGCCCGGGATCAAATCAGCACATAGCGTGCCAAAAACAAACAAAACACGGGTCAGCCTTGCATGCCCTGCATTGCCGGCTCGATACCATCGTTCAAACAGGCGGCAAAAGAGGAGACACAACGAACGCCATGAGGCAGAATGACACAAAACGACCTATTGCGGCAGCATTGTAACGCATTTCAAAAAAACCATTATCGCGAAGAGGAGCAATGCGGGAAATGGGCGCAGCGGAAACCAGCGGAGCGGCTGTCCAGAACCACTCACAAACCAACAACCAGAGGAAAAGCGCCCCAGGGAAAGGAAGAAAAAAAGCCCTGTAACTCATTGAATTACAGGGCTTTCTTGTGGTGCACTCGCCAGGACTCGAACCTGGAACCCAGTGATTAAGAGTCACTTGCTCTACCAATTGAGCCACGAGTGCATGAAACTTACTTTACCGGCGCCTCCGGAATCATCGGGGCGGTGCCGGAAGGCTGCTGCGGCACTGCCGGAGCCTCCTGCTGAAGAACGCTTTTCCTCTCTGCCGTTCCGCTCCGCTGCGGGAGGGTGAACTCTGCGATGAAGCAGAAGAGCATCACCACGGCTGCAAGGACGGCGGTCACCTTTCCGAGAAAATCACCGGTACGGCGGACACCGAGAGTCTGTACGGTTCCGAGGCTTGCGATGCCACCGGTCAGTCCGCTGCCGCTCTTCGGGTTCTGCAGCATGATGACCCCGATGAGGAGCACCGATGCGAGCAGGGCAAGAACCACGATGAAGACATGCATGTGCCGCCAGCTTTAATTAATTCGCAAATATCGGTATCTTTTCAACTGAACAGGCCCTTAATTTAGAAAGTTTTGAAAACTATGCAAGTGGTGTTTGCAGATGCAGGAAAATTTCTTCTGATTGCAGGCATGGCGGCCGTTATCTGCGGACTTTTTCTCCTCTTTCTTTCACGGACGGGGCACACGGATCTCCTGGCCTGGATCGGGCACCTGCCGCTGGACATGAAACTGGAACGGGAGAACTTCTCCCTCTATTTTCCGCTCGGCACCTCGATCCTGCTCTCGATACTCCTCTCCCTCGTCGCCTATCTCATCAACAGATTCATCCACTGACACCCCATGCCCGAATCAGCAAAGACCTCCCCGAGAAAAGCCAGCCTCACGCGCAGGACCGGCGAAACCGACATTTCGGCAACGATCTGTCTTGACGGCAGCGGCAAGAGTTCCGTCACGACGGGAGTCGGGTTCCTCGACCACATGCTCGTCTCGTTCAGCCGCCACTCCCGCATAGACATCGAACTCAGCTGCCGCGGAGACCTGGAGGTGGACGACCACCATTCGGTCGAAGACGTCGCCATCGTACTCGGCAGCGCCATTCTCGACGCACTCGGAACGCGCGAAGGCATCCGGAGGTTCGGTTCGGCCCTGGTGCCGATGGACGAGTCGCTCGCCCGCGCCGCCGTCGACCTCGGAGGCCGCAGCTTCGCCGTCGTGAAGGCCGACTTCCAGCGGCCGGTGGTCCAGGGCATGTCGACCGAGATGGTCGAGCACTTCTTCACCTCGATCGCATCCGGGCTGAAAGCCAACGTGCACCTGGCCGTGCTCGACGGCTTCAACACGCATCACATGATCGAAGCGATGTTCAAGGCCTTCGCCCTGGCGATGAAGGACGCCGTCAGGATCGAGGGAGGAGGCATCCCCTCAACGAAAGGCGTGCTGTAGGAACCGGCATGGCCGCAAAGATAAAAGGAAAAAGGCTGCATCCCCGAAAGGTGCAGCCTTTTTTGTTGCGGTATCCGGCGCGTTGCCGGCCCCCTTACTTCGCGTAGGCGACGGAGCGGCGCTCCCGGACGATCGACACCTTGATCTGGCCGGGGTACTGCGCCTCGGACTCGATCTTGTGCGCGATGTCGTGGGCCAGCACGTCGGCCTGGCTGTCGCTGACGTTGTCACCCTCGACGATGACGCGGATCTCGCGGCCGGCCTGCAGGGCGTAGGTCTTCAGTACGCCCGGGAACCCCTTTGCGATCTCCTCGAGGCTCTCGAGGCGCTTCACGTTGCCGTCTGCGGTGACTGCACCGCGGGCTCCGGGGCGAGAGAGAGAGATGACGTTTGCGGCGTCGACCAGATCAGCGATCGGCGACTCCTTCTCGGCTTCGCCATGATGGGCGGCGATGGCGTTGAGCACCACGGCCGACTCCTTGAACTTCTGCATGAAATCCCTGCCGGCAAGGGCGTGCGGCTGGTCGGTATCGGGCAGGACGAGACCGATGTCGTGCAGGAGGCCGGCACGTTTGGCCTTGCGCGGATCGAGCTTGAGTTCGGTCGCCATGATTCCGGCAAGCATGGCCACCTCGCGACTGTGCTGCAGGAGGTTCTGGCCGTAGACGGTATGGAACTGCATGGTTCCGATAAGCCTGACGACCTCGGCGGGCATGTCGGGAATCTGGAGCGAGGAAAGAGCCTCTTCGCCAGCGCTCATGATGACTTCCGCCATCTCCTTGCCCGCGTCCTGGTAGGCCTTCTCTATAGCTACGGGATGGATCACGCCATCGGCGAGGAGTTTCTTCAGGGTGAGCTTGGCGTGCTCGCGGCGCATCGGATCGAAGCAGGAGAGGATGACGACCTCCGGGGTGTCGTCGACGATGATGTCGACGCCGGTGGCGTTCTCGAAGGCCTTGATGTTGCGTCCCTCGCGCCCGATGATGCGGCCCTTGAGCTCGTCGCTCTGGATGTGCACGACGCTCAGCGCGTTCTCGGTGGCCTGCTCGAATGAGATCCGCTGGATGGCGGTCAGGAGGGTCTTCTCGGCCAGGCGCCCGGCGTTCTCCTCGGCCTCCTCGTGGATCTTGTGGATGGTCTCGGTCGCTTCCTGGCGGGCCTTCGAGATCATATTGTCGATGAGCATCTGGCGGGCCTCGTCGGCCTGCAGGCCGCTCAGGCTCTCAAGGCGCTGGTTCTGTTCGGTGATGATGCGCTCGAGCTCTGCGGAGCGAGCCGAGGCCGTCTCCATCGTCTGGTCGAGCTCCTTCTGGCGGTCCTGGAGCTTGCGCTCGGTGTCGCGAACGTCCTGCAGCTGCTTCTTGAGCTGTCCTTCGCGCTGCTGCACCTGCTTCTGCATCTGGTTGAACTTGTTGTTCTTGATCACCACCTCCTGATCGAACTCCCGGCGCTTCTTCTTCCACTCCTGGTTGACTTCGGTGACCTTCAGCTCCTTGTACTCGTTGGCCTCCTTCTGGGCCTCCTGGACGATCTGCACGGCACGCTCCTCGGCTTCAAGAACCTTCGTCGTACCGACACGCTCGAGGAAGAAACGCCCGATGAAAAAACCTGCCGCGAAAAACACAACCGATGCGAAAATGATCAGAAACAGGTTTATGACAATTCCCATTAAAAGTACCTCCTTTTTGTGCCGCAGTCAGCGACAGGGCACCATTTTAAACAAAAAAATCCGCACCATGGCGAGATGTGTAAGTTCAAGAACCCGTTAAACACGGTGGGCGCCTCCTTCCCGTCTCTTGCTTCCAACGGTGCAGCGCGTGCACTGCACACGGGTTCCGGACGGATCCGGACACCGGCAAGGCCTGCAATCAAAAAGAAGAGTCTGGCTCCCTATTCTTTGATGTTAGTTCTTTTACTTACAGACACCTCGATCTTCTGGTGCGGATATTTTCCTACTCTCAATGTAACTGTTTACTCGAGATTGTCCCCGACAAAAGCGTTGAGGCCCTCGATTTTCCGCTGGAGTTCCGCCAGCGCATCCTCCAGCTGCAGCTTCTCCTCGGCAAGCGCAACGGCGGAGAGAACAGCGAGCCTCAGCGGTTCGAACGAGGGGGCCTGCTGGGCAAAACGGCGCATCCGCTGGTCGACCTCGCCCGCAGCCTTCTCGACGGCGTCGCGGGTGTCGGCACGAAGAGGGTACGTATCTCCGTAAACATTTACATCAAACTTTTCCATATCGCGTCCTACACGGCCTGTCCGCCCCTGAGTTCCATTTCGATCTTCTGGAGTATCAAGACCAGCTTCTGCTTCACCTGCAGCTTTTCGGCGTAGGCAAGCTCTCCGACCGGACCCGCTCCCCCGCCTTTCGGCGCCGGCGTCGAGCCGCCCCCCGGAAGCTTCATCGATCGGAGGACCTCCTGGAGGCTTGCAAGTTCGGATTTCAGCGCCGCGTTCTCTTTCCGGCATGCGTCCAGCCGGTTGACGAGGGCGGTGATGCCTCCCTCGAGGGCGCCGATGCCGGCCAGTATGTCCTCTCCTTTCCGTTCAGGCATGGAACAAGGGTATCTCAGACCTGTCTAATTACCGCACCAAGCTTACTTTCAGCATTGACTCCGACTGTGCGAAGGATCTCACTGATCCTGGCCTCCTGCAGGGTACCCTTGTGGTCGGCGATCGAGATCGAAAGCCCGACGCTCCTCTCGGCGTCCCGTTCGAACAGGTCGAAGACGGAGACGTCCCGGATGAGGGGGTCGCTGGAACGGACGAGTCCGACAAGCGACTGTACGGGAACCGTGCCTGGCAGGCTGAATGAAAGATCCCTCTGGACGGCGGGGAATTTCGAAGGCGGGTCGTAGACGACATCGGGGCTGTAGCCCTTTTCGAGCACCGGAACATCGAGTTCGACGATAAAGACGTCCTGCTCGATGTCGAACCCTGCAAGCACACCCGAATCGAGCCGGGTGACACGGCCTGCGGGGAGTAACCGTTTTTTCTTCCCTTCCGTCAGTTCCAAATCAATACTGACAGTCTTGTCATTATAAATATTAACTGCTGATTTATCAAGCAAATTCAGCTTCCCGAGCAGCATCTCGACGGCACCGACGGCGTCGTAGAAATCGACCCTGTCGGAAGGCTGGTTCCAGCTGCGCGGGTAGCGGCTGCCGGTGAGCGCCATCGCCAGCCACTCCTTTTCATGGTAGGCGCCGAGCGGACCTCTCCCGTCAGCATCCGCACCGCTGGCGGCGGTGAAGCCATGGGCCACCTCGAAGAGGCGCATGTCGCGGTTGCCGTGGCGGATGTTGTGGGCGATGACCTTCAGCATGCCCGGAACAAGGCCGGGGCGCAGCACCTCCAGCCCTTCGCTGATGGGGTTGAGGACGGCGATGAGATCCTCGTTGAAAACCGCCGCCTCCTCGCGCTTCATGAGCGGGTTGGTGAGCACCTCGCGGAAATCGAGCCCGACCATGACCGAACGCAGGAAGTCGGGAAAGTACCCGGGACGTTTCCGCGAAGAGGGGTAGGTGGCCGCCATTCTCGGGGAGGCCTCGATGTTGTCGTAGCCGTGGAGGCGGGCAACCTCTTCGATGAGGTCGATCTCCTGCTGGACGTCGACACGGTAGGTCGGCACCCCGACCTGCATCACGCCCCCCTCGTCCGAGAGAACCCTGAAACCGATCCTGGAGAGCATCCCGGCCATCGCCTGAGGGGCGATGGCGGTGCCGAGCAGTTCGTTGGCGCGAGAAGGCCGGAAGGGCATGACGGAGGGGGCCGGCTCCAGCTCGCCCTGCATGTGGGCAACCTCCACCGTTCCGCCGGCGATCTCGAGGATCAGGGCGACGGCTGCCCGGGCTGCCGCCGTGACGCCGGCAGGATCGATGCCCCGCTCGAAGCGGTAGGAGGAGTCGGAAGAGATCCCTGAAAGCCGGGCTGAACGGCGGACGGGAGAGGGGGAGAAATACGCCGCTTCGAGCAGGATGTCGACGGTTCCCTCGGTGACGGCCGAATCCAGCCCGCCCATCACACCGGCCAGGGCCACCGGTTTTTTCCCGTCGCAGATGACCGGCATGCCCGCCTGCACGGAGCAGCTTTCGCCATTCAGCGCGGTGAAGGTGCCCTCGATGTCGCTGCGCACGATGACGCGCCCGCCCTCGAGCTTGTGGAGATCGAAGGCGTGCAGCGGCTGGCCGAGCGCATGCAGGACGTAGTTGGTGATGTCGACGATGTTGTTCTTCGGACGTAGCCCGATGGACTCGAGCCTTTCTGCGAGCCATCGGGGCGAAGGAGCCACGGTGACGCCGCGGATGAGGGTGCCGAGATAGAGCGGGCAGGCCCCGGCGTCCAGGATCTCGACGAGGGAGCCGCTCCGGGAGAACTCGACCGCCGCACCCTCCGGACGCCGGATGCTCTCCGGGGAGTCGGCGAGCTCACGGGCGATGCCGAGATGCGAAAGCACGTCGGGACGGTTCGGGGTGACGGCGATATCGAGCACCGTATCGGAATGGAGATAGCGCGCGAAAGGCTCCCCGACCCGGCACTCGGCGCCAAGCTCCATGACGCCGGAGTGGTCCCCGGAAAGACCGAGCTCGTCGGCGGCGCAGATCATGCCGAAAGACCGCTGGCCGCGGATCTTGGAAGGCTTGATCGTGAAGGAGGTTCCGTCCTCCATCGCAAGGCGTGCTCCGGCGGTCGCCACCGGCACGACCATCCCGGCGGCCACGTTCGGCGCGCCGCAGACGATCTGCAGCGGCTCCTCTCCGCCGACCTCGACCATACAGACCCTCAGTCGGTCCGCATCGGGATGGGCCTCGACCGAAAGCACACGGCCGACCACGACCCGCTCGTCTGGCAGCGGAGTCGAATCCACCTCCTCGACCTCGAGACCGAGAAAGGTGAGACGGTCGACAAGGGCCGGAATGTCTGGAGAGAATGAGGGAAGGAAGTCCCCGAGCCAGCTGACAGATATTTTCATAGGAGTGAAAACCTGCGTTCGTTTACAATAAAAAAAGCCCTGTTCCGGCTAAGGACAGAGCTTTGAAGTGTGACCCCAACGGGATTCGAACCCGTCCCGCCACCTTGAAAGGGTGGTGACCTAACCGCTAGTCGATGGGGCCAAAAAACATGGGTGAATGAGGGGACTCGAACCCCCGACCTCCAGGGCCACAACCTGGCGCTCTAACCAACTGAGCTACAATCACCATAGAAAACGAAAAAACAGACTTCCCTGGTGTGCCCGACTGGACTCGAACCAGTAACCCTCAGCTTAGAAGGCTGATGCTCTATCCATTGAGCTACGGGCACGTCGTCACTCCCGATACCTCTTCAGTCGGGGCACCGAGACTCGAACTCGGGACCTCCTGCTCCCAAAGCAGGCACGCTACCAGCTGCGCCATGCCCCGTATTCTTAACGGAAGGCTCCAAATATAGCCTCGATGCTCAAACTATCAAAGAAAAAACCATATACGCGCAAAAAAAAGTTCTCGACGGCCTACCGGTCGGCACCACCCTCAACCGGACGGAGAAGGCGGCCGGTGAGCCGGCGCAGCTCGAGCTCGCGAAGCCGCAGATCGTAACGCGACGAGGCGCTGCTTTTTTCGGCGTTGATCAGGTTCAGCTGCGCCTCCCTGAAGGTTGTCGCGTCGGCCTGCCCGAGCACGTAGAGCTCGCGGGTCCTGTCGAAATTGAGCCGGGCCGCCTCGATGTTCTTCTCTTCGAAGCCGAGCACGCGGCGGCTGTTCTCCCAGGCGCGGCGCGCATCGGCCAGCTGGCGCTCGAGTTCGGAGGCAGCCCGTTCTTCGGCAATGCGGCTGTTCAGCCATTCGATGCGCGCGTTCTCGCTCTTTATGGCGCTCTGCCGCCCGTTGAATATCGGCCAGCTCAGGCTGACCGACCCCGATGCGCCGGGAGAGGAGCCCTCAAGCGTGGGCTCATGGCCCTCGGCGTAGCGGCTGAGGCCCCAGGCGGCTTCGAGTCCGATTTCGGGATAGTGGTCGGAGCGGCTCTGGAGCAGGGCGAACCGGCTGTCGCGCACTTCCCGCCTCTTGACGAGCCAGGCGGCGTTCGACTCGTGGGCCCATGCCCTGAGCGTGTCGAGCGGCGCCGCGGGACGGGCTTCGGCGGTGTCGGCAAGGGCGAATCGCTCCCCGAGCGGCAGGGAAAGCAGCACGTTGAGGGCCCGCAAGGACTGTTCGCTCTTGAGGCGGGCGTTAAGGAGGGTGACGCGGTCGTTGTTGCGGTCGACCTCGGCGGCGAGCACCTCCCGGGTGTTGGCCTGGCCGTATTCGGCCCTCAGCCTGGCGCGCCGGAGCCGTTCCTCCGATATCTCAACGCCCTTTCCGGCCGTCCGGAGCTGCTCCTGCGAGTCGGCGGCATCGAAATAGGCCCGGGCAACCTCCATGAGGGCGTCCTCGATCTTCTGGCGCGCCCGCAGCGTACCGAGCGCTCCTGCATTCTTCAGTCGCCGGAAGGTGAAGTAGGTGCCGAACCCGTCGAAGAGGGTATAGGAGGCCTGCAGCTGCGCGGATGCTACCGTCGACTCTACCAGGGTCAGCTGTCCTCCCCTGCCGGGATCCTGCCAGGAGAGCGCCGAGACGGCAGAGACCTTCGGCAGGAGCCCCGCGTTGCCGATATGGACCCCGTTCCGGGCGATCCGCTCCTCTCCCCTGGCGATACGCACGTCGGTGTTGTGCTCGAGGGCGATCACCATGGCTTCGGAAAGGCTCAGGCGGGGAAGGGCCAGCACGGTATCGGCCGTCACCGGAGCCGGAAGCGGCGGTTCTGCCGCCGCGACGAAGCCGGGAAAAGCCGCTGCCAGGGCAAGGGAGATGAGGACTCCTTTCAGGCCGGCCCGGACAGGTGCGGGCGTGGTTGGTCGGATGGCGGTGGTCATGGCTGCTGCTCCCTGGTGAATATTTCCTCACGCCAGGCCGGCTCGACCTCCTCCGGCGTAAAGGTCCGTTTGCGGAAGAAACCGTAGAGATGGCGGCGTGAGGCGTTGAAGAGCATCAGGAGCGAGGGGACGACGATAAGGGTCAGGGTGGTCCCGAACAGCAGGCCGTAGGCGACGGAGATGGCCATCGGCGAGAGGAACTGCGCCTGGCGGCTCTGCTCGAAAATGAGCGGACCGAGGCCGGCGATGGTGGTGATGGAGGTCAGGATGATCGGTCGGAACCGGCTCAGGCCGACCTGGTAGACCGCCTCTTCCACGCTCGCCCCCTCCTTGATCCTGCGGTTGAAGGTGCTGATGAAGACCAGTGAATCGTTGACGACGATGCCGAGCAGGGCGATGAAGCCGAAGAGGGAGAGGATGCTGAGGATGTAGCCCTGGATGAAATGCCCCCAGGCCACTCCGACGAGGGTGAACGGCAGGAGCAGCATCACCAGAAGCGCCTGGCTGAAGGAACGGAAGGTGACGACGATGATCAGGTACATGATGAAGAGCAGCGCCGGAAAGGCGATGCGCATCGAGCCGGTGGTCTTGCCGCTCTCCCTGCTCTGTCCCTCGTAATTGAAGCTGACGTCGGGATAGGCCTCGAGCACCTGCGGCATCACCGTCGCCTCGATCAGGTCGAGCAGCTGGGGCACGGAGGTTTTGGGGCTGGCGATGTCCGCCTCGATCTTGATGACCCGCTGCGCATCGATATGGTTGACGGTCGCCACGCCGCGCTCGACCTGCAGGTCGGCGATCTGGCGCAGCGGAATGGTCCGCCCGTCGTCAAGGCGGATGAACATGGACTCCACGGCCCCGATGCTCGAACGCTCCCCTTCGGCGTAGCGCACCCACACCTTCACCTCGTCGATGCCGCGCAGCAGCCGCTGCGCCTCGCGCCCGAAGAAGGCCGAACGGACCTGCTGCATCACCTGCCCGGTGGTAAGCCCCAGGGCGAAGGCTTTCTCGTTCAGCCGCACCGTCACCTCCTCGAGACCGGGCGGGCTGTCGTCGGCGACATCCTTGAGCTGCTCCATCGCCTTCAGCTCGCGCTCGAGCATGGCGCGCGCAAGGTCGAGCTGGCGGAGGTTGTCGCTCTTCAGGGCGATGGAGACGGGCATGCCCCAGAACCCGCCGCCGCCGATGATCAGCCTGGTCGCGCCGGGGATCGTGCCGATCGCCCGGCGGAACCGGTTGCCGGCCTCGAGGCTGCTGATGGAGCGCAGGCGGTTGTCGACGAGGGCGACGCGCAGGCCGCCCTGATGGGCCTGGGGGCCGAGGGAGCGGGAAACCGCCGTCAAAAGGCCGTCCTGGCTGCCGCTCTCTTCGCGGTAGGCCCGGTCGACCGCCCATACTTTCGCCTCCATCTCCCCAAGGAGCCGTTCGGTCGTCGACTGGGGCGTACCTGCCGGCATTTCGAAGGTGATGTCGACGCTGCTGTGCTCGATGATCGGGAAGAAGGTCGCCTTGATGAGCCCGCCCTTCATGGCACCGAACGTGACGACAAGGAGCGCCACCGGCACCACGGCCGTCACGAGCGGGTTGCGGATGGCGAAGCGGAGCACCGGGGCGTAGAGCACGTCGCGCTGCAGATGGAGGAATGCCTCCGACTTCCGCAGGATCCAGCTCTTCTCCTCAGGCTTTGCGTGCAGGGCTTTCGAGTGGGCGATGTGGGCGGGCAGGATAAAAATGCCCTCGACGAGCGAAATCAATAGCGTCGTCATGGCCACGAAGGCGATATCCTTGACGCGCTGGCCGAGGTCGCCGTCGAGAAAGAGGAAGAGGAGGAAGAGCACGACGGTCGTGAGTACGGCCGCAGCGACGGAGGGAATGACCTCGAGGGTGCCGTTGATGGCAGCCTGCAGCGGCTTCTCACCTTTCTCGTAGCGCTGGTAGATGCTCTCGGCGATGACGATGCCGTCATCGACCAGGATGCCGACCACCAGGATCATCCCGAGGAGCGAGACCACGTTGATGGAAAGGCCGTAAAGGTTGCCGATCATGAACATGCCGGCAAACGAGAACGGAATGCTGGCGGCGACCCAGAGCGCCAGGCGGGGATTGAGAGAGAACGCGAGGAAGAGCACCACGAGCACCATGCCGACCAGCCCGTTCCATGTCAGGATGTCGGCCCGCTCCTTGACGATGGCCGATCCGTCCCAGAGCACGTCGATATCGACGTCGGGATGGCGCATGTCGAAATCCCTGGCGACCGCTTCGGCATCCTGCCTGATGCGGAACATGTCCTCGTCGGCGCTCCTGGAAACCTCGACGATGATCGACGGGGTGCCGTTGAACCACCTGCGGTTGGGATCCTCGGCCCACCGGTCCCTCACGTCGGCCAGTTCGCCGAGCCTTACGACCGCCCCGCTGCCGTCGGAACGGACCACGAGGTTCTCTAGCTCCGCGGCGTAGTACCCTTTGCTGTCGGCACGGATGAGCAGGTCCTCCCGCTCGCCCCGGATGGTGCCGCCGGTGATCTTGACGTTGGCTCTGCCAACCGCCGAAGCGATCTCCTCGAAGGTGATGCCGTAGGAACGCATGGCGTTCTCACGCAGGCCGATCTCGATCTCCTCCTCGGGAAAGCCGCTCAGCTCGATCTTGGTGGCGGCCCCCCGGTTGCGCAGCTCACGCTCGAGGGCACGGGCGTATCCTTTCAGGGTCTGCAGGTCGACGTCGCCGTGCAGGGAGTATGAGATGACGAAATCGACCCGTTCCTGCTTGTAGACCCGCAGGTCCTCCAGCTCTGCAGGAAATGAGCTGATCTGGTTGACCGCGTTGGTCACCTCCTGGAGGAGCTCGTTGGGATCGGCTCCTTTCATCAGCTCCACGGTGATGGTGGTGCTGTTCTCGCGCGAAGCCGAGGTGACCCGGTCGATGCCGCTCACCCCCTTCAGCTCGTCCTCGATCTTGAGCGTGACGGCCTCCTCGATCTCCTCGGGCGAAGCGCCCGGATAGGTGGCGCTGACGTAGATGAACGCGGGAGGGATGTCGGGAAAAAAGGTCGTCCGGATCTGGCTGAAGGAGACAAGGCCGAACAGGGTGACGGCGATGAAGATGACGTTGCCGAGAACCGGATAGCGGACGAAATATCTGATAAGACCTTTCACAGCAGCTGCTTGAGGGTTAAACGATGAGAAAGGAGGCGCCCTAGGGTCGGCCGAGGTCGCCCGCGGCCATACCCTCGTGCGTTCCGGGAGTGGGATCGAGCAGGACCTTCAGGCCGTCGGCAAGGCCCCGGACCACCGCCTCGTCTCCGGAAACGGCGAGAACCCTGACAGGCAAGAGCGCCACAAGAGAATCGCGAACGACGAAGAGGCTGTCGCCCTGACGGAGCAGCTTGCGGGGGACCAGCTGCACCCCGTCGAAGGTAACCTCGCGCCTCCCTTCGAGGAACATGCCGTCACGAAGGCGCGGATCGTCGAGAGCGACGAAAACCGAAACCGACTGGGTCCGGGGGGAGATGGCCCGGTTGATCCTTTGGATGCGCCCCCTGAAACTCCCCTCGATGTCGGCGGAGGTGAAGTCTACCTCCATGCCGGGCCGAAGGAGCATCGCATCGCTGAGGGCGACGGGGGCTTCAAGCTCGAAGCGGCCCGAAGCCGTGAACTCGCCCAGCTTCTGGCCGACCCGGACCAGGGTGCCGGGATTGATCGACGACTGGGTCACCACGCCGTCGAAAGGCGCGCGGATCCGGTAGCGCGCAAGCGTCTCCTCCATGCTCCGGGCCGTATAGAAGGAGTCGTAGACGCCCCGCGCCGCAAGATAGTTGCGCTCACGGTCGGTCGCAGGCTCCGGGAGGGGCGAAAGGGGGACGGGCACCCGGAAGGCCGCGACATAGGCCTTCCATTTGGGAGCCTCGTCGGGGAAATCGATGATCAGGTCGGGAAGCACGAGGGTAAGCTGGCTGAGCAGGCGGCTTTTCTCGGCAAGCACGCTGTTGCGGTAGACGCCGTCGTCGACGAGCAGCAGGCTCTCCCCTTTCGAAAAACGCGAACCCTCCCTGAACGGTCGAGCCGCATCGCCGAACACGCCGGAAACCTCGGCATAGAGTTCGATCTTGCGGACGGCCTCGATCGGCCCGCTGAGCTCCAGAGGCAGAGCGACCGCAGCGTTGCTGACATCGAGGAGACGCAGCGGAAGCGGCGTCTTCCCGGGCCGCGGCTTGACCTCATGGGAACCCTGGCGCCCCAGGAGGGCTGAAAGGGCGAAACCGAGAAGCACGATAGCTCCTGCTGAAAGAATGGAGCGGTACTGTTTGGGGAGCGGCATGAAAGTAATAATGGTTCCAGGATGGAGCGCGGCGCCTAGGAACGCAGCCGCTGCAGTTCGACCCCGATATTGAAATACGTTGAAACGATGGCCCTGAGATCGTCGTGCACCAGCATATCGATGGCTTCAAGCGGCGGAACGACCACCCGCTGGCGCTGGCCCATCTCGTCCCACTCCTCGAGCATCGATTCGACGAAGAAAGGGAAGATCTGCACCGAATAGCTCCGCCCCTGCTTGCGGTACCGGTAGCTGCCGGCAGCCGCCCCGTCGATCGAGCCGACCAGTCCGGCCTCCTCCAGCGCCTCCCTGGCTGCCGACTCCACGGGGGAAAGCCCCTTGCCGACATACCCCTTCGGAAAAATCCAGCGGCGCGTCTTGCGCGACGTGACGAGCACGACCCGATCCTCGAAGATCGGAATCACTCCGGACTGTTCGATTGTCTTGCGTGCTTTTACCGCCATGGGGAGCCTGATCGGCCGGTTCGTCTTACCAATGCGATCCCAACTGTAATTGTTCCACAAAATAGCCATTTCACCAATCAGGGTCAACGACAGAAGGGGAAATGCGGAACGAAACGGCGCCCGGAAGGTCGACCATATGGTCGAAACCGTCGACCATCCCGTCATATCCAAAGCCGTTCCATCCATCTCCGGCAGAGAGCAACACCCCGCATCGCATACCATAAAAGAGACTTAACGGAATCAATGGGAAATTGGCATGCTTCTTGAACGCTTACCGGGGAAACAGAAAAAACATCGACGACGGTATCAGAAAAAAAAGAAGAAAAGGAGACCGGCCATGAAAAAGAAACTCGGACTGCTCGCCATCGGAACCCTCATCATGTCGCTCCCGCTCCAGGGGCCGCTCTATGCACGCGGAGGAGGAGGAATGGGTGGCGGGTTCGGATCAGGCTCGATGAACCGGTTCGGAAGCGGACTGGGCAGCCAGAGCGGAAGCGGCTCCATGAACCGCTACGGTTCGAGCAGCGAGAGCAAGGGACGCGGCAGGGCCGACGCCGACGGCGACGGCATCTACAACGGTCAGGATGCCGACTATGTAAGGCCGCAGGACGGCACCGGACGAGGAGCCACCGAATTCCGGGGCTCGGGCACCGGCGAGAGGAAACTGGACGGCAGCGGCCCCAACGGCATGAACACGACCACGACCGAAACGCCCACGACCACGACAACGACCACCGAAACCCCCATCGCGCTGCCGCTCGAATGAGCTCCGGCGCAGCGGGCAGTGCGGCAGCAGGAAACGGGTGCCGCACTGCCCGAAATCCCCGGACGATTGTATATTGCACCGGAATGAGCTGACCGACCACCCCTCCCCCCGACCATGCGAAGGATCTTTTCAGCACAAGCACTCCGGGCCGTCAACCCCCGCCAGCTGGCCATGCTCTTCGTGCTCCTCCTCGGGGCCTTTTCGGCAACGGCCGTCTTCGAGTACCAATCGCGCAGAAGCGAGCTGGAGCACCTGATGCACGAAGAGTCCTCGATCCTCGTCCAGGCGCTCAAAAGCAGCGCCGAAACATCCCTCGAGAGCTACCAGGAACTCAACGCCATGGTCGAGGAGGGCGCCCTCGAAGGGAATATCGACGCCGTCAGGCTTCTCAGGCTCCGCCGGGAACTCGGGCCCGGACGGCTCATCCAGCGCATCGGCGCCGATGACGCCGGCATAGAGTACATCATCTGGCAGGACAGCACCGCCATCATCTCGGCAACCACCAACGTCACCGACACCGAATCCATCCAGTCCGACCCCGTGCTTTCGGCGGCAACAGCGCAGCCCGGGCCCACGACCCGCCTCACCACCTTCGGCGGCCGCAAGGTCTTCGAAGTCATCAGCCCCTTCAGCTTCCAGGGCACCTCGCTCGGAGTCATCCGCATAGGCCTCGACGCCAGCCACCTGGCCACGGCCTCCGGCAGGCTGCGCACGCGCCTCCTGATGCTGCTCGCCCTGGCCCTGCTCGGAGGTCTGGCGATTTTCAGCCTCATGGCCTCGCAGATCAACGAACGGCGCCTGGCCTCAGCCTGCCGCAAGGAACAGCTCTTTTCGGAAGCGATCCTCAGCGGCATGGCCGACGCGGTCGTAGCCACCGACGCCGAAGGACGGATCAGGCTGCTCAACACCGCCGCAGCCAAACTGCTCGGCCTCTCGGCCGGCGAAGCCCTCGGCAAGCCCCTGGAGGCATTCCTGCCGGAAATTGCCGGCGAACTCGAGCGACAGGCAGAGGGCAACGACGCACCGCGCGCCGCTGAATCGAGCTGCACCATCAACGACCGGACGCTTATCATCTCCGGCAGCTACAGCCGGCTCGAAGGCGACGGGGGAGAAAAGGGGGGAGCCGTAGCCGTCCTTCGCGACATCACCAGGGAGCGCTCCATGCAGGAAGCCGTGGAACGAAAGGAGAAGCTGACGGCCATGGGCGAACTCGCTTCGGGCGTGGCCCATGAGATCCGCAATCCCCTCAACGCCATCGGCCTCATCGGCCAGCGCCTCGACATGGAGTTCGAGCCCGCCGAATCCGGCGCGGAATACCACGCCCTGGCCGGCTCCGTCGTCAGGGAGGTCCGCCGGGTCGACGCGATCATCCAGCGGTTCCTCCGCTTCGCCCGCCCGCCCGGACTGAAGGCCGAGCAAACCCGGATCGAAGAGTGGCTTGGCGACTGCAGGCCACTGCTCGAAGCCGAAGCCGCCGCCAGGAACAGCGTGCTCGAACTCGAAACGCCCCCGCCCTGCACCGCATCCATCGACCGCGACCAGCTCCTGCAGGCCCTGCTCAACCTCGTGCGCAACGCCTCGGAAGCCTCCCTGCCGGGAGGTGCGGTACGAATCACCTGCAGGGAGGAGGAGCGGGTGCTGGAGATCGAAGTGGCCGATGAAGGCAAGGGTATCGCGGCCGCGGAACTCTCCCGCGTCTTCAACTTATATTACACCACGAAACAAGACGGAACCGGCCTGGGGCTCAGCATCACCAACCAGATCGTCCAGTCGCACGGAGGCGCAATGCGCGCCGCCAGCACCCCGGGCCGGGGAAGCACCTTCACCATCGTACTGCCCACAGCATGACCGACACTGCACCCCGGGAAACGCCGTCCGCCGAACTCTTCAAACCGGCCATCCTCGTCGTCGAGGACGAACCGCTGCAGCTCGAAGCCCTCGGCGGGTTCCTCCTCAAACAGGGCTACCGGGTCCTGAAAGCCCCCTCCCCCACCGAAGCCCTCGGGCTCGCCAGGGAAAAGGTCCTGGACATCGTCCTCAGCGATTTCCGCATGCCCGGCATGAGCGGCATCGAACTGCTTCAGGGGCTCAAGGAAATCAACCCCTCCATCGACGTCGTCATCATGACCGCCTTCGGGACCATCGAATCGGCCACCGAAGCCATGAAACTCGGGGCGGCCGATTACATCACCAAGCCTGTCGACCTCTACCGGCTGCAGACCCTGGTGCGCAACCTCCTGGAACGCCGGCGGCTCGTGAGCGAAAACCGACGGCTCCGCCGCCAGCTCACCGAACGGTCCGACATCGCCGGCATCGTCTCCGACTCGCCGGAAATGGCCGAAGTGCTCAACCTCGCCGGCAGGGTTGCAGACAGCGGAGCCTCGGTCCTCATCACGGGCGAAACCGGCACCGGCAAAGAACTCGTCGCCAGGGCCATCCACTACTCCGGCATCCGCCAGGACCAGCCGTTCCTTGCGGTCAACTGTGCGGCGCTTCCCGAAAACCTGCTTGAAAGCGAACTCTTCGGCCACGAAAAAGGCGCCTTCACCGGAGCCCAGAAACAGCGCAAGGGGCGCTTCGAGCTTGCCGGAAACGGCACCCTGTTCATCGACGAAGTGGGAGAAATCCCGCAGCAGCTGCAGGTCAAGCTGCTGCGGGTGCTGCAGGAGCGGAGCTTCGAGCGCGTCGGCAGCAGCTCGCCGATCCGCACCAGCGCCCGCATCGTTGCCGCGACCAACCGCGACCTGGAAGCCATGGTGCGGGAAGGCTCCTTCCGCCAGGATCTCTATTACAGGCTCAACGTCGTCCCCATCGCCATCCCTCCGCTGCGCAACCGCCGCAGGGACATTCCCGGGCTGGCTGAAGCCTTCATGCGCCGGTTCGCCGCCGAAAACAACAAGCGCGTCGACGGCATCTCCCGCGAAGCGATGGATGCCCTCATGAAGTACCCTTACCCCGGCAACGTACGGGAACTCGAGAACATCATCCAGCGCGCCGTGGTCCTTTGCAGGGAACAGACCCTCAGCACCCGGGACCTGCCTGCCGACCTGTCAGGACCCGCCGGAGGGTCCCGCGGCCCGGCACCGGAGGGTGAGGAGGGCTTCACCGGCAGGGTCGAAGCCTTCGAAAGGCAGCTGATAGGCGAGGCCATGCAGGAGAGCGGAGGAGTACAGACGAAGGCCGCCGACCTGCTCGGCATGAGCGAACGGCACCTCCGCTACAAACTCAGAAAATACGGGTTCAAATAAGGGCACCGTTCGACCATCCGGTCCCCCCGTTCGACCATCTGGTCGCCCCCATGGGTCTCGGAAAAGGAACCGCACCGGGAAGCACAGCCGCTAAACCATTACAGAAATGCCTGTTGAGGGAAGCATCTAACACTGGCACGATTTTTGAAAAACAGATGCGGGTACGGGACGAATCCCGCGCCGAAAACACGAAACCCTCAACAAACAACCCACAGGAACAAACCATGAAACGCTTCATCGCCCTCATCGCCTTTGCCGGCATGGTCGCATTCTCTGCCGCCCCCGCAACCGCATCCGCCGAGAACATGTACGGCATCGGCTTCGTCGACCTCAACGGCGACGGCATCAACGACAACGCCCTCGACGCTGACGGCGACGGGGTGCCGAACGGCCAGGACGCCGACTTCGTGGCCCCCGCCGACGGCGCAGGCCAGCACCTCGGCGCAGGAGCAGGCGCAGGCACGGGCGCACGCTCGGGTGCCATGGACGGCGCCGGATCGAAGGGAGCTTCCGCCCAGGGATCGGCCAAGAGGATGGGCCGCCGCTAACGACAACAGGGCCTTTCGGGCGGGGCACCTGCCCCGCCGAAACGGCCGTTTCACACAAGGGCGCAACCGTAAAAAGCAGAAAACCATGCCCACCCGACTCATATCCATAGCCGTCCTGGCCTTTTTTGCGAGCCTCTTCCCTCTGTCGGGAGCCCGGGCCGAAGACCGGCAGGCGAGCGCAAGCGCAACAGAGGACGCGGCGCCCCGGCGACTCCGGTTCATCGACGACGACGGCGACGGCATCAACGATCTTGTCCAGGGCAAAGGCGACAACGGCCCTCACCCCGCATCAAGGTTCTTCCGGGATGAACCGGGCTCTATCCAGAACGGAATCCACAGGCCGCAGGGCACCCTCCTGCATGGAAGCAAGGGTGGCAGGGCCCAAGGGAAAAAATAAACCCACATGAAACATCTCCTCCCCCTCCTCGTTCTCATTCTCCTGCCAGCGCCGGCCGATGCAGGCACGCATGCGGGAGCCTCCATCACCTACAGCAGCGAAGACAACGTCTTCCTCTCCCCCACGCCCGAAGAAGACGAAGTGGTGAGCTCATCACTCTGGCTCGACAGGAGCACCAAAGACGGAGCCCTGAGCACCATGATGTACTATAACGGCTCGCTCGTCAGCCTCTCGAATCACGACGAGAACAACTACCAGCTCCATGTCGGCGGCGCAACCCTCAGCCACGCACTTCCCCGCAAGGGGTGGGTGCAGTGCTCGCTGGCCGGGGAGTTCAGGATCGACGAAAACAGCGGCGCCATGTACGGCTACGGCGAATACCGGGCCGCCATTGACTCGAAAGTATGGCTGGACCGGGAGATGTACCTCCTCTCCGGCTACGGCGCAAGGCTGACCGGGTATGAAGACCTCGGAGCATGGGACAACGTGGAGCACGAAATCTACGCAAAGCTGCAGTGCATGCCTGTCGACACGGCCACCCTCACCATTGCCACCGCGGCAGGGCTGCGGCAGTACGACTCCGCCATCGACACCCTCGACCCCGCGACGTCAGGAACGCTGGCCACCACCCGGGAAACCGGCCAGTGGGTGAACTCGCTGACCCTCTCCACCCCGGTCATCGACCAGAAGACCGGCCTGCGCACATTCGTGCTCTCGAGGACCAACTTTGGCGACAGGGCCGCATCCATCACCGGGCTTGACGAAGAGCCCAACGCCCTGAATCCTCTCTTCGACGACCGCTACAGCTACGAAAGCCTGGAGTTCGGCTGCATGCTCTCGCGCATGCTTCCCTTCAGCATCACCGGCAGGATCGGCTACGAACATGCCGTCAAGGACTACACCGAAGTCGTCACCGGCGGAGTGGCAAGACACGAACTGCTCGACAATCTCTGGGTCAAGCTCGAAAAAAGCCTGCCGCTGCAACCCGGCGGGAAGGTCCACATGAACATTTACGCCCAGTGCCAGAAGCTCTGGAACGACTCGAACATCGACGATTACGGCTATTCGGCCCTGAAAACCGAACTTGGCGCAGAAGTGACATTCTGATATTCTGTTCTTTTTCGTACACTTCGTTAGAACCTCGACTTCAGGGTGCGGCTGAAAAGCGTCGGGAACGAGTCAGCGGCACCCTGGAGAATATTCCAAAGCGACACAGTACCATGAAAGCCATCATCCCCGTTGCCGGCGTCGGCTCGCGCCTCCGCCCGCACACCTTCTCCCACCCCAAAGTGCTGCTGAACGTGGCGGGAAAGCCCATCATCGGCCATATCATGGACGAGCTCATCGCCGCAGGAATCGACGAAGCCATCGTCATCGTCGGCTACCTCGGCGACATGGTCGAGGAGTGGCTCAAGAAGCACTACGGCATCAAATTCACCTTCGTCCAGCAGCCCGAGCGGCTCGGGCTCGCCCACGCCATCTGGATGTGCCGGCCGTATGTCGACGAGAACGAGCCGCTGCTCATCATCCTCGGAGACACCATCTTCGACGTCGACCTCAACCCGGTCATGCAGAGCACGGTCTCCACGCTCGGCGTCAGGGAGGTCGAGGATCCGCGCCGCTTCGGAGTCGCCGTTACCGAGGGAGGAAGGATCGCAAGGCTCGTCGAAAAACCCGACACCCCGGTCAGCAACCTGGCCATCGTAGGACTCTACTTCCTCCGCCAGGCCGGCCCCCTCTACTCCTCGATCGAGCATCTCATCAACCATGAGATCAAGACCAAGGGCGAATACCAGCTCACCGACGCCCTGCAGCTGATGATCGAGGGCGGCGAGGAGTTCAGCACCTTTCCGGTCAACGGATGGTACGACTGCGGCAAGCCCGAGACGCTGCTCTCGACCAATGAAATACTGCTGCGGCGGGCCGCTCCGGCCAAGCCCTACCCCGGCTGCGTCATCAACGAACCGGTCTACATCGCCGCAACCGCCCGACTCGAAAACGCCATCATAGGCCCCAACACGACCATCGGCGAGAACGCCGTCATCAAGGACGCCATCGCCAGGGACTCGATCATCGGCAACAGCGCCCGTGTCGCACACATCATGCTCCACGGCTCGATCGTCGGCAACAACGCCTCGATTTCGGGCAACCCGCACGAGATCAACATCGGCGACTACTCGGAGATCCGGATCGGCTGACCCCTCCGCCGCCCCGGGGTGGCGTATGAAAAAGAGAATTTTGCATACCTCACCCCGAATGCTTACATTTCATATCTGTATTTAAAAGGCACTCCCATTATCTATGGACACGGTGCCGCAGGCCTTTCGGGGGAGAACTCCGCCCTGTGGCCTGCCGGAAAGGTTTTCCGTGTCCAGTAGGCCCATCCCAGCCGCCCTCTCGTCCGAAAACCCTCCCGTACCGGTTTTTCTGTTGTTCCTGTCGTTCGTTTAACCATAACATTCATTGCACACATGGCACAGTCAAGGTATTTCTTTACCTCGGAGTCCGTTTCGGAAGGACATCCGGACAAAGTGGCGGACCAGATTTCTGACGCGGTCCTCGACGACTTCATCCGCCAGGATCCCAACTCGCGCGTAGCCTGCGAGACCTTCGTCACCACCGGCCAGGTCATCGTCGGCGGCGAGGTCACCACCAAGGGCATCGTCGACGTCCAGACCATCGCCCGCAAGACCATCACCGAGATCGGCTACACCAAGGGCGAATACATGTTCGACGCCAACTCCTGCGGCATCCTCTCCGCCCTGCACGCACAGTCGCCCGACATCAACCGCGGCGTCGACCGCAAGGAAACCATCGAAGACGAGTTCGACCGCGTCGGAGCCGGCGACCAGGGCATGATGTTCGGCTACGCCTGCACCGAGACCCCCGAGCTGATGCCTGCGGCCATCCAGTTCGCACAGCAGCTCGTCAAGCTCCTTGCCGACATCCGCAAGGAAGGCAAGATGATGACCTACCTCCGCCCCGATGCGAAGAGCCAGGTCACGCTCGAGTACATCGACGACAAGGTCGCCCGCGTCGACGCCGTCGTCGTCTCGACCCAGCACGATCCGGAACCGGCCGGCATGAGCGAAGCCGACTTCCAGGCGGTCATCCAGAAGGACATCATCGAGAACGTCGTCAGGAAGGTCATCCCCGCCGAACTTCTCGACGCCAACACCAAGTTCCACATCAACCCGACCGGCCGCTTTGAAATCGGCGGACCCCACGGCGACACCGGACTGACCGGCCGCAAGATCATCGTCGACACCTACGGCGGCGCAGCCCCGCACGGCGGCGGCGCGTTCAGCGGCAAGGACCCCTCGAAGGTCGACCGCAGCGCAGCCTACGCGGCACGCCACGTGGCCAAGAACATCGTCGCCGCAGGACTTGCCGAGAAGTGCACCGTCCAGGTCTCCTACGCCATCGGTGTGGCCCGCCCGGTCTCCATCTACATCAACACCCACGAGACCGCCAAGCACGGACTCTCCGACGAGCAGATCCAGGAGAAGGCCGAGAAGATCTTCGATCTCCGCCCGCTGGCCATCATCCGCCGCTTCAACCTCGACAAGCCCCAGGGCTGGTGCTACCGCCAGACCGCTGCCTACGGCCACTTCGGCCGCGACATCTTCCCCTGGGAGAAGACCGAGAAGGTTGCTGAGCTGAAGCAGGCATTCGGCCTCTGAGCCAACGACAACAACGGACTGCGCCTCTGCCGACATGCAGGGGCGCACGTTTTTCAACAACCATAACCGAGATACCTGAAATCATGACGACTGAAGCACCGGTGCTCGACTATAAAGTCGCCGATATCTCCCTGGCCGAATGGGGCCGCAAGGAGATCGAAATCGCAGAGAAAGAGATGCCCGGCCTCATGGCCACCCGCAGGAAGTACGAGGGCAAAAAGCCCCTCCAGGGCGCCCGCATCTCCGGATCGCTCCACATGACCATCCAGACCGCCGTCCTCATCGAGACCCTCGTCGAACTCGGCGCAGAGGTCCGCTGGGCGAGCTGCAACATCTTCTCGACCCAGGACCACGCCGCCGCGGCAATCGCCGCCGCAGGCGTCCCGGTCTTCGCCTGGAAGGGCGAGACCCTCGACGAGTACTGGTGGTGCACCCGCCAGGCCCTCGAGTTCGAAGGCGGCAAGGGGCCGAACCTCATCGTCGACGACGGCGGTGACGCAACCCTCATGATCCTGCTCGGCTACAAGATCGAAAACGATCCCTCGATGCTCGACAAGGAGCAGAAGGTCGCCGAAGTCAGGGCGCTCTACGGCCAGCTCAAGGCCGTCTTCGAAGAGGACAACCAGCGCTGGCACAAGGTGGCCGCCGAAATGAAAGGCGTCTCCGAAGAGACCACCACCGGCGTGCACCGCCTCTACCAGATGATGGAGAAGGGCGAACTCCTCTTCCCCGCCATCAACGTCAACGACTCGGTCACCAAGTCGAAGTTCGACAACCTCTACGGCTGCCGCGAGTCGCTCGCCGACGGCATCAAGCGCGCCACCGACGTCATGATCGCCGGCAAGGTCGCAGTCGTCCTCGGTTACGGAGACGTCGGCAAGGGCTGCGCCCACTCCATGCGCTCCTACGGCGCCCGCGTGATCGTGACCGAAATCGACCCGATCTGCGCACTCCAGGCCGCAATGGAGGGATTCGAGGTCACCACGATGGACCGTGCCGTCAAGGAGGGCAACATCTTCGTCACCACCACCGGCAACAAGGATGTCATCACCCTCGAGCATATGAAGCAGATGCCCGACGAGGCCATCGTCTGCAACATCGGCCACTTCGACAACGAAATCCAGGTCGAGGCGCTCAACGAATTCAAGGGTGCGACGAAGATCAACATCAAGCCGCAGGTCGACAAGTACGTCTTCGAAGACGGCCGCTCGATGTACATGCTCGCCGAAGGCCGCCTGGTCAATCTCGGCTGCGCCACCGGCCACCCGTCGTTCGTCATGAGCAACTCGTTCACCAACCAGACGCTCGCCCAGATCGAACTCTGGAAGAACGACTACGAGGTGGGCGTCTACCGCCTTCCCAAGCAGCTCGACGAAGAGGTCGCACGCCTCCACCTCGAGCAGATCGGCGTGAAGCTCACGACCCTCTCCAAGGAACAGGCCGAATACCTCGGCGTTCCGGTAGAAGGCCCGTTCAAGCCGGAGCACTACCGGTACTAAGGTTGAATGACAGCAATCCCCCCCCCGGGGGGGGATACGGAAAAAGGCGGCTTTCGGGCCGCCTTTTCCGTTTTCATGACAAATCGGGATATCCACTGCGCTCATGCAGGCTGGGGAAGGAGCTGGGGCGGCAGGATTCGAACCTGCGGATGTCGGCTCCAAAGGCCGATGCCTTACCACTTGGCGACGCCCCAAAACGGGGCTCAAGTATACGCATATTCGCTGAAATTCACAACCTGGGCGGGGAGCCCGAACCCCGGGCGGGGTTGGCAGTGGAAGGCATTTCTGGTATCTTTCCAAAAAACTGCGCCTGACGGACACACCGCCGGGCAACGACCATCCCCAGAACACCTCCGCCATGACCCGAATCAAGATCTGCGGCATCACCCGGACCGAAGATGCGCTCGAAGCCTGCAGGGCGGGAGCCGACGCGCTGGGCTTCAACTTCAGCCAGGCAAGCCCCCGATGCATCAGCCCGGACCGGGCCCGCGAAATCGTCCGCCGGCTCCCTCCGTTCGTCACGGCGGTCGGCGTCTTCGTCGATCAGGAACCCGAAGAGCTCGTCGGGATCTGCCGCCATGCATCCCTTACGCTGGCGCAGCTGCACGGCAGCCGGTACGGGGAGGTTGAGACGGCGGCCGTGCGTGGAGTCAGGGTGCTGAAGGTGTTCCGCCCAGAAGCGGAGTTCACCCCTGAAACAGTCGACCGCTTCAGGGAGCGTACCGGAGTGGAGGACTTCCTTTTCGACACCTACCGGCCGGGCATGGAAGGGGGGACCGGAGAACGGATGGAGGAGAGCGTTGCCGGAAGGATCTTCGGCGCGCTTCCCGAAGGATGCCGCGGCGTGCTTGCCGGCGGACTGAACCCCGGAAACGTCGCAGAAGGCGTCGAACGGCTACGCCCCTACGCGGTCGACACGGCAAGCGGCGTCGAGTCCGCACCGGGAATCAAGGATCCGGAAACGATGCGGGCCTTCGTCCGGGCGGTACGGCTCGCCGACCGGAACTGAGCTTCAGCCGACGGAAGCCATCTGGCCGAGGATAAGCTCCGAGGCGGTATCGGGAAGCTCGAGCGTAATGAGGTGGCCGCACTGCGGAACCCCGACATAACGGCCTTTTCCCGTCATCTCCTGCAGCTTCCTGGCGTTCTCGGCCGTCATGATCGAATCCCCCTCCCCCGCCACGAACAGGATCGGCGCATCGACCGAACGCACCATGTCCGGCACAGCCCCGGTGGTCTCCAGCGAAGTGATCTGGCCGGTGGTCTGCTCGATGGCATCGGGATCACAGAGCCCGAGGCTCTCGAAGCCGATCAGGATGTCGTGCAGCGTCACGGTGTTGCGGGCAAGCACCAGGCGGGCGAAGACGTAGACCGGAAACCACCAGGTGAGCTTGCGCAGCATGATGTTGAAGACGAAGTTGATGGCGTTCGGAGCGAACTCCGCGATCATCTCGCTGTTGGGCAGGTAGCCGAAGTTGAAGAAGGTCATCGAACGAAGCCTCTCGGAATGGCTTCCGGCGTAGTCGAGCGCCACGAGCGCGCCGAACGAGAACGCCGCCAGGTGGAAACGCTCGAGTTTGAGCCCGTCGACCAGGGCCGAGAGGTCAAGGGCGAACGAACCGATGCGGTAGCGGTTTTCGGGGTCGTTGGCCGACCAGCCGTGGCCGCGCAGGTCGTAGGCGATGGTGCGCACCCCCGCTTCGTTGAGCGAGCGCACCACATGGTGCCACCACATCCACCAGCAGTCCCACCCATGAACCAGAACGATTGTCTGGGCGGCATCCTCCGGCCCCGAGACGTGGTAGTGGTGGACGATGCCGTTCACTTCGATGAACCGGCTGCCTTCGGCGAGCTCGAGCTCGTAGGCGGCCCGGCGCGCAGCGTCACGGTCGGCCGAAGCAGCCTGGCGGCGGAGGCGGTCGCAGTATGCGGTGAATTTTTCGGTGGGAGGTGCGCAAGGGGGAAGTTGTGCCATGTGGAGTCGAGTCTGGTGTACGAATCAACTGCTTCTGCTACCGTAATATACACGAACCGGAGCCAAAACCCGAACCCCTCTTTCTCCCCCTACCTCAGCATCCCGGGCGAGTGGCGGAAGATCTTCTCGCACTCGCGGCGGATGATCTCCTGCTGCTGGAGGATCAGCTCGGGATCGACCGTGAAGTGGTTGAGCAGCTGCGAGAAAATCTGGATGGAGGTCTCGAACTTCTCGGTCACCACCACGTCGGCCCCCGCCGCATAGAGCTCGTCGATGCGGTCCAGCGTACGGGAGCGCACGATAATGAAGGCTTTCGGGTTGATCTGGCGGATCATGCCGATGCTGCGCCGGACGGCCGTCATATCCGAAATCCCGAGAACAACGGCGCGCGCATGGTCGATGCCTGCGCGCAGGAGCGACTTGCGCTCGGTGCAGTCGCCGTAGTAGATCGGCTCGCCCTTGCGGCGCATGTTCCTGACGATCTCGCGGTCGATCTCGAGCACGGAGTACGAGATGTTCGTGGCATGCAGCACCGCGGCGACGTTCTGGCCGTTGACGCCGAAGCCGATGATGGCCGCATGGATCTCCCCGGCGCAGATGATGGTGCTGTCGTCGGGACGCACGGGCGCCGTCGGCGCATTGCGAGAGACGAGGGGGATGAAGCCGAGGGCGGGAGCCACCTGGTCGGCCAGGCGCGGCGCGATGGCGATCATCGCCGGCGTAACGATCATCGTGACCACGATGATGGAGAGCATCGCCTGGAACACCTCATGGTCGATGACGTTGTTGCTGAGCCCGCTCTCGGCGAGCACGAAGGAGAACTCTCCGATCTGGGCCAGCGCCATGCCGGCCATCAGGCTCACCCGTATCGAGTTGCCGAGAAAGACCGAGACGATGGTCACGAGCAGCCCCTTGACGAGCAGCACGCCGAGGGCGATCAGCGCGAACAGCGGCAGGTCGATCATCCTGACGTCGAGCAGGAGGCCGACGGAAATGAAGAAGATGCTGGTGAAGGCCTCGCGGAACGGGTCGATCGTCACGCTGATCTGGTGGCTCTCGTCGGTACTGGCGATGACCATGCCGGCGACGAACGAGCCGAGCGCGAGCGAAAGTCCCGCCATGGAGGTCAGCCAGGCCGAACCGAAGCAGATCACCAGCGCGCCGATGACGAGCACCTCGCGGGCATGCAGCGAGGCGATGATGCGCACCATCCTCGGCATGAAGATGCGGAAGCCGAAGAAGATCCCCGAAGCGAAAAGTGCGATGAAGCCGATCTTGCGGAACACCGTCTCAAGAGAGGGGACCACCTCGGGATTGAGGAAACTGATGCCGATCATGAGCGGCACGATGGCCAGGTCCTGGAAAATGAGGATGCCGAGAGCGATGCGGCCGTGCGGCAGCTCAAGCTCTTCGCGGTCGGTCAGGATCTTCAGGCAGATGGCCGTACTGCTGACCGAAAAGGCCAGCCCGAGGAAGATCGCGGCCGAGGTCGAGATCTCGCGGCCTATGGCAAGCATCAGCCAGTAGGCCAGGAAGCTGACGGCCATACCGGTAATGACGATCTGCACCACCCCGCCGACGAGCACGATGCGCCGGAGGCGCTTGAGGTCGTCGAGCGAAAACTCGAGGCCGATGGTGAAGAGCAGCAGCACCACACCGAGTTCGGCGAGGGTCGAGATGAGCTTTTCGTCGTAGACGACACCGATGCCAGACGGGCCCAGGATGATGCCGGTGAAAATCAGTCCGATGACCGGAGGGATCTTCAGCCGCTGGAAAACCAGGATGATGGCCACGGCCATGGCGCCGATCAGGACCAGTTCACCGAGGAAGTCGAATTCGTGCATAAACGGCAGAGGTTTTTCGAAGAGAGGCAGGGTGTCCGGGCTGAAATGGGCCGGACGCCTGTACTTATAGGTACTCTTTCCATACTGAAATACCAACAACATTCAGCAAACCCGAACCGCTTTGCGAGCGAAAACCCCACCCGAAGGAGAGCCGAAGGGAAGCGACAGAGGAAAAACTGCGGCGGCGGGATGCGGCTATATTGATAAAACCTTATAAAAAAGTTATATAGAAATCCTTCCGCCGCCGGACGATACCGGCCGGCGGGCCTGTTCATTTTCATTTTCCAGGCGCACACCATGTTCAAACCCAAGTTCTTTACCGTCCTCCCCGGGCTCACGAAGGAACAGCTCGCCAGGGACGCCGTCTCCGGCATCCTTGTCGGCATCGTCGCCCTTCCGCTTGCCATCGCATTCGCGATCGCATCGGGCGTCTCGCCCGAAAAGGGCCTTATTACCGCCGTCATCGGCGGCTTCATTGTCTCTTTCCTCGGCGGCAGCCGCGTGCAGATCGGAGGGCCTACCGGAGCGTTCATCGTCATCCTCTACGGCATCGTCCAGCAATACGGGATCAACGGCCTCATGGTGGCCACCGTCATGGCCGGCGTCATCCTCATCCTGATGGGCGTGGCGCAGTTCGGCTCCCTCATCAAGTTCATCCCCTATCCGGTCATCGTCGGCTTCACCACCGGCATCGCCGTCATCATCTTCTCCACCCAGATCAGGGATCTTTTGGGCCTCGACATCGCCTCGGTTCCGCCCGACTTCCTGGAAAAATGGGCCGCCTACGCCGCCCACATCCGCTCCATAGATCCCCCGACGGCCCTCACCGGAGCCCTGGCGCTGGCGATCATCGCGCTCTGGCCGAAAGTATCGCGCAAGATCCCCGGCTCGATCGTCGCCATCATCGCCACCACCGTCCTCGTCCAGTCGCTGCAGCTCGACGTCGCCACGATCGAAAGCCGGTTCGGAGAGATCCCCTCCACCCTCCCGGCCCCGGCGCTTCCCTCGTTCGACCTGCAGACGGTCCGCCAGCTCATCATGCCGGCAACGACCATCGCCATCCTCGGCGCGATTGAAGCACTGCTCTCGGCCGTCGTGGCCGACGGCATGATCGGCGGAAGGCACAAGTCGAACATGGAGCTCATCGCACAGGGCATAGCCAACATCGTCACCCCCCTCTTCGGAGGCATCCCCGTCACCGGTGCCATCGCAAGAACGGCCACCAACATCAAGAACGGCGGAAGGACGCCGGTCGCCGGCATCGTCCACGCCCTGACGCTCCTCGGGATCATGCTCCTCTTCGGCCGGTGGGCCGGACTGATCCCGATGCCGGCGCTTGCGGCCATCCTCATCGTCGTCGCCTGGAACATGAGCGAGTACCATGTCTTCCGCCAGCTCCTGAAAAGCCCCAAAAGCGACGTCATCGTCCTGCTTACCACCTTCAGCCTCACCGTACTCTTCGACCTTACCGTCGCCATCGAGATCGGCATGCTCCTGGCCGTCATCCTCTTCATGCGCCGCATGGCCGAGCTCACCAACGTCGGCGTCATCACCCGCGAGCTCAAGGATCGCGACGAGGAAGACGATCCGAACACCATCATCACCCGAAGCGTCCCCGAAGGGGTCGAGGTCTTCGAAATCAACGGACCGTTCTTCTTCGGCGCCGTCTCGAAGTTCCGCGACGCCATGCACATCGTCGAAAAAGCGCCGAAAGTGCGCATCGTCAGGATGCGCCAGGTCCAGTCGATCGACGCCACCGGCCTGAACATGGTCAAGGACATGATCGAGGACTGCCGGAAAAGCGGCACGCTTTTGATCCTCTCGGGCGTCCACGCGCAGCCCATGTTCGCACTCCAGCAGTACGGCCTCTACGACCGGATCGGCGAAGAGAACATCTTCGGCAACATCGACGACGCGCTCGATCGTGCAAGAGAAACACTCGGACTCCCCAAAGAAGGCCGCCTGAGGAACTTCGTCCCTTCCGTGAAACGCGAGGAGAGCGAAAACTGAACGCGAAGCGCAATCCGGAACGGAACCGGCAGAAACCGCAACAGAAAAAGACCGCGACAACAGCGGTCTTTTTTTATTTATTTCGGAACTATAAGCCTTTGACTTAAATTATTAAAAAGGAATACTGATCCAACCGAAACAATACAACATCAAACACAGGAGCATACGAACCATGGACATCCCTTACCGCCCGCTCGGCCCCGTCATGCAGCTCCTCGAAGAGCTCGGCCACGAAGTGACGTACGCTTACGACGACCTCGTCTTCATCAACGACAACGACTTCCTGCTCCAGTTCGGCAAAACGGGCCCCTCCGTCTCCCTCTACTTCAACCGGGAGTGCCCCAGGAAAACCGCAGAAAACATCGAACAGAGCATCATCCCCGCCGCAGACCGCAAAGGCATCGCCATCACCCGGAAAGGGGCCTACCGGCTCATGGAACAGGAGGGCGAAAGCGTGCAGATCGAGTTTTTCGACCACTAAGCCCTCCAGGGTACAGGACAGCACACCCAGGGCCGGGGAACCATCAGCCCCGGATCCGGGGTTCAGACCTGTGGAAAAGAGAACCGCCAACCCCGTCCCCCGAAACCATGCAGACCTGGTACGACAGCCTCGCAAAACCTCCGCTCACCCCGCCGAAGAAGGTGTTCGGGCCCGTCTGGGGGGCCCTCTACCTGCTTATCTTCACCTCCCTCGCCATCTACTTCAGCACCCCCCTGAAGCCGCATTTCGCGCTGACCTGCATCCTGCTCCTCGTCCACTTCACGGCCGGGTTCAGCTGGACCTCGATCTTCTTCGGCCGCAAGCGCATCCTCTGGGCGCTCGCCGACATCGTCGTTCTCGACCTCACCCTCATCGCCGTGATCACGCTCTTCCTGAAGGCCAGCACCACGGCGGCCCTGCTGCTCCTGCCCTATCTCGGCTGGGGGCTCTTCGCGACCTACCTCAACCTGGGAATCTACCGGCTCAACCGGAACACGCCGGAAGCCGACACTTGAAGATCGCCGGGGGGTTTGCTAGATTTGGGGGGAAAGGAACCCCCGAACCATACGACACGCCCGAATGAAATACTCCGAAGCCCGGACCGGCAGAATCTTCGTCATCCGCCTCGAAGACGGCGATATCCTCCATGAACAGATCGAAGCCTTCGCTGAAGAGCACGGCATCGCGAGGGCCTCGCTGATTGCCGTCGGAGCGGCCGACAAAGGCAGCCGCCTCGTCGTCGGCCCGGAGGAGAGCCGGGTGAGCCCGCCGAAGCCGATGACGCTCGAGCTTCGAGCTGCTCGAACCCTGAAAGGCAGGCTTCAGGCGAACGGGTTCTCCTCGAACGGAAGAGAGAGCGACTCGGCAACCGCCCTGTTGGTCAGCCGGCCCTGCCAGGTATTGAGACCGCCTACCAGACCCGGCATCATGACCATCGCGCTCTCCAGGCCGAGATCGGCCATCCGGCGGACATAGGGCAGGCTCACCCCCGTCAGCGCCTCGGTCGAGGTCTCGGGGTAGGCTGCAGGCATGTTCGTCACGCAGTAGTGGAGCACCCCCTCCTCAACGAAGACGGGATCCTCATGGGTGGTGGGACGGGAGCTCTCGAAGCAACCGCCCTGGTCGATGGCGATGTCGACGAGCACCGCCCCCTTCTTCATGTGGCGGAGCATCGGGCGGGTGACCAGCTTCGGGGCCGCCGCACCCGGCACCAGCACGGCCCCGATGACGAGATCGGCCGTGGCGAGCTGCTCCTCGACATGCTGGGCGGTCGAATAGAGGGTACGGACCTGGGCGGGAAGGGAGGACTCGAGCATGCGCATCCGTTCCTGGCCGAGCTCGAGAAGGGTTACCGAGGCCCCGAGGCCGGCGGCCACCTTGGCGGCATGCATGCCGGCAGATCCGCCGCCGAGCACCACGACGCTGGCCGGAAGCACGCCCGGCACGCCGCCGAGCAGCTTGCCCCCGCCGCCGAAGCGGCTGCTCTGGAAGTAGGCGCCCATGAGCACGCTCATCTTCCCGGCAATCTCGCTCATCGGCGAGAGAAGCGGCAGGCGGCCGTTCTCCTCCACCGTCTCGTAGGCGATGGCGGTGACCTCCGTTTCGAGCAGCTTCGAGGCCAGTCCGGGGTTGCCGGCCAGGTGCAGGTAGGTGAAGAGCACGAGCCCCTTGCGGAAATGGCGGTACTCCTCCTCGAGCGGCTCCTTGACCTTGACGACCAGGTCGCAGCGCCAGGCCTTGTCGGCCGAACCGGTGACCATGGCTCCGGCCCGGCGGTACTTGTCATCGGAAAAGCCGCTCGACGCGCCGGCCCCCGACTGCACCACCACCCGGTGCCCGCCGGCGACAAGATGGCGCACCCCGGCAGGTGTGCAGGAGACGCGGGTTTCACCCGTCTTGATCTCGAGAGGGATGCCGATGTTCATGATGACTGGATGTTGAGGATTGAAGAGGCGCTCGCTCTCGGCGCCACAACACAATATACGCTTCGGAGGCGAACAACACCCGATTCGGCGGGAACGACACCCTGGATACAACGCCCCCTGGAGGGCATCATAACCGCAACAGAAAACACAAGACCATGCCTGCATTCATGCTTGAAGGATCGTGGTGGCCGGCTCTCTTCCTGGCTCTTTTGGCCGTTTCGATCCCTGCGATAAAAAAGAGCTTCAGGACACCGGCGCTCGCCGCATCCGCACTCCTCTGGCTTGCGGCAATCGCCGCATCCGCCTTCATGCACGGAGCGCTGGCGGCCGCGGCTACGGTCCTGATCCCGGCGTTCTGGGGCGTCCTCACAACGCTCGGCGCCATCTTTTTTGCAGGAATCGGAGACCTGGCAAAAAAACGTTACCGCACCTGAAAAAAGCCTATGAGGCCGCAACCCACGCCGGCACGAATCTCCACGCATGGCGCATCTCACGGTCGAGCCGCGCGTACTCGGGCTCGTGACGGGCGACAAGCGACCAGAACGCTTTCGAGTGGTTCATGTGCACGGTGTGGCAGAGCTCGTGCACGATGATGTATCGAACGAGCTCCGGAGGGAGGAAGAGCAGCTTGATGTTCAGCGTGATGCGGCCCTTCGAGGAACAGCTCCCCCACCGGGAGTGCTGGAGGCGCACGGATGAGGAGACGAAACTGAAGCCCATCTGCCGGGCCGCCTCCCCGAGCATCGGGAAGAGGATCTGGCGGGCTCTCTTTTTCAGCCAGAGATGGAGTACCGCCATTGCTGCCTCGCCGTCCGAAGGATCGACGGGAAGCACCAGGCCGAAGGGAGCCGAGCAGATGTCCTCGAGCGGACGTCGCCGGCTCCCGTCATAGGAAAGGCTCCACTCCTCCCCCGTGAGGCCGAAGCGCAGCAGTCCGGGAAGGCCGCCCTCGAGCAGGGGCTCTTCAGGCCGTCGGTGCTGCTCGAGCCGCGCCGCCGTCCGCTCCACCCACTCCCGGTGGCGTTCGACGAGGGCGGGAACCTCGCGCCGGTCGAACCCGACGGGAATCACCACCACGAGTCCCTCGTGCGGCATCATCCTGAGCCGGGCGCTGCGTGCCCGGCGGCTGACCTTCAGCGTATAGGGTATGGAAGTCTTCATAGGCTCAACATACGCCCTGGCAGAGAAAAATAATAGCGGCACACAGGAATAGATACGCTCGGAGCCATCACGGGAAGCACCGCGCCCCATCAAAGCATCTTTATTCGCCAAATATGGCGAATAAAGACTATATTTATGTATATATCGTCAGATATTGCGACTTATAAATGCGTTAAAAACAGAGGCATCGATGAAAATCGAAGGAACGCTGACCGACGAGGCGATCCTCGGGGAACTGGGCGGACGGCTGGCCGGGCGGCGGCTGGAGCTTCAGCTCAGCCAGGAAACACTCGCCGAACAGGCAGGCATATCGAAGCGGACCGTAGAGCGCATCGAATCGGGGGCCACGACACAGATATCGTCCATGATCAGGGTCATGAGGACCCTTGGCATCCTGGAACGGCTGGAGGCACTGGTGCCAGAAAGAAGGCCGCGCCCGATGGATCTCGTAAAACTCGAAGGGAAAGCTCGAAAGCGGACACGAAGCAGGAAAACCCCCGAAAACAGAAAAAACTGGACATGGGGTGACGAGTCATGAGCACGACTGCAACGGTAAACCTCTGGGGTCGCAGGATCGGAGCGGTATCGATCGCCAGCGACGCCCCGGCCGCCACATTCGAGTACGAGCGGGACTTCGCGGAAAGCGGCATCGAAATCGCCCCGATCTCAATGCCGCTGTCCGGCCGCATCTACACGTTTCCCGATCTGCGCCGTGAAACATTCCACGGACTTCCGGGCCTTCTGGCGGACTCTCTGCCGGACCGGTTCGGCAATGCACTGATCGACGCATGGCTTGCGCGCTCCGGACGAACGCCCGGCTCCATGAATGCAGTTGAACGGCTCTGCTATACGGGAGCCCGGGGAATGGGGGCCCTGGAGTACGCGCCGGCTGTCCGACTGGGAAGCCCGCAGTCGGCCCCGGTCGAAATCGAAGGACTGGTCGAACTGGCCTCGGAGGTCCTTACCCACAGAAACGACCTGCAGGCATGGTTCCATGACGAAGGCAGCGAGACCGCACTCAGGGACATCCTCAGGGTCGGGACGTCGGCTGGCGGAGCCAGGGCAAAGGCTGTGATTGCCTGGAACCCGGAAACCAACGAGGTCCGTTCGGGCCAGATAAAAGCCGGAAAGGGGTTCGAATACTGGCTGCTCAAGTTCGACGGAGTAAGCGGTAACAGGGACAAGGAGCTGGAAGACCCGAAAGGCTATGGCGCAATCGAGCACGCATATCACCGCATGGCGCAGGATTCGGGCATCACCATGACTCCGTGCCGCCTGTTTGAGGAAAACGGTCGCCGACACTTCATGACCAGGCGCTTCGACCGGCTGGAAGACGGCTCGAAACTGCACATGCAGTCGCTCTCCGCCATGGTCCATTACGACTTCAACCAGGCCGGGGCTTACGGCTACGAACAGGCGCTGCAGGTCATCCGGCGGCTCGGGCTGCCGATGGCGGCCGTCGAGGAGCAGTTCAGGCGAATGGTGTTCAACATTGTGGCCCGCAACCAGGACGACCATGTCAAGAACATCGCCTTTCTCATGGACCGTTCGGGCAACTGGTCGCTTGCCCCTGCGTTTGACCTCACCTACAGTTACCAGCCGGGGGGAGCATGGACCGCCACCCATCAAATGACGCTCAACGGCAAACGGAGCGGATTCATGCTTGAAGATTTCAGGACATGCGCCAAAAGCGCGTCCATGAAGCGCGGACGAGCGGAAACCATCATCGAAGAGGTCCGTGCCGTCGTCGGAAAATGGAATGAGTATGCAGAAGAGTCGGGAGTCGACCCCCGCCAGCAAGGAAAGATCGCCGCCGCACTCCGGCTGGAACCGTTTCGATGACGGGCCTCCTGAAGGGCGGCACAGTTTATACCGGAAGAGGGCGCCGGTCGAACCCGACGGGAATCACCACCACGAGCCCGTCATGCGGCATCATCCGAAGCCGGGCGCTGCGTGCCCGCCGGCTGACCTTCAGTGTATAGGGAATGGGTTCCTTCATAGCATCAACATACGCTGTACCAGAATTGGTCAATCTCGCTGTTGAGTTCGGGGTTGTATTGCAGCATGGCTATTTGTCCTCCAACTGCTTGACGTTTCTGTCGGCAAGCAGGCGTTTCATCTGCTGAATGGCGGTCTGGTTCAGGATTTTCAGCCGCTCGGCCTGCGGCAGTCCCTGGTGAACGAAATGGGCGTTCAGACTTTCGAGGTTGGCCAGGCATTCGTCTTGATGGCGTCGGTGTGGATGCGGGAATTGATTTCGACTGCTGACTGAATAGTTCAGAATGAAGTCTTCATAGCCGTTCCTCATCTTTCAGCGCACTGAGCAGCCGCAGCAGTTCGGGCACGTCATCGCAGATGATGCTCCACAAGGTGTCGTCGTCGATGCCGAGATAGCCGTGAATAAGGCGGTTTCGGGTGGCGATAACCATCCGCCAGGGGATTTCGGGATGAGTGTGACGAACGTCATCCGGAATACGGGTTGCGGCTTCGCCGATCAGCTCCAGGTTCCGCAGTGTGGCATCGTAGGTGAGACCGCTGGCCACGAATCCCGCCTGATCGAGGCTGTCGGTATAGGCGAGCACCTTTCCGGCGAAGTCGATCATGTCGTCGACGTAGAAGCGCCATTCCCGCCGCCCGGCATCAGACATCGACCCGCTCCTGTTCAATAGAGGAGCGCAACTGAGGGCGCAAGGCCTTTTCTGTGACCAGATCGACCGGACAACCCAGAAGGTCTTCCAGATAGAACTGCACGCCGAAATATCGCTTGGAGGTGGCCGGTCCGTCAAACGCCACCAGCACATCGACATCGCTTCCGCTGCTCGCCGTGTCACGGGCGGTGGAACCGAACAGAGCCAGACGCGTCACGCCGAAAAGGGCCTGGAGCTCGGGCTTGCTATGGGCCAGTAGTTGCAGGGCTCGCTGCCTGTTCATCACTACGCCTCCATCCTTCTGATTCGTTTTAGGGTTCGGGCGCACAGCAACCGAAACCATTGGGCGCGGCCGCCCGATGTTTGAAACTATGGGAAATATAAAACATTTGCCACACGCCGGAGCGAGCCAACAAAAAAGCCCTGCGTTGACAGGGCTCTTCGGACGTTTCCAGACGTCTCTGGATCCGTCGATTGTGGAGATGCCGGGAGTCGAACCCGGGTCCAGAACATTGCTCGATAAAGCCACCACACTCATCTCCGGTGCTCGGAGTTTCGCGGGCCGGAACTGCACCGGCAAAGGCCGTTCCGCTAGCCCGAATTAGTACCCGTCTGCCCCTTCGGGCGAAAACAGACGGGGCTTACTTGCGCGAGCTGAAGCTCAAGCGCGGGTTATGCCATCCTGCGGTTTCAGAGTAAGCGCCTCCGCCGCCGGACGATGGCTGATTAATTAACTTTTGCTAATCAGGCAGCCATTGCATACGAATAATCGTCTGCATCTATTGGTTGCATAGACTTCTTTAACGAGTCCATCCATGCTGAAACTCGGAGTGCAACTTTACCTTACACCTGCCCTGTCGAAAGCCTGTCATCCCCAGTAAAATCAAAGAACGTCTTGCCGTATGGCAATAGTATATATACTTTTCAGCATACACTACCAAAACAACGCCGAAAAGCCCCATGCAATTCCCCGACCTGAAAAAACTCGACGGAAAGAAGATCATCTTATGGGGGGTCATCTCCTGGCTGCTGCTGATCGTGCTGCTCGTATTCTTCGGAGGGTGATGCCTCAGGAGCCCGATCCGCTCAGTTGAGCCCGGGCAGCTCGGGCGAGTTGGCGATCAGCTGATACTCCCCGCCTTTCGAGCGCACCGTGCGGCTCCACATCCGCTCGTACTCCCCGCTGAAAACCATTTCCGGGGTGGCGTCCGCCATGTACCAGGAGCCCTCCTCGAACTCGGCCTCGAGCTGTCCGGCGCTCCAGCCGGCGTAGCCGAGGAAGAAGCGGATCTCGGAAGGCTTGATGACGCCGGTGTTGAGCAGGTAGCTGAGCTCCTCGCGGTCTCCGCCCCAGAAAAGCCCGGGAAGGATCTCCTCCGAGCCGTCGAGCAGGTCGCCGCGCAGGTGCAGGAAATGCACCGTATCGGACTGCACCGGCCCGCCCATATGCAGCGGCTCCTCCACCTCCTCGAAGCCGGTGACGGCCTCGCGGACCTGGAACTCCATCGGGCGGTTGAGTATGAATCCGAGCGAACCCTCTTCGTTGTGCTCGCACATCATGAGCACCGTCCGCTTGAAATTCGATTCAAGAAGATTTGCCGAGGCGATCAGCAGCTTGCCTGCCGAGAGCCGCTCATATTCGTTGAAAACACCCATCCATCACTGTTTGGATTCAAGCCATTCGAGGACCTGGCGCGGATGATCCGCAGCCTTGACCTTCGGCCATACATTCTCGATCTTTCCCTCTTCGTCGACAAGGTAGGAGACCCTCGAGGTCCCCATGTACTCACGCCCCATGAACTTCTTCGGGCCCCAGACGCCGTAAGCCTCAACCACCGACTTTTCCGTGTCGGCAAGGAGGCGGAAGGGAAGCTGGTACTTGTCGGCGAACTTGCGGTGCCGGGCCTCGGAATCCACGCTCACGCCCAGGACATCCACCCCGACACTGTTAAAGTTAGGCAAATTATCGCGAAATGCGCAAGCTTCGGCCGTGCAGCCGGGCGTATCGTCTTTGGGATAAAAATAAATAAGTACCTTCCTTCCGCGGTACTCTTCGAGAGATACCTCTTTGCCGTCCTGGTCCCTTCCGTGTAGAGGGGGGGCCGGCATGCCCGGTTCAAGCAGTGCCATAGTGCTGTACTATTGATGTTTGCGGTTGTATGATTTATACTGGTAAGAATACGGCCGGGGCGCAAAAAGTTTCCCCGCCGAACACCCGGAGATCCTTATGAAACCCTTTACCTACTGCCCGCTCTGCGGAAAAGGCCTCAACCCCGCACTGCTCGAAGGCCGGGAGCGCATGCTCTGCCCCGAATGCGGCTGGGTGCACTACCGCAACCCGCTGCCGGTGGCCATAGCCTGCACCGTGAACCCCAAGGGCGAAATCCTGCTCATCCGACGCGCGCACGAACCCGCCCTGAACGAGTGGGCGCTGCCGGGAGGGTTCCTGGAGTCGGGGGAGCTGCCCGAGGAGGGGTGCCTCAGGGAACTGATGGAGGAAACTTCGATCGAGGGCCGCGTGGAACGCATCATCGGCGTCTACCACCGTGAAAGCACCATGTACGGCTCACTGCTCGCCGTCGCCTACGCCGTTACGGCCTCGCACGAAAACATCAGGATCAACCACGAAGTGTTCGAGGCGGGATTCTACCCCCCGGACGCCATGCCGGAAGTGCGCATCCCGCTGCACCGCCAGATCATCGACGAGCACCGCCGCGCGAGCGAGTCGGCCTCAGGCTGAGGCCCGGCCGCTTTCCTGACGGGAAGAGAGCGCCTCGCCGAGACTCAGCCCGGCCCGCTCGAGATCGAACCCGCCCGGATTCTGGAAAACCCGCAGCCCGAACGAAGGCAGGACGGCCAGCACATGGTCCATGACGTCCGCCTGCACCCCCTCGTAAACAGCCCACTCTTTCTCCCTCGAGAAGACATAGATCTCCAGCGGAATGCCCTCGGCCGTCGGCTGGAGGTGTCGGATGATGAGCGTCATCGAGGTGTTGACCTTGGGATGGTTTTTCAGGTAGGCCGCAAGATAGGCCCGGAAGGTGCCGAAGTTGGTAAGGCGGCGCGCGTTGACCGGCGAGACGTTGCCGTCCGAGAACTTCGCGTTCCACTCGCTGAGCTCCCGCTCCTTCTCCTCGAGGTACCCCTTAAGGAGCCGGACCTCACGAAGCCTCCCGAGCAGCTCCTCGTCGAGGAACCGGACACTGTTCATGTCGATGTTCACGGAACGCTTGATGCGCCGCCCTCCCCCTTCGCTCATGCCGCGCCAGTTCTTGAAGCCCTGGGAGATCAGCGAATAGGCCGGAATGGTGCTGATGGTCTTGTCCCAGTTCTGCACCGAGACCGTCACGAGCGAAATATCGATGATGTCGCCGTCTGCCCCGTACTGCGGCATCTCGATCCAGTCCCCCACCCGCACGAGGTTGTTGGCCGAGAGCTGCACGCCGGCCACCAGCCCGAGGATCGAATCCTTGAAGACCAGCAGGAGGACCGCCGTGAACGCACCGAGTCCGCTGAGGAAGACCACCGGAGACTTGCCCATCAGTTTCGAGACCATTACGACGAGCGCCACCGAAACGGCCAGGGCCTTGAGCACCTGCATGAAACTCTTCACCGGAAGGCGCACGGCCGATGGCCTGGTTGCGAGAAAATCCTGCAGGGCGTCGAGCGAGGCGAAGACCACCAGCACGACAGCGAACGTCAGGTAGAGCACGGCGACGTCCTTGACGATGGAGACCAGTTCGGGATAGTAATGGAGCACAGGGTCGGAGAGAAGGTGCACCAGGATCGGCGGCAGGAGGCGGGCGAGCCCGGAAAACACCTTGCGGCGGACCAGGATATCGTCGAACGTCGTCACCGTCCTTGCGGCCAGACGGTTGATCGTCTCAAGCAGCACCCGCTTGAAGACAAGCTCGACGGCCGCGATGAATATGACCGCCAGCAGCGATGCCGTGAGGGTGGAGAGCAGTGTGGCCATGTCGGAGGCCATGCCGTAGGAGGAGAAGAAGTCGAAAATCGGCTGCATCATATGTCAATCATGTTTTCCCGTTTGAAAAATCGGTGGCCATCGGAAGCGTCACGCTGAAGGTCGTACCGCGGTTGAGCCGCGAGCGGACCCTGATGTCGCCCCGGTGGGCCAGGACGATGTGCTTGACGATCGAAAGGCCGAGGCCGGTGCCGCCGAGCTCGCGGGAACGGGCCTTGTCGACGCGGTAGAAGCGCTCGAAGATCCTGCCGAGATCCTGCTGCGGAATGCCGCATCCGTTGTCCTCCACATCGAACTGCACCGAATCACCGGTACGGAACGCGCTGAACCGGATCCTGCCGGAGCCGGCGTCGACATACTTCACGGCGTTGTCGAGCAGGTTGCGCACGACGATGCCGAGATAGGCCTCGTCGGCGTGGATGAGGGGAAGGCCCGGCGGGATGCTGACGTCGAGCTTCACCGCTTTTTTGGCGATCGCAGGCCCGAGCACCTCCATGGACTGGCCGACGACCCGGCCGAGGTCGACCGGAGCGAAGCTGTACTCGATGCGGCCGGACTCGATCCTGGAGAGATCGAGCACGTCGTTGACGAGCGCGGTGAGCTGCTCGCTCTCCTGCAGGATGATGCGAAGGAAAGCCTGCGCGTTCTCCGGATCGCCGAGGGCTCCGTCGAGCAACGTTTCGGCGTATCCCCTGATGCTGGTGAGCGGGGTGCGCAGTTCATGCGAGACGCTGGAGACGAAGTCGCGCCGGATCCGCTCGAGGTTGCGCAGGCGGGTGATGTCGTTGAGCACGAAAACGGAACCGTCGAACCCGCCATCCCGGATGACCGGCATGGAGCTGACCTGCATGGTCCGCTCTCCCTTGACGGTCGTCACCACCATCTCCGACTTCACCACGGCCGTGCGCTCGCGGTGCACCCGCTCCATCATCCCCCGCAGGCCGGGGTCCTCGAGCATCGAAAGCGGCCGGGACTGGAACATCGCTCCACTGAGGCGGAACATGCGCGAGGCTGCGGGATTGAGCAGGATGATGTCGCCGGCGGCGTCGGTCACCACGATGGCCTCGCGGATTCCGGAGAACACCGCACGGTACCACTCCTCGCTCCGGCGCATCTTGCGGACCTCTTCCGACATGAAGTTGCAGGCACGGGCAAGCATGCCGATCTCGTCGCGCCGATGCGCCGGGATGGAGCCGGAAAAGTCCCCGTGCATCCGCCGCTCGGCCATCTCGGCGATACGGCGCAGCGGACGGGCGATGAAGAACGCGGTCAGCACCACGACGCCGAGCGAAAAGAGCAGGGCGAAAAAGAGTCCGCGCTCCATCTCCTTCTTGATGCCCGCCTCGAAGGCCCGGATATCGTAGAGCGGCTTGGCGAAACGCAGCACCGCGAACGGGCGGGGAGAACCGACGGGAACTGCCATATAGAGCATCTGCTCCTTGATGGTGCTGCTGTACCGGGCATGCTCGCCGAAACTCGATGAGAGCGCCCCCTGCACCTCGGGCCGATCGGCGTGGTTTTGGATCCGCGAAAGCTTGTCGCGGTCGATGTAGGAGTCGCCGATGACCCGGCCGTCGACGGAAATGAGGGTAACCCGAAGATCGAGAATGGCACCGGTCCGGTCGGCCCAAAGATCGGGATCGGCCTCCACCCGGGCACGCAGGGAGGCATCGTCGAGCATCTCGCGGTTCAGCGCGAGCTCCCGGCGCAGCTCGGCGCCGATGCTTGCATAGAGCACCTCGCGAAGCTGCCTGCCGAGCGCAAGGTAGCTGATGATGACGGAGATGAAGACGATCAGGCCGAAAACGGCACCGAGCCGGAAGGAAACCCTAGCCTGCATCCGCCCCGTCCCCGTCTTCTTCGAACTTGTAGCCGAGCCCCCGGACCGTCTTGATCCTGGCGCCCGTCACCCCGAGCTTCTCACGGAGCCTGGTGACATGGGTGTCGATGGTGCGGGTGTTGATGCTGCGGTCGACGTCCCAGACATCGCTGAGCAGCATCTCGCGCGACTGCGCCTGCCCCTTGCGCTTGAGGAGCGCGACGAGGAGCTTGAACTCCATCAGGGTCAGCACCAGCTCGCGGCCGTCGAGGGTGACGGCGTGGCGCGAGACATCGACATCGAGCGTGCCGGAACGCAGCGCGTCGCGGGAAACGCCGCCCTGGCGCCGGTCGCGTTTCAGCACCGCCCTGACGCGCAGCGTCAGCTCCCTCGGGCTGAATGGCTTGACCACGTAGTCGTCGATGCCGAGCTCGAAGCCGAGGATCTTGTCGATCTCCTCGCCCTTTGCCGTCAGCATGATGATGGGGATGTCCTTGTAGATCTGGTGCTGTCGGATCTTGCGGCAGACGTCGAAGCCGTCGATGCCCGGCAGCATGATATCGAGCAGGATGAGATCGAAGCTGCGCTGCGAGAGCTGCTCGAAGGCGTCTTCGCCGTTTTCAGAATACTGGCATTTATATCCGGCCTTTTCCAGGTTGTATCCAACCAGTTTGGCCAGGTTGCGGTCGTCCTCCACAACGAGAATCAGCGGATCAGGCATAAGAGGGGGGATGATTAGGTTCGCAGTCCAATGTACACATATTCCTCCGTTATCCCGCCACCCCGGCCCATGGACCTCAGCCGGCCTTCCAGCAGGCGGTCTCGTGGCCGGGAGCGTATGAGACGAGCTCCGGCAGCTCCCTGCGGCATCGCTCGTCGGCCATCGGGCAGCGCGGCGCGAAGCGGCAGCCGGGCGGGACGTCGACCGCGCTCGGCACGCTCCCTTCGATCACGTGCAGCCGCTCCTCCTTCGAACCGATCCTCGGGATGGACTTGAGGAGCCCCCGGGTGTAGGGGTGCAGCGGGTTCGAGAAGATCTCCCTCACCGGCCCCTTCTCCACCACCCTCGAGCCGTACATCACCAGCACATCCTCGCAGAGTTCGGCAACGACACCGAAATCGTGGGTGATGAGCATGACGCTCATGCCGGTATCGGCCTGCAGCCGGGCGATGAGGTCGAGTATCTGCGCCTGCACGGTGACGTCGAGGGCCGTCGTCGGCTCGTCGGCGATGAGGAGCGACGGGCTGCAGGAGAGCGCCATGGCGATCATCACGCGCTGGCGCATGCCGCCGGAGAGTTCGTGCGGCCAGGCCGAAAAGCGACGTGCGGGATCGGCGATGCCGACCTGGCGCAGGAGCTCGATGGCCCGCTCCCTGGCCTCAGCCGCCGGGATGTCCCGGTGGATGAGGATCTGCTCGGTGATCTGCCGTCCGCAGGTGAAAACGGGGTTGAGGGAGCTCATGGGCTCCTGGAAGATCATGGCGATCTCGTTGCCGCGGACCCGGCGCATCTCCTCTTCCGGGAGCCGGAGCAGGTCGCGGCCCTTCCAGAGGATCTCGCCTCCGGCGAAAAAACCGGGAGGCGAAGGGATGAGGCGCATGATCGAGAGTGCGGTCACCGACTTGCCGCTGCCGGACTCGCCGACCACACCGAGCGTGCGGTTCCGGGCGATCGAGAAGCTCACCCCGTCGACCGCACGGGCCGTGCCCCGCTCGGTCGCGTAGTGGGTCCTGAGGTTTTTCAGTTCCAGAATTTTTTCCATATATAGGAGTCTTTCCCGCCCTCTCGGTTGCGCACCACCACGGCCTGTCCGGTGCGGATCATGGATGAAAATATGGTTTGTCTGCATCATATGAAAACAATTACGGGCCAAGCCCCCCCGAGCTCCCTGCTTGTCAGAAAAAAAACCCGCTTCCTCACCGAAGCCGTCAGCGGTTCCGAACCGTTCGCCCTGCTCCTGAAGGCCCTCTCCCATGCCGGAGGGAAGAAAAATTCGGTAAAGGCATCGGGCATCCGCAGCTCGCTCGGGCCCGTTCTGGCCGCAGCCCTGCACGAAGCGTGCGAGGCTCCGGTGCTGGTGCTTGCCGGCGCCCAGTCCTTCGATCTCTACGACCACGACCTCACGGCCCTCGCGCCCGGCGCTCCGGCCTGCAGCACCGCCGACGGCCTGCCGGCGGCCATCGCCGCGCTGCGCAACGGCGGCCGGCCGCTTATCCTCTCCTCCTTCGACGACCTGCGCACCCCGCTCTGCCGGCCGGAAGAGGCCGCCGGAAGGGTGTTCGCGATTGAAAAGGACCGGGACGCCGGCTATGAGGCCCTGAAAGGGTTCCTCGAGGAGAACCGCTTCGAACACCGCGAGTTCGTCGAAGATGAGGGAGAGTACTCCGTGCGCGGCTCCATCGTCGACGTCTTCCCCTACGGCACGCAGGAGCCGGTGCGCATCGAGTTCTTCGGCGACACCGTCACCTCCCTGCGCAGCTTCGACATCAACAGCCAGCTCTCCGGCCGGTCGCTCGCCTCGGCCGAACTGTCGGCGGACCTCGCAGACGGCGGGGAAGGTGCCGGCGCGACCATGCTCGACTACCTCCCCCCCGCAACACTCGTCATCGTCGACAGCCCTTCGGAACTCCTCGCCGAAGAGGACGGGGAACAGCTCGAAAACGCTCTCCGGCGCTTCACCCGCATCGAAACGGGGCCTGCCGCGGAGGACGCCGTCGACTTCGGCTCCAGCGAACAGATGAAGATCAACGCGAACTTCCGCATGTTCGCCACGAGGCTCAGCCGCGAAGGAACAGAACGCACGATCGTCTTCGCCGCATCGTCCGAACGCGAGGTCCGCGAGCTCGCCGACTTCCTCACCGAAGAAGCCGCTGAAGCCGGAGAAGAGACCCTCCGGGAGATCGCATGGGTGCCGGCCAACCTCCACAGCGGGTTCCGCTTCGGAAAGATCGACCTCTATACCGAAGCCGACATCTTCGGCAAGCTCCACTCACGCAGGGCGCGCAGGAAACGCAAGCTCAGGGGAATCTCGCTGAAAGACCTGCAGAAGCTGAAGGTCGGCGACCATGTCGTGCACGAGGACTACGGGGTGGGCATCTTCCGCTCGATGGAGAGCATCACGGCAGGAGGTTCCGAGCAGGAGTGCGTGCTGGTGGAATACGAGGGTGGCGACCAGCTCTTCGTCAACGTCCAGAACATCAACCTGCTCTCCAAGTACGCAGCGTCCGAAGGCTCGAAACCGATCCTCTCCAAGCTCGGCAGCCCGAAATGGGCGGCCAAGAAGGAGAAGGTCCGCTCGAAGATCCGCGACATCGCCATCAACCTCATCAAACTCTACGCCCAGCGCAAGATGCAGCCGGGCTTCGCCTTCGGCGAGGACTCCATCTTCATGCGCGAGTTCGAGTCCTCCTTCATCTTCGAGGAGACCCCCGACCAGCTCAAGACGATCGGAGAGGTGAAGAAGGACATGCAGGCCCCCCATCCGATGGACCGGCTCATCTGCGGCGACGCCGGGTTCGGCAAGACGGAGATCGCCATGCGGGCTGCCTTCAAGGCGGTCGAATCCAAAAAGCAGGTGGCCGTGCTCACCCCGACGACCATCCTCGCCCACCAGCACCTCGAGACCTTCCGGAAACGCTTCGAGAACTTCCCCATCTCGATCGTCATCCTCAGCCGTTTCGTTTCGAGGGCCGAACAGAAGGAGGCCATCGAGCGGATCGGCGAGGGCAAGGTCGACATCGTCATCGGCACGCACCGGCTCGTCTCGAAGGACGTCCGCTTCCGCGATCTCGGCCTGCTCGTCATCGACGAGGAACAGCACTTCGGCGTGGAGGTCAAGGAGAAGCTGCGCGAACAGTTCCCCGGCGTCGACACCCTCACCATGTCGGCCACCCCCATCCCGAGGACCCTGCAGTTCTCCATGCTCGGCGCACGCGACCTCTCCATCGTCTCCACCCCTCCGAAGAACCGCCAGCCGGTCGAGACCGTCATCACCGACTTCGACGAGGAGCTGATACGCTCGGCCATCGAACGCGAGATCTCTCGGGACGGGCAGGTCTTCTTCCTCCACAACCGGGTCGGCGGCCTCGAGGAGATGCAGCAGCGGCTGCGCAGCCTGGTCCCCCGGGCCCGCATCGTCTTCGCGCACGGCCAGATGCCGGCGCGCGAGCTCGAGAAGATCATGATGGACGTCATGCAGGGTGAGGCGGATGTGCTGATTTCGACCACCATCATCGGCTCCGGCATCGACATCTCCAACGCCAATACCATCATCATCAACCGCGCCGACATGTTCGGGCTCTCCGACCTCTACCAGCTCCGCGGAAGGGTCGGGCGCAGCGACCGCAAGGCGCACTGCTACCTGGTCACCCCTCCCCTGCACACCCTCAAGCGCGAGGCCGTCCAGCGCCTGGCCGTCATCGAAAGCTTCACCGAGCTGGGATCGGGCTTCTCCATCGCCCTGCGCGACCTCGACATCCGCGGCGCAGGCAACCTGCTCGGAGCCGAACAGTCCGGCTACATCCACGACCTCGGCTTCGACCTCTACCAGAAGATGCTCGAAGAGACGGTCGCCGAACTCAAGTCGGGCGACTTCAGCCACCTCTTCACCGGCGAGACACGGCCCGCCCTCCCGGAAAAGCCGACCGACATGGCCTTCTCGTTCGACGCGCTCATTCCCGAACACTACCTTGCGGCCACGCACGAGCGCTTCATGTTCTACGAAAAGATCTCCCGGGCATCGGGCGCCGCGGAGGTCGACGCCATCGGCCGGGAGCTCCGCGACCGGTTCGGCCCCATGCCCGAAGAGGTCCAGACCCTCCTGCTCCTCACGAAGCTCAAGCTCACAGCCTCGCCGCTCGGGCTCGAAAAGATCGACCTGCAGCCGAAAACCGCAACGCTCTTCCTCCCCGAAGCGAAGGAGGAGGGCCCACTGGCGGGAAGGGCGTTCCTGCAGCACCTCTTCACCGCCGTGCAGGAGCCCGTACTCGAACCCTATGCACCGGCGTTCAGCTTCGAGAAGAAGATGAAGCTCGTCCTCCACCACCCGGCAGGAGCCGACACGGCGCCCCCGGCGCTGCTGCGCCGATACACAGGGCTTCTACAAGAACTCGAAAGCGCTGCAGAAAAAGAGAGCGCCGCATCGAACTGATCGGGCCGCCGCCGCGCAACTTTTTGCGGCCGGCGGCGGGTTAGGGTCTCTATTGGATCATACTGCATGAACAATAGACCATATACCCCATGAAAATCATCATAAACGACCGCGAACACGAAGCTGAACAGGGCGAACGCCTGATAGATGTCGCACGCCGCGGACACGCGCACATCGGCTACTTCTGCGGCGGCAACGCAGCTTGCCAGACCTGCTACGTCACCGTCCTCGAGGGCGCCGAGCTGCTCTCTGCTCCGGGGGAGCCGGAAAAAGCGATGCTTTCGGCGCGTCTGCTTGAGGAGGGGACCAGGATGGCCTGCCTGGCCACCATCGAAAAACCCGGCACCATCCGCCTGCTCTCCGCCGTTGAAGAGGTACGGAGAATGGCCGCATCCGATCCGCTGCAGCTTCCGGCCTACTCGGCCAAGATGGGCTGGGAGGCCCTCGTCGCCCTGCCGGCGACCATCGCCATGCAGATCGGCCGCACCATCGAAGGACACTTCAACCCGATCGCCATCCTCCAGGACATGGCCGGAGCGGTGGCGGGAGCCATTGAGCTGGCCGGGCACATGCTCTTCGGAGCAGGGAGCGACGGGAAAGGGTGCGCTGAAGACTGCGCCAGAGAGGAACGCGGCAGCCGGACGAAAGAGGATACGCGCTCGGCAGCCTGAAGAAAGCGGCATGCCGGCAGAAGAAGGAAAATCTCCGCCGGTGGGGCGTGCGGTGAAATTGATTATATTTTCCCTGACGCCCCCATGAAGTGAAGCCTCGAGAAAGGAACGGATCCGGAACCGACAAACACAGGAAGCAGCCATGAACATCTACGTGAACGACAGGGCCTGCCAGGCCGAAACGGGGGATCTCCTCCTCAGCGTCGCCCAGCACAACAAAAGCCACATCGGCTACATCTGCGGAGGCAACGGCATATGCCAGTCCTGCTTCGTCTATGTGCAGGAAGGCATGGAGCACCTCTCGCCCCTGAGCGAGGTTGAGAAAGCCTGCATTTCCGACAAGCTCCTTGCAGAGGGCGGAAGGCTCGCATGCCAGACGGTCATCACCGGCGAAGGCACCGTACGGGTCCTCACCCGCGCCGAGAACCTCCGACGCATCGTGCTCGGCCTCAACGTCCCGGGCTTCATCACCTACGCCCAGACCATCGGCTACAACGTCCTCCACCAGCTGCCCTCCTGCGCCTCCTCGGCCGTCGACAGGGTCAGGAAGGGAGAGCTCAGCCCGGCCGAATCGCTCCGAAAGATCGGCAACGGCCTCGGCTACGCATCGCTCTTCGCTTCGTCAAGCTTCATGGAGACCTTCTCCTTCGTGCAGCTCCCGATCTCGATGGCGGCGGGCGGAGTGAAGGGTCTCTACGACATGGCCTCCGACACGCTCTGCAGCGTGACCGGCGGCTCGCTGCACCTTCCCGGCGGCACCTGCCGGAGCCACACTCCCCGGGAAGAGGCCACGGTCCATACGGTAACAATCTCCGGGCGCTGAACGGCGCCCGCCATCCCCTGCTAGAGATGGGCTACACCTCCGACATGGGCGGCATCGAGTACGAACTCGGCGTCAAGACCCTCGAACGCTGGCTCCTGAAGCCTGAGAAAACGATGAACATCGTCATGGGCATCCCGAGGGAGCGGACCCAGGACGAACGACGGGTGGCCATCTCTCCGGCCGGCGTACAGATTCTCACGGAACAGGGCGTCAGGGTAATCGTGGAGACGGGTGCGGGAAAGTACTGCAACTTCACCGACCGTGACTACAGCGAGGCCGGAGCCGCGATCGCAGAGAGTGCGGAGGAGCTCTGGCGGGATTCGAACCTCATCGTGAAGGTCGCGCCTCCACGCCCCGAAGAGCTGCCGCTCTTCATGCCGGGCCAGATGCTCATCTCCGCCCTCCACCTCGGCACCCTCTCGGAGAACCTCCTGAAGACCCTCATAGAGAAAAACGTCACGGCGCTGGCCTTCGAGTTCATCGAGACCCGCGACGGGGAGCTTCCGATCGTGCGGACCCTCTCGGAGATCGCCGGATCGCTGGCCGTGCAGACCGCGGCCAAGTATCTCGAAAGCGGCTACGGCGGCAGCGGCATCCTCCTCGGAGGCATCGCCGGCGTACCTCCTGCCCACATCACCATCATCGGAGCCGGCACGGTCGGGCTCTTCGCCGCGCAGGACGCGCTCGGCCTCGGCGCGCAGGTCACGGTGATCGACAAGGAGATCAACCGCCTGAGGCGGTTCGAGGCCTTCTTCAACCGCCATCTGGTCACGGCGATCGCCAACGACCACTACATAGCCGAACTGGCCCGGACCTCGGACGTGATGATCGGGGCGCTCAGCCCCAAGCAGAAGGTGCAGACCCCGCCGGTCAGCGAGGCCGTGGTGAAGACGATGAAGCCGGGATCGGTCATCGTCGACGTCTCTATCGACCAGGGAGCCTGCTTCGCCACGAGCCGGCACACCTCGCACACCAACCCCATCTACGTCAAGCACGGCGTGACCCACTACTGCGTGCCGAACATCCCCTCCGCCGTCGCAAAGACGGCATCCTTCGCCCTGACCAACACGCTCCTGCCGTTCCTGCTCAAGATGACGGAGCACGAAACCGTCTCCGACATCCTCTGGAAGAGCCACAGCCTCCGCAAAGGCACCTATATCTACAGGGGATACGTCACGCGCAGGATCCTCGAGGGGCTCACCCCCTTCCCCTACCGCGAAATCGACATGCTGCTGGCCTCCTCCGGCAGGGCCATGCCCTCCTGAGAAGAAGCTACTCGAGGGGCCGGAGCGGCCGTCCGAGCCGTGAGGCGACGAGCGAGGCGCACGACACCCCGGAATAGGTCACGGCAATCACCCCCTGGCCCGGGAAGGTGCTGTCCCCGACGGCGAAAAGGCTCTTCACCGGCGTCCGGTTCTGCGGCTTCAGAAGAATGTTCCGGCCGGGTTTCAGGAGCGGTCCGTAGGAGCCGTGCCGACGGGCGAGCCACCGCTCGTGGGTCAAGGGAGAAGCCGAGACCTTCACCTTCACCGCCCCGCCGATGCCGGGCATGAGCCTCTCCAGGCGCGCGACGAGCTCCGAGGCCATCTCCTGCTTGCGCCGGCGGTACCCTTCGCTTCCCCGCTCGAGCCCCTTCCAGCGCTCCGCACGGTCGGTGACGAACGCATGCACCACATGATGCCCTTCGGGAGCGAGCGACGGGTCGAGCAGGCTCGGGACCGAACAGTAGAGCGTCCCGCCGGGGCGCTGGTACCCCTCCCACCCGTCGACCTGCACGTGGTGGACCTCCGTCCCCTCCGGCACGCAGCGGCCTTCGACGCCGAGATAGAGCTGGAACCAGCTCGGAGCCTCGATGAAGCGACTCTCCTCCACCCTCAGGCGGGAATCGTCGAGGAGGCTGTTGAAGGTGTCCCATATGGTGGCATTGGAGATCACCGCCCGGGCGCAGAGCTCCGAGCCGTCGGCAAGGCGTACCCCGACGGCCCGGCCACCTTCGGTGAGGATCCGCTCGACCCTCGCCCCGTAACGGATCCGGCCTCCGAACTTCCCGAACCCTTCGACGAGGGCTTCGGGGATCGAGCCCGATCCTCCAAGCGGGTAGTTGATCCCGCCGTGGTGGCGGTCGGCAAGGCAGATTCCGGCGTTGACGAGCGGGGTCGCCGTGGCGTCCTGCAGGGCCCAGGCGTAGGCCTCGATATCGAAAAAGCGCAGCAGCTCCGGATCGCTGACATGGCGGCGGGCGGCCCGGCCCATCGAGCGGAGGGTCTTCAGGGCCAGCGCCCCGGTCTTCAGCGGATGCGAGGCCCCGACGGAAAGGAGGTGCCGGGGATCTTCGAGAGAACCGGCCGGCAGGGCGCTGAGGATGTCGTAGACCGACTCGAGCTCACGGTAGAACCGGCCGATCCCCTCCGCCTCGTGCGGAAACGCCTCGGTGAGCTCCCCGAGGAATCGATCCCGGTGGAAATGCGCGCGGATGTCGAGCCCACCGGGCAGGTGGTAGTGGATCTGCACGAGATCGGGCACCGAGGGAACCTCCACGCCGAGCCGGCGGAACACCCTCGTATGGAGGTTGAGCGTACCGCTCCGGCCGTTTTCGGCGAACCCGTAGAACACCGAGGCACCGGCGTCGAATGTGTAGCCCTCCCGCCGGAACGACGAGCAGCTGCCGCCGGGGTGGCGGCTCTGCTCGAGGCAGAGAACCCTGAACCCCCTTTCCTGGAGCAGGGCGGCGGCGGTCAGTCCGCCGATGCCGGCACCGATGACGAGGACGTCGAAAGCCGCATCGCAATCATTCATGGGGGGTAAGTTTAAGGGTGGACAGGGGACCTGGCTGAAAACAAATCATTTAATTTTATTTATTTTAACCATTGAGAGCAAATTGCAGATTCCCAGAAACGATTTCTGAACCAGGAAGACCGAACCCACATGAGCAGAACAGAGCAGATCCGCAAAAGCTCCCCCGAACAGAAAAAAAACGCACTCAGCCCCGAAGAACAGAAAAAACAGTCGGAATTCCAGCAGGAGGCCGTCGTCCACCTCAACGCGCTCTACAACTACGCGCTGCACCTGACGATGAACCCCGACGACGCCAACGACCTGGTACAGGAAACCTACCTCAAGGCCTATAAATTCTTCAGCTCGTTCGAGCGGGGAACAAACTGCAAGGCATGGCTGTTCAAAATCCTGAAAAACAACTACATCAACCGTTTCCGCAAGAATTCTAGGGAGCCCGGAAAAGTTGATTACGACCTGATAAAGGATTTTTACCATACCATCAAGGATACCCGCAGGGATTCGAGCGAAACGGAAACCGACTATTTCCACACCCTGCTGCATGAAGAGGTCTATACGGCCCTGCAGTCGCTCCCCGAAGAGTTCCGGGAGGTCATTCAGCTCTGCGACATCGAAGGGTTCACCTACGAAGAAATAGCCAACATGGTCGAAAGCCCCATCGGCACAGTCCGCTCCAGACTCTACCGCGGCCGCAAGCTGCTGCGTGAGCAGCTCGAGGGGTATGCGAAAAAGTTCGGCTTCAACACCGATACCGCCAGATAGCGCACAACACCCATACAGACACAACCCAACCATCTATGAATTGTAAAACAGCCCGCGTACTGATGAGCGCCGCAGTTGACGGAGAGCTCACGGGTAAGGAGGAAGAGGGGCTTCGCCTCCACCTCGCCGACTGCAGCGACTGCAGAAGGGAGTTCGAGGAGGCGAAAAAGACAAAAATGATCGTCAAGGAAAAGATCGTCCGGTTCAAGGCCCCCCAGTCCCTCATCGACTCCATCATGGACCTCTCCTTCACCATGGATAAGAAGGAAAAGAAAACGCTGATATCCGAATGATCCCCCCGAAGGGCGAGCGTGCAGGAAGCGAAATCCCTTTTTGGTTTGAATTGTATGAATTAATAGCTATATAAGCTAAGCAAACCCGCACAAGGGAAACCGCACCACTCTAGACAGTCAGCGCCCGGAGACGGGCCGCGCAACAACAGCCCTGAAATGAGCAAAACGGTCAGCATATCAGAAGAAGAGGTAAAACGCTGGAACCTCAACATGCCGGATGAAATGCTTGAAGCGGTATCGAACCGCTTCAAACTGCTCTCCGAGCCGATGAGGCTCAAGATCCTGCGGGTACTCTGTGAAAACGAACGCACGGTACAGGAAATCGTCAACGCCGTCCAGGCCAGCCAGGCCAACATCTCCAAGCACCTGGCCCTCATGCACGACAACGGCGTCGTCAACCGCCGCAAGGAAGGCCTCAAATGCTACTACCGCATCGCAGACGACAGCATCATCTACGCCTGCTTCCTGATCTCGAAAAGTGTCGTTGAAAACCTCCAGGACCGCCTCAGCTGGGTGCAGAAGGTCAACAGCAACATGAACGGCTGAGCTCCCTCCCTCCAGCTCCACAGCAGAACTTCCGGGCGGCCACGTGGCCGCCCGACTCGTTTCCGACTGACAGGAAAGTCGGACTTTTCTGTCAGAAACCTGACAACCTCTCCCGAAACATGACACATCACAGCCCGGAATCGGGTTTGGCACGCCATTTGCAGCTATTACTCCTGATGAGTCAGGTACTCAGAATCAAGTGAAAGAAAAGATCACCAACAGCTGAACCAAACAGGAGAACAGATATGCTTGTACAGTTGGCAAAAGACCCCCTGAGGCTTTTCGACGATATATGGTCAGGAAGCCAGATGCCCGCAGCACCGGCATTCAAGGTCGATATTTCCGAGAGCGCCGAAGCCTTCCACCTCGACGCGGAACTTCCCGGGATCGAGAAGGAGAAGATTGCGCTCAACATCGAGGACGACGTACTCACCATCAAAGCGGAAAGAAAGAAGGAGAGCGTGGAGAACGACAAGAACTACCATAGGGTCGAGCGCTCCTACGGAAGCTTCTCGAGAAGCTTCAACCTCGGCGAGATCATCGACCAGGAGAACATCGGGGCAGACTTCCAGAACGGCGTGCTGCACGTGACGCTGCCGAAAGCGCAACCGGTGCGCCGCACCAAGGAGATCACGATCTCCTGAGGAAAGGAAAACCGCTGAAGGGCCCCCGCGGCAGTAAAGGGGGCCCATGTTTTAACATCATAACAGAAAGGACAGACGAATCATGGGAAAAATCATCGGCATCGACCTCGGCACCACGAACTCCTGCGTCGCAGTCATGCAGGGTACGCAGCCGACCGTCATAGAGAACTCCGAGGGCAACCGCACCACGCCTTCGATGGTGGCCTTCACCAAGAACGGAGACCGCCTTGTGGGCCAGGCTGCCAAACGCCAGGCCATCACCAACCCCACGAACACCATCTTCTCGATCAAGCGTTTCGTCGGACGCAAGTTCGACGAGGTGCCCAATGAGAAGAAAATCGCACCGTACGAGGTCGTCAACGAGGGCGGCGAGGCCCGCGTGAAGATCAACGACAAGACCTACTCCCCTCAGGAGATTTCGGCGATGATCCTGCAGAAAATGAAGCAGACGGCCGAAGACTTCCTCGGCGAAAAGGTCACCGAGGCCGTCATCACCGTTCCGGCCTACTTCAACGACGCGCAGCGCCAGGCGACCAAGGACGCCGGCCGCATCGCAGGGCTTGAGGTCAAGCGCATCATCAACGAGCCGACGGCCGCCGCACTGGCTTACGGCCTCGACAAGAAGCAGTCCAACGAGAAGGTCGCGGTCTTCGATCTCGGCGGCGGCACCTTCGACATCTCGATCCTCGAACTCGGCGACGGCGTCTTCGAGGTGAAGTCCACCGACGGCGACACCCATCTCGGCGGAGACGACTTCGACCAGAAGATCATCGACTTCCTGGCCGACGAGTTCAAGAAACAGGAGGGCGTCGACCTTCGCAACGACCCGATCGCGCTGCAGCGCCTGAAAGAGGCTGGAGAGAAGGCCAAGATCGAGCTCTCCTCGAGGACCGACACGGAGATCAACCTCCCCTTCATCACGGCGACCCCCGAGGGGCCGAAGCACCTGGTCATCAACCTCACCCGCGCCAAGTTCGAAGGCATGTGTTCCGATCTTTTCGACAAGATCCTCGAGCCCTGCCGCCGCGCGGTGAAGAACTCGAAGGTGGATTTCAAGGAGATCGACGAGATCGTCCTTGTGGGCGGTTCGACGCGTATTCCGAAGGTACAGTCCCTCGTCAAGGAGTTCTTCGGCAAGGAGCCCAACAGGAGCGTGAACCCCGATGAGGTCGTCGCAATCGGCGCAGCCATCCAGGGCGGCGTGCTGAAGGGCGACGTCACCGACGTGCTGCTGCTCGACGTTACCCCGCTTTCACTCGGCATCGAGACCATGGGCGGCGTGATGACGAGGCTCATCGACGCAAACACCACCATCCCGACCCGCAAGCAGGAGGTCTTCTCCACGGCCGGCGACAACCAGACCTCCGTCGAAGTCCACGTGCTGCAGGGCGAGCGCCCGATGGCCACCGACAACAAGACGCTCGGACGCTTCCACCTCGGCGACATCCCGCCGGCGCCGCGCGGCATGCCCCAGATCGAGGTCACCTTCGACATCGACTCGAACGGCATCCTGAACGTCTCGGCAAAGGACAAGGCTACCGGCAAGGAGCAGAGCATCAAGATCGAATCCTCCAGCAAGCTTTCCGACGCCGAGGTCGAGAAGATGAAGGAGGACGCCAAGCTCCATGCCGAAGAGGACCAGAAGCGCAAGGAGGAGATCGAGGTCAAGAACTCCGCCGACGCACTCATCTTCAGCACCGAAAAGCAGCTCTCCGAGCTCGGCGAGAAGATCCCGGCCGACAAGAAGCCCCAGGTCGAAGGCGCGCTTGAGAAGCTGAAGGACGCCCACAAGAACGGCACCATCGAGTCGATCAAAAGCGCGATGGAAGAGCTCTCGAAGGTATGGGCCGAGGTCGCCTCGAACCTCTACCAGGGCGAGGAACCGGGTGCCGGCGCTCCTGAGGGCGGGGCCCCGTCCGACGGCGGCTCGAAGAAAGGCCAGGACGGCGCTGTCGAGAACGCCGAATACGAGGTGATCGACGGCGACGAAAAATAACGAAGCCGCCGGCATCGCAGTACCTTCAAAGGGATTCCGTTACGGGAATCCCTTTGTTATTTATTCCTGTTTTAGTAATTTAGAAGCTATTGAAGGCATGATGCCGGAACAGAAGGCGTCAACTTTGCTAATCAAACCGCACCAGCGATGCAATCTCAGCTCAGCCGACCCTTCACCGCACCCAACCAGGTTCGTGCAAGCGTTTCGGGCCCCTGGTCCGGCAACGCCGTCCACAAAGTGGAGAAGTACTTCATCACCTCCGCCAAGCGCGACCGCAACGGAGCCCTTCAACTCTCCATCAGCCCCGCGGCAGGACGCAGGAAACTGCTCCCGACCAAGCTGATGGTCGACAAGGTCATGAACGGAGAGATCGACCTCTACGTCATGAGCACCCTTCCCGACATCGGCATCAACCTCAGCCAGAAAATCCTCGACAACGAGAACCGCTACGTCATCGACTTCGACAACCGCGGCGTCAAGTGGACCATGCGCGACATCCCCGTCTTCTACGACAGCATCAAGCGCCAGCTTGCCGTCGAGATCGACCGCCAGACCTATTCGCTCGACGAGTTCTTCAAGTAAGGACTCCAGAGAGCCGGGACCAGTAAAGCGAGAAAGCCATCCATCAGGGTGGCTTTCCTGCTGTTCGGCCCGCCTCCTTCCTCTCTTCGCCATTGACGAACGGCCGGTTGGCTGCGTATCTTTCCACCGTAAGAAAAACGAAGCCTCCATTCAACCCCAGCCCATTACGACCATGGCACTCACCATCACCAACGAATGCACCTACTGCGGCGCCTGCGAACCGGAATGCCCGGTCAACGCCATCAGCGCCGGCGACGACGTCTACCAGATCGATCCGGCGGCCTGCACCCAGTGCGAAGGGTATGCCGAGAACCCGGCATGCGTTTCGGTCTGTCCGGCCGAATGCATCGTAAGCGCATGAAGCCGAGGGCAACGGCCGCCGGTCCCGAACAGGGGACGGCGGCAGCCCCCTACCCTTCCGCCGTCTTTTTCCCCACCCCTTTACCGAGATCCTGCACCCCGACTATTTCGGCAACCTCGTACGAGAGCGCCTCAACAGTACCTCCCACCTCGACCGTCACCGGCCCCCTGAAGGGAGCCTTTTTCAACACCCTGCAGGGGGCGCCCGGTATGAACCCGACGCCGAAGGCGTATTTGAGCAGATCGGGATCCGAGGTGCCGAGCTCCGCCACCATGACCTCCTCCCCCTCTCCGGTTTCGGCAAGTGAGGCCAGGTCGGAATCGGCGACGGAGCCGTCCCGCGTCGGAACAGGGTGGCCGTGCGGATCGCGCTCAGGGTAACCGAGCAACCGGTTCAGCTCGTCGGCCAGGCGGTCCGAAATGACATGCTCGAGGCGGCAGGCCTCTTCATGGAGCTCCTCTATGGCGTAACCGGCCTCTTCATACAGGAAGGTCTCGAGCAGCCGCCTCTTCCTGAGCGTCCCGAGGGCCCGGAGCCGTCCTTTCCCGGTCAGGGAGACCTGCTCCCGCCACTCGTGGCGGAGAAAGCCCTCGTCGGCGAGCCGCCTGACCTTTTCGGAAACGGTCGAGAGGCTGAAACCCATATGCCGGGCGATGGCTCCGATCGAGGTCTGGGAGGTTTTTTCCGTCAGGCGGTACACCGCCTGGAGATACATTTCGCTGGATTCTGTCAGCATATGGATTCGGTGTTATGCGTATTCAAAAAAAACACCCCCGGCACAAAGGAGGGAAGCCGGGGGAAAGGCCCCAGGCGCCGTGGCAACGGAAACGGAGAAACTCCCCGCCGGACGCATGAAGCAAATCATTCAGGCGCAGCGGTGGATGGCGACAGGGCCGGACTCCGCCCCCACCTTCTTCAGATAGCGCCCGCACTGGTTGCGGATGCCGTAGCCGAGCATGGAACCCAGGACAAAATCCTCCTCGGGGGTCATCTCCACGAGCTTCTTGCCGCGAGTGATCTCGCGCACCACGGCCACGCACTCGGGCGCCCCGAAATAGATATTGACCTTGTCGGGGAGGCAGGGCTGAAGATGGAACTCGATGCCGAAACGGCGGAGCTTCCCGGTGGCCTCCCCGATACACGCAGCCGGCAGGGTGTGCATCACGAGGCTGCGGAGCCCCTTGCGGTACTCGTAGATGTGGTGGATGAGGACTTTCATGACATTCTCCTTTGTCTTGTGCAGGGCCGCGGGGGCCCCAGGGACCCTCCGCAGCGTTGCGGGTTATGGTTCAGCGACGGGTATGATGGTCGCAATGGTGCGGCCCGTCATGGGCGTCATGCGCCTCGTGGCGCCCCGGAACCGGACCCATCTGCAGGAACATCGGCTGCTGCCGGTGGTGCTCGTGACGGAGCACCGACTTGCGGACCTCCTCGTCGAAACGGAAGAGCGCGCGGCCGTCGACGGTGTTGATGATGCGCGCCTTGTGCAGCAGGGTGCCGAAGACGTGCTCCTCCTCATGCTGCTCGGCCACGTACCACTGCAGGAACTGGAACGTTGAATAATCCTTCTCCGCGAGGGCCGTGTCGACCACGTCGTTGATGCTTTCGGTGATCTTGAGCTCATGGGCGTATGCGGCCTCGAGCAGTTCGATATGCGTTGCCCACGTCGGGGCCGCGATCTCGACATTGCCGACGAGGGCGAGCGCGCCGGTCTCGTTGATGTAGTCGAAGAGCTTCATCATGTGCTGGCGTTCTTCATCGGCATGCCGCCGGAAGAAGGCCGCGGCGCTCTCGAGCTCCTGCGAGATCAGCCACGAGCTCATCTGGAGGTAGAGGTGGGCCGAAACGGCCTCGAGGTTGACCTGCCGGTTCAGTTTTTCGAGAATGGTGTCCTTGAGCATTGCGTTCATGGTTTATTGTTGAAGAAAACCGCCTCGCGGCGCGAACTATACAAGGGACTGGAGCTGCCCGACCCACTGCTGGACCCGGTCGGCCGTCAGCTCGTCCTGGTTGTCGGCGTCAAGGGCAAGGCCGACGAACCGCCCGTCGCGCACGGCCTGCGACCCGGCGTACTCGTATCCCTCCACCGGCCAGGCGCCGACGACCCGCGCGCCCCGCTCGACAAGCCGGTCGTAGATCGCCCCCATGCCGTCGAGATACCAGTCGCCGTAGGAGAACTGGTCCCCGAGCCCGAAAAGGGCGACCGTCCTGGAGGAGAAATCGATCCTCTCGAACCCCGGAAGGAACGCCCGCCAGTCGTCCTGCAGCTCCCCTGCCCCCCAGGTCGAGGTGCCGAGGATGAGCGTGTCGTAGCCGGCAAAATCTTCCGGCGAAGCGGAAGCGATGTCGCGCACGTCGGCCGCCCCGACGCCCAACGCCGCGGCGATGAGGTTGGCGGCGGCCTCGGTGTTGCCGGTCTGCGTCCCGAAGAAAATCCCTGTTCTTTTCATGGTTTCTCGTTGTTCAATGGTTGTCTGAAAAAAAACGCTCCGTACAGGCGGGACTCAGCCCTCCATGCCGCTTCCGGGCATCGCGAGCCTGGCGGCGAGCTCGGCAATCCCGATCTCGTCCGAAACAGCCTCCCCGATGACCCTGCTGAAGAGCGCAAACTCCTTCCAGGGCACGCTGAGCGTCACGATCCCCAGCATGATGACGAAGGGAAGCCGATAGCCGTCCCTGTTGAGCTCGGGCCCCTTGCGCTCCCTCAGGAGGCACTCCTCCATGATGCGCATGAGCGCGTTGCGGCCGACCTTCACCACCGCATGGCGGTAGTGGATATGATGAGCCCCGCAGGAACACCGGCTGACGAAACAGCGCACGCCGGAATCCGGGTCCCCCGACTGACAGGATTGGTTCATGGGCCCTCTTATTTAGATTTTATATAAATAGTGGGGCGGGCAAAAAAAAGCCTGCCCTCACGCCTCTCCACCCGACCACAGGTAGCGCGCAGCGCCATGGGAGGAACATCCTCCGCAGCAGGACGGGCCGCACGGCTTCGGAGGTACAAGGGCGACGCGCCCTTTCCGGATCCAGTGCTCGAGCATCGACTCGACGAGCGAAGGGTCGGCATCGAAATGCCGGGAAAGCTCCGGCAGCGTTGCGCCGCCGTTCTCTGCGAGGTACTGCCTGATGGCCGAAAGAGTCATAAGCGGTCGAGGTTTTGTTGATACAATAACGGGAAGGGGCCACACACGAGCCCCTTCCCGGAAGCGGAAGAGGGTCTCAGTTCGCCCCTGCTCCGCTCTTTTTGAACCAGCCGTTTCCGGCCGCATACATGATGCCGACGGAGCCGGCAAGCACCGCCGCCACGGAGAGCACCCAGGCGGCCGAAGAGCCGGGATGGGCCGACCACGTCCCGATCTGGTAGGCGAGCACCGCAAAGATCCAGGCCAGGCCGGTCGTCCAGGCTCCGGCAAACAGGGTCCAGGCGAGGTTCGTCTCCCGGTAGACCGCCGCGATGGCGGCAACGCAGGGGAAGTAGAGCAGGATGAACACCAGGTAGGCGAACGCGCCTGCCGTGCCGTCGAAGAGCCCCACCATCGAACCGAAGATCGAGGAACCGACCTCGTTCTCCTCGGCGAACGCCTCGGAATCCGAAACATCCCCCACCGAGATGCCGAGCGGGTCGAGCATCGAACCGGCCACGCCGGAAAGGTTATCGGGAATGGTGCCGAGCGCCTCGGCGAAAGCCCCGGGAAGCGAGAACGCCTCCTCCTCTTCGAGGCCTCCATCACCCGCCGCCGCGGCCGCCTCATCGGCATCCATCCGGGCGTAGAGGTTGTCGAGGGTGCCGACGACGGCCTCCTTGGCGAAAACGCCGGTGAAGAGCCCAACCGCGGCGGGCCAGTTCTCCTCGCTCACGCCGAAGGGCGCAAACACCGGGGAGATGGCCTTGCCCGTCGCCGACAGCACCGAGTTCTCAGTGTCCTCGTTGCCGAACGAGCCGTCGGTCCCTATGGAGTTCATGAGACTGAGCACCATGATGACGGGAACAAGCACCTGGCCGGCCCTGACGATGAAGGAGCGCAAACGGTCCCATACCCTCAGGAACACGCCCCTGAAGCTCGGCATATGCCACGGGGGCATCTCCATGATGAAGGGGGAGGCGTCGCCCTTGAGCAGGGTGTTCTTGAGGATGAATCCCGTCATGACCGCCACGGCGATGCCGAGCAGATAGAGCAGGAACACGAGGTTCTGCCCTCCGACCGGGAAGAAGGCGACGGCGAAGAGCGCGAACACCGGCATCCTGGCGCCGCAAGACATGAACGGAACCATCATGATGGTCATGATCCGGTCGCGCCGGTCGCTCATCGTCCTGGCGGCCATCACGGCCGGCACGTTGCAGCCGAACCCGACGAGCAGCGGGATGAAGGCCTTGCCGGGAAGGCCGATCGCCCGCATGCCGCGATCCATCACGTAGGCCGCGCGCGACATGTAGCCGGAATCCTCGAGAAAGGAGAGGAAAAGGAACATGAAGGCGATCGGCGGAATGAAGGTCGCCATGGTCTGCAGGGCGCCGCCGAAGCCGGTCGAAAGGATGGCCGTCAGCCACTCCGGGGAGCCGGCCGACGAAAGCAGGAGAGCGAACCCGTCGACGAAGAGCGCTCCCGCGGCAATGTCGAAGAAATCGATGAACGAACCGCCCACGTTGATCGTGAAGAGGAACATCAGGTACATCACGAGAAGGAATATCGGGATGCCGAGATAACGGTTGAGCACCACGGCGTCGATCCTGTCGCTCAGCGTACGGCCTGCCGCCGCCCTCCTGCGCACCGCCGTGGCGGTAATGGTGGCGATGAACCGGTAGTGGGCGTCCGCGATGGCGATGTCGGCATCGTCCCCGAGCGCAGAGGAGAGCTCCCCCCGGGCCTTTTCGGCAATGGAGGAAGCGCCGTCGAGCCGCTCCTCGAGCAGCTGGTCGCCCTCGAGCACCTTGAGCGCGAACCAGTCGGCGTCATGGTGGGCGACCACTAGTGTCCGGTTGTTGAAAAAATAAATCCCTGCAAAGCGTTATAAGAGAATAATATACGGCGACTTTTTCTCGTTACCGATTTCAAATCGCCTGCTATCTTTGATCATTTCATAATTCTCAGCA
>NZ_SJPA01000027.1 GCF_004332115.1 Chlorobium sp. N1
CAAGAAGCTGCTGGTAATGAGAGATCAGGGATTCCATCACGAGACTGCGGGTTGGATTGGTGAGGCTTGAGACTACGTCAAGCTATCCATTTCCTCCCGCATTCCCACTAAATTTGACGAAGAGCCATTATTGTTAGATTTCAGGAAGCACGATGCCAAACGACTACGATACTCTTCGCTCCGAACTTCAGCGCATCAAGCAGCATGCTCCTGCAAGTGGTGCGGAGAAATTTTTCATGAGCGAAGCCCTGAGATTTAATTCCGTTGCCGGAACAGTCCTTCAAAGCTTTCCCGAAACTCAGCAGGATATCGACAGCAGAATAATTACGCACATCCTCGCGCGCTCATTATTTGAAAACTACTTCTGGCTCCTCTACATATTCGACGACCCAAGCACCGTCTCAAATAGATTCGATGAGCTTCTGAACGACTTCAAGAGTCAGTACAACAAGCTCTACAACGAACCGTTGCTTCCACACAAAGATAAACTGGAACTTCCTGACGCATCTTGGGCTTCATTGCCAAGACCCAAAGACATAAACAGCATGCTTGCGGCAATCAAGAATAACTACGGCGACAGGTGTAACTACCTATATTTTGTGTACCGGATCACCAGCTTCGATACTCACGGCAAAAGCCTGGAACCATTGTTTGATGAGAGCTTCAACAAGAATTGCAATTTCCCAGTTCTTGACCTACCTAAAGCCTTTGATCTCATCGCAAATCAGTATTTGGTTATTTGGCAAACAATCTGCCCTGCAAAATGAAATCTAACATGGCGCTCAACCTCGCTCCCTTCGGTCGCTGGACGCTGCGCGATAAAGCCGCGCAGCGCCGGTTAGCTCTACGTTATACAAATGGAGAAATAAATGGGAATAAACATTTTCTGGGATAATTCCAATATTTGGCTTGTGGGGAGAGGTCTCTGTGAGAAGAAAGAACCGCATGACGAACAAGCATTTCGAATTCACTTCGAACATTTATTTGATTTTGCAGCCAATAAAAGAGCTGTTGACTACGCCTTTCTTAGTGGTTCTGAACCACCTCGCAATGACGCTCTCTGGAAACGCTTTAGTGACCTTGGTGTTGTAGTAGAAAGGCAAGAGCGCGGAGCCTTGTCGGGCGGTGAAGTTGCCGTTGATGAATCGTTGCACTTGGCTATGGCCAATAGAATACTTGACTGTGACACACCAGAAACTCTTGTGCTTCTGACTGGGGACGGTAGTGGTTATGAAGACGGTGGCGGCTTTATTAAACAGCTAGAACGAGCAAAAAAACATGGTTGGAAAATTGAAGTCGTTAGTTGGGACGCAGGGTGCAATCGACACTTGAAATCTTTTGCAGAGAAGAATGGTGTTTATCGCTCTCTTGAACCTGCATACGAAGGAATTACGTTCATTAACGGTAAGCGGTGGGCAAAAAAAGTATAATATAGTGCTTCAACATCGCGCACTACGTGCGCCGGACAGTTTGCAAGTTGTGGTTTTGCTACGCAAAAGCATTCCACAAAACCACAACTTGCAAACTGCCGTTGAGCACGACAGAAGCCGAGCCGCTGTACCGCCGCGCTGTGCGGATATGTGAGCAGTCATTAGGAGCATCGCATCCGAATACGATCACGACGCAGAACAACCTGGAAGTGCTGCTTGAGAAAATGAAGGATTAGGGTGATAGGGAGAAGAAATCATAGGACATGATCATTCCCAGAATTCGCTATCCCATCCGTCTGGAGCACCAGAGGCACCAGTCTCATGCACTTCTTCTGTCTCCTGAAATGTGTTGTATAATATTAGTTATGTAAAGTTAATATATTAGTAGTCCCTCAAAACATAGGCCCAGCCTCGTCATCCAGACTATCCGCAGAGTCCGTATCTTAATCCGAAACGATATCGAGATGATTCCCGCGATGGTTCCTGTGATGAACACGTTTTCCGTTCACCTTTGCACTCGTCATTTACCACTCTCTCTTACATTGTCTTCGCGTATTTCGCTTGAATTACACTTGGCCATTTTGTACATTTTAGGCAACAAAACCCGTTAAGGCGATGCGCGCAAGCGTGCCCTCAAACTGGCGGGTTATTTTTTTATGCTGGATTATATGGCATCCCCCTTCACTGGCGGGGACCCTGACTTG
>NZ_SJPA01000028.1 GCF_004332115.1 Chlorobium sp. N1
ATTGTATCCTCAAAAACCGTCAGAACGAGATCGTAAAGGGATTCGGGCGACTTCAGCTGCTCAACCCTCAGGCTCACGGACTGCTTGTCTTGCGTGCCGCCAATCACCACCCCTTGTTTTCTGACAGGGCCGGCATGGCGGATGGCTGTGCCGAACAGCAGGTTCAGCTCATAGCCGAGTCCTTCACGGGCCATGGCGAAAATATTCCAGTTCGCCTGGCCTGCCGGCGGCTCAAGGAATTTCCCGGTCCTGCCGTTTATATAGATGATGTCGCCCATCTGGTTTGTCAGGACAGCAGCGGGGGTGAAATGCCCCAGAAGAAACTGCTCTGTCTGCGACTGCAGGTTCATGTCGTGTGCTTTATTTTTTCGTTCGGGTTCAGCGATATCTGCCGGTACCGGGATAGCATGGGAGAATGCTGCCGGAAAATCGATGATCTGGGGACGGATGCCACGATGGATCTGACGGAAAATTCTTGCTTTGTTGTCGAGAGGCTCAAAGAGCTGCGTGTTGATGCCGATGGTTTCGGCCGAACCGAGGAACAGCAGACCGCCGGGCTTCAGGCTGTAGTGAAACAGTGACATGAGTTTCTTCTGCAGTTCCGGCTCCATGTAGATGAGCAGGTTTCTGCATATGATGATATCCAGCATGATGAAGGGCGGGTCCATGATGATATCGTGGGGGGCGAAAACAATCAGTTCGCGGATCTCTCTGGACACCCTCCATCCGCCGGTTTCGTTCTTCTCAAAGAATCGCTGGAGCCGTTGTTCGGAAATATCGGCTGATATGTTGGCGGGGTAGATGCCGTTTCTGGCTTTTTCGATGGCGTCCTTGTCAAGGTCCGTGGCAAAAATCTGGAGTTTGAACGACCCGGCCGGTTTCATTTCCTCAATCGATTCCCTGAAAAGCATCGCAATCGAATAGGCCTCTTCGCCGGTTGAACAGCCTGCCACCCATACCCGCAGGGGTCCGCCGGACGGCTTCCTGCTGAAAATTGAAGGCAGTCCCTTCGATTTCAGCGAATCCCACGCCATCGGATCACGAAAAAAGCTGGTAACCCCGATCAGAAGCTCCTTGAAAAGAAGATTCGATTCCTGCTGACTTTCCTGCAGCAGGCGGATGTAATCGCCAATCCGTTCGATCTGGTGGATACCCATGCGCCTCTCAATACGGCGATAGAACGTGTTTTGCTTATAGAATGAAAAATCATGCCCCGTCCTGGACCTGAGGAGCATCACCACTTTTTCAAGATTACCGGCTTCGCGGTCGTCGATGACCGGCGCTCGGTTGAGGGGCAGCGGGATCTTTTTGAGGTATGCCAGGATCCTTGCCGGAAGCTCTTCTGCCGGGGCAACGATATCAGCAAGACCGGCATTGATGGCGCTGCTGGGCATCCCGTCGAACTTTGCCGTAGCGGGATCCTGAACAAACACCGCTCCGCCACGTTCCCTGATGGTCCGAAGACCGAGTGCGCCGTCAGAACCCATACCCGAGAGGATTACGCCGATGGCCCGTTCGCAAAGGTCGTCGGCCAGGGAGCGGAAAAAGAAGTCGATAGGATGGCGAAGGCCACGGGGTTCAGTCATTTCAAGCAGGTGCAGCGTGCCGTGGAGAATCGACATGTCTTTATTCGGCGGGATGACATAGACCCGGCCCGGCTCGATTTTCAGGCGGTCTGTGACCTCGGCGACAGGAAGGTCTGTCACCCGCTGAAGCAGCTCTACAATGATGGCGTGATGGGTTGGGTCAAGGTGCTGCACCACTACAATGGCCATCCCGCATGGGTGGACGATATTTTTCAGAAAAAGCTGAAGCGCCTCAAGGCCTCCGGCCGAAGCTCCGATGCCGATGACAGGGAAAAGCGTTTGCCCGCACAGGGCGCGATTGTTCCGGCTATTGCGCTGAGGGCGGCGGGAGGGGAGAGGAGATGAAGATGAGCTGTTCATTGAGAGGATTGTTGTTCTATCTTTTGCGCCGCATCTGATAACCCCGGCTGACGAATCCTCTATGGCGCTGTTGCTGAAATATAGTTCTAGTTGCGGGAAACCCATTCTTTTCTATGCCTGATTACGG
>NZ_SJPA01000007.1:0-82500 GCF_004332115.1 Chlorobium sp. N1
ACATGAATCGGCGGTATCGAGGTGCAAGGTTTTTGGGGCTTTTTAAGGCTTTTCCTTGCACTCAAGATACGGAAAATACCGCTTAATTCATTGCTATAGAATGATTTGGCCATTATTCAGCAAGCCCTATGTGATTGACCGTCGCCTCATAGTCGATAGTGCAACCGACTATGCCGAGCGGATTGGTGCGCACGTCATCAAAATGCGAGGTGGCATCACCGTTGATAACAGCTGGTTGATGGAGCCGAACAAACCGACGGTGATTGTATCGACGGTCGACCAGGTAGGATCCAGGCTGCTTTGGAGAGGTTACGGTGTGTCGCCGAACGCGGTACCGATTCATGCTGCACTTGTTGGCAATGACGCCTTGATCGTTCTTGATGAGGCGCACCTGTCGACTCCTTTTGCTTCCACCTTGGACGATGTGGCTCGCTTGCGTGGTGCTGGTGGCCGACCATGGCGGGTGGTGTTGATGACGGCAACGCCAAAGGACCGGACCAACTGCTTATTGCCCGATGAAGAAGATCTGCGTCATCCCCTGCTGGTACGTAGACTCAACAACAATAAGCGCGCAACGCTGGCTAAGGCTTCTCCTGAATCGTTTGTGACCCAGGTTGCAGGCAAGGCTAGGTCCTTGCGTCGTTCAGGGAACGATGTTGTCGGTATTGTCGTCAATACGACCAAGGACGCGCAGGAGGTGTTTGCCGCTCTGGATGGGGAGAAAATTCTGTTGACGGGGCGGGTCCGCCCCTACGATAAGGATCGGATACTCGCCGATGCGATCCCACGTATGGAATGCGGGAGCCGGAACCGGCGGGAGGCGCTTTACATTGTGGCGACCCAAACCATTGAAGTTGGGGCGGATCTTGATTTCGATGCCCTGGTGACGCAGTCAGCCCCAATGGATGCCCTCCGTCAGCGATTCGGTCGTCTGGACAGGCTCGGAGAACTTGGCGAGAGTTCAGCGGTGATTGTTCACAAGGATTTAGGTAAGGATGAGGACTGCCCAATTTACGGCAAGCAATTGCTCAAGGAGACATGGCAGTGGTTGAACAAGCAGCAGCAGGGGAAAGGGAAGGACAAGCATGTCGATTTCGGCCCTGCTGCGATGGATGCGACGCTGGCAATGAACCTACCGCCAGAACGCGACGTCGAACCTGTACGCGAGCTGACGGCAGCAGATTTGCTCGTATTGCGCCAGACGCAGCCAATGCCGATGATAGATGTTTCTTCCTGGCTACACGGTGAGCGTACTCAGTTGTCGACGGTGAGTGTCGTGTGGCGGGCGGATCTGGACGATTTAGAGCGGAAAGAATGGGTAACGGCTGTGCAGGCATCGTACCCGGTTGTTTCAGAAGCCTGTCCAGTTCCGCTCTATGCCGCTCGGTCTTGGATGCGAAAACGCCCTGCGGTTGCGGCGGATCGCGTGGTATCGGGGATGGCCCTGCGTCCTGGCGACATGATCGTCGTTCCCGCTTCTTACGGTGGTTACGGGCCCTGGGGGTGGGATGAATCGTCAATGGAACCAGTCGCCGATATCGGCAATGTTGCCGGTGCGTGCGTGCGTTTGCTGGGTGCCGACGAGAAAACGGAGATTGTGGAGGAGTTGGAACGGTTGGGCCTCAAGATTGAAAATCCGGTGGCTACTCCTTATCCGGGCGGTCTGGTCGTTTCGCCATCCAATCGTCGAGTCAGAGCACGCGCGGTAAGGTTGCGCGATCACCTGGAGGAGATCGTTGCCGTTGCCCACGAACTGACAGACGATCCGGTGGTTATTGAGGCGGCGCAACTTCATGATATCGGCAAGCAGGACGCGCGGTTCCAAGTGATGCTGGGCGCTCGGGAAGAGCTTCTTGCCAAGTCGGGGCATGCATCACCGTATATGGCCTCTCAGGCGTGGGCGTGGTCCGGGTTGCCGGCTGGATGGCGGCATGAGGTCGCATCCTTGACGATGCTGCCTGATGCGGCGTCTGATCTCCTGAAGTATCTGGTTGCTACCCACCACGGATATGGGCGTACGATCTTGCCGGTGGGTGGCGATATCGATCTATGGTATCGGGCGGGGGGCCCGCGATGGGGAAAAATGACTGATGCTCTGAATGCTGCTCATGGCGCCTGGGCTCTTGCTTATCTTGAGGCTTTGGTCCGTTTGGCCGATTGGATCCAAAGCCGGCGTGAACAGGAGGATGTGTAACATGGATGAGGTTTTTTTGATCGGCCTGAGGGCCGACAACCTTCAGGGTTGGCTGGCTGCGGTCGGAACGCTGATGATTCTTGACCGACAGGGGTTGGCGGCCACGATGCATTGGTCCGGTGTTACTCCCGTCTTGCGGAGCGCGTCGAAAAATGAGGTTATCGATGTTCTCTGGGATTACCATCCTTGTAGCGATATCCTCACGAACCTGCCTGCCGGCTACGGTGGGGAAAAAACTAGTCTGGATGTCACGGGGGGGACTGTGATTTTTGACAAGGTCATTGAAAAAACGCATGCCGCTGTGACCAAGGAGAGCATCTCTCAAGCTTTGGTGCATCCTTGGCGCAATGGGGATGACGTCACCTCGCTCGGCTGGGATATCAATGCATTGAAGCAGGGATCACGCTTGGCTGGAAACAAACCGCCGGACAAGGCCCGACACCAGGGTGTTGTTGCGGGTCAATGGCTGGCAGCGGAATCCCTTCCTCTCACCAGTTATCTGCGCCGTGATCGCCGTAAACAGCCTTATCGATGGACGACATGGGGTTTGCCTTTGGACCAGGCTGGCGTACGTGCGGTTGTATTGGCACAGCCGGGTGAGTTTGAGGGAGTCCAATACGAGGCCGATGTGTATCGGAACGGGCAGGTTGGTTACTTTGGACTTGCGCGAACCTTAAGCGGTACTCAAAATCCCGGGAGGCTCGCGCAGGAGGGAACTGCTTATTTTCAATCAGTTTACAGTGGGCATCATCCTGTGTGATTGATAAAGATCTGCTGGCCGAGGAAGGTTCGCGCAAATGGGCCGACTGAGCCAGTAATGACAACTGCTTGGAAAGCAAGAGTTGCAACCCGCGCATGCGGGCTACATTGAAAGGTGCTACCAAACTGTGCGTAGTTTGTCGTGGTAGTTGCAACCCGCGCATGCGGGCTACATTGAAAGAAAGGTCTTGGATTTCAGCGCAAGCCTACTTCTCGGTTGCAACCCGCGCATGCGGGCTACATTGAAAGAGGCTGTCAGCAAACCACCTGGCGAAGCGGTCAGCCGTTGCAACCCGCGCATGCGGGCTACATTGAAAGCTACTATGACTGCTCCTGCTGGTGGATATGTTTCCGTTGCAACCCGCGCATGCGGGCTACATTGAAAGACGAAAGCCTCCGCGAAAGACAGGTCAAGCCCGAGTTGCAACCCGCGCATGCGGGCTACATTGAAAGAACAAGAGCCCAGGCAGACTTTTCATCGCGACCCTCGTTGCAACCCGCGCATGCGGGCTACATTGAAAGCTGGGAACTCCATGATATTAGGACCAGTGCTTAGAGTTGCAACCCGCGCATGCGGGCTACATTGAAAGAGGTCGTTATGCTTGGTCTGCTTATCTCTATGGCTGTTGCAACCCGCGCATGCGGGCTACATTGAAAGTCGTCTCCAGAGGCCCGAATATCTTGGCGGTGGTAGTTGCAACCCGCGCATGCGGGCTACATTGAAAGTGACCGTTATCATTGTGTCGGCATTCAATGCGCGTTGCAACCCGCGCATGCGGGCTACATTGAAAGAAGGGCATCGGGAGCTTCGAGCTCGACGTCGACGGCGTTGCAACCCGCGCATGCGGGCTACATTGAAAGTTGGTGCCATGCATCCTCACCACTGGGTGAAACAGTTGCAACCCGCGCATGCGGGCTACATTGAAAGACCGTGTCTGACCTCGGCACGGCATCGGCTGGTGTTGCAACCCGCGCATGCGGGCTACATTGAAAGAGGGTGGGAGGGCTTGCGTGATGAAGTCTGTCACCGTTGCAACCCGCGCATGCGGGCTACATTGAAAGATTGAAGATCGTCCCCCTGTTGAGCGTGTCGTTGTTGCAACCCGCGCATGCGGGCTACATTGAAAGTACCCAGAGACCATCAACGAAGCACTGGATAAGGTTGCAACCCGCGCATGCGGGCTACATTGAAAGCGCGACTGGCTCAAGGATACCATCCAGGTCAACAGTTGCAACCGGCGCATGCGGGCTACATTGAAAGACAGCTTGATGAAATTGCTCTACATCACGAAGTAGTTGCAACCCGCGCATGCGGGCTACATTGAAAGCTTGAGACGTAGGGGAATCATGAGCCGGCCCGTCGGCTTGAGCCAGCTGTCACGCTCCATGCGGGGGCTTCCCCATATCCTCTGGCGTCACCCAATTGATGTCGCCACCCCAGTACTCATCAACACCACTAGACGGAGCGGCACCCGATTTCGTGTCAAAACAGAAGTCGGAGTCGTCGAGTCTCAGGACTTCGTGTCTTCGTGCTTTCGTGTGAGGCCATTATTTTACCCCGGATTCATCGTTTTTCCTTCTTCTGTTTAAGGAGTTTTTCAGTTTGCTCTAACTCCGAGATCTTCTTGGTATCGGCATGCCTGCCTCGGCGATGCGGCGGTTTTCGTTGTGTCGAACTGACAAGGATTCCTTGACAGTTGCTGTCTCGGACAGTTTCAGCGACAACCTCATGGCTCGCGTTTTCGCCGTTTGTGCTTTGCTAGTCAAGCAACGGTCAAACAAAACTCGCTTTGTCATCATGCCGGCATCGGCAAGTATTTTCTAGCCCTGCTTCCGACGGTTTAGTCATGGCTGCGAATCAGACCGGCTTCGACAGTATCCCTGATTGATGCGGGAGACCGTGGAACTATTTTTCTCGTCGATTCCGAAACGTTCGCGTAGGGTGGCGTTGGTCACGTTGTCCCGCTCCCGCTCATTCCTGATCCAGTCTACCTGTTCGGCAAAGAGTCGATATCGAACATCAAATCAGCATAACCCAATACCACAACCATTTACGTCCATTTCCAAGCAGTGGCCAACGGGCCCTCCTTGGGTGTGTGGCGGTTCCGTTTTGTGCGAATACTCTGTCGTCATGAAGACAGGTATGCCTGCTGTCATGTTGACCTGACGACATGCCTACATGTAAACATGTTTGCGTGAAAGCATCAAGAGGCGTGATGTCATGCCGCTTCGCGGATTGAGAATGCACCCATCCCCGGAGGGGGGCCGGCAAGATAGGCCAGTTTGCCTTTTTGCTCAAGGGCCGTTCGCTTCCGCTCTTCGTTTGTGCAGCTCTCTTCCTCCCTTGCCCAAAAAGTTTGCCTGTCCTCGGGGAAGCCTCTGTCCCCCCGGGGAATGATGTTCAAAGACAAACTCCAGGCAACTCTCAACGATGACGACCATGACACACTCTACCACTCTTCCGCTGTTCACCGCAGAGGCTCCAATGGTGACAATTCCCCAGTACGGGGTAAGGCTGGTTAAGGAAAGCGAGTTCAAGTATTTCAGCAACAAAGTCACGGGGGCGCCTGCGGTCTGCGACCTGCTTCGGGCCATCGGGCTCGATGAGAAGGCGAACGAGGAGTTCTACAGCGTCTATCTCAACACGAAGAACCATGTGCTTGGTATCGAGATGATCAGCCGGGGAACCCTGAACTCTTCGCTGGTGCATCCGCGTGAGGTGTTCAAGGGTGCGTTGCTTGCCAATGCAAACTCGATCATCCTGGCCCACAACCATCCCTCGGGGAGTGTTGAGCCGAGCGTGGCCGACAGGAGCGTGACGAAGATTCTGGCCAATGCGGGCAACCTCCTTGACGTGAAGGTGCTCGACCATGTGATTATCGGGAGCAAGGGCGGGTTTTTCAGCTTTGCCGAGAGCGGCCTCTTATGAGGCCGTTCCGGTAAGGTGCGGCGGGCCCGGCTGAGCCGGGCCTCTGTTTTACTGTTCGGTGGTGAGCGGAGAAGTGGTGCGGGGGGCAGTGGCAGTGGTATCCTGCTTGTTTTGCGAGTAGAGGCGTGCATATGCGTCAGAAGTTGCCTTTTCGCGCTCCATAGGGCCGCGTAGAGTCATTATCTCGGCTTTTTGAGTCTCGGGTAGGCTGGCGAAGAATTCGAGTCTCAGGGCCTTCGGAAGCTCGTTCCAGCCGAGGACCGAAAGGACCTCCTGGCGGAGTTCCCCGTCGAGCAGGTTCCACATGCCGAGCTCGATGGCCGTTTTGGCTGCTTTGGGGGTTATCCTGGTCGAAGGCTGGGGGAGGAGCTGCCGGCGGTGGAGCGAGAGCAGGTCCTGGGCAGCGAAACTCATGGGAGTGAGTTTCTGGCGGACGACCAGGAAGAGCGACCATGCATCGGCTTTGTCAGGCAGGGGCTGGAAGATGTGCCCTTCGAACCGCTTCTTCTCGGCCTCCTCGAACCAGAGCTCCAGTTCCGCATGGGTCATGCGGTTCTTTCGGAGCATGAGCCCGATGCCGATGTCGAAGGAGACGTCGTTGAGGATCTTTCCGTTCTCCTTCAGGAGGGCTTTGGCATAGGTTTTACCCTTGATGACCTGCAGGGTGCGTATGGCTCGCTCGATTTCAAGCTCCTCTGCCTGGGAGAGTAGTCCTGTCGCCTTTTGGATGGCGTCGTCGAGGTTGCGGCCAAGTTTACGGACGGCCTGGTCGAGCATGAAGTTCGAGCCATCGGATGTTGTCGGCGCCAAAGTGCTCGTTGCTTTCTGCAGGGCGGCTTTGATGGTTGACGGATCGGTCATGGCTCTGGGGTTGACGGTTGTCTAAGGATTTGAAGCACCATGAAAAGCTTTGTGCCTGGGCGGCTATGGCTGCCCTCAGGCCGTTGGCCGCGATGGCCTCGTCGCCGAGTGAGAGGGCGTGCAGTTCCTCCAGGGCGATCGATTCGATTTCGGGACTCCGGTAGGGTCCGCCCTTTTTCAGGCGCGTCCATCGCTCCCAATGTTCCTTCATGAAGGAGTCGGAAAACACTCTTACATTTTTCGTCTCAGTATGGGTATCAGTATCAGTATCTATAGTAGTGTCCCTCGATCTGTCCCTCATCTGCTCCCTATCTGTTCCCGGTCTGCTCCTCTTGGCTGGTAAGTCCTTATTATTTATGAAGCTGATCTGCTCCTTATCTGCGCCTGATCTGTCCCTTATCTGTACCCCGATCTGTCCCTTCTGATTCTGCTGGATTGCCGTGCTGGTTGCGTAGTTTATGGCGATGCCGAGCTCGTTGAAAAAGTTGATCACCTTCTTCCTTCCCCAACTCCATTGCTTTGCATAGCCGGCAATCGATACCGCCCTCTCGTTGTCGAAATCGACCTGCAGGGCGAACGCCGCCTCGACCTTTGAATAGGGTCGGTCGAGCGGCAGCTCTTTGGTCAGGGCTTTGGAAAGAGGGATCCAGTTACCGTGTTTCATGAGGGGGGGATGGCTGATTCCCTGAATGGCGGGGCTGGATTTTTTTACGGCCAGGGAGCGTTTATAACAAAAATCTTTCTATTCGTGATGTAGGATTGTGCGGGTTTTATTATTAAGTTGTTATATTAGAACCCAGTAAGTATTTGCTACCATGTGAACGTATCTGGCTTGAACTGGATGGCGAGGCAGGTTTTGGGTATCGGTGAGCGAAAATCTCCTGAAGAAGTTCCTGCTTAGAGAAGTAGAGTTTACCCCCGGATTTGTAGTAGGGGATAATGTTCCGGTAGACCTTCGAGTAAATGCCCCCTTTACTGATTCCGAGCAACTTTGCGGCTTCATCAACCCCTATGAGCGTGTCGTCCGGCTTCTGGGCTTGACTCGTGATGGTGTCAATCTTGGCGGCGATCACCTCAAGTTTCTGGTGAAGCAGCCGCACTTCCTGAGGGAGGTTGTCGAAAGAGGATGCCGTATTCATGGGGGCACAGGTTTTACAGGGGTTCTCAAAATCTTCCTCTGGCTGAAATATAGAAAGATTTTTCTCTCTACAAATAAAAAATAGAAAAACACAAGAAGTTGGCGACTCCCAATGATGGCCACACTGAAATGGCCGAAAGATTCAGGCAGGTGATCAAAGACCAGTTCGGCACCCAGATTGCGCTCGCAAGGGCGATCGGGGTGAAGGACGGAAGTTATTTGACGCCTTATGTGACTGGTCGGAGTATGATCGGCGGGATCCTCAGGAAGAAACTTGAGGGCGTGGGTATCGATGTCGACTACATCATGACGGGACGAAAGCAGGAGCTGCTTTTGGGTGAAGACGGGCAGGACGATTCAGACTCGAACGACGTCATCTGCGAGCAGTGCGCCAGCAAGCTCATGGATATCCAGAGCAAGCTTGTGGAGCTTAATGCCGCAGTTCTTGAGGTCAACAAGATGGTCGCCCATCTCAAGAAATCTTTACGATAGAGAGCGGGCAGCTCCCTACCATCTCCATACACTCCATTAGGCCCTTGTTGCATTCCATCGCAATGGACGTAGCGCGGGCGGTTTTCTCCAGGATGGCGTCCAGAGCTTCAATCAGCTCGGCCTTCTGGCCGGGATTCTCCTCTGCATATTTTGCCATGGCGTCCATGAGGACTGCTTCAGCTCTCTCAGTGTTCATCGGGGGGCGTGCATTCTGATTCTCTGTCGTGGTCGTGTGTCTTCTGTAAGGTAAGAAGAAAAATTTTATTACAAACAGTGGGCCTGTCTCTGTATTTTTCTTCTTGTGCTGTTGAGCGCATTCGCCGCCTTTTTTCTGAGGCGTGAGTTGGTGGGAGGAGCTTCGTCAGGAGTTGGCATAACCGCTTCTTCCGGCATGGCCAAAATACCTTGATTGTGTTTTTGCTGTGCTGACATGATTACATGTCAGCATGACGGCTTGTCAGCATGATGGTGAATTTGCAGAAAAGAAATCCAGCGACTGGGTATGGTGTGTCCGTAAGCAATCCAGCGCGGTGAGTGCAAAGCTCGCATTCATACTACAGGTGAAGCTATTGCGTTACTGAGAGGGGGCAGGCCCTGTTTGAAAAGAACGCCTGATGACGGATGCTTGAACGAGCTGTTCTATAGTATTCAGGAGCGCGACGTTCGAATCATCCCATGTGCACTCGTTCGGCAGCTCAGGTCTCTTGGCAAGGGGTTGCAGGTGATTTGTTTTCTATTGTAACTTCCAGTCAACGGTTCGATAGGTTATACGTGTTCCCGTTTGGAGGGTTTTGTTTGCTGTCGTGGCTATATCGTTGCTGCTACTAGGCATAAAAACATCGAAGAGAGAGCTTTTTATGATTAAACATCTCAAAATCGTCAATGTCGGACCCGCTCCTGAAATGGAGCTGGAGTTTGGTCAGAGGCTGAACTTGCTGACAGGCGATAATGGACTGGGGAAAAGCTTCCTGCTCGATATCGCCTGGTGGGCCATGACTCGTAAGTGGCCTGCTGAACTGAATGAAAAACTGACTTCCGGTAAGGTGGCATTGCCCACCAGTAAGAAGCAGCCGGCTGAAATTGATTTTTCATTTTCAGCTGCCTCCAAAACCAAGGTGTATACCAGTACGTTCGAGCCTCGTCAACAAAGCTGGAGCGTCTCGCAAGGTCGTCCGGCAAACCCGGGTCTGGTTTTTTATGCCCTGGCAGATGGCAGTTTTGCCGTATGGGATCCGGCAAGGAACTACTGGAAATCGAAGGGGCATGACGACAGCCAGAAACGCCCACCGGCATATGTCTTCAGCCCCAAGGATGTGTGGGATGGGCTGCAGAGTAAGGATGGGACATGGCTATGCAATGGCCTGATCCGTGACTGGTCGAGTTGGCAAAAGGAAAATGGAAGAGCGTTTGACTCCCTGATTTCCGTTCTTAAAGTCTTGTCACCATCACCCGAAGAACCTATTGTCCCAGGTGCATTGACACGCATCAGCCTGGATGATGTTCGAGATATGCCAACCCTGAAAATGCCTTATGGTCCGGACGTTCCGGTCGTGCATGCCTCATCAGGGATGCGGAGAATCATGTCGCTTGCCTATTTCCTTGTCTGGTGTTGGGAGGAGCATGTCAAGGCGACAGACCTGCTCGGCGAGTCTTCCTATGGCGCCATGTGGAATGAGGAGTCTGATGCTTACACAGTCGTTCCGGGGCAGGTCCCCAGCGTCAATGCGACCAACGCGGTATTCCTGATCGATGAAGTCGAGTCGCACCTGCATCCAAAATGGCAACGGACCGTTATTCCTGCTTTGATGAAGGTTATGGACACTTTGACGGAGGCTCCCGGTATTCAGCTGATTGTCGTGACCCATTCACCCCTCATCATGGCTTCGGTGGAGACCCTGTTTGATAAAAAAACGGATGCCTGGTTTGACCTTGACCTGGTAGATAGCAAGGTAGAGCTGACGAATCGGCAGTTCATCCGTCGCGGCGACGTCCGGAATTGGCTAACCAGCGATGCATTTGACATGAAATCAGGCTATTCAGTCGAAGCTGAGGCGGTGCTGGATCAAGCTGCAGATGCGCTGAGTAACGAAAATTTTGGTAAAGCCGAAGCCTCCAAGCTGGATAGGCGGCTGCGAGAAGTCCTTTCCGATACGGATCCCTTCTGGATGCGTTGGCGGTATGTTGCCGAAAAGAAAGGGTGGCTCGCATGATTCATGTCGACGAGCAGCCCGAGCCGCAATCATTTGATGCCGAGGTTCGCAGCAAAGGGGTCGCCTGGCTTCGGAAGAACCGTATTGCGCTTGATCGTGCACTGCCCAAAGGAGCAACGCTCAAACCATTCTGGAGGTCTTGCCTTGATGATCTGCATGTCAGCTACAACCATTACTGCGCCTACCTGGCCATATCCATTGAGCGGGTTACCGGTGGAGGATCGGTAGACCATTTCATCGCCAAGTCAAAACGTGTAGACCTTGCGTATGAATGGAGCAACTACCGTCTCGCCTGTTCATTGATGAACAGCAGAAAGCGAGATTATGAAGATGTCCTTGACCCATTTGAGGTAGAGAACGGCTGGTTCCGCCTTGAGTTGGTTTCAGGCCGGATCTATCCCGATCCCGGCTTGCCAGTGGAGCGGAAGGAAACGGTGCGGGCCACCATAGACAGGCTTGGTCTTGATGATGCCCAGTGCCGGGCAACCCGTGCCAGCCATTTTCAAGAGTATCTTGAGCTGCTATATCCTGAAGCCTACCTGAGGAAACGTTCGCCGTTTGTGTGGCATGAAGCGTCAAGGCAGGGGCTGCTCTGAGCTGGCCACTTTGCCTGTTCGAATTGCTTGTTTTGTGCCGTGTACTTGCCGAAAAGACGGGATTACTGTTGCCTTACGCCAACCCCGTCTTGCTTTGTTTTTTTAATGAGGTGTGATTTTTTTTGCCCGTTTTTGATGGTGAATTTGCGACGCATATGCGACGGGCCTTGGTTCGGGAGATTACTTAAGTTATTATTATAAAGTATTTTACGGATTTCATTGCATCTCTACACTGTAGAGGTCAGAAGTTCGAATCTTCTATCGCCCACACCCCATATAAAGCCCTGTAAGATAAAGACTTACAGGGCTTTTTTCTTGCCCGGAAATCCTTTCCGGATGCCCCGATTTCCGCGTTTTTGAGCCTTTTTATATTGATTTGCAGAAAGAGACAGCCCAGGGTAAGCTGTGGCAGTGCGTCGGGCATTGTTTGTCCGGGAAGAGCTTTATTCTGCCAGTTTCGCGGCAACGTCTCCAAAATCAGGATTCTCGGCATAGATGCGTTCAAAGTCCGTGCGCATGCGGGCTTTTTGCCCGAGCTTGCCGTATGCCAGGGCGCGTTCGTACCGGAGGCTATGAAGGAGCTCCCGGTTTCTTCCTTTCGTTCGTCTGAGTGCTGCGCTGAGCGTGGTGCGGGCAGCCTCATGCATTCCCGCGGTGTTCAAGGCTCGTGCTTTATAGAGCAGCAGTCCGGCATGGAGTTCACTGTCGTTTTCCACCCCGTCTGCCAGCCTGATGATCCGTTCCGGCGTTGAAGCCCCGTGCTGCTCAAACAGCAGTTCTGCAAGGGAGAGCCTTGCAAGGATGTCCATCGGCTCGATGGCATGGAGCTGCTCGATGGTGCGCAGCGCGTCGGCCAAACGTTCCTGCCGCTGGTAGAGTTCGCCGAGGGCAAGCAACGTGCCGGAGCGGTTCGGCCGGATCAGCACGCTGATTTCTCTTGTCACCGGCAGGGTCAGTTCGGGCTTGAGGCCGTACTTCGTGAAGAGGGTTCCAAGCTGTTCCTTGCGGGCAACTGCGGAGCGGAGGCTGTTTTCAGCTTCTTCAAGTAATCCCATGCGGAAGGCAAGGACACCGGCAAGCCAGGCCCCGTCGGCAAGGTGCCTTGTCTTGCGGAGATGGTCGAGCGCTTCGCGTTCCCGGCCTTCGAAGAGCTCCTTGCAGCCGTCAATCAGAGCTTCTTCGTCATCAGGAGTGACCAGCCGCTTGAAAAAGCCCATCGAGGGGTTCGCTGAGGTGTGCGGCGCCGGGCAGGAGGAGCCGGATTGGGGCTTCAATGTTTTCGTATAAAAGAGTCCGGTTCCCGGGATTCCGGCGGTGACTCGAGCTCCTTTTGGGCCGATGGTGAACTTTGCTCCACGTGGGCCGACTGAAAGCGAGCCGCCTGATTTGCTGAGGTTCAGCGTAACGCCGGGGAGGATTGTGAGTCGTCGCCAGAAACGTAAGCTCATGGGGGTGGTGTGTGGGTGTTGTTCCGTGAGGAGTTGGCTGTGCTTTTTAGTATAGTCAAAATACGTCAAATGCCCTGTTGCCATATCGACATGATTGCATGGCAGCATGGTGGCTTGCCAGCATGCTGACGGGATACTTCGGCCCCTCGCGTGGACATGGAGGATGTTTGTATGGTTTGGTGGATGCTCTGTTCGTGGCATGATTTCAGAAAAGGGCGCCGGATTCATTAGATTTCCTTCAGTCCTCTGGTTCTGGACGGTTGTGGTTCGGCGCTGAAGTCATACAGAAAGGATCCGCTTGAAAAACGGATCGTGAAGGAGAATTGTGGAATGAATGCTTTGGGTTTACCGATTGATGTTGAGTCTCTCTTGCATGGCCGTTCGGTCGAGTGGGAGCGGCTTGAGTTCAAAAAAGGCTGGAACCCGGAAGGCGTTCTGCACACCATGTGTGCGTTTGCCAACGATTTCCATAACCTCGGCGGTGGGTACATCCTGATTGGTATTGAAGAGCGGAACGGCCGACCGGTGCTGCCCCCGGCTGGCATTGATCCTGAAACAATCGACTCCATCCAGAAGGAGATTCTCGGCCTGGGGAACAATGCCATGTTGCCGGCCTATCATCCCCTCACTCTGCCTGCATGAGTCAAGGACAGGGATATCCTTGTTATCTGGGTGCCTGGAGGAGAGAGTCGGCCTTACAAGGCAAAGGTCGGCCTGTCGGCTAAATCCAGCGACTGGGCATGGTATATCCGGAAGCAATCCAGCACGATCAGGGCAAAGCAAGCTGATGAGCAGGAGCTGATCAGCTTGACGGCCAAGGTTCCCTTTGATGACCGGTACAACCAGTCGGCCTCGCTGCAAGATCTTTCCTTGCGGTTGATTGAGGAGTTTCTCAGGGAGGTCGGGAGCGGATTGGCTGACCAGGCACATGATATGCCTGTCGAGCAACTCGGGCGAATGATGAATATTGTGGGCGGTTCATCAGAGAGGGCATTTCCCAAGAATGTCGGCTTGATGTTTTTCAACCCCAAGCCGGAGCAGTTTTTCCCTGCGACGCAAATTGACGTGGTCTGGTTTCCCGATGGGCCTGGCGGTGATGTGTTCGAGGAAAAGAGCTTCACGGGCCCGTTGGACCGCATGACTCGGGATGCCCTCAGCCACATCGAAAGGAACTACCTCAAGGAAACGGTTATTAAGCATCCGGATCGAGCGGAAGCCGAACGGCTGTGGAACTACCCTTACTCAGCCATAGAGGAGGCTGTCGTCAACGCGGTGTATCACCGTTCCTATGAAGATCGCGAGCCTATTGAGGTTCGTATAACGCCTGACGAGTTGATCGTGGTGAGCTACCCTGGGCCGGATAGGTCGGTGAATATGAGCGACCTCGTTGCGGGAAAGGCTGTGAGCCGTCGCTATCGCAACCGGCGGATCGGCGAGTTTTTCAAAGAGCTGGATCTGACCGAGGGGCGGTCGACCGGGATTCCCAAAATCCTGCGGGCTGTAAAACGGAACGGCTCCCCTGACCCTGAGTTCGAGACAGATGAGGAACGGAACTATTTCCTTGTGAGATTTCCGGTACACCCGAAATCGGTTCGCCAAGCCGAGACATCTGTCAATCAAAATGATCACGATGGTCATCGCATGACAGGTGAAGCTACAGGTGAAGCTACAGGTGAAGCTGCAGGTGAAGCTATTGCTTTACTGAGGGTTCTGGCGAATGCTCCGCTATCAAGGAGTGCATCTCAGAATGCTCTCAATCTGAAAAGTCAGGCCTATTTTAGGGAGCGCTATCTTGAACCGGCCCTTGCCGGCGGTTTGGTTGAGATGACTCTGCCTGATTCACCCCGCAGCCCAAATCAGCGTTATCGTTTGACTGACAAAGGACTGATGCTACTGGAAAAGAAAGTCTGACGGGGAGGGTAAGCTATTGCGCATTTCTGCGTTTTTCTCAAGTCGATGCTTGATGAAACGGGTTGCCCTGCGTGCAGCATTTCAGCTTCTGCTGCCATGAACTGCACGGTGCGGTTCATGGGGCATGATGCGGATGTCCGGTACAGGGCGTACCATGCCCCCTTTATGGCATTCTACCTGGCTGAAGCTTAGTTCCGCGGAGAGCCTCATCTCTCCCGCACCACGATTCCGACCTACGGCAGGCTGATTTGCCTTGCTGGTATGCTGATCGGCTTGATCTTTGTCGGGCGGGCGATGCCGAAAGCCGGGTACATGAGCACTGAACCGGGGCATCTTATCTGGTGTTGTGTGACTGCTTGGCTGTGGAGAAATGTTTAGAAGCTATCAGGGCGGTTCCTCTTGATTGCCATTTTTTTACATGATGATTCAGTTGCCGAAAGTAACGAAAAGTGTTGCTTTTGTTGATCGATTCATGTAATTATCAGTATGAAACTCTCCACCTACATAGATGGGTTGCTGGAAAAAGGTATCTGTTCCTTCAGCGGTGTTGATGCTGTTTCAGCTCTTGGCTCCGGCGAAAGTGCCGTTCGCGCTGCCTTGCGTCGGTTACGGCATAAAGGCGAGCTCGCCATGCCCGTACGTGGCTTTTATGTGATTGTTTCCCCTGAATATCGACAGATGGGATGCCTGCCGGCGAGCCAGTTTATTCCTGCTTTGATGCAGTATCTGAAAGAGCCCTATTATACCGGCCTCCTTTCTGCTGCCGAGTTCTATGGCGCTGCCCATCAACGCCCTCAGGCCTTTCAGGTTGTAACGGAGCATTCCCGACCAGGAATTATCTGTGGTATGGTCAAAGTGGATTTCATCAAGCGCAAAAATGCCTCCTTGATGCCGACTCGGGACTTTAAAACTCCGCGTGGCTACCTGAAGGTGTCTACCCCGGAAGTAACCGCTTTTGATGTGGTGGGCTATCCTCACCATGCAGCAGGACTTGACAATGTCGTTACTGTTCTGGTGGAATTGGCAGAATCGCTTGATCCCGCAGCACTGGCTGCTATAGCCGATCTTTCACCAGTATCCTGGGCTCAGCGCCTGGGTTATCTTCTTGGATTTATCGGGGAGACGGAACTTGCTGAAGGCTTGGCTGGCTATGTTGCCGAGCGTAAGCCTGTTCCCGCGCTGTTATCCCCATCGCACCCATCTCATGGCGTTCGGCAGGATCCAAAATGGCGACTATTTCCGAATCAAAGTGTTAATCCTAACATATGATATGATCCCTCTTGATTATATCGCCGAATGGCGCGCCCATGCGCCATGGCAGCAGATGTCCCGGATTGAGCAGGACTTGATCATATGCCGTGATTTTGAGCTATAGGGTTTAGCCCCCAACCTGAATCTCAGCAAGGAGCCTGCCTTCCAGTGGGGGGCGGGGAAATTCGTTCTAGGAAATTGACCCTATCAAGCACGTGCTCCCAATCCCTTACGTTTCACCAGAGATAGCAATTTCAGGGCCGGTCCGGCAGGTTTCTTCTCTCCACGTTCGCACTTCTCCTGACCATCGGCTTTTCGAAGAAATCACAAAAGACACCGGCGCAGGAGATCGCGCTGGCCGAACAGAGAAAAAAAGATTATGAGAAGCGACTGGAAAAGGGATGAACTGCAGGTGTTCATCGATGAACAAAAAGCCACCCGCCCCGGCTTCGCCGAAGGCTATGGCGAGGGGTACCGGAATTTCCGCATCGGCGTCATGCTCAAACAGGCCCGACTCAATACCGGCATGTCACAGGTCGAGGTGGCAGAGAGGCTGAAAACCAACAAGTCGGCAATATCCCGCATAGAGAACCATGCCGAAGACGTCAAGCTCTCCACCCTCGTCAACTACTGCGAAGCGCTTGGCAAGAAACTTGACCTCCTCATTCATTGAATGGCCGCCAGCCTTGAAACAGGGCTGGCACCCATACCTCTCCCCTCTCATTACAGCAAAGCCCTATTCAGTGTTTGAATAATCAGTCATTATGTGCCGGGAGTGATTGTAATGCATGATATATCATTCCATCATGCATGAGGCTGGCTTGGGTATTGATTGTGTCGCCGAAGGCCCGGGACGCCCTGTCGAAAAGGGGAACGCTGTCTTGATTGGCACCTCTTGCCGGCGGTTTGATCCGGATGACTCTCTCTGGCCCGATTGAATCGGGTGCGGCCCATGATGAGGCTCATGATCAGGCCCATGATCAGGCCCATGACCTGAGCGCTTCCGGGGGCAAATCCATGCCGGCCCGTGCCGATGGTTTTCAGCGCACGCCGCCGTGTTTCGGGCTTACGGCAGACAGAGCGTTTTAAGGGGGTCGAACCCGTTGCCCGATTCATGGGGATAGCCTTTCGGGTTGCAGACCACCCTGGTCTGGCCGATGTGGTACTCCATGGCGGTATGGCAGTGGCCGCAGATCCAGCAGGCGATCCTGCGCTCCAGTATCTCCTTTTCGAGATCGGAGACATAGGCCGCATTGAGCGGATCGTTCCTGTACATGGGCGCTATTCCCTGCAGCGAGGGGTGGTGGTGGGTCACCACCGCCACCGTGTAGCCGAGCTTCGCGTACGAGTCGACATCCTCGAACAGCTGCCGTTTCTGGCGGTAGTGCAGGGAGAGCAGGTATTCCGGCCTCAGCCGACGGTAGTCGGCTCCCACCCTGATCAGGCGATAGTCGTTCAGCCCCTGGCCGACGTCGAACATGGCGATCGGGTTGGCGCCGAAATAGTCGGTCCAGAGGGTCGTGCCGACGATGGCGATCTTCTCCTCCTCGATGATCAGCCTGTCGGTACGGACGTTCTCGAGCCTGTGTTCACGGGCGGCGTTCCTGTAGGAGTGCTTCTCGATGTTGCCGTGGTACCACTCGTGGTTGCCTTCGACGAGGAACACGCTCCTGAAGCGCGCGGCGCACTCCCCGACGAATCCGAGCCACGTCCGCGTCCTGTTGAGCTGGCCGATGTCGCCGGCAAGGATGAGCATGGACTCTCCGTCTTCGGGAAGCTCCGGCACCCGGTAGTCCTCTCCGTAACTCTCTCGGTGGAACTCGTTGTGGATGTCGGACATGATTCTCAGGCGCATCGTCTCTCCTGTGGCTTGTTTTTGCAGTATAGCAAATACTTTCGCCAATGGTGACGCCTGCGTCCATGTATGGTGGGCGCACCGCTGCCGCCTGCGGGGTGGCGGCGCTCCCCGTGACCCTACCAGGCAATCGCTCCCAATCCCTTGCGCTTCACCAGAGAAAGCAATTTCATGGATGGTTCGGCAGGCTTCTTCTCCCCACGTTCCCATTGGCTGATGGACTCTTTCGTCACGTTCAGGTAGCGGGCGAAAACAACCCGGCTCACCTCTTCCCGGTCTCGTAATACCCTGATTTCTTCGGGGGTGAACTGGTGAACAGGAATCAGGCACGATCCATCAAACCGGAGCATGGTCTGCTTGCCGACAGCTCCCGCTTCGTGCATATCGGAAACGGCCTGATGGATCGACGCAAAGGCGTCGCCCTTATGAATCCTTGCTTTTTTCATCACGCTTTATAGGCACAAAGGCCCCCTCGTTTGATTACCGTCTGAAGAGTGGTTTCTGACAGTGACCGATCTGTAGTCGCCGGATTTCCCCTCATCGGGGCGTGCAATTCGCTGCTTGATAACCCCACCCCCATAATCGGCATCAATCAAGCCTCGTTCAGCAGCATCGATTGCCTCCGGTAACGCACTATCCGAAATGCCCTCATGCTTGGCAAACTTGTTGAACCACTTGTTCTTGAAAATCTCCACGCTCGGTTCGCTGGTGGTTTCGTCTCTTATTCAACACTCGATATATAGTACTTGGTTTTATGTGCCAGGTAAGGCGGACGGTATTACATCTGGAGATGGCTGTCCTGCATCGGCAGCCACCGGAAGGAGTCCTTTTCCATTCTGATCGTGGCGTGCAACATGCCAGCAAATCCTTCAGGAAGAAACTCTCCGAGTACGGAATGATTCAAAGCATGAGCGACAAGGTATACGCTAATGCTGTCTTTCTGGCTCATGACACTGTTTGCCACCACCGACTGGGTTTTGCGAACGACCGGTTGATGTCGGCCAGGCAGAACTCCATGCCGTAAAATTTTCTGTAGAAGGCTTTCGCTTCGGTTTCAATGTCGAAGCTGAATGTTTCGGGGTGCAGGCAGTTTGCGATGTACATCAGCCCAAGTATCCATCTGGGGCTCCCGAAGTCGGTGCAGGGGATTGGGGGCGTGTGGATGCGGCTCTTCGTCACGGCTTCGGCCGTGATGCCCAGCTCAGTGCAGGAACGGTAGAACTCGTCGAGCGGGCTTTGCATGAATGATGATATGAAGATGATTTCTGGATTGTGCTCGTTCACCTGTTCCGGGCTGACTTTCATGCCCGGTCGGCCAGTGCCGGCCAAAGCCTTGTTGATGCTCGTTCCTCCTGCCAATTCAACAAGCGTATTCTCGAGCCTCTGGTATTCCAGCGAGAAGAGGGGCGTTCCCATCACGTAATAGGTTCTCGGCTTCTTCTCTGTTCTCCTGGCCTTTTCCCGGATATCCTCAACGCGTTCACGCAGGTAGGCTAGGAGTTCTTCCGCTTCTTGTTCCCTCCGGGTCAGGGTGGCGAAGTGGCGTATGCTCCCGGCATATTTCTGAAAGTCCTGGATGTTGCCGTGCAGTTTCTGCCGGCCGTCTTTCTGCAACACGCTTTCCCAGCATTTGACGATTGATTTCCTGTCCCTGACGCCGATGGCCGCAAGGGTGCCTTCGATGATCTCGAGCGCGCGGGTGAACGGATAGCCGCCTTCGAAGTCGTTTTCGTCGAAGGTCCGTGCAGCAACGCTCCCCGTGACGGGCAGCTGATGGCCGCATTTCGGACACCGATTTTCGTTTGCCTTGATTGCCGACCGCCGGAGTTTCGAACCCATGGGCCCGTAAAAATCGCGTTCGTAGATGAGCTCCCCGCATTTGGGGCAGTAGGTGTTGATGCAATTCGTGCCCGGAGAGTTGAAGAGGTAGGTGTAGTGCAGGATGTCCAGCGTTTTTTTCTGGGCCTGTTCGGATTCCCGTATCGAGGGTTCTTCTGCGATGCTGGCCCGATCGAGCGGGAGATTTGCAGCGGAATCTCCTTCGAGATCCCTGCAATGGCCGAGGCGATATCCAGGAGCTTCCTGTCTTCTCCTTTCTTGTGTATGCACGCCACTTCGACATGGATTCCCTGGTCGTGGAAATAACGGATGTTCCTCATGACGGGTTTGTGGCCGGCGACTCCGCATCTGCTGTAGTCGGTATCGGTCAGCCCTTTTACTCCGACGTTGATGAAGTCGAGGTAGGGGGCGATCCGGCCTGCTGATCGTTCAGTGAAATAGCCGTTCGACGAACATCCGACAAGCAGCGCGTGCTTTTTTGCCGTTCTTGCGGTTTCAAGGAAGCTGTAATAGGACGCGAGCGGATCGTTCATCATGAATACTATCCCGTCGCATTCCTCGGCCAGCGCTTTCTGAACCACCTGCAGGGGCGTCAGTTTCCTGAGTGCCCTGCTGTTCGAGTCCATTTCCCTGGCTACGACGGTTGCCACGCAGCCGGGGCAGTCGAAATTGCATCCGGTGGTGCTGATCTGCAGGAATTTCGATTTCGGGTGGAAGTGCAGAACCGGAATCGTTTCGGCGGAGATGGGGCAGGCGATAAGGTAGCTGTCGGGGTGGAGTTCCCTGATCGTGCCGCGGTCGTTCATGTATCGGCCGCATGCGCCGGTTTCGGACTCAGGGATGATGCATCTCTTTTCACAGATCGGGCATCGCATGGTTTCGTCCTTTTTTCGTTTTGATTTTGTCCGGGTTGCCGTTATCGTTATATACTTAGTTTTATAGCGATATTCCTGCGCATATCCGCGTTTTTTTTATTGGGCCTTTTTTCTTTCATGGCCTTACTTGATAAGACGTTTTTGTTGTTTATCCTAAAATATTTGGATCTTCCGATGGGGAGGGCTACCTTGCATCATGCGCCGAGGGTCGTTTCCCGGCTTTTTGGACGCTCTGCGTTATGTTTCTTGATAAATAACGATTCGGGGGGGGGGATGGTAGCAAGGGAACTGTATCCGGTCTCTATCGTAGGGACCGGGCCTGGAAATACGGATTTTCTTGCCGTCAGGGCGGCCCGCGTCATTCGTTCTGCGGATGTCGTCCTCTATGACTGCAAGACCGCAAGCCTTGCGCTCAGCCTTGCTGATGCAAAGGCGACGATACGCTATGTGGAGCGTCCCGCAGGAGGGTGTGTTCCGGGTGAACTGTCGGAAATGCTTCGCATTGTCCGGGATTTCCATTATGAAGGCCTTCGGGTCGTCAGGCTGAAAGTGGGGGATCCCACGCTTTTTGCCGGGGAGGTCGACGAGTGCCGGTTCCTCGGGGAGATGGCCATCCCCTATGAGATCATCCCCGGCATTACGCCGGCAGCATCCGCAGCAGCAACATATGCGATTCCGACCAGCCTCAAGTGCCGGACGAACGCCGTCATCTCCCTTATCGTCAATTCGCTCGGGGAGGGTGAGGCCGAAATCCGTGATGCGCTGCGAATGCTGCGCCACGGTGCAACGCTTGTCCTGTACATGGTGGGTCCGAATCTTGAAAAGGTCATGCATCTCATGATCGAGGCGGAGGGCAATCCGGCTACGCCTGTCGTGGCGGTGAGCAAGTCGGGATGGCCGGATGAGGCCATGGTATCTGCCAGTATCGGCACTGTTGCGGCCTCCATAGCAGAGCGGGGGCTCAAGGAGCCTATCATCTATTTCATCGGCAGCCACATCGAGGTCCGGTCCGTGCGAACCGGTTCTGCCCTGGCGTTTGTCTCCGGAACGGCCAGCGGTTGCCTGTGAATTTTTTTTCTCAGGCGATATGTAGTTCTTGATATAACGAAAACCATGCCCCCTATGAAAACGAGAACCTTCAGACAAACGGCCCTGCTGGTCATGCTGTTGGCCATCCCCGCCATCGCATCCGCAGAAGATGCCGCGTCGGAACCGACGCTTGCCGATGCCGGGGTTTTTACCGCAGGCGAAATCACCGTTACCGGCCAGCGTGAGCTGACAAGCCAGACGGTTACAGCCGAGGAGATGGCGGCACTAGACCGCCAGAATCTCGCTTCCGTGGTCAACATCCTGCCGGGAGTGAACCTCGGCAATGCCGGATCGCGCAATGAAGGCCTCATTTATGTGAGGGGATTCGATATCCGACAGGTTCCCATCTATCTCGATGGCGTTCCCCTCTATGTTCCCTATGACGGCTATATCGATCCCAACCGGTTCACGACGTTCGATCTTTCGGGGGTGACGGTTTCGAAAGGCTACACCTCGGTGCTCTACGGGCCGAATACGCTCGGCGGCGCGATCAACATGGTCAGCAAGAAGCCTGAAAAGTCGTTTGAGGCGACCATGCAGGGAGGTATGACATATGGCGACGACCAGATTGCCTCGACTTTTGGTTCGATCAATGCCGGTTCCAACCTGGGAAACTGGTACGTGCAGGCCGGCATTTCGAACATCGACAGGAATTTCGTTCCCATGTCGGACGAGTTCGTTCCGACAGCGACCGAGGACGGAGGGCGGCGTGACAACTCGGGTACGGAGGATTTCAAGGGCTCGATCAAGGTCGGCTACACGCCGAACGACACTGACGAGTACGCCGTTTCCTTCAGCGGACAGCATTCGGTAAAGGGCGTGCCGGTCTATACGGGAAATCAGTCGATCACCCCACGCTACTGGCGCTATACCGACTGGGACAAGGCCAGCCTCTATTACATCGGCAAGACGGCTGTCGGGGTGAAGAGCTATCTGAAGACGCGGGCATTTTACGATGGATACTATAATGTTCTCAAGAGTTATGACGATGCCACCTATACTGCTCAAACAAAAAAATATGCCTTTACGAGCATTTATGACGACAAGACGTTCGGGGGGTCGGTAGAGTTCGGAACGGACATCGGCGGCGGCAATACGCTTAAAGTGGCCGTGCATGACAAGTATGATATGCACCGTTCCTACAATGTCGGTGATCCGGCGACTGAGATGGCGGACAATACCTTTTCGCTGGCGACTGAGAACAGTTGGAAGGCTGCCGGCAACCTGACCGTGGTCGCGGGAGTGCGGCAGGACTTCCGTACCACCCTCAAGGCGGAGGATTCGGAGCATAACAATGCATCATTTGAGCTCGACGACAACCAGGCAACGAATTGCCAGCTCGCCCTTGTTGGAAAGATTGACGAACGACAGAAGCTGACGGCCTATGTTTCCAGGAGCACCCGGTTCCCGACCTTGAAAGACCGCTATTCCTACAAGCTCGGCACGGCAGAGCCAAACCCGGACCTCGATCCTGAGCAGAGCTGGAACTACGGTCTTGACTATGTGCTTACGCCATCAGTTGGTCTTCAGCTTTCAGCGTCAATCTATCAAAGCAGGCTGAGTGACGTTATCCAGCAGGTCAACATAACGTCGGATGTCTCACAATATCAGAATACCGGCAAGGCCACGTTCACTGGATTCGAATGTGCTGCGGACTGGCAGGCTGCGGACTGGCTGAAGGCCTATACAGGGTACAGCTACATCGACCGGCAGAACGACAGCAATCCCGATCTGTATTTCACCGATGTTCCCAGGCACAAGCTGAACGGGTACCTCCGGTTCACGGTGGCCAGGGATGCCTGGGCCATGGTGGAAGGGGAGTACAATACCAAGCGGTACAGTACGAGCGATGGCCTCTATACGGCCTCGCCCTACGGATTGCTCAACCTTCGGGTGCATGCGCCGCTGGTTTCCTCCCTTTCGATGCAGGCTTCCGTCGAGAACCTCTTTGACAGGATGTACGAGGTGTCGGAAGGCTATCCGGAGCCCGGCCGGACGTTTGTCATGTCGCTTTCGTATTCGTTGTAACCGTTTTCCGAACAATGTGCCCGGTCACCGCTCATGAGCGGCTGCCGGGCATGCATGAATCGTGTGGATGAAGACAACCGCTGCAGTACTGGGCGGACTGGCCGTATTGCTGGCCGCTGGCCTGTTCTCGCTGTTCCTCGGCCGGTATCCGGCAGGGGTTCATGACCTGCTCGTTTTTTTGCTGACCGGCAGGTATGACGATCCGAACCTGCCCCTTGTAATCACCGGCATAAGGCTGCCCCGCCTGCTTGCGGCAATGGCCGTCGGCGGCGCCCTGGCTCTTTCCGGAGCGGCCTATCAGGGGATGTTTCGCAATCCGATGGTCAGCCCGGGCATTCTGGGAGTCAGTTCGGGCGCAGGGTTCGGTGCGGCTATGGCTATCCTGTTTTCGCTGCCGGCGGCGGGGGTGCAGCTCTTTTCATTTGCTGGCGGGCTTGCGGCGGTGCTTTCGGCCGTTGCCATCAGCCGTTCAATACGCGGCGGGCATGATCCGCTGCTGGTGCTCGTGCTTTCGGGCATCATCATCTCATCGTTTTTCGGCGCCCTGCTTTCGATTCTCAAGTACCTGGCCGATCCGGACGACAAGCTGCCGGCTATCGTATACTGGCTGATGGGAAGCCTTGCCGACGTCCGTATGGGCGATCTGGCCGTCGTTCTTCCGCTGGTTGCCGTGGGCGCCGTTCCGCTCCTCTTCTCCGGCTGGCGCCTTAATGTGCTTTCCTTCGGCGAAGACGAGGCCCGCTCGCTCGGGGTGCATACCGGAAGGCTCCGGATGCTGGTGATCCTGTGTGCGACGCTGGTCGATGCGAGCATTATTTCCATCAGCGGCATCATCGGCTGGGTCGGGCTCGTTGTTCCCCATATCGCCCGGTTCGCCGTTGGTCCCGACCACAGGCGCCTGCTTCCGGTGTCGTTTCTTTTCGGAGCCGTGTTCATGGTGCTGGTCGACAACCTTGCCCGAAGCATGGCGTCGGTGGAGGTTCCCGTGGGAATCGTCACGGCGATTGTCGGCGCTCCGTTTTTCATCGTGTTCCTCAAACGTTCACAGGCAAGGCCATGGCAGTAACCGGGGGAGAGGCGGTGCTCGAAGTCCGGGGCGCTGATATGGGATACGGGGGGAAGGCCGTGCTCCGTAATGTCAGTTTCTCCTTGAACCAGGGCGAAATCCTGAGTCTGCTGGGGCCGAACGGCGTCGGGAAGACGACCCTTTTCAAGTCTGTCATGGGCTTCATTCCGCTGCTTTCCGGCAGCCTGATTCTCGGGGGGAGGGATATCGGGCGCCTGAAGCCGAGGGATATCGCCCGGATTGCGGCGTATGTCCCCCAGTCGCACGGGACCCCCTTTCCGTACAAGGTTGAGGATGTGGTGCTGTTCGGCCGGACGGCCCATCTGGGGCCACTTTCATCACCGAGCCGGCAGGACAGGATGATCGCGGCCGGGTGCCTCGAGCGCCTCGGTGCGGGCCATCTTTCCGGCCGCACGTTTACCGAGCTCAGCGGCGGGGAGCGCCAGATGGTCATCATCGCCAGAGCACTGGCGCAGGAGGCCCGCTTCATCATCCTTGACGAGCCCACCTCGAGCCTCGATTACGGCAACCAGGTGCGGATTATCAGGAAGCTCCGAGAACTGCGGCTCCATTCGGTTGCTGTCCTGATGTCGACCCACCATCCCGACCATGCGTTCATGCTCGGCTCGAAGGTGCTGGTGATGAAGGAGAACCGGCAGCTCCGCTGCGGCAGTCCGGATTCGGTCCTGACGGGTGAAACGCTGCACAGCCTCTATGGGGTCGAGGTCGACGTGGTCAGCTTTTCTTCCGGAGGCGGTCCCGAGAGGAAGGTTTGTGCCCCTATACTCTGAACAATAAAGAAACGAAACCGCATGGTCATGAACGCAGATGAATTCAACGAGAAATTCATGAAAGGGCGCTTCAGGAAGATCTACCCGGCCATAGCCGAACAGATCGTCCAGTGGAGCGGAAAGGAGGGCGGCCTTTGCATCGATCTTGGAGGCGGGCCCGGCATGCTGGGTATCTCCGTCGCGCTCATCACGAAGATGCATGTGGTGGTCTGCGATCCGCTGAAGGAGTGCATTGATCTGGCCATGGAGAACATCCGGGACCATGGCCTCCAGTTTCGTGTGACGGCTGTCAGCGGCAAAGCCGAGGCGATGCCCTTTTCGGACTCCGTCGCAGACTTGGTGGTCAGCAGGGGATCGATTTTTTTCTGGGACGACCAGCCTAAAGGGCTTTCCGAGGTCTACCGGGTTCTCAAACCCGGAGGCCATGCCGTCATCGGGGGCGGGTTCGGGAGCGTCGCGCTCCTGCAGGAGATACGCGAGGCCATGGCTGATGAACCCGATTGGGAGGCCAGGCGCAGGGAACGGGTCGAAAAGAATCCTCCGGCCCGGTTCGAAGCAATCCTCAAAGATCTGGCAATACCCGGCTTCATAGATCAGACCGAGGCCGGAACCTGGATTCACATGCGCAAAGATCCAGGGAGGGCAGCATGATGGAGGGAGTCATTAGACTGCATGTCCTGCGCTGGCGCCTTTTTGTACCGCTGCTGTTCTTGCTGCTGGCTTCGTGTTACCAGAAGGCGGAGCCTCCTGCCGACGCTTCGCGGACGGTCACCGACATGGCGGGCCGCACGCTGCCGGTGCCTGATCGGATTGAACGGGTCTACGTCAACCGGCCCGGAAGCGTGCTGATGTATGCCATGGCTCCCGACTTGCTTGTGAACCGTCCTTTTCGACATTCTCCGGCGGAGCAGGAGTTCCTTCTGGATTCGTATAACGGGCTTCCCTATGTCGACGGCTCTGCAGAGGAGATTATCCGGCTGCACCCCGACGTCATCGTCTCGGTTTTCAGCATCAATGCGGCATCGATCGAAGCCGCCGACAAGCTTTCAGCAAAAACCGGGGTGCCGGTCTTCATGCTTCCTATGGCCGTGGAGGACTATCCTCGGGTATTCCGCCTTCTTGGCGAGCTGCTGGATCGCCGTGAGCAGGCCGAAAGGATGACAGGCTTTGTCCGCCAATGGCTGAATCCCCTTATGGCGCGTGCGAAGGCCATTCCAGATTCCCTCAGGAAACGGGTGTACTATGCCGAAGGGGACCGGGGCCTGCACACCGATCCTTCCGGTTCATTCCATAGCAGGGCCATTGCCGATGCCGGCGGCGTTAACGTTGCCGATGTCAAGGTGATGCCCGGGGTGGGGCTGAGTCCTGTCTCCATGGAGCAGGTTCTGCGGTGGGATCCTGATGTCGTCCTGGTATGGACGGGCATGGGGGGGAAGATGACGACGATGGAACATATCGGAAGCGACCCGCTCTGGTCAAGAGCTCGCGCAGTGCGTGACGGGCACCTGTACCAGATTCCCTTCCTTCCGTTCGGATGGTTTGACCGCCCCCCGGGGGTCAACCGCATCCTCGGTACCATCTGGGCGGCAGAAATGCTCTATCCGGACCGGTTTGCCATTGACCTCGACAAGGCAACGGGGGAGTTTTTCAGGATCTTCTACCATCGCAATCTGGACGACGGGGAACTGAAGCGGCTCCTGCATCCGGAGTCAGCACCGCCTGGCAGGTAGTAACGGCAATTTTTTCAACGCAATATTCTCATATACTTATCATGGCGACATTTTATTTCTTCCGGCGTTTCGTCCCGTGTGCAGTCTTTGTTTGTGCGCTGCTATCGGGTATTGCCGTTTCTTCCTCATCGGCGGCAACTCCCGAACATCGTGCCATTGCCGTAACAGGGATGGTACTCCATCCATTCGTTGTTGATGCAAAGGGTATCCGGGCCATGCGTGTCGTTGAAAACGAGAACACGGCCATCGTCTGTGATTCGGGGCAGACGAAGCACCGGTACAGGACGTTCAGGGGGGTCCTGCTGAAGGATTTCATCGATTCAGCCGGGGTGGATATGCCTAACCCGAGACGTCGTGGCGAGTATTATGTGCTGGTGCGCTCAACGGATGACTATAATGTGATCTTCGCCTATAACGAACTCTATTATGGGCCGGCTGGCGAGCACACCTGGGTGGTGTTCGAGACGGACGGGGAGCCCCTTGGTGAAAATGGCCCGTTTTTGCTGCTTACCGCCGGCGACCGGGTCACCGGCCCCCGCTACGTCAAGTGCGTGAATGCCGTCGAGGTATCGAAGGTTGCCGTTCCGGCTCCCTGAGCTTTCCTGTTATGCTTGATTACCGTTTTGAGGTATTCGCCGCTGCAGCGCGCAAACTCAGCTTCACCAGGGCAGCGGCAGAGCTGTGTATTACCCAGCCTGCGGTTTCGAAGCATATCAGGGAACTCGAGCGCACGCTCAAGGTTCAGCTGTTCGAGCGGAAGGGGAATGCGATCGTGCTCAGCGAGCCGGGAAAACTTGTGCTGCGCTATGCTGAATCGGCACGGAATCTTTCCCGTGAAATGCACTCCTGCCTCGGCCGATACCAGCGGGAGGATTCCGGTATACTTGCCCTGGGGGCGAGTTCGACAGTCGCCCAGTATGTGCTCCCTCCCGTGCTCGCCCGGTTCCGCCAGGCCTTTCCCCAAATCCGGCTGAAGATGGCGACCGGCAATACCGGACAGATCGAGCGGATGCTGCTGGACCAGGAAATCGGAATCGGCGTGGTTGAAGGCGCTTTCCGGCGCAGCGAAATCCGGTATACCCCTTATACGAAGGATGAAATCGTTCTTGTCGTCCGAACTGATTGCCGGCTTGCTGCAGGCGGAGAGGTCCTGCTTGAGCAGCTCAAAACCCTTCCCCTGCTTTTGCGGGAACAAGGTTCCGGGACGTTGCAGGTAATCGAGCGTTCGCTGCGTGAAGCGGGGTTGAGGCTCGGCGAACTTTCCGTTGAAATGTCCCTGGGCTGCACCGAGGCCATGAAGTCCTATCTCCTCAATGCCGACTGCCTGGCGTTCATTTCCCGCCATGCAGTCGCCAGGGAGCTGGCAGAGGGACGCCTGAGGATTGTCAGAGTGAGGGGCATCGGCCTGTATCGGCAGCTCTATTTCGTGACCCCGCAGGGAAGGAGCGGAGGGCTTGAGGTCCGGTTCATGGAGTTTGCGCTTGCAGCCGATGCTGGATGCCATCGCTCTCCCGTCCCCTCGATAACCTGAGGTAATGACCCATCACCAACGATCGCTGGCATGATGTTTTCCCGTTGATGATCTTTCCTGTGAAATCCCCGGTCGGGCATATCCCTCGCCGGGACAGTCTGCGATATCATCAGGAGCTCATCACATGGAAACATCCACAACGACACCGCGCACGTCGGCCTCTCCCGACCCCTGGCCCAGGAGGGTTTCCTCCATCCTTGAGCGGCGCCTGTCCCTGCGCCAGCTGCTTTTTGCCGCCATCGGCCTGCTTTGCCTCTCTTCACCGGTATCCGCTCCGCTCGCTCTCTTGCTCGGCCTGCTCGTGGCATTGACCATCGGCCACCCGTTCATCCATCTCAGCAGCAGGATGACCAGCAGGCTTCTGGAGTTCTCGATTATCGGCCTCGGGTTCGGCATGGACTTCCATCATGCAATGGCGTCAGGCAGGACGGGGTTCATGCTGTCGACAGGGTTTATCCTTCTTACGCTGGCACTCGGCCTTCTTCTGGGCAGCGCGCTTGGCATCGACAGGAAGACATCCCTTCTCATCTCTTCGGGTACGGCTATCTGCGGCGGCAGCGCCATCGCCGCCATCGCTCCGGTCATCGATGTCCGCGAGCACCAGATGTCCGTCGCGCTCGGAACCGTCTTTGTCCTGAATGCTCTTGCGTTGTTCATTTTCCCTCAGGTTGGCGTGATGCTCGGCTTGAGCCAGCACCAGTTCGGCCTCTGGAGCGCCATTGCCATCCATGACACAAGTTCGGTCGTCGGTTCCGCGGCGAGTTTCGGTGCGGAGGCGCTTGAGACGGCCACGACCGTCAAACTCGCCCGCAGTCTATGGATCATTCCCCTGGCCGTTTTCAGCTCGATGCACTTCGGCCGAAAGGCGTCAGCCATCCGCATCCCGTGGTTCATCGTGATGTTCCTTGTCGCCATGGGCGTCCATACGTTCTTTCCTGCAAGCGCACCGGTTACCGATTATGCCGTCCATGCTGCCCATGCCGGCCTGACGCTGACCCTGTTCCTTGTCGGCAGCGCCCTGGCGCCTGGGCGTATGGCGCAGGTGGGATGGAAGCCTTTCGTGCAGGGAGGGATCCTCTGGGCGGTGATTTCGATTGCCGCCCTGGCCGCTGTGGTTATGGTAGGGTAGGGTTGTGAGAGGAACTTGCGGAACTGACCAGGGCTTTCCAATGGCCAGCCTTTCGTGTTCCCGATGGTTTTATCGGGTTTATGCTCCGATGCTCTCGATGGCGGCAACCGGGCCTGTAGAGCTGAAAGACGATCGGGCGCCATTGAGTTCGTCAATCTGACCGATCAGCCTCAGGATCGCCGGGGTGACTTGACGTGACCCGGTTCGAAGCATAACCCGGCACCACAGCCGTTTAATCCGTTTCCGGGCCATTGCCAACGGCCCCCCTGGCTATGCGGTGTACGGAATAATCCGGCATCATGATGACCGGCCTGCATGCATGCATGCATGCAGGCAAGCAAGCAAGCAAGGCGGCAGCCAGTAGCGTTGCGGGTAGTAAGGCAGAACGGATCCCCTGACCCTGAGTTCGAAACGGATGAAGAGCGCAATTATTCTGGTACGCTTTCCCGTACACCCGAAATCTGTTCGCCAGGCCTAGTCACCTGTCAATCAAAATGATCACGATGGTCATCGCATGACAGGTGAAGCTGCAGGTGAAGCTATTGCTTTACTGAGGGTTCTGGCGAATGCGCTGCTATCAAGAAGTGTCGCTCAGAAGGCTCTCAATCTCAAAAATCGGGCCTGTTTTAGGGAGAGCGCTATCTTGAAACGGCCCTTGCCGGCGGTTTGGTTGCGATGACTCTGCCAGTGGGCGAAAACAACCCGGCTCACCTCTTCCCGGTCTCCTAATACCCTGATTTCTTCGGGGGTGAACTGGTGAACTGGTGAACAGGAATCAGGCACGATCCATCAAACCGGCGCATGCTCCGCTTCTCGCTTTACAGGCACAAAGGCCTCTTGTCTGATTAGAACGCCCTCGACGGGGCGGAACTTACCGTTCCTATTCCTACATTCTTTTATTTCAGGATTCGTTGATGATCGTATTGCATTGTTCGGTGCTCGACGGAGCGCCGGTGCTTTGGAGCGAAGGCGGGGAGCCGGGCGATATCCGGGACGTGCGTCGGGCGCTCAGGGCGATCGGCCTGAGGGTTCCGGTCCGCAGGCCCATGCTCAAGGAGTGCCTTGCCTGGCTGCCGCATCGCGGCCGGGAGCGGATTCCCTCTTCGCCCCTGCTTGGCGAAGAACCGGACCGGCGCCGGAAATCCATCCTCAGGCCGCTGGCCGTTACCGCCCTTTCTCTCGATATCGGCCTGTGCTATTCCTTCTTTTCTGTCGTGCGCGGGGAGCAGACGCCGGGTTCCGGGGTCGTTTTCGCTCCTTCCGTCTTCTGGACGATGGAGCTGTTCGAGACGGCAGTCCATCTTGTCGCAACAGAGCGGTTCCTTCCCTCGCTGGTTCACCGGAACCGCCGGTGGCTTGGCCGCTGGGTCCCTTATCCCGAACCTGCCGTCGCCTCGCGCCTCGACATCCTGGCCGGCACCATGCCTCCGGTATGCCGCTGCCTTTCCGGGGAACGGAAACGTCCTCCGCAATCCCCGGGAAAAGAGCTTCAGGAGGAACTGCTGCAGGGGCTGGTGGACTCGCTGGTCAGGTCGTCCTTCGTTTCCGCGCGCGGCAGGACGCCGAAGCCGCCGACGATCCATGATGCATGGATGCAGTCCCTTTCAGGTTCCGATCCCCAGGTGCGGTGGGAGCGCCGGGCGGAGGTCGTGGCGTTTTCACTGGAGCTTGCCGGGTGGCGCCGTCCGCTCGACGTGTATGCCGCCTCGCCTTTCGGTTTCTGTTTCCGGCTTGCCGAGCCTTCCGTGCCTGCCGGACGCGGCCGGGCTTCAGGGAAGGGCAGAAAGGAGGTGTGGCGGCTCGACTGCCTGCTGCAGCTGAAGCGCGACCCCAGCCTGCTGCTCGATGTCGGAGAGCTCCGGGACCCGGAAAGCGATGCTTCCCGGCAGGCTCGTCGTTCCGGGGGAGAGTATACGGAGTTCATGCTCATGGCGCTCGGGCAGGCGGCAGCCCTGTATCCCGATATCTCCAGGGCGCTGAAGCAGAAAAATCCGGGCGGACTGAAGCTCGATACCGAAGAGGCTTTCCGGTTCCTCTCCCACTATGCCCCCATCCTGCGTGATGCCGGATTTGTCGTCATGCTTCCCTCCTGGTGGGTCGGCAGGGGGCCGCTGCACCGGATGGGGATTACGGTACGGGCCAAGGCGCCGGCCATGAAGGCCGGCGGGGCCGGCATGGACCTCGGTACGCTGCTATCCTGCGACTATGCGGTCTCGCTCGGCACGGACGAAGTCGATCTTGACGAGCTTCGGCGTCTTGCGGCACTGAAAATGCCGCTGGTCAGGGTGCGCGGGCAATGGCGGCAGCTCGACCGCCAGGAGCTTTCCGAAGCGCTCGGCTTCCTTGAAAAGCAGCAGTCGGGAGTGCTTACGGCGCGCGATCTGCTTGCGACGGCCTTTGGTGCCGGCGCGCTCGAGACCACGCTGGCGGTGCGCGCCGTCGATGCCGACGGGTGGATGAAAGAGCTGCTCGAAAAGCTCAGGGGCGAGGCCCGTTTTGAGCTGCTTCCCCAGCCGGAGGCTTTTCATGGGAGGTTGCGCCGGTATCAGCTGAAGGGGTATTCATGGCTTGCATTCCTGAGGCGTTGGGGGCTTGGCGCCTGCCTGGCCGACGACATGGGGCTCGGCAAGACCGTGCAGGCGCTCGCGCTCCTGCAGGAGGAGCGGAACCGCGGGGAACGGCGTCCGGTGCTCCTGATCTGCCCCACCTCCGTGGTCAACAACTGGAAAAAAGAGGCGCGGCAGTTCACCCCGGAGCTGCCCGTCCTTGTCCACCATGGCGCCGACCGGCTCAGAACGGCTGCCTTCAGCAAAGCGGCAAAGGCTTCGGCGCTGGTGATTTCCAGCTACGGCCTGCTGGTGCGCGATGTGGCCTCGCTCTCGAAACTGGAGTGGGCGGGCGTGATCCTCGATGAAGCCCAGAACATCAAGAACCCCGAAACCAAACAGGCAAAAGCGGCCCGCGCCATCCCTTCGGATTACCGCATAGCGCTGACCGGTACACCCGTTGAAAATCATGTCGGCGACCTCTGGGCCCTGATGGATTTCCTCAATCCGGGTTTCCTCGGTACGCAGCGCTTGTTCAGGGAGCGCTTTTTCAACCCGATCCAGTGGTACGGCGACAGCGGGGCCTCCGAACGGCTGAAAGCCATGACGGCACCCTTCATCCTCCGCCGGCTCAAGACCGACAGGACCATTATCTCCGATCTGCCCGACAAGATCGAAATGAAGCAGTACTGTACGCTGACCGGTGAGCAGGCATCGCTCTACAAGGCGGTCGTCGACGACCTGCAGGAGCGCATCGAGTCGGCGGAGGGCATCGACCGTCGGGGCCTTGTCCTTGCCCTTCTCGTCAAGCTCAAGCAGGTATGCAACCATCCGGCGCAGTTCCTCGGCGACAGCTCCCCGGTGGCACATCGTTCCGGAAAGCTGCAGCGCCTTGAAGAGCTGCTGGGCGAAATCCGTGAAAGGGATGAACGGACGCTGGTGTTCACCCAGTTCAGGGAGATGGGCGCGCTGTTGCAGCACCATCTTCAGGAACTGTTCGGCGAGGAGGTGCTGTTTCTGCATGGTTCGCTCGGCAGGAAGCGGCGCGATGAACTGATCGAACGCTTTCAGAACGGCGAGCACGCCCCGCGCATGTTCATTCTTTCGCTGAAAGCGGGCGGCGCGGGCCTGAACCTGACCCGGGCGAACCATGTCATCCATTACGACCGCTGGTGGAACCCGGCCGTTGAAAACCAGGCGACGGACAGGGCGTTTCGTATCGGGCAGAAGCACAATGTCGAAGTCCATAAATTCATCGCCGCCGGTACCCTCGAAGAGCGGATCGACGAGATGATCGAGAGGAAAACGGCCGTTTCAGGGACACTCCTCGGCAGCGGGGAGCAGTGGCTTACCGAACTGTCGAACATCGAGCTGAAAAAACTCGTCATGCTCGGACGGGAGGCAACAGAGGCATAATCGTATGGCCAGATTCCATTATTTCTATGAGCCGACGACCCCGAAAAAGGTCGATAACGGCATCAAGGCACAGAGCAGGCGTGGCGCCTTTGCCCGGCAATGGTGGGGGAAGGCGTGGATTGCGGTGCTCGAGCGCTTCAACGACGCCGCACGCCTTGCCCGCGGCCGGGCGTATGCACGCAAGGGGCAGGTGACCGATCTGCAGTTCACCGGTAAAGGCGTCGTGGCAAAAGTCCAGGGGTCACGCTCCAGTCCGTACAGGGTCACCGTCAGGCTCAGGCCCTATGCTGAAGGGGAGTGGCAGCGGCTTGTCGGGGTGTTCCGTGAAAATCCCGTGCTTGTCGCCCGGATACTGGGCGGTGAGATGCCCGAAGAGATCGAGGCGCTCTGCCGGAAAGCGGGCCTTCCCCTCTTTCCGGCCGCATTCGGCGATATCGAGGCATCATGCTCCTGCCCTGATTACGCCCATCCCTGCAAGCACCTCGCCGCCGTCTTTTACCTGCTGGCCGAGGCTTTCGACCGTGATCCGTTCCTCCTCTTCGCCCTGCGGGGCATCGAAAGGGATGCGCTCTTCACCGCCCTCGGCGCGAACCGGTCCGGCGGGCCGGAAACGGACGAGGAGCACGGGAAGGGGCTCGCCGAACCCCTGCCGGCCGATCCCGCCCTCTTCTGGTCTTCTCCGGACGGGCCGCCGCTTCCCGGCCTGCACGAAGAGAGACCGGCAGACTCGGCAATCCTGGCACGGAGGCTCGGGCCGATTCCGTTCTGGCGGTCCGAAAGGGATTTCCTTGCTGAAATCCATTCCATCAGCAGGGCGGCCTCGGAGTACGCGTTCAGCAGGGGAGGCAGGTGACAGCGGCGACGGATCGGCCGGAACCCGCTCGACGGCATGCACTCCATCCGAGTTCCTGACTCCGGTCGAAGATGTGTGTTGAGGGCTCTTTTTCAGCTTTGGACATTCTGCCCGGGAGACGTGTCCAAATCCGAAACGTTGAGCAGCCGGTACTGTTTGCGGGATTTTTCGAATGCATTGCAGGCCTTCATCCGGCTGATCACCCGGTCCAGGTCGGTGTAGTCGAATGCCGCAGTCCATTGCCGGATATGCTGCATGGCCTCAATGAACGGTTCGGGCCTGCTTTGCCGTGTGAGGACCCGAAGACAGTCCAGATACTCTTCCCTGAAAAGCGTCGGGACGATGATTCTGCCGGCGTTCACAACGGACAACTCCGCGTTCATGGCGAGGCGTGCGAGTCGTCCGTTCCCGTCAATAAAGGGATGCACTTCCGAGACAATGAACATCGCCAGCAGCGCACGGGCCATACCCGGCGGGACCGAGGGCAACAGCTTGCTGCCTTCGATAAGGGTCCCACGTACGTTTCTTGGTGATACGAAGGTTGTGTTCCCGGCAAAATTCTCCCTGTCCTTGAAATCGCCGGGAGACGCTTCAGGGCGTTCTTTCATGAGGTCTGCATGACGCTGTCGCAACTGGTGTAGCACCGCTTCGCCGATTGCCATCGACTGGTTTGCCCATCCGGGATTGATCGCCTGTCGGAACACGCCGAGAATGTCGTGCGAATCTTTCGGGCGCTGATCGATGATTTTTCCCTCAAGTACGATTTGCCGTGCCTCTGAGACGTCGAACTCCGTACCCTCGATGAAGTTGCTGAAATAGGACTCAAGGAATGCAAAATTGATGCGGGCGGCTTCGCTTCCGGTCGGTGACGCGTTCTCCGGGAAATCCATGACCCGCAAAACAGCTGCCAGCGCTTCAAAAAGCGCAAGCCGGCCGGCGTCAACAGGCGTACCCGCAGCCAGGGCTTTTCCGGCAACGGTCCCAAGTCGGGCGCTTTTTGTCCCGAGAATGGTGCCGATCAGCTCGTTCAACACCTTGTATTCCTTGTCGAATCCCAGGAGCGGCGCAAGGCCAAGAGCTTCATCCCTGATCCGGTTGAGCGCTTCGATGCCTCTGGATTCGTACATGTTTACCAGGCGCTCTTCAACGGCGGTGCGGCCCATGGCTTTTTTGATCGAACCACGGCTTGCCGCAAGATTTTCCAGGAGCATCCTGGCCGGAGAAGGGAAGTAGATATCTCGCCCGGACATGGGCAGGTCACCCGCAACCTGTCCATGCCCCCTGACGAGGATCACGTTGAGCCCGGGCAGCTTGACAGCCCTGTTGTAACTATAGCTGAGGTGTATGACTCCATCCACCGGGATGCCGCCCTTGAAGGCGCTTCTGAAACCAATCACCGCCCCCGGAAACAGTGCGGCAAGGAGCCTTGTCCTGTGCAGTGCAACGATGGCAGGCCACTCGTTTTCAGGGCTGGCACTGAGAACCCCGGGGACAATTCGTGCCAGCTCACCTCTTTTCAGTCGCCGCTGTGCCGCTCTTATTTCAGCAGTATTGAGTTCGGCGTAGATGATCAGCGAATCATCGGTTGTCGTGTTTTTCAGCGATCTCTTCATTGATTCGATATGGGTGTCGCAAGTTTCTCTTTATAGGTAAGGTTTTGTCGTAAAAAACAATTTAGCGGGAATCCGGGGAAATGGCAAGAGGATGGAAAAACTCTCTGCCCGACTTGCGTCTTTCAATTTTCGGCAGCTGAACCGACAGCCAATGACGGTATGGTACGGCCGGAAGGCGGCTCTCTTTTTGATCGTGTTGTCTCCATTCAGGAACAGGCAGGGGGGAGTGTGCTGAGAGCAGCCGATACCGGCTGATTGGCGGGGACGTCGTACAAGGAACCACAGGGGTGGACATCGGGCTTAATATGGCCTGCCTGCCATATTGGGCGTTATCCGTTCGTCTGAAACCCCGACCTGCTTCGGCAGAGGGTTTCCCACGGACGATCCGCTTCGTTTCCGGGCGCTTGTGCCGTTGATCCGGATCGGACCCACGGGATTCGCCGGACCCGATCCGGCGTTTTGGATGAGCTCCGCTCCGGCCAGCTTCACATCCCCCCCTGCATCGAGCACGATCCTCCACGTCAGCGCCGCCACGGCGATCGCCGGTCCGAACGGCCACTCGGCCGCTCTGTCGATCTTCCCGAGCCTCTGCCACAGGAACTGCCAGAGCGCGGTGCCGAGCCGGGCCCACGCCACCACGTACCGTACCCCGGGGTCTGCGCCCATACGCCATGGCGGCAGATATCCTTGATTCAGCAGCCCTTCGCTTTTGCATGGAATCGGCATTGCTCAGTTGTTTATATCGATTTATAGCGAATTATTGTTATAATGCGTTATAAGTTGATATAAATAGCCTCTTGCCGGGATTAATTTTATGGATAAAATCAGGAACCCGTTTTCACCGGGGGCCGGGGCTCCGCCGCCAGAACTTGCTGGCCGGGATGGCGTATTGGAGCAGGCGTCCGTCCTGTTCGCCCGTGTTAGGAACCAGCGAGCTGAAAAGAGTTTCATCATGACTGGTCTTCGAGGTGTAGGCAAGACCGTGTTGCTCAATGAAATGGAGCGGATGGCCCGGACAGAGGAGTATCGCACAATATTTCTTGAGGCTTCGGATCAAAAGCCGCTTGCCGTTCTTCTCGTGCCTCAGTTGCGCTCCCTTTTGTATGATCTTGATCGTATGGCGGGTGCTGGGAAGAAGGTCCGGCGCGGGTTGGCTGTATTGAAAAGCTTTGTGGCGGCCATAAAAGTATCTTTTGGAGATATCGAGCTTGGTCTTGATATCGAGCCGGAAAAAGGTACAGCTGACAGTGGCGACCTGGAGATTGATCTTCCTGGTTTATTTATCGCCGTCGGTGAGGCTGCTGAGGAGCGGCAGGCGGCTGTAGCCATATTCATCGATGAAATTCAGTTTTTTACGAAAGCTGAACTCAATGCACTTATCATGGCCATGCATAAAATGCAGCAACGTCGGCTTCCTATTGTGCTTGTTGGCGCAGGGTTGCCGATTTTGCCCGGTTTGGCCGGTGATGCCAAGTCCTATGCCGAGCGTCTTTTCAGTTTCCCTGAAATCGGACCCCTTGACCGGGATGATGCAGTTAAAGCTCTTCAGGGGCCGGTTATGGGTGAGGGGGTGAGTTTTGAGAAATCGGCATTGAACGAGATCTTCACATGGACCAAAGGGTACCCGTATTTTCTTCAGGAATGGGGCTATCAGGCTTGGAACCAGGCTGATGCCACGCTAATCACGCTACGTGTCGTAAAAGATTCTACCATCCATGTGGTCAATCGTCTCGATGAGAATTTTTTCAGGGTGCGTTTCGACCGGCTTACCGATGGTGAGAAACGATATCTGAGGGCAATGGCTGCTCTGGGGCAAGGGCCTTATCATACGACGGAAATTACCCGGCAGCTGGGAGTTGAACGGAGTACGGCGTTGAGTGCCGTACGTTCAAAACTTATAAAGAAGGGAATGATATACAGCCCCGCACATGGGCAGCTGAGTTTCACGGTTCCGCTTTTTGATGAGTTTATGCGACGTGCGATGCCTGTTGCATGATTTTATAGGGGGGGGGAATACCAATGCCACTGCTGTCGGTGGATCCGATTCCATCGGGCGCCTCATGTTCCCCGCCTTACAGCGCCATCATCCGGAACAGCGCCGCCACGGCGATCGCCGGTCCGAACGGCCAGTCGGCAGCTCTGTCGATCTTCCCGAGCCTCCGCCACATGAGAAACCACAGCGCGGTGCCGAGCCCGGCCCACACCACCACGTACAGTACCCCGTAGAGTCCAAGCCAGGCCCCGAGCGTCCCGAGCAGCTTGATGTCCCCTCCGCCGACTCCCGTCTCCCCCCTGAACCGGCGGTAGAGCTCCCCGAGACCTCCTACGAACCCCGCCGCCAGTGCGGCCGATGCGGCTGCTGCCGCCAGACCCTGCCCGGTGAGCCCGAGGTGGCTCGAGAGGAGGCCCCCCGCCCCCAGCGGCAGGACCACCGCGTTCGGCAGCATGGTGGTGTCCCAGTCGATGAGGGCGAGCAGGAGCAGCGTGCCGGAGAAGAGCGCGAGCGCGAGCGCCTCCTGTGGCGTCGCGGCGATCCACGCGCAGCGCACCGAGAGGAGCGCGGCGGCGACGGGTACCCAGATCTTCCGGGCCGGCGGCACGGGAGCGGCGATGCCGCCGCCGGGGCCGATCCACCCTTCAGGGGAGGCGCCCGTTCGCTCGAGCCGCCGGGCGGGTATCCGACGCGCGAGCGGGACGAGGGCGATGCCCGCCAGCAGGCCCATCGCCGCCCAGAGCGGGAGGAGCACGAGGCGGGGGAGGGGGAGTTCGGGGGTCATCTCTGCAGCGCCTCCAGCATCTGGATCATCGCCGGGCCTAGGAGCACGAGCATGAGGGTGGGGAAGATGAAGAGGATGAGCGGCAGGACCATCTTCACCGGGATCTTGGCGGCCAGCTCTTCGGCGCGCTGGGTGCGGCGGGTGCGCATCATCTCGGCGTGCACGCGGAGCGACTCGCCGAGGCTCGTGCCGAAACGGTCGGCCTGCACGAGCATGGAGACCAGGTCGTCGAGGTCCTCGAGGTTCGAGCGCAGCGCCAGGTTCCTGAGGGCGTCGATCCGGCTCGCCCCGGCGCGCATCTCGATGGAGGCCAGGTAGAACTCCCCGGCGAGCTCCGGGCAGCTCGCGGCCATCTCGCGGGATATGCGCGAGATCGCCGAGTCGATGCCCATGCCCGACTCGGTGCAGGTCACCATGAGGTCGATCATGTCGGGGAGCGTGTCGCGCATCTTTCCGCTCCGGCGGGAGGTGAGGAGGCGGAGCGCCGTTTCGGGGAGGTAGTAGCCGAGGGCGGCGGTCACGACGACGAGCATGAGGATCCGCATGGCGGGGATGTGGGGGTGGCCGACATACAGGAGCAGCCCGAGCCCCAGCGGCAGCGCCAGCGTGAGCAGGCTCTTCAGGGCGTAGTAGTAGAGCGGGGCGCTCTTCTGGCGGATGCCCGCCCGGAGGAAACGGAGCCGGACGGCGGAGTCCTGCCACCCCTCCTCGGGCAGCGAGAGGCGCGAGAGGGCGGTGACGAGGGCGGTGACCCTGTCGCTCCGGGCGCCCTCTGCGAGGGAGCGCTCCCCCGGGCTGCCGGGCCTCATCGCCTCGATGCGTTCCCTGAGGGCGCCTTCTCTCCTCCAGTGCCGGGCGAGGAAGACCAGCGAGGCGGCGGCGGCTCCCGTGAGGAGGACGGAGAGGATCTGCAGTGCGGTTTCCATCGGCCTTACACCTTGATCTGTACGATGCGGTTGAGCAGAAAGAACCCCACGCTCATGAGCCCCCCGCCGATGAGGAGCAGGGTGCGGCCTTGTTCGGTGGTCCAGAGCAGCGAGACGTAGCCGGGGTTGATGAGCATGAGGATGGCGGCGAGCGCGAAGGGCATGCTGCCGAGCACCCAGCCGGAGGCCCGCCCTTCGCTCGAGAGGGTGCGGACCTTGCCGCGCAGCTTGATGCGCTCGCGGATGGTCCCGGAGAGCCCTTCGAGCAGCTCGGTGAGGTTGCCTCCGGTCTCGTGCTGGATGACGAGCGAGATGACGAAGAAGCGCACGTCGCTCGAGGGAATGCGCAGGCCGAGCTCCGTGATGGCCTCCCTGAAGGGGATGCCGAAACCGATCTCGTCGAAAACGGTCTTGAACTCCTCGCCTATCGGGTTCGGGAACTCCCGGCCGACCATGCCGATGGCCGAGGTGAGGCTGTGGCCCGCGTGCAGGGCCCGCGTGACGTAGTCGAGCGCTTCGGGGAGCTTTGCCGAGAAGAGGGCGAGTCGCCGCTCCGCCCTTCGCCGGAGCCAGAGGAGGGGCAGGGCGCCGGTCGCCGTCGACGCCGCAAGGAGCGGCAGCGGGCCGCTGCCGCGCATGAGCCCGAGCAGGAGGACCGAGAGAAAGAGCGCGAGCATGAGCAGGAGGAGCTTGCCGGCCGTGAGTCGGCTGCGGGCCCGCTGTATCAGCGCTTCGAGATTCCTGAACGCGGCCGAGCGTTCGTGCAGCAGGATTTCCAGCTCATGCTCCCCGAGGGCGCGCTTTCTTCCCGTCTCCTTCGCCACTCCGGCCTGCACCTCGCTCCGGATGCTCTCGATGCGCCGGTGGCGGGCATGGCCGCGCCGGTCGAAGAAGTGCGCCCACACGCCGTAGGCGACGAGCATCAGGAGCACGACCCAGAGGAAGACGAGGATGGAGAGAAGGGTCGGGTTCATGGCCGCTGGGGGGCTTGGTCGTTTGGCGGGAGCCCGGGTTCGAACATCCCCTCGCTGAGGGTTATTCCGTAGGCCCTGATCTTTTCCGATACCCTCGGCCGGACGCCGCTCGCGCTGAAGGCGCCCTGCACCGTCCCGTCCGGGGAGGTGCCGGTGTGTGTGTAGCTGAAGATCTCCTGCATGGTGATCACCTCGCCCTCCATGCCGCTGAGTTCCTGGATGCTGGTGACCTTGCGCGTGCCGTCGCTCATCCTCGAGATCTGCACGATGAAGTGGATCGAGGAGGAGATGAGCTGGCGGAGCGCCTTCGAGGGGAGACTGATGCCGGCCATCCCGACGAGGTTCTCCAGGCGCCCGAGCGCGTCGCGCGCGCTGTTGGCGTGGATGGTCGAGAGCGAGCCGTCGTGGCCGGTGTTCATGGCCTGCAGCATGTCGATGACCTCGGCGCTTCGGACCTCGCCGAGCACGATGCGGTCGGGCCGCATGCGGAGCGAGTTCTTGACGAGCGCGCGCATGGTGATCTCCCCCTTTCCCTCGATGTTGGGAGGGCGGGTCTCGAGGCGGATCACATGGTCCTGCTGCAGCTGCAGCTCGGCGGTGTCCTCGATCGTGACGATGCGCTCGTCGTGCGGGATGAAGCCCGAGAGGATGTTGAGCATGGTGGTCTTGCCGGTGCCGGTGCCGCCCGAGATGAGGATGTTGCACTTCACTCGGACGAGCGCCGAGAGCAGCTCGGCCATGGCGGAGGTCAGGCTGTTTTTAGGAATGAGGTCCGCCATCTGCAGCGGCACGACGGCGAAGCGCCGTATGGTGAGGACGGGGCCGTCGAGGGCGAGCGGGGCTATGATGGCGTTGACGCGGGAGCCGTCGGGAAGGCGGGCGTCGGCCATCGGGCTGAACTCGTCGATGCGCCGGCCCACCCTCGAGACGATCTTGTCGATGATCTTGAGAAGATGCTGGTCGTCGTTGAAGCGGATGTCGGTGAGCTCGATCTTGCCCTTTTTCTCGACGTACACCTTCCCGTGGCCGTTGACCATGATCTCGGAGATCGCCGGATCGGCGAGCAGCGGCTCGATGGGGCCGAGCCCCATGATCTCGTTCTTGAGGTCCGAGACGAGTCGGGCGCGTTCCTGCACGTTGAGCGGAATCGACTCCTCCGTGAAGAGCAGGCCGAGCAGCCGTTCGAGCTCCTGGCGCAGCTGCTCCGGGCTCATGCTCTCGATCGAGTTGAGGTCGATGCGGGTGAGCAGCTGCTGGTGCAGCTTCTTTTTCGTGACGTAGTAGTCGGCCCCCTGGTACTCTCCGCCGCGCGCCTCCTTTCCGGGAGGCGGCGCCTGGGGCTCCGGCTCTCCGCTTTCGGCCGGCGGCTGGGCCTTTGCGTTCATCTTCCCGCCGTTTCCGGAGGAGCGAGCGGGCGGCGCGGGAGCCTGTTTCCAGCGCGCTATCTGATCTTCAAGAAGTCCCATGGCGATGGCTGTTTTGGTGCGTTGCCGGTGAGTTCCGCGGCCCAGTCCAGGAATGCGCGGGAGAGCTTCGAGCGGGGGAGCAGCTCGACGAAGGGCCGGCCGGCCAGGAGCGATTCCTGCACGGCGCCGTGGTCCGAGGGGAAGCGGCGGCCGACCGGCCGCTGCACCACCGATTCGATCTCCGGGCAGGTGACGCGCGCCTCTGCGTCGGCGCGGTTGAGGATGATGTCGATCTGCGAAATGGGTTTCTCGAACGCTTTCCAGAGGTTGAGCAGGAGGCCCGCCCTCCTCAGCGAGGGGAGCGAGGGGGTGGTGACGACCAGGAGGTCGTCGAGGTGCTCGAGCACCTGGATCCCGACCCGGTCGAGCGAGCTGCCGAGGTCGATCAGGACGAAGTCGTAGAAGCAGGTGGCCACCTGGATCAGCTCGCCGACACGCTCGGGTTCGACGGCGACGGTCTTCTCGAAGGTGGAGGGCGAGGGTATGAGGTCGAGCGTCTCCGAGAGCCGGTGCACCATGCTCTCGAGCAGCGACTGGTCGAGCCGGTCGCTCTCTTTCGAGATGTCGGCCAGGTCCTTGGGGTGTTTCTCGGCGGTGAGGTACATGTCGAGGTCCCCGAAGGGCAGCGAGACGTCGATGGCAAGCACCCTCGTCCGGGGCTGTTCCGAGAGCGCGGAGGCGAGGTTGGCCGTCGTGCAGGAGCTGCCGTCCCCGCCCTTCGAGGAGACGAACCCCAGCACTCTGCCCGGGCAGGCTCCGGAGCCTTTCGTGCGGAGCTCGGCGCGCTCGACTACCGTTCCTATCGTCGCCGGCAGGTCGTCGGCGACGACCTCGCGCACGCCTGCCTGCATGAGCTGCAGGAGCAGCTCGGGCCCCGTCTGGGGGTGGAGGACGACGACGGCCGCCTGGGGCAGCGTGATGCAGAGCTTCTCGACCGCCTGCCGGAATCGGATCTCCGAGGGGTCGAATCCTTTCAGGAAGACCAGGTCCGGCTTGCGGGAGGAGAGCTGGCGCAGCATGGCGCCCGCCTCGCCTGTCAGCCGGACGAGCTGGTGGCGGCTCTCCATGAAGGGGGCGTCGGGGATGTCCCAGGGTTCGGGGGAGTAGAGGGCGATCTTCATGGTCTGTTATTGGACGAGTATGGGTGGAGTGCGGGCGCCGTAATCGATGCCCTCGCCGCTGCCCGGATCCAGGCCCGCAAACATGGCCATGTCGATGAAATGGCCGGTGATGTACTTGCCGCCCTGGTTGAATCCGTCGATATGGAAGCCGGCGATGGCGACGATGGGTTCGAACGAGTCGGTATCGACCTCTTCGACGACGAATATGGCGACATCGGTGCCGACAGGAACCTCGCTGTAGAGCGTGGCCTTTGCTCCCGGCTGGATATAGGTGTCATCGCCGATCGAGAGCGCCGTCGTATTGCCTCTTTCGATGAGATCGCGCATGAAGGGGACGTCGGGATTCTTCTGGTCGGACTGGAAGGTGGTCCACTGGCCGGAGAGCACGTCCTGGCCGTCGAAGGTGTAGACGGAGCCGAGCCTGATGGAGGGCGCTTCGCCGTCCGCGTCGAGGACTGGAGAGCCGCTGAGGGTGTCCCAGTAGTGGTCGAGCATCTTCTTGCCGATGACGAAGGGGAAGAGGCCGGAGCCGCCGGCGGGAGCCGCGATTACGGCAACGGCTTCGGCCCGGACCTCGGAATCGGCGATGTCGAGGATGGGGGCGAAGAAGAGGGGGAGGGGACCTCCGTTCCGGCCTTCGGCCAGCGATATCCTCGCCCGGACCGCCGGCACGTCTCCCGCCGCGGCCGCACCGTGCAGCCCGAGCGATGGGTCCGGGATGTTCCAGTAGCCGGTCTCGATCTCGGCGTCGAGGATTGCTTCGCCGTTGGCGACGTTCCTTCGCGCAAACTCGAGCGCCACGGTCTCGGCCGCCGTCCAGTTGTAGGGGTCGCCGCCCGGGTCGTCGAGCGAGCGGGCGCCGGCCATCGCCGCCGCGTCGGCTGCGTTCTGCAGTTCGATCCTCGTCAGTTGCACGCGCGCCAGGTCGACCGCCAGTGCGGCAAAACCCAGCAGCACGGGGAGGAAGAGCGCGAAGAGCAGGGCGGCCGAACCCCGCTGGTTCTCGAGCTGGCTGTGCCTGCAGCGCGGCGCATTCATGCTCATTCTATCCTCATGCTGGTTCGCGAGGAGATCTGCATGTCTCCGAACAGGTAGATCCCGGTGTAGGTGCCGCTGACCTCCACGGTCAGGATGTCGCCAGAGACGGTGGATGTGGCCGAGGGCGTCATGGTGCCTCCGAACGAGATCAGGTTCTGCCGGCAGAGCTCGAGAGCGGCGGCGTTGGCGCTGCCCGTGATGCCGGCCTCCGTCCTTCCGGCCACGTAGCGGATGCCGGTGCGGGCGCCCTCGCGGCTCGCCATGGTAAGCACGGTCTTGTCGTAGAGGGCCACCGAAACGGTCACCATGCCGAACGCGAGCAGGAGGAAGAGGGGCAGGATGAGCGCGAACTCGACGATTACGCTGCCCTTCTCACGGCGGCACTGTTCTTCGGGCGCGTTCATTCCTTCTCCCTGGTCCCCTCGAGCTTTCCTTCGAGGAGCAGTTCGTTTGCTGTGGGCGCCGTGAAACGGTCGGTGGGGAGCTCCGGCTTTTCGCCGCTGGCCGCGACCAGCGTCGGGCGCACGACGACGAGGAGCTCCGTCGTCTCGGAGCTGGTTTCGGTGTGGCGGAAGAGCGCGCCGAGCAGCGGGATCTGGCCGAGCAGCGGCAGGGACCGCTTGATTTCGGTGAGGTTGTCGCGGAGCAGGCCTCCGATGACGAGGTTCTCGCCCTCCTTCATCTGGACGGTGGTCGAGGCGTAGCTGGTCTTGAAGGAGGGGAGGGTCGAGGTGGTGCCGGCCGTGACGGCCTCCTGCAGCGGTTCGGAGACCTCCGGGGCGACCTTCAGCCAGATGCGCCCGCCCTCGAGCACCTTCGGGGTGAAGCGCAGCCCCACGCCGTAGCTGCGCTCGACGTAGTCGACCGCGCCGGTGCCGGTGGCCGTCGGCGTATAGACCTTGCCGCCGACGAGGAAGTACCCCTCCTCGCCGCTCATGGCGACTATGGTCGGTTCGGCGAGGATCTTGATCGCCCCCTCCTTCTTCTCGGCGTCGAGCCTGAGCTCGTTGCCGACTGCTCCGGTGGAGGTGGCGGTGGCGTTGAAGAGCATGTCGACGGTGGCGCTGCTGACGAATCCCGTCATGATGCTTCCCCGGGTGCCGCCGTGGTTCTGGGCCCAGCTGAGCCCGAGGGATTCGATATGGCTTTTGGATACCTCGGCGATGCGCACCTCGAGCCGCACCTGTTGCGGGTTGCGGATCCTGAGGAGGTTGACCACCCCTTTCATGGCCTGGGGTTCGGTCGCGCCGGAGCCTGTCGTTGCGGCCGCCGCAGGATCAGTACCGGCGGCGTCGCTCCGGGTGAGGGATGCTTCGGGGCTGGGGTCGGGAGCCCTGCCGCCGAGCCAGGTGCGTACGATCCTCCGGACGGTCTCCGCGGCAAGGGCGTCGGAGACCGAGCCGGAGACGACGATGGTGGGTCCTGAGGTGACGACTTTGATGTCGCGCTCTTCGGGGAGTACCGTGCGGAGCAGCCGCCTGAGGGGGGCGACGTTGCGGCTTACCTCGAGCGGCCTTGTCGAGACGCGTCCTCCCGTCTCCCAGAGGATCAGGTTGGTCGATCCGCTCTTCTTGCCGAGGAGGTAGAGCTCCGAGGGCCTGAGCATGATGAAGTCGGCGATGTCAGGGTCGCCGACGGCGACGCGCTCGACCGGGCGGTCGAGCCGGTAGACCCTCGACTCGCCGGCCGGAACCCGGTAGAGGGCGGGCGCGGCGGCGGAGGCGGCGGGCAGGAAGAGGGCGAATGCGAGGAGTGCGGCCGTGCGCCGCCGCGCGCGTTCGGGGGGGGCGGGGCATTTCTTCATGGCGCGGGGGTGTGTGCTGGTTTGCGGCCTATGCCGCGGATCTCCTCGGGCGAGTACCATCCCTGAGCGAATCCGGCAGGCGCCGTGGAGGCTTCTGTGCTCGAGATGATGTCGCCGAGGCGTACGCCCGACGAGCGGACATTGCCGGCGTCGAGTTCGTTGCGCAGCACGAGCGAGAGCTTTCCTATGCTTCGGGCGAGGTCCAGCTTCTCGGATTCGCGCGGGGTGAGTTCGAGCGTGACGGCCTTGACCACTTTGGGCTTGTCGGGCTCGGCCGTGGTCTCCTGGGCCGCGGCGAGCACCTTCACCCTCGAGAGTACGATCCGTGCGAAAGGCTTGCGGTTTTCATCCCTGCCCCGGACGAGCACGTCGACGTAGCTGCCCGGCAGGGCGAAGCCCGCCACGGCGACCACGTCGTTGACGCGGACCGTGATGGCCCGCTTGCCTTCGGGAATGATGGATGAGAGTCCGCCGGTGGCCTCCTTCGGGGCGAGCTTGCAGGGGAGGACGGGTTCACCGGTGGCGATGGAGGCGCGGGCGATGCGGCCCACGATCTCTTTGGTGTTCGAGAAGGCCCCCTCGGGAACTTCGGACTCGGGCCAGCGTGCGGCTTTGACCTGGGGCGCCTCAATGGCTTTGCCGGCTTCGATGGGCCGGGCCGCGACGACGACGCTCGGTCCCGTGGCTCGGGCGTCGTCCTTCGTGGAGCCCACCCAGCGGGCGGCGACGACTGAGGCCATCGCCCCCACCGTGAGGGCGATGGCTGCGTAGACTGGCAGTTTCACTGTAATGGGGGTTCGAGAGTTCAGCTGCCGGACGTGGCACCGCTGAGGGCGGTGGTGATGTCGGTGAAGATCGCGACTAGCTGGTCGCCGACGGTGGTCAGCGTAGCGATCACGACGACCGCGACGAGGGCCGCGATGAGGGCGTACTCGATCATGGTCACGCCTTTTTCCTGTTGTTGCTGCTGCTGCATGGTGGGGGTCAGCATAGTGTCACCTCATGTGTTTTTGTTGGGGACCGGATGCGTGTCTCTTTCCGTTTCCGTTCGCCCCGCCGTGTAGGCGGAGCGCCTCCTCACAGGGCGGGGCCCTGTCCGGTGACGCGGGAATGAGGTGGGTCGGGCGCTCCTGCGCTGCGCAGGCCCATGCCTTCGCTGTCGAAGGTCGGTTGCTGCGTGCCGGCAATGCGGAATCGATGCGGGAGGGGTTTCTGGTGAAAAAACCTTCCGTGCTCTCTTCGATAAGCCTGCGTGCAAGGTGCTTCGGTATCACTGTTCGGGGGCTGTTTATGGGAGGCGTTCGGAGTTTCAGGGGGGTCTCCCATACCCATCGTATGCGATTGATTTATATAAAAAGTACACAAAGTGGGGCCGTGTTGCAAGGAAGAATAGTGGGTCTATAGGGCGTTATGGAGGTATATCTATATATGGGGTATATGGATGCTTTGTGGCGGGCAATTCGCGAATGATGATCGTATCCGCGCATAAAAACGTGCCGAATACGCTTTCAATATGTCGGAAGGTATTGGATTTATTGCGGAGTGATCGGGTCTTGAATCGACGGGACGGGTGGTTTTCGGATGTTTTGAGAACGTCGTTTCGGCGGGGGTGTGCATTGCGGGTTCCGCCGTCTCTTCCGTCTCGGCCTGGCGGACTCCCGGTGCATTATGACGCAGCTTCCGGCCGCGGCGGTTCGGCTTTTCGGCGATCTTCCCTAAGCATTATCCGCAGGGAAGCAGACGAGAGCCTTTGTGTTGTGTCATTATGGCGCAGCGTGGGGTGCTCGCTGTGGCATGATGACGCAGAGTGCGCAGAATATGGCTTTTGGTGATTCCGGCGTGCTGTCCCCCAGGTGCGCCGGTAACCTTATTGATACAAGCAGGATGCGTGATCGGTCTCCGGTTTGGCACGCCATGTGCATTGTTGATGGTGAGCATTCAATGAAATGCTGAAGTAACCGTCAACAACCATCAACAAAACTCTCTGGAGGAAACCATGTTAAACAACATCGTCGCCATGATCATGGCAAAAGTCATGACCGTCAAGTCGCAGAAAGGCGTGACCATGATCGAGTATGCCTTAATTGCCGCACTGGTTTCAGTCGTTGCAATTACAACAGTTGGTCTTGTTGGAGATAATGTGGAAGCTGTTTTCGATAAAATCAAAACAGAGCTTGCAGCGGCCTTGGCCTAGTCCGAGTAAATGCACTCTGAAGAAAAACACCTTGACTAACAAAGCCGTGAAACAGCCAATCATCGCTGCCGTCGCACTCACCATGGGTGCGACGGCGGCCTTCATCACCGCCCGCTCGTTGCAGACCGATGCGTCCTCCGGACACACGGTCGTCATCGTCGAGCAGCCGATCGAAGCCGGAAAAGCCATTGCCGCCATGCAGGTCAGGGCCGTCGACTGGCCTGGTTCGACCGTGCCGCATGAAGCCAAGAGCCGCACCGCGGACGTGGTGGGCCGGATCGCCCGGGTCTCGATGATTCCCGGCGAGCCGATCCTTCCCGGCAAGCTCGCACCGATCAACGCGACCGGCGGCCTTTCATCCATCATTCCCGAAGGCAAGCGCGCCATTACGGTGAAGGTGAACGAGGTGATCTCGGTCGCGGGCTTCGCCCTGCCGGGCAGCTACGTCGACGTGCTCGTCAGCGGCAAGGACGCCAGCCGCCAGCCGTTCTCGCGGACCGTGCTCTCGCGTGTCAAGGTGCTGGCTGCAGCGCAGGAGACCACCGCCGAACCGGACAAGCCGAAGGTGGTCAGCGCCGTCACGCTCGAGCTCTCTCCGGTCGAGGCCGAAAAGCTCGACCTGGCCCGCAGCATCGGAGACCTGTCGCTCGTGCTCCGCAACGAACTCGATACCGGAGAGGTGAATTCCGCCGGTGTCCGCCTCGGCGACATCGTCTACCCGAACGGGCCGGCAAAGTCCTCTCCTAAGGTTGCCCGTGCCGCGCCGGTGCGCAGGTACTCCGAGCCCGAAGAGATCCGCGGAACCGTCCGCGGCCGCAAGTCAACTCCCTAGCCAACACGGACATGAAAAAGACATTCCTGAAGCGCATGGCCTGGACAACGGGCGCCCTCGTGGCGCTTGCAGGCGCACTCCCCGCAGCCTCGATGGCGGCGGTTTCGACCTACTTCGTGCCCGTGGGGGAGTCGAGGGTCTACAAGCTCGACCGGCCCGCCAGCCGCGTCGCCGTCGGCGACCCTAAGGTGGCCGACTACATCATGATCAACTCCTCGCAGCTCTACCTGTCCGGCAAGTCGGCCGGAGCCACCAACCTCATCATATGGGACAAGAGGGGCGGGTTCTCCTCGACGCCGCTCAAGGTCAGCAACAATACCGCTACGCTCGAGGACCTCTTCTCGGCCGTGCTGCCGAACGAGACCGACATCCAGATCTTCTCCGGAGGCCCGGCGCTGGTCCTGACCGGTTCGGTCGCCAACACGCTCGTTGCCGACACGGCCTGCAGGCTCGCCACCGGGTACTATGGGGGTTCGGTTCCCGTGCTGAGTCCCGAGGCCACGCTCCTCGCCAGCAGCGTCGCCGCCACCGGCACGGCGATACCGTCCAGCATATCCAATTCAGGAAGCAGCGCTTCGGGCTCGACCGGTCCCATGAGCATGACCACCAACCCGGCCGGCATGAAGGCCGATTCCAAAGGTCCGCGCCTCATCAACCTGCTCAAGATCCGTGATCCGCAGCAGGTCCGCCTTGAGGTACGCATCGCCGAGGTCTCCAAGTCCTACATCGAATCCCTCGGAGTCGGCTGGACCCAGGGGCTCGGCAACGTGCAGGGCAGCCTCATGACCGGCTTCGTCAGCAACGCCACGCTCGATCTCCTGTTCCAGGCCCACCGGTCTCCGGGCAACAGCCTGTCGGCCGATGCCGAGCGCAAGGAGCGGGCGATCAAGATCCTGGCGGAGCCGACGATGGTTTCCATGAGCGGACAGGAGGGGTACTTCCTCGTCGGCGGCAAGGTCTATACGCCGACCATCACCGGCAACGGTTCAGTGGATTATGTCGAGCGCACCTACGGCGTTGGCCTGCGCTTCACGCCGACCGTGCTCAACGAAGGCCGTATCGCGCTGAGGGTCGCGCCGGAGGTCTCCGAGCCGCTGCAGGAGGCGATCACCGCCGGGACGATGACGTCGCTGCCGGCCTTCAAGACCAGCTACGCCTCGACCACCGTACAGATGCAGGAGGGCGAGAACCTGGTCATCGGCGGACTGCTGCGCGACAACCTCAACGAGGTTATCCGAGCCGTGCCGCTGCTTGCCGACATCCCGATCCTCGGCGAGCTCTTCAAGCACAAGGAGATGACGAAGGAGACGACCGAACTCATGGTCATCGTGCGCCCGACCCTCGTGAAGACCGGAAATAAGGAGATGCCCGAACTGCCGACGGAGCGCTTCAGGACGCCGACGCCGAACGAGTTCTTCCTGGAAGGCAAGCTGCAGGGCTCGACGGGGAGGACGAAATGAACACCCGCACCGGACATGACGCGCCCGCGCGTGCAGAGCGGAGTGGCCGCAGCCAGAAAGGCGCGGTGCTCGTGGAGTTCGCCTTCGTCCTGCCGGTGTTCCTGCTCCTGCTCTTCGGCATGATCACCTTCTCCGTCGCGCTCTACAACAAGACGGTGCTGACCATGGCTACGCGTGAAGGAGCCCGCACCGGGATCCGCTACGTGGCGGACCGGACCGACGCCACCATCATGAGCAGCGCCAATGCAGCCGCCTCGGCTCTCTGCAGCCAGAACCTGATATCATTCGGTGGTTCGATCTCACCCTCCATCACTTCTACGGTATCGGGGGATATACTGACCGTGGCCGCCAGCGGCACCTACACAGGCCTCTACATATTCGGTGATATGCCCATGTCGGCACAGACAACCATGAGGATCGAATGACCATGAAGCATCCACACCACAGAGGCAGGCGGATCCGCCGGCAGAAGGGCGGCGCGGCGATCATGTTCGCCATCATGCTCCCGGTTCTCATCGGTCTCACCGCACTGGCGGTCGACCTGGCGCGCATCCATCTCACGAAGGTCGAGCTGCAGAACGCGGCCGACGCAGCATCGATGGCCGGAGCCCGCTCGCTTTCTGATGCGGGCGGTACACCCTACAACTGGTCCGCCGCTTCGGCAAAAGCGCTCGAGGTCGCCCGGCGCAACGTCGCCAACGGCGAGCTCATCCAGGCCGCCCTGATTGAAACGGGCTACTGGAACATCCCGAATCCATCGCTGGGCATCCACGCTACGGCCATACCGGGCGACGTGCCGGCGGTCAGGGCCACCATCACGATTTCCTCGTCCGAGAACAGTGGCCCGCTGGGGCTCTCGTTCGCGCCGATCTTCGGCATTGACGACACCGATGTCCGGGCAAGCGCTATTGCCGTCATCGCTCCGCCGGCCGGCGGAACCGGGCTGTTTCCGTTCGTCATCGGCACCGCGATGCTGGACCATTTCTGGAATAAAAACGATGGCACACCCGTCCTGGATGAACATGGCGATGCCCCGACCATACATCTCGGTTCCATCTACACCTTCGACGGTACCAAAGAGCTCTCCGGACAGTGGACCACGTTCCAGTCTTCCCAAAAGAACCCTGACGTTCCGTTCATGCGCGATCTCATCGAGAACGGCAACTCTACCAGGCTCGGCATCGATGACCTCACCTATCTGCAGCCGGGAGCCAAGGCCACGCTCTACAGAGAGGTTCCTGTCGGCACGGATGTGGCCATGTTCATCGTGGACGATGTCGATACCAACGACTTCGAGCCCATCAAGGGTATCGTAGCGTTTCATATCGACGGGTACAGCCAGGGCGGCAAATACATCTCCGGCCATTTCATCGACATGGCCATGTTCCCCAATCTTGATCCCGGCAACGGCAACGGCGTGGATTACGGCGCCTACACGCCTCCCATCCTGGTCCAGTGAGCAAGCCATGAAGATTGTCGTCTACAGCCCGGAGCCCTGCAGGGCTCCCGTGATCTCGCCCGAAGCGGGCCAGCACCGGCTGACGAGCCTTGAGGGCGACGTCGGCGCGATGGTCCGCCAGCTCTCCGTCCAGCAGCCGGATCTCGTGATCCTTTCCGGCTTCAACGCGGCAGGATCCAGGTACGTCGAGGAGGTCGAGAAACTCTGCCTCGCGCTGCCGAAGGCCGCCGTCGTTTCGGTGCACCCGCATACGGAGCCCGAGCTGCTGCTCTCGCTCATGCGCGCCGGAGTGCGCGAGGTGGTCGCAGACACCGGCGACGAGACCATCCGCCAGCTCATCATGCGCACGCAGCAGCGAACCAACGGAGCCGCTCCGAAAAAGAACGGAAGGGTGCTCGCGTTCGTTTCCGCAAAGGGCGGCGACGGCAGCTCCTCCCTGGCAGCGAACATGGCCTTCGCGCTCTCCCGGATTCCCGGCAAGAGGGTGCTCGCCGTCGACGTTTCGCTGCCTTTCGGCGATCTCGACATGTACCTCACCGGAGAAGAGCACGAACAGGACCTGGCGGACATCTCCGCCGAGTGCGAACGGCTCGACCGCTCGCTCCTCGACAGCATGGTTCAGCATGTTTCGCCTTCGCTCGACCTCATCGCCTCGCCAGCCAGATTCGACAAGATCGTCGAAATCGAGCCCGAGCGGGTGAGCGAACTGACCGGCGTTGCCGCCGGGTGCTACGACTATGTTCTGCTCGACCTCGGCTCCTGCCTCGATCCCGTCGGGATCTGGGTGCTCGAGCATGTCGACGAGCTTGCGGTCGTCATGACGCCTTCGCTGCCTTCGCTGCGGAGGGCGGGCCAGCTGCTCAACCTTTCCGGAGAGTTCGAAAAGCCCGTTTCGCGCATCGACGTCATCCTGAACCGGGCTGACGCGAGCAGCCGCATCCAGGCGTCCGAAATGGAGAAGATCGTCGGCCGTCCGGTCGACCGCCGCATCCCCTCCGACGCCGCATCCCTCGAGGAGGCCCTCCTCGTCGGCCGGCCGCTCGTCGAATCGGCACCCGCTTCCAAGCTTTCCAGAACCATCGTCGACTGGGCCGCAGGCCTGGCCGGTAGCGAACAACCCAAGGAATCGCTATGGCAACGCTTAAAGATCAGATAGGGCGCTGGAGCCTCTCCCAGCGACGCAGGGTGGTCCCCGGAGCCGCTCCCGAAACGGCTGCCCGTGAACTGCCCCGTCCGGAATCGAACGGCAACGGAACCAGCGGGAACGGCCGTCAGCCGGCACCCGAGCCGGCGGTGAAGCCGAAGTCCGGCCCCAGTGTCGATTACTACGTGATGAAGAAGAAGCTGCACCAGCAGCTGCTGACGCGCATCGACCTGGCCTCGATCGAGACCATGAGCCCTGACCAGCTGCGCCGCGAGCTCGAGACCCAGCTGCAGGCGCTCATCGCAGAGGCTCCCGTTCCTCTCAACGAACAGGAGCGCACGCGCCTCGTCACCGACCTCAAGAACGAGATCATGGGGCTCGGGCCCCTGGAACCGTTGCTTGCCGATCCGGCGATCTCGGAGATCATGGTCAACGGCTCCGGCAACGTCTACGTCGAGAGGAACGGGCGCATCGAGCACTCCGACGTCCGCTTCAACGACGACCAGCACCTTCTCAAGATCATCGACAAGATCGTCTCGAGGGTGGGCCGGCGCATCGACGAGTTCAGCCCGATGGCCGACGCGCGCCTTCCCGACGGTTCGCGCGTCAACGCAATCATCCCGCCATTGGCGCTCGACGGTCCGTCGCTGACGATCCGGCGCTTCGCGGTGGTTCCGCTGCAGATGCCGGACCTGATCGAAAAGAACACGCTGACGGCCCCGATGGCCGAGCTGCTCGCGGCGCTCGTCCGGGTCAAGTGCAACATTCTCATCTCCGGCGGCACCGGCACCGGCAAGACCACCCTGCTCAATATCCTTTCCGGGTTCATCCCGCACGACGAGCGCATCGTCACGATCGAGGACACGGCCGAGCTGCAGCTGCAGCAGGAGCATGTGATCCGGCTCGAGACCCGCCCTCCGAACATCGAGCACAAGGGGGAGGTCACCATGCGCGCGCTCGTGAAGAACTCGCTCCGCATGCGGCCCGACCGCATCGTGCTCGGCGAGGTGCGCAGCGCCGAGGTCATCGACATGCTGCAGGCCATGAACACCGGCCACGACGGTTCGCTCTCGACCATCCACGCCAACAGTTCCCGCGACGCCCTGGGGCGGCTTGAGAACCTCGTCGGCATGGCCGGCATCAGCCTGCCCTCGAAGGCCCTGCGCGAGCTCATCTCCTCCTCGATCCACTTCATCGTGCAGATCTCCAGGATGAGCGACGGCACGCGCAAGGTCACCAGCATCCAGGAGCTGAGCGGCATGGAGGGCGAGGTCATCACCATGCAGGAGATCTTCAGCTACAAACGAACAGGAACCGCTCCGGACGGCACGGTGCTGGGCTCGTTCCGCGCCAACGGCATCCCGCCGAAATCCATCGACAAGATCAAGGCCTACGGCATTACGCTCGGCGAGGGGATGTTCGATCCGGACATCAACGACTAACGGGAGGTGCGACCATGACCATGCTGCTCTATTCCTTTGCGGTGTTCCTCCTCGTGGTCTCCGCGGTCTTCCTCGGCTACGGGATATGGATCCGGTTCTTCGATCCCGATGCCCGCGCCCGGAAGGAGCGCCTGCGCACCGTCCGAAGCGCCGTCGAGGCGGGCGCCCAGTCGTCCGAGACCAGGAAGAAGGTCCGCCAGGACAGCCCGGTCGAAATCTGGCTCAGCCAGAACGCCCCGGCGTTCCGCTGGCTCGAGCGCCTGGTCCGCCACGCCGACAGCCCGCTGAAGGCAGGACAGGTGGCCGCGCTGATCCCTGTGCTCTTCGGTACGGTGCTCTTCATCGGTTCGCTTCGCTACGCCGGGACGCTCCCGCTTCTCGGCCTCTCCGCCGGTGTGGCTTCCCTGCCGATCTTCTGGCTTATGTGGCTTGCGGCCAAGCGACGCAAGGCGTTCGACGACAAGCTTCCCGAAGCGCTCGACCACATCACGCGCGCGCTTCGCGCCGGGCACAGCCTCACCTCGTCGATCGGCATGGTCGGCAAGGAGTATCCCGACCCGATAGGAGGGGAGTTCAGGGTCGTCTTCGACGAGATCGGCTTCGGCATCCCCTTCAGGGACGCCATCGGCGAGCTCGGCGAGCGGGTTCCCTCCGCCGACCTGAAGTTCTTCGTCGCTTCGCTCATCATCCAGCACGAGACCGGAGGCAACCTCACCGAGCTGCTCGACGGGCTCTCGAAGACCATCCGCAAGCGCATCAAGCTGCGCGGCAAGATCCGCACGCTCGCTTCAGAAGGGAGGGCCTCCGGCTGGGTGCTCGGCAGCATGCCCTTCGTGATCACGGCCGTACTCTCGCTCGTGAACCGCGACTACATCTCAACGCTCTGGACCACACCAGAGGGCGTCAACCTGATCTACATCAGCGGAGCGCTCATGATTTTCGGGTTCTTCGTCATGAAGCGGATCGTCAATATCAAGGTGTAACCAATAAGCTGCGAGCATCATGAACACCACCATAGAGATCCTGGCCATCGTGCTCAGCGGCGTCGCCGCCGCCTCCGTCGTCCCCGTCGTGCAGGGGTTCGCTTCGGAGATGGCCGTCAAGAAGCGCCTCCTGCGCGTCGGCCGCAACGGGGGGGAGAGTGCCGCCTCCCTCGAAGCCAGGAAGGTCGGCCTGCAGCGTGTCTCGAAGGTCGTCAACATCCTCTCGAAGCTCTCGCTCCCGGAAGAGGGGTGGCAGGACTCCGGCCTGCAGCTGAAGTTCCTGCAGGCGGGGATCCGCGACAGGAACGCGCCGGGCTACTACTTCGCCGTCAAGACCGTCCTTACCTTCGTCTTTCCGGCCATGCTGGCGCTCTTCCTCCACCTCACCCGTCCGGAGATGCCCTTCATGCAGGCCACGATGTACGTGCTGCTCTCGGCGGCAGCGGGGTACTATATTCCGGAGCTTATCCTGCGTTTCATGACCGCGCGGCGGATCGGGCGCATGCGCGACTGCCTGCCGGACATGATCGACCTCATGCTCATCTGCACCGAGTCGGGCATGGGCATCGATTCGGCCATTGCGCGCATCTCGCGCGACATGGCCCGCAGCTGCCCGGAGCTCGCCGAGGAGTTCTATCTGTCGACCATGGAGATGCGCGCCGGAGCGAGCCGCATCGAATCGCTGCGCAATCTCGCGCTGCGTGCGAAACTCGAGGAACTCGACGACCTGGTCTCCATGTTCGTGCAGGCCGACCGGTTCGGCACGAGCCTGGCCGAGGCGCTGAGGGTGCATGCCGACATGATGCGCACGAAGCGCAGCCAGCGCGCCGAGGAGATCGCCGCCAAGATCCCCGTCAAGCTGACGCTGCCGCTCGGGCTTTTCATCTTCCCGACGCTCATCATCGTGCTCCTGGGGCCCGCGATCATCCGCGTGATGGAAACCTTCTCCAAATAAATCCCTGCAGCGATGGATCTCCCGATGCCCGGTTTTTCTCCTGCGGCCTGGGCCTGGTGGCTCGGCGGCGCGATGGCGGGCTTATGGCTCGTCCCTCTCGGACGCATCATCCCTGAAAAGGTGCTGCGGCTCGCCTCGGCGCCCCCCGACGAGTGGCAGGGACCCGGCGGCGGACTCGGCCGCCCCGTACCGCCTCTGCGGCTCGTCTGGGTGCCGCTCCTTTCCGCTCTTCTCTGGGCCTTGTCGGGAAGCGGCGCCGCTCCCGGGGCCATCGCCTCGGCCGCTCTTTCCAGCGCGCTCCTGCTTTTGGCCATCATCGACTGGGACACCACCATGCTGCCGGACTGGGTGGTGCTGCCGCTCGGCCTGGCGGGCCTCCTTGCGAGCCATCTCGGCCTTACGGGGCAGGGCGTGGTTTCCGCCGCAGTGTCGGCCGTGCTCGTGCTGGCGCTGCTCGGCGGCTCCTCCGCCCTGTTCCGCCTCGTGCGGGGGACTGCCGGGGTCGGCGGCGGGGACCTGAAGCTCCTGGCGGCGCTTGGCGCCTGGTGGGGGATCGGCGGGGTGCTCCACGTGCTGCTCTGGGCGAGCCTCGGCACCGTCGTATGGTACTTCGTGTGGCGGCGCTTCATGGGCCTTCGGGAGGAGGCGGAGTGGCCGTTTGGTCCCGCCATCGCCATCGCGGCGCTCGTCTGGGCGTTTGCGGGGTAGGGGGGACTGCGCGGCTTCGGGTTCCCCTTCTGGCATGGCCATAAGGCAAAAAAGCCATACTTTGCAGCTATGGACCCCCATGGCTCGCATCATACGACCCGGGTGAACCCTGCGTCATCCCGCTTCCCGCGCGCCGCGCCGGCTTTCACGCGCGACGTCGAGTTCGCCAGGCCCGGAGGCGTGCGCTCCGGAAGGGATTTCACTGCCGCCACCCTCGCCCTGCTGCTTTCGGCCCTCGTCCATGTCGCCGCCGTCTATGGTATTGCTGAAGCCAACCACGACACCTCTACCCTCAGCTTCGGCAGGTACGCTTCTGTGGCCCTGTACCTCTACGCCATCGCCCTGTCGGCGTTCGTGGTGTTCTACCCGCTCTACGTCATGGGTTTCGTCCGGCCGAAACGGCTGGTGTCCTACCTGGCGGAGGGGTACCGCCACCATCTTTTCTCCAAAGAGCGTCTGCTCTTTTCCTATCCGGTGCTGGCCATCATCCCTCTCGACAAGTCCGTCTACAGTTCGTACAAGCACATGATCCCGGATGTGGTCCCGTTCCGGCTGGACGGCGCGCTCCATCTTCTCGACAGGGCTCTTTTCCTGGGCCATGACCCCTGGCAGGCGTTCTGGGCCGTGATCGGCCGGGAACCGCTCATCCGGGCACTGGATTTCCTTTATCATCCGGTATGGCTTTCGCTGCTCGCCATCACCCTGCTCTTCCACGCGCTGGGCCGCCATCCTCTGCAGTCGAGGCTGCGCTTCTTCCTCGCCTACATCTTCGTATGGACCTTTCTCGGCAATGCGCTCGCCACACTTCTCTCCTCGGCCGGCCCCTGTTACTTCGTCGAAGTCACCGGCCAGCCCGGCCCTTATGCGGACCTCATGGGCCGCCTGCAGTCGTTTGCCGAAAGCGGCGGGGCACTGAGTGCCCTGCGGATCCAGGAGCGGCTGTGGGGCGGGTACAGCGGGGGCGTCCTGGAATACGGCGGAGGCATATCGGCCATGCCGAGCATCCATATCGCCACCTCGCTCCTCTTCGCACTCGGTATGCGCAGGTCGTATCCGCTGATGGAAAAGCTGCTCTACGCCTATACCGCACTCATCTGGATCGGCTCCGTATGCCTCGCCTGGCACTATGCCGCCGACGGGATCGTCTCGGTCGTATGCGTCATGCTCATCTGGGTGGTGGCGGGGAGGCTGGCCGAGAGGATACTCCCCCGTGAGTCCGGTGCTGCTCCCGAGGGGACTCAGTAGCCCATGTGGGCATGCCGCTGGACGTGGATGTAGTATTCGGGGAGCCTGCTCCCCTCTACGTTTCCAGTCGCCGGCTTGCGGCAGCCGATCGGACGACGGCCCTCTGTCCGGCGGAGTGTTTCGGGTATTCTTTCTTGCGGATCGTCCAGTTATTCGCTTTTCTTGCATAGATAAACGACTAAATGTCGATTATGTGTGCAAATCTCGACTACGGCCCTTGAGCGGAAGCTCAGGTGGTACGGTGCCGTTCTCCTGACCCATGGTGTCCTGCTCTCGATCCTTGTCGCTTTAGTACAAGCCCTTGGTCGACGAGTGGGCTTTATACGATAACTCTGGGGCTGGCCCGTTATTAATTGATGAAGGAGTGAGAAGCTGAATCAGCAAAACACAGATACCGGCAACGAGCCGAGAAAACGCGATCCCGACATGATCGGAGCTGAAGCGGCCATGAAGCGTGCCGCGGCAAAAGCCCGTTAAAGGGCGTGGCGGGCAGGAAGCGGGGTCGTCGTGTGGAAGGACGGCGCCGTCGTCATTGAATACCCCGAACCCCCGGCCGACCGGTCATGATTCCCCGTACTGCCCATTCCGTGCCATGAGGCACCCTTTCGCCCGGTCGAGGAGCGCCCGCTGCGCCGCCTCTCGGTTCCTTCCCTCACCCTTCCATATCTCCATCGCCAGCTGCTGGATGGCGCGCCACCGCTCGTTGATCGCGCTGAGCCGGGCCGCCGCCAGTTCCGGGGGCGTTCCAGAGGCTTCCAGGCAACAGAATGCCCGGGTAGACCAGCATCCGCCAATCTGTCGCCTTGCTCTGGACTTCTTTTTATCTATTCGATGTCGTATTTCGGGTTGCGGCAAGGATAGCGAGGAAGAAATCGGCTGTTTTTGTCCGTTCCGACTTTCGCGGCATAGGCGGCTACGACCATGTCGGGCGGGCGCTCCGATCCCTTGTCAGGCAGGGACGGCTTATCCGTTCGGGATACGGCGTGTATGCCAAAGCGAAAAAATCGGCGATAAGCGGCGAGACGGTCCCCTCGGCTTCCTTGCCGACCCTCGCAAGGGAGGCTCTCGGGTGGATCGGCTTGGCCTGTGCGCCTTCCCGCCTTGAGCGGGCATACAATGCCGGCGAGACGACCCTGGTCCCGACCGGCCGCCTGATCGGCATCAAGGGGCGGTGCAGTCGAAAACCGGGGTTTCGAGGGGCCTACGTCAGTTATGAGCGGGCCACCTGGCAAGACCGAATTCGAGAGAGGCCGCCCTGCTTGCGAGAATCGCACCGTCTTTCATCGAGAAGGACTGGTTCGTAACGCAGGTGGTGGCGGCATCGGCTCTAAGGCTGTTCCCGGCTGCCGGCCTCTTCAGCCGGCATACTCGCCCCTGCGGGCCATGAAGCAGTCGCAGGCGGCCTGCATGAGGGCGTGCTGCGCCGCATCCCTGTTTTCCTCCTCTCCCTTCCATGCTTCCATCGCCGGCTGCTGGATGGCGCGGGCGAACGAAAACGAGAGCGCCCAGGGTGCGGTGGCACGCCACCGCTCGTTGATCGCGCTGAGCCGGGCCGCCGCCAGTTCCGGGGGCTGGCCTCCGGAGAGGAACGCGACGACCGGCACGGCCGCCGGCACCGTGCGCATGAGGCAGCGGACGGTGGCGTCCGCCTCCTCCGCGATGGTCTGCTGTTTCGGGCAGTCGAGGGCAGGAAGCACCATCGAGGTCTTCAGCACCGTTCCCTCGAGCAGCACCCGCTGGCCTGCGAGCTGACGGTACAGCTCCCTCAGCACCCGCTCGCCGACCTCCAGGCACCGCTCCATGGTGTGGGTGCCCTCAAGCAGCATTTCGGGTTCGACGACGGGCACCATGCCGGCCTCCTGCGAGAGTGCGGCGAAGCGGGCGAGGGCGTGCGCGTTCGATTCGATGCAGCCGGAGGATGGGATCCCTTCCCCGATGGTTATCACCGCACGCCACTTCGTGAAGCGCGCGCCCATCGAGCGGTACTCCCCGAGCCGGTCGCGGAGCCCGTCGAGCCCGTCGGTGATCTTCTCTCCGGGGTGCAGGGCGAGGTCGTGCGCGCGCAGGTCGACCTTGATGCCGGGGATGATGCCGGCCTCGGTGAGAACGTCGACGATCCTCCGGCCGTCTCCCGTGTGCTGGCGGATGGTTTCGTCGAAGAGGATGGCGCCGGCTATGTGTTCTGCGAGATCCGGCGTCGTGGCGATGAGCTCGCGCCACTGGCGGCGTTTCTCCTCGGTTTCCGGGATGGCGAGCTTGCGGAAACGGCGGTTGCAGGTCGGTATGCTTTCGTCCATCGCCAGTATTCCGCGGTCTGCCGAGGCGAGCGCCAGGGCGGTTTCCTGCAGGGTGTTCTTTTCCATCTCCTCTCTCCGTTCAGTGGTTGCGGGTGCTCTGCGGAGGGGGAGGCCGCCTGTAGAATTCCAATACCGGCGGCCATCAAAAAGTTGCAGCAGGGGGTGGGGCTTCTCTCAGGGCTTCTTCAGCGCCGCCCTGAGCGCTTCGGCGAGTGCGGCGAACTTGACCGGTTTCTTCAGGAGCCTGGTGATGCCGTACTCGCTTATGGGGCGGGCGTGTCCGATCTCCTTTCCGTATCCGGTCATCAGGACGACCGGCAGCGAGGGACGGATTTCGTGGAGTCTGGCGGCGAGCTCGATTCCCGTCATGGCGGGCATGGAGAGGTCGGTGAGCAGGAGGTCGAACTCCCCGGGGTTCGGCTGGAACACCCGGACGGCTTCCTCAGGAGAGGAGAGGGCCGTTGCGCGGTAGCCGAGCCTGTCGAGCATGATCTCCATCATCCTGAGGCTTGCCGGCTCGTCGTCGACGTAGAGGATGGCGGCATCCCCTTTCTCGGTCGCCTTCCCGGGAGGTGCCGGAGCGGCCGACCGGCCATCGACGAGCGGCAGGAAGATGCGGAAGAGGGTGCCTTCGCCGGGGCGGCTTTCCACCTGTATCTCCCCGTCGAGTGCCGCGATGATGCCGTGGACGACCGACAGGCCGAGCCCGGTTCCGCGGTTGACGGGCTTGGTGGTGAAGAACGGCTCGAAGATGCGTTCGAGCGTCGTTTCATCCATGCCGGTTCCCGTGTCGGCGATGGAGAGCTCCGCCGAGGCGCCCGTCGGGACCTTGCCGGGAGAGCCGGAATGCTCCGCCTCCCTGAGACCGATGGTGAGTGTGCCGCCCGTCTCCTCCATGGCGTGGAAGGCATTGGTGCAGAGGTTCAGGATCACCTGGTGGAGTTTCGTGGTGTCTGCCATGACGCTGCGGCATGCGGGATCGATCTCCAGCCGGACGGAGACCGCCTCCGGGATCGAGGGGCGCAGGAGCCGGAGGGCCTCCTGGACGACCTCCTGAATGCTCACCGGTGACGACGGGCCTCCTTCCGTGCGGCTGAATGTGAGGATTTGGGATACGAGGTCCTTTGCCCGTTCGGCGGCCTTCCTGATCTCGGAGAAGTAGCCGGCCAGCCTCCGCGGGGCATTCTCCTCGGTTTCACCCATTTCGGCGTAGCCGAGGATCGGCGTGAGCAGGTTGTTGAAGTCGTGGGCGATGCCGCCGGCCATCGTGCCGATGGCCTCCAGCCGCTGCGCCTTTACGAGGCGCTGCTCCAGCTCCTGCCTGGCGTTCTCTTCGCGTCTGCGCTCGGTGATGTCGTTGATGATGGAGTAGAGCATCTCCCGGCCCTGGATGCTGATCGGGGCGCTGAAGACCTCGACCTCCCTGACCGATCCGTCGGCGAGGCGGTGGCGGAAATTGAAGTAGGTCCGTTTGAGGCTGCTGGCCAGCTGCATTTCCGCCAGGATCTCCTCCCTGCTCAGCGTGTTGATGTCGCTGATCAGCATCATGCAAAGCTCCCGGCGGCTCCAGCCGTAGAAGTCGACGGCGGCCGGATTGGCGTCGACGATCCGGCCGTCCTCCGGTGAGATGATGAGCATGGCTGCGCGCCGGTTCTCGAAGAGGCTCCTGTACCGTGCCTCGCTCTGGCGCAGCTCCTCTCCTGCCTCTCGTGCTGCAGTGCGCGTCCGGAGCATGGTGATGCCGTAGGCCAGGTTGTCTGCCAGCGACATGAGCAGCGCCGTCTCTTGGGCATTGAAGGCGAAGGGACGCTCCGAATAGATCGTCAGGGCCCCGAACGTCCCGCCGTCCGATTTCAGCGGAAGGCCCTGCGCCGAAGAGTACCCGCGCCTCTCCGCTTCCCGGCGCCACGGCCTGAAGCGCGGATCGCCCTGCATGTCGTTGGTCGTGCACACCTCCGCCGTGCGGATCGCCACTCCCGTCGGGCCCCGGCCCCGTTCGACGTCGGCCCACGAGACGTCGAGCGTGTCGAGGTAGCCCGCCTCGAAGCCGGCTTCGGCAACGGGTTCGACGCTTTTCTCCGGGTCGTCCCGGCGGTAGCCCACCCATGCCATCCGGTATCCGCCCGTCTCAACGACGATCCGGCAGATCTCCCGGAGCAGTTCGGCTTCGTCCTCGGCGTGGAGCAGCGCATGGTTGCAGCTGCTGATCGCCCTCAGCGCACGGTTGAGCCGTCTCAGCTCATCCCCGGTTTTATTCTCCGTGGTGACGTCCTCGCCCGTCGGGTTCGGGAGGCTGTCGCTATGTCGCTCCTGGCTGTCGCTCCTGGCTGTCGCTCCTGGCTGTCGCTCCTGGCTGTCGCTCCTGGCTGTCGCTCCTGGCTGTCGCTCATGATCCGATCGATTCTTGTGATGCTTCGGGATGCGGGCGTCCCGGAGCATCCATCTTATGAAATGTAAGGCTTTTTCCGTCCGGACGGTCGTTTCCGGCCCTTCTCCTCCTGTGCACTCCTGAAGATTTGCCGGTGACGGGCCGGTGCGCTATACTTGGGGAACGACACTGCTGCTCCCCGCTCGCCGGGGAGCCTCCACGAATGCCCGACATGACTGCCATTCCATGATGAACCCTTCGAAGAGGGCCTCCGGCCCGCGGCTTGCGGCCCTGCTGCTCTCCCTTCTCCTGCTTCTCCCGTTCGGCGGCCCGCTCCGGGCCGGTGAGGCGGAGGAGCCCTTCCGGCTCACGGCCGAGCTGCTGGCGGAGGGCACGCTCAGCCTCCGCTGGGATATCGCCCCCGGCCACAAGCTCTACCGGGACCAGATCCGCCTGGAGCTCGAATCGGGCGAGGCTGTGCCCGGCGCTCCCGTGCTGCCGGAGGGCGAGCCGGTCGTCGACCCGCTCACCGGAGAGCGCTCCGTCGCCTACCACGATTCGCTCGACTGCAGGGTGGCGGTGACGGGTGCAAAAGGCCCATACGTCCTTCGCGTCTGGCACCAGGGGTGCGCCGACGGCGGCGTCTGCTTTCCGCCCGAGTCGAGCCTCCTCCGGGTCGATCCCGCGCGGCCCGGTCCGGTTGCGGTCGAGCGCGTACCCGTGACGTTCGGGGTCGTGCCGGTCTCTCCCGCCGCGGTCGATGAACCTGTGGCGGCGGAAGGCGACAGCACGTCGGCCGTCGCCCGCACCCTCGCCGAGGGGTCCCTCTGGAAGGTCGCCGGGGCGTTCCTCATCTTCGGCCTCCTGCTCTCCCTGACCCCCTGCATCCTGCCGATGCTGCCGATCCTCTCCTCCATCATCGCCGGCGAGGAGCGTCCCACCCGCCTGCGCGGGTTCCTGCTCGCGTTCGTCTACAGCGCCGGGATGGCGGTGGTCTATACGGCGGTCGGCGTCGCCGCGGGCCTTGCCGGCGAGGGGCTCTCCGGGTTCCTGCAGCAGCCGCCGGTGCTGATCGGCTTCTCGCTGCTGCTCGTCCTGCTCTCGCTCTCCATGTTCGACCTCTACCAGCTCCAGATTCCCGCCTCCCTCCAGGCGCGGCTCAACGCCGCCTCCGGCCGCATGCGGGGCGGGCGCTTTCCCGGCGTTTTCGTGATGGGCGCGATCTCGGCGCTCGTCGTCGGTCCCTGCGTCGCCGCGCCGCTGGCCGGCACGCTCGTCTACATCAGCCGGACCGGGGACGTGGTGCAGGGCGGGCTGGCGCTCTTCTCGATGGCCATGGGCATGAGCGTGCCGCTCCTCCTGCTCGGCCTCTCGGCCGGATTCCTGCTGCCGAAGGCTGGCGGGTGGATGCAGGAGGTCAAGCACCTCTTCGGCGCGCTGCTCGTCGCCGTGGCGATCTACATGGCCTCTCCCGTGCTTCCCCCTGCCCTCGTGCTCGTGGCCTGGGGGGCGCTCTTCGTGCTCTCGGCGTGGCTTCTCGGCCTCTTCCGGCGCGACCCGGCCCCGAGGGCGGCGGGCTCTCTCGTCCGCAGGGCGCTCGCTTTCGCTTCGCTGCTCCTGGCCTGCTCGCTTTTCGTCGGGGCAGCCACCGGCGCCCGCAGCCCGCTCGACCCTTTCGCCGGACTGCGCGGGGGAGAGGACCGTGGAGGCCTTGCGTTCAGGGAGGTACGAAGCGAAGCGGAGCTCGACAGCCTGCTCCGGGCGGCCGGCCGGCCCGCGATGCTCGACGTCACGGCCGACTGGTGCGTCTCCTGCCGCCGGCTCGAGGCGGTCACCTTCCGCGACCCCCGGGTGCTCCGGGCGACGGAGGGTATGCTGCTGCTCCGGCTCGACGTGAGCGCGAACGGGGAGGAGGAGCGCAGGCTCATGAAGCGCTTCGGGGTGTTCGGCCCGCCGGCGCTGATCTTCTTCGATGAAGGGGGGGAGGAGAGGACGGAGCTGCGCACGGTCGGTTTCGTCGGTCCGGACGAGCTGCTCGGGCGGCTGCAAAGGCCCTGAAAAGCAAAAAAGCCCCGGAGATGGTCCAAGGGCCCTTCTGCCGGCCGGGAAGAGCCCAGCCTATAGAGTAAATGGTACGGGAAATTCCCTTTTTCCGCAAGAACTTTTTCAATGATTGTTAACTTTTTTTTGCCTTCTGCGCTCCCGCCGGCCGTCGGCGGCAGGGGCGGGTGCGTAGCGGTTTGCTGATTTTATGCTGAAGTGTGGTGTAATAGTATTAAATTAGCGGACATTGAAAAACTATATAACGAATTACGACGTGGCAAGACAGCGAAGCAGCAGGAAACGGAAAGCAAAAGCACCAGCACCAGCATCGGCACCGGCGGCAGCACCAGCAACAGCACAGCCTGCACAGCAGCCCGCGGCAGAGAGCCGGAAGGCCGAGGGCGGCAGGAAACGCAGAAGGCCTTCATCGTCGCGCAACGGCAACGGAGGGGCTCCCAGGGTGAAGCCCAACGACCATCTCCTCATCAACGAATTCCTCTTCAGCCGGGGTGAGAGCACCCTCTCGGCCGAGATCGTCAGCTTCCTTTCCGAGCACGAGGGGCAGCGCTACCGTTCGGTGGAGCTCGCCAAGGCGATGGGATACGGCGAGTCCCGCCAGCTTCCCGGGTTCTGGTACGTGCTGCACAAGATGCAGGACGAGGGCGTCCTCGACAAGGACTCCAACCGCTGCTACGGCATGCCGGGCCCCGACGCCTCCTACGAGGACCATCTCCAGCACCAGAAGCCCTTCCCGGTTCCCGACAGGGAGCAGTACAAGGTCGACCACAGCTACACCGGCGTCATCACCACCCACCCGAACGGGTACGGGTTCGTGAAGGTCGACGGGTTCGACGACGACGTCTTCATCAAGGCCGACGTGCTCAATTCCGCCATCCACGGCGACGAGGTCGAGCTCACCGTCACCAAGGTCCCCAAGACCTACAGCACCCGCTCCACTCCGCACCAGCGCTGCGAGGGCGCCATCACCCGAATCATCCAGCGCAAGGTCTCCGTCATCGTCGGCACGCTCGTGCGCGGCAACCGCCGCTTCACCCTCAAGGCCGACGAGCGCAAGCTCCTGCCGGAGATCGTCGTGGCCATCAAGAACTCCAAGAAGGCCAAGGACGGCCAGAAGGTCATGGTCGGCGAGCTCGACTTCTCGAAAGAGGGCGTGATCCAGGCCAAGGTTCTCGAGATCCTCGGCATGGCCGGCGACTCGGGCGTCGAGGTCAGCGCCATCGCCCGCAGCAAGGGCATCGACGAGACCTTCGACCAGGAGATCGTCAAGGCCGCATCCTCGATGAAGATGGGCGTGACCGACAAGGACCTCAAGGAGCGTCTCGACGTCCGCGACAAGGTGCTCTTCACCATCGACCCGGTCGACGCCAAGGACTTCGACGACGCGCTCTCGGTCGAGAAGCTCGAGGGCGGGCTCTGGAAGATCGGCGTGCACATCGCCGACGTCTCGCACTACGTGACCGAGGATTCTCCGCTCGACAAGGAGGCCCTCAAGCGCGCCACCTCCGTCTATCTCGTCGACCGCGTCATCCCGATGCTGCCTTCGCGCCTCTCCGAGGACATCTGCAGCCTCAACCCCGGCGTCGACCGCATGGCCTTCTCCGTCTTCTTCACGATGACTGCTGAGGGCAAGGTGAAGTCGCACGAGTTCCACAAGACCGTCATCCACAGCAAGCGCCGCTTCACCTACGAGGACGTCCAGGAGATCCTCAACGCCGGGAAGGGCGACTACCTCGAGGAGCTCCAGCTGCTCGAAAAGATCAGCGTGCTGCTTCGCGAGGATCGCTTCCGCCACGGCGGACTCGACTTCGAGACCGAGGAGGTCCGCTTCAAGCTCGGCAAGAAGGGCGAGCCGCTCGAGGTGATGAAGAAGGAGCGGCTCGGCAGCCACCGCCTCATCGAGGAGTTCATGCTCCTGGCCAACCGCAAGGTGGCCGAGTACCTGACCAAGACCTTCAAGGAGGGCAAGAAAGTCCCCCAGCCGGTGATCTACCGCGTCCACGACTCGCCCCAGGAGGAGCGGGTGATTGTGCTCGCCAACTTCGTCAAGAAGATCGGCTACGAGCTCAAGCTCAACAAGGGCAAGGAGGGGCCGATCGTCACGGCCAAGGCGCTGCGCGAGCTGCTCCAGAAGGTGCACGGCACCAACGTCGAGTTCCTCGTCAACGAGCTGGTGCTCCGCTGCATGTCGAAGGCCATCTACACCGGAGAGAACGACGGCCACTACGGCCTCGGATTCGACCACTACACCCACTTCACCTCGCCGATCCGCCGCTACCCCGACCTCCTCGTGCACCGCATGCTCTTCGAGTACGAGGCGTTCCGCAAGAAGCGGCGCAGGATGCCCGAGGCGCGCATCAACGAGCTGAAAGGGAAGCTGGAGGCGGTATGCCGCATCTCCAACGAGCGCGAGAAGGTGGCCGTCGAGGCCGAGCGCGAGTCGATCAAGCTGAAGCAGGTGGAGTACATGCAGAGCCATACCGGCAAGGTCTATCCCGGTGTCATCACCGGAGCCACCGAGTACGGCATCTACGTGAGGATGGTGGACTTCGCCATCGAGGGCCTGGTGCACATGCGCAACCTCAACGACGACTACTACGAGTTCGACGAGAAGTCCTACTCGCTGGTCGGCAAGCGCCGCAAGAAGCGCCTCCAGATCGGCCAGAAGGTCAAGGTGAAGGTGCACGAGGTCGACATGCAGCGCCGCACCATCGACCTCATGCTCGGCTGAGCCCTACCCCTGCCGCCCGATGTAGCGCCGGACGTCGAACTTCCTTCGGCATCCGGCCTCGTTCATGTATCGTATCTTCCCGTAGACCGGCCGCTCGAACCACGGCCGGTCGTGCAGGCCACCCACCGCCCACGCCACCCCCACGTACCCGTTCGGATCCCGCCCGTCGAGCGCGTAACGGTCGTTCAGCCACAAGGCCGTCTCGAACGCCTCACGGGGAGAGGGGCTCCACTCCAGGATCTTCTTCGCCCAGTACATCCGCATGTAGCCGTGGATCGTTCCCGTACGGACGAGCTCCCGCTGTGCGGCGTTCCAGAGCTCGTCGTGCGTCGAGGCCTGCTCGAACTCCTCCCTGCCATACAGCGCCTCACGCGGGTCCGCGTCGTGCTCCGCGAGGCTCTGCCGCGCCCACTGGGCCAGCCCCTCGAAGGAGTCGTAGAGCGGGTTACGGGCGCAGTAGTTCTCCGAGAGCTCGCGGCGTACGACGAGCTCCTCGAGGAAGGAGGCTTTGGAGGCCTCGAAGGCTTCGGCTTGTGCGGTTCCGTCGCCGAAGAGCGAGAGCTCCCCGCCGCCCGAAGGATCTTCCGGACCCCGACTGTTCAATACCTCCGGACTTCGGCTGTTCATTACCCCAAGTGCGACCTCCCCTGCCCAGATGTGGCCGAAGTGCAGGTAGGGGGAGAGCCCCGAGGCGGCCCCTGCATTCGGGTCGTTCTTCCGCTCGGCGTACGAGGGGAGCCCCTCGCGGATGAAGCGCCGGAGGCGCTCCCCGGCCGCCGCCTCGCCGGGCTCCATGCCCGGCACCGGGCCGACCGAACGGTCGATTGTGAGGCGGCTCCGCACCGCTTCCCAGTCCGTCGGTTCCGGAACCGTTCCGTTCTCCACCGGCTCTACGGGCGGCAGCGGGCGGAGGAACTCCCCGAGCAGGCGGTTGACCTTGGGGCGGAAGGTGCGCGCCGCCCACTCCTGCTTCGGGGACGCCAGGAGGCACGGCACGATGTTGTGGGCGTCGACTTCGAGGAAGGGAATAGCGACCGCGTCCCGTACAGACTCCTTCCATCGGCGGCTGATGCGGAGCGGTGAGTAGTCGGTGACGAGCAGGCCCGCGCCGGACGACAGGACGAAGCGCACGATCTCGGCGGGGGGATCTCCTTCGAGCAGCACGAAGCCGATACCGAGCCGGCCGAGCCGCTCTTCCGTCTCCTCGAGGCCCCGGAGCATGAAGTCGTAGTGGCGCAGCGTCGCGCCGATGAAGGTGGGGGAGAGCGTGAAGGCGACGAGCAGCCGTTCCCCGGCCGCCACGGCCCGTTCGCGTGCCAGGAGGAGGGCGCGGTTCTGCTCCACGCGCTGGTCGCGCGACATCCAGTAGAGGATCGGTCCCGCTGAGGCCTCTCCACCCCTCAGCTCCGTGATGCAGCGAGGGTCGATCATGGCTCTGTGGGGAATCCCGCGATGTCGAGGAAGTTGGAGAGGAGCCCGATGCCGGTCCGGCGGTACTCTTCCTGGAACGCGTCGAACTCCCGGAGCACCCGATCCCGGCCCATGGCCCTGAGATCCGGGTCGATACCGGTCCAGCTCTCGAGCATCCCGCGCGTGAGCTCGAAATGGCACTGCAGGCCCCAGGCCCGCTCGCCGACGCGGATCGCCTGCTGCGGGCAGCCGTCTGCGGTACCGACCTGCAGGGTGCCGGGGGCGGGCTCCACGGTCTCGCCGTGGAGCTGGAACACCCGGAACCGCTCCCCGAGCCCCCGGAAGAGCGGGTCCGTTTTCCCCTCCTTCGTCAGCTCCATTTCGAAGGGGCTTCCTTCCTCGTCGAAGAACCCGGTCTCCTTCCGTGGGCAGGCGACGACCCTGCCTCCGGCCGCATGCACGAGCGCCTGCATGCCGAGGCAGATGCCGAGGTAGGGGACGGCGGCTTCGAGGGCGCGGCCGATCTGGCGGAGCTCCTCCCGCATGGCGGGGGTGGGGTCGTTCACGCTCTGGGGTCCGCCGAGCACCACGAGGGCGCGGTAGCGGGTCGGGTCGGGGACGGGGTCGCCCTGCGACAGGTCGGCGAGGTCGGCCTCGATCCGGCGCTCCGTGAGCAGCTGCTCGAGGAGCCCCGGGCCTTCGTGGGTTGCGTTCTTCAGGATGAGCAGCTTCTCCTGCATGGGGATGGCCGGTTCGGTTGGGGGGATGGCGCACGAAAGCCCCGCGTGGACGGGGCTTCGTGCCGTGTCTGTATGGGTTGCAACGCCGGCCGGGCCGGAAGCGTTCCGGCTTATGCCTCCCTCCGGGTCCTCTTCAGGACTTTGCGGGGTTGAACGGGTTGGCGCCCGGTGCGCTCTTCGGGGCCGCGGCCGAGGGGGCGGCTGCCGGAGCTGCGGGTTTCGGGGCGGCGGACTTGCCGAAGTTGCCGAGGGCGTCGGAAACGCCTTTGAGGACGTCCATGCCGGTGTTGATGGTTGCGGTCAGCGCCGTTCCGCAGAGGGTGACGCCGGACTCGGCGACGGAGAGGACGGAGGCCGCGCCGTCGACCACGCCGTCGGCCACGTTCTGGACGGGAACGCCCACTGCCTGGAAGAGGTCGGAGAATACACCGTTGCTGTTTGCCATGTCGGTAGGGTTTGTTGGATTGATGAAAGTCGTTGCGTAACATCCCCTAATTCGCCTCCCTTCGGAGGGAGCACGGTCGGGGAGTCGGCCGCTGTAGGGGGAATATAACACTAAAATCATCCGAACTCCATGCACTGCGATCTTCTCGAGCTCGAACCGCGCCCCCTCTGGCGCCATTTCCACCGGCTGACCCTTACGCCGCGACCCTCCGGCCACGAGGAGGCGGTGCGCGCGCTCGTTACGGGGTTCGCCCGCGATCTCGGACTCGAGGCATTCGTGGACCGCGCGGGCAACGTCGTCGTACGCAAGCCGGCGACGCCGGGAATGGAGTCCCGTCCGGGGGTGGTGCTCCAGGCCCATCTCGACATGGTGCCCCAGCAGAACGCCGGCGGCACGCACGATTTCGTAAACGACCCGATCGAGGCGTACGTCGACGGAGACCGGGTGCGCGCCCGCGGCACCACGCTCGGCGCCGACAACGGCATCGGCGTTGCGGCCATCCTGGCGGTGCTGGAATCGGATTCGATCGTGCACGGCCCGCTCGAGGCGCTCTTCACCGCCAACGAGGAGGCCGGCATGACGGGCGCGCTCGGCCTCGAGGCGGGCACCCTCCGCGGCTCCTGTCTCCTCAACCTCGACTCGGAGGACGAGGGCGAGCTCTTCATCGGCTGCGCCGGCGGGCTCGACGCCACGTTCGCCTTCAGCTGCACGACCGGGCCCGCTCCCGCCGGAAGTCTCGGGTTCCGGGTCCGGGTCCGTGGGCTCCGGGGCGGCCACAGCGGGATGGACATCCATCTCGGGCGCGGCAACGCCAACAGGCTGCTCGCCCGGCTGCTGCTGGCGGGCGAGGGGCCCCACGCCATGCGGCTCGCCTCGCTCGAGGGAGGCTCGCTGCGTAACGCCATCCCGCGCGAAGCCGAGGCCCTGGTTGCCGTCCCCGAAGAGGCTGCCGAAGGGTTCCGCTCCACGCTTGGTGGGCTCGCCTCCTCCCTCCGCCTCGAGCTCGAGGCGGCAGACCCCGGCCTGCAGGTCGAGATCCTTCCGGCGGCAGCGCCGGAGCGGGTTATGGAGGGCGGGGCGGCCTCCCGCCTCCTGAAGGCGATCGACGCGTGCCCGAACGGGGTCTCGCGGATGAGTGCCGAAATGGAGGGGCTCGTCGAGAGCTCCAGCAACCTCGCCGTCGTGCGTACCGGAGGGGAGCGGGCCGCTGTCGAATGCCTGCTCAGGAGCGCATCGGAGGAGGGGATGGAACGGCTGGAAGAGATGTTTACGGAGGTGTTCGCGGGAGCGGGAGCGGAGGTGTCGTTCAGCGGAGGGTATCCCGGCTGGAGGCCCGACCCCTCCTCGCGCCTCGTCGGGCGCATGCGGGATATCTACCGCGGGATGCACGGCCGTGAGCCTAAGCTCCGTGCCGTGCACGCGGGGCTCGAGTGCGGCATCATCGGCGCTGGGTACCCGGAACTCGAGATGGTCTCGTTCGGGCCCACCATACGCCACCCGCACTCGCCGGACGAGTACGTCCTCACCCCCTCCGTCGGGAGGTTCTGGGAGTTCCTCGTCCGGGTGCTCGCCGGGCTCTGAGGCCGCGCTTCAGACGCGCGGCGCTTGAGGCGCCTGCGCCTTCTTCGGCACGAGGGCCTGCGTCACGCCCTCCAGCACGCGGCTGTAGGTCCTGAGCATGCCCACCGACATGTCGAGCGACACGCGCGCGACCGGTACCAGCACCGCCGTCGCCGCCCTCACGCCTCCCGCCACCAGATCGATCTGCAGCTGCACGAGCCGTGCCGCCATGTCCACGAGGCCGCCGACCGGGCCCCGTCCCTGTCCTGTCGATTGTTCTGCCATGGTATCCATCGTTTAGTCGTTGTCGTAGCCACTTTTTTGTTCAGCAGCCCGCGTACTGCTCCGGGCTGATACCACCATAATGCGAACGGGGCGCTGATAGTTTGGCTCCATGTCCTCCCGCCCTGGATTTTCCGCTACAGGGCGGTGCGCTCTTCAGGCCGGGCGTATGGGGAGGGCGGTGGGGGGGGCGATCCCTTTGGGGAAATCTCCATGTGTGTATTGGATATGCTCAGAAACGTATGTCGCGGGCGAACGCTCCCACTACGAAGAAGCGTATCCCGAGTTCCCCGGCGGCATCGGCAATGTGCTTCAGTGCCGATATGCTTTCCCCGGTCAATCTTCCCGGAAATATTCCGTGAGCTGCCGTTCATAGATGACCTTTGCGGTTTCCATGGTTCTCTGGTCGCCTATCGCGAGCAGGTCGGCGTACACAAGAAAGGGGTGGACGGTATCGTCTTCCTGCCGCTCCTTCTCCCTCATCCAGAACCTGTCGAGTATCTCCACGTTGCCGCGGGGGTCTTTTTTAAGCTTGTTTGCCACCACCAGTTCCGCGATGCGGTTCCTGTTGGTATAAAGCGTCGCGGTTTCCGGCTTCAGGTACCCGGTCAGTTTCCAGGCGGCGACCTCTCCCCCCCACTGGGCGGCGGCGGTATCCAGCTGAAGCCCTTTCCACCACTCCCGTTCTCCATGAAAGCGTCCGAGGAGGAGTTTCTGCCGGAGGGTTTCAGCGTAGGCGGCTGCCCACTGCCCGAAGAGCTCTTCCCGCCGGACGAGCTTCTTTTCCCGCTTATGCGCCTGGACGATGAACCCTCTTTCGGCGAGTCCTGCCATGGTGTTGGCTGCGGTCCCGAGGGCGACGCCGGCCGTTTCGGCGATGTCGCGATACGGTTTGCCGGCGAGCTCGGGCCTGCAGAGCAGCGTAAAGACGATTTTCAGCCCGGCTCCCCTGAAGATGCGTCCGGTACGGGGAAGGGGGGCCTTTTCAGCAGGTTTTTTCCCTGTCGTCCAGATCAGCACGGGGGGGTGGTTTATGAAGGCATTTCCGGCCGTATCGACGAACTGTATGCCCGCCTCCTTGAGGCGTGCCGCGGCTTCCGGCGCGACATACCCGGCGGCCAGAAGGAGGGGGTGGGTGCCACGGTCCCGCTGGAGAAGGAGGTGCGCTTCGTCCGTCTTCTTGAAATGCTTCATCTCTTCGACCCGCCAGACAAAGGCAGTTCCGAGCAGCCTGCCTTCGGCCTGCAGGAGAGGCTTCCCGGTTCGGCCCTCCTGGACGGCCTCCAGGGTGAACTCCAGCGGAACGAGCGTCTCAAGCGTCTTCATCGCCTTGATGAAGAGTCCCTCGTCGTTCCGTGTGTGTGTTTCTTTGCGGCGAGCCATCGTCCCAACCCCCTTTTTTTGTTCAACTTTTGCCATCGTTCAATAATATTGAACATGAGGGATTTATGAACAAAAGGGTGTTCTTTTTTTCGGCAGGTACAGCCGATGTCCTACCCTCGCAGGTATTTTCCCCTTCAGAAGCATTTCCCCTCAAAGGGTCGACCGACCACAGATACCCCCATGCATATGAAGAAGATCCTCTACCTCGACATGGACAACACCCTCGTCGATTTCCGTTCGGGCATCGACGCCCTGAAGCCCGACGACCTCAGGAGATACGAGGGGCGTTACGACGACGCGCCCGGCATCTTCCGCCTGATGGAGCCGATGGAGGGCGCCCTGGAGGCGTTCGGGGAGCTCTCGATCCTGTTCGATACCTACATCCTCTCGACCGCCCCGTGGGAGAACCCCTCGGCCTGGAGCGACAAGCTGCGCTGGGTGAGGAAGCATCTCGGCAACGCCGCCCGCAAGCGGCTCATCCTCTCCCACCACAAGCACCTCAACATCGGCGACTACCTCGTCGACGACCGCCACGACGCCAACGGGGCCGACCGCTTCCAGGGGGAGCTGATCCATTTCGGGGGCATCGCCTACCCCGACTGGCGGAGCGTCACGGAGTACCTGGCGGGCGAGGCGTGAGGTGGGCCGATGCCCATATTTCGCCGGCGTTCGTTATTATTGGACAGGGGGAGCAGGTTTTCGAACAGCAGACAGTCCGGTTCCTTCGGTACCGGTAGGTCGGGGAGGCAGGTGATGCGGAAGAAAGAACATATCGTCAGATACACGGATGAAGAGCTCCGGGCAAAGCAGCAACGGGGTGAGGACAGAAGCGACTGGAAGCGCGCAGCGGCCCTCACTGCTCCGGAAATTGAAGCCGCCATTGCTGCCGACGAAGACGAGGCGGGAATGCATATTGACTGGTCTACTATCACCGTAGAGCAGCCCCGTCCCAAGAGCGTCCTCAATATGCGGGTCGATTATGAGGTTCTGGCGTTCTTCCGTAGTCAAGGCAAGGGATATCAGAAAAAAATCAATGCGGTGCTGCGCTCTTATGTAATGCAGATGCAGAAAGAGAGGCACGCCAAATGAATTCAAGAGCGACCGCAAGCGGCTGCCGGAGGCGGATCTGATTGCGGCGGTTGTTTCACTCGCAAACACTGAAGGCGGTGATTTGTTGCTCGGCGTCGAAGATGACGGTGCTGTGACCGGCTTGCATGAAGAGCACCTAAACATTGCCGGCCTGCCGGCGCTCGTCGCCAACCGGACAAACCCGTCACTATCCGTCAGGGCTCAGAAACTTAGCGTTGTTGGCCATGATATTGCAAGAATCGAGGTGCCCAAATCCCGCCAGATCGTAGCCGCCTCTGATGGAGCCTCCTATCGCCGCCGGATCAAGTTCGACGGCAAGCCGGAAGCGGTACCTTTTTACCCGCATGAGTTTATCCAGCGCCAGTCCGCAATGGGGCAGATAGACCCATCGGCATTATTGATCGAAGATCTGAATGCCGACCAATTCGACCCGTTGCAACGATTGCGCATTCGCAACTCCATCAAGAAATATGGCGGCGATAATGCTTTGCTTGGGCTCACCGATGAGGAACTGGATTCGGCGCTGGGACTCTGCCGAACTAATAATGGGGTACGTAAGCCCACTGTTACAGGGCTGCTTCTGCTTGGTACGGCTGAATTGCTGCGTAACCACCTGCCTGCTCATGAGGTTGCCTTCCAAGTGTTACGGGGTACCGATGTCCAAGTGAATGAATTCTATCGCACACCTCTCATTGAAACCTTTGAAGAGATCGAAAAGCAGTTCAGGCCATGGGTAGTTGAAGAAGAGATCCAAGTCGGACTGTTCCGGGTGCCGGTACCCAACTATGACCGGCGCGCTTTTCGCGAAGCCCTCGTGAACGCGCTGGTTCATCGTGATTTCAGCCGCCTCGGGGCAATTCATGTAAAAATCGGAGATGACGGGTTGTCAATCTCCAACCCCGGTGGATTTGTCGAAGGTGTTACCCTGGATAACCTGCTGGTTGCTGATCCCCGATCGCGCAACCCTCTTCTTGCTGATGCAATCAAGCGTATAGGCCTGGCCGAGAGGACCGGGCGCGGCATTGATCGCATTTATGAGGGAATGCTTCGTTATGGCCGGCCGGTACCGGACTACTCCCTTTCCAACGAGTATACCGTGACCTTGTTTCTCTCCAACGCCGCCGCTGACCTGGACTTTTTACAGATGGTGGTTGAGCAGGATGACAAGCTCGGGAACATGCCGATTGACTCACTCATTGTCCTCTCTCGGCTTCGCGAAGAGCGTCGGTTGACCACTGCCGACCTGGCGCCATCGGTGCAAAAGCCGGAACCGAGCGTGCGCGCCACCCTTGAGCGTTTGGTTGAAACCGGCTTTCTGGAACCGCATGGAACCGGCAGGGGCCGTACCTATACGCTCAGCGCCGCAATGTACCGCAAGGCAGGCAAGAAATCGGAGTACATCCGACAAGCCGGGTTTGCGCCCATTCAGCAGGAGCAGATGGTGTTGAACTACATCGATAAGCACGGCAGTATTAAGCGCGCTGATGTGATTGAGCTCTGCCATCTAACCCCGGATCAAGCATATAAACTGCTGTTAAGGTTGAAAAAACGCGAAGCAATTCAGCAAATAGGTGAGCGAAAAGGGGCTGTTTATGAGCGTAAGTGTTAATTTATGCGCTCGGCGCAAATATTTGCGCCTGTTTATGCGCAAGACGTATAACCCGAATGAAATCACAAAACACCTCAAAAACATCTTTGAAAGCGGTGAACTGGTTGAAAAAGAGGTTAGTTCCATTTTGGAACATACCACTCGGAGTTATGGAGGGTAAGACCCAGACGGTACGATCGAAACTCTATAACCTCGACGCCATCATCTCCATTGGCTGCAGGGTGAATTCAGCGACAGCAACCCGGTTCCGCCAGTGGGCGACATTGCACCTTCGTGAGTACATCGTCAAAGGCTTCACGATGGATGATGAGCGCCTCAAAGGCACTGGCGGAGGGCAATACTGGAAAGAGCTGCTTGAGCGCATCCGCGACATCCGCAGCCGTGAAAAAGCCCTCTACCGCCAGGTGCTTGCCTAATGAACAGCGCAGGTTTTTGAACAACGGGTGCCTATGTTCGTGCATATTGGAATGATATTCCATATCGCACGGATTATGAGGCAGAGGCCCTTGTCTTCAAGGCAACCCAGAAAATCAGCAGGGAGGATCGGCCCATGCCGGATGAAGAACGACAGGAGGGCGTTCGGTGCTCGCCGAGGTCTACCCTTCCCTTTGGAGCAGGCGGTATCCCCGCATGGACCGTACCCCCGACCAGCACGACGCATACTCGGTAGCGGCCTGGCTGAGGGAGGCGGACGGGGACGGGTCGCTCGGAGGGTATTTCAGACCTGATATGCTTCCGGGGCAATACGGCGAGGCGCAGCTCGAGGGGTGGATACTCGGGGTGAAGTGAGGCGCTATAGTGAATGGCGGGTGGGAAAAAAGGATAGATTGTTTTCTGCCGTGCATATTGGAACCGTTTTCCAATATGCACGCACCCCGTCGCTAAAGCCCGCCCCGTGGGACCTGAGCTGCTCCTTCCGTCCCTCTCTTTCCGCTCCCTGTCCGTTTTTTCAACCTTCAGACCTCCTCGTCATGGGATTCAGATTCTGGAGACGCCTGACCATCTTTCCGGGCGTTACGCTCAATTTCAGCCGCTTAGGCGTCTCCCTTTCGCTTGGGCCGAGAGGGGCGAAGGTGACGCTTGGTAGGAAGGGTACGAGGGTGACTGCGGGCATCTCCGGCACCGGGATGTCCTGGACGAAGAGGCTTGAGGGAACGCCCCCTTCAGGCGGCACTCCGCGGAAGGCGGAAAAAGAGTGAGCGGGTTGTTCCTGCAGCAGGGCTGTCGATGTCCGTCTTGTTGCGGCTGGATGAAGGGCGGGCGGCCCGGCCTGGTCCGCAGCTCCAGGCGGTCGGCGAATGCTGACTGGGGATTTTCCGGATTTCCTGCCGGGTGAACCGGCCCCCGGCGATAACCGGAAGCGGGGTGATTCCGGTTGTTCTCAGGAGGGCGTTCCCTCCTGCCGAAGAGGGGTGTCGTCCAGCAGGACGAGCGCTTATGCCGACGGGCTGTTGCTGTTTTCCAGGGCTTCAAGGAGCTTCGAGTAGCCTATTTTCTCCTGTTCAAGCCGTATGCGGTCGCCGAGACGGTTGTGGCGAAGATCGTCGTAGAGGGAGTGTTCACACTCGCTAAGCCGTGGAAGGGGGTCTGTTTCGGGGCGGGGTTCGCGTTCCCAGTACCTGCGGTGGGCGAGGAGGGTTTCCCTCTCCATGAGGAATGAGGACGCGTGGGGGAAATAGTGGCGGAACTGGTTCAGGATGGCGAAGCCGTGGGTGTCGATGTCGCCCCAGTAGTACAGGGCTTTGTCCTGGAGCCACTCTGCGGTTGCGAGGTTCCCGAAGCCGTAGCCTGCCCCGAAGATGACCATTGCGCCCGGGGTTGGTGGGAAGGCGAGAAAGTTGATTTCGTTCTCGGTGATGAAGACGGTTTCGACGGGTATGTTGAGCCGGGCGAAGTCGTCCCGGGTGAGGGTGATTTCATGGCCGTTGCCTTCAGGCAGTATGCAGAGGGCCGGATCGAGGATCCTGAAGCGTACCCGGAGGGGTTTGTCCAGGAACCCGTAGCGCTGGCAGAAGTTGGTTGCGCCGGTGGCTTTTTCGTTGATCGATCCGGGCGGGAGGGAGAGGTCGAAGAGTTCGGAGAGTGTGCCGCGGTGTTGTTCGATGAATTTGCTGTGTACGCCGGGAAGCTCTATCTGGCGGAGGTAGACGCCAGGACGGGGATGATGGCGCAGCCAGTCTGCGAGGCGCAGCATGGCAGGCCATGACTCGGAGTGTTCAAGGGCCCGGAGGGGGCGCCGGGCAAGCCAGGGGAGGAGGTCCGGCATCTCTTTTCGGCACCGCTTCACCATGGAGGCGAACTCGTCGGCTGCCCGCCGTTTGCCGATGAGGGCGAGGGCGTCATCCATCGTGTCGACCCATATCTCCGACGGGACGGTGTTGCTGCCGCGTACGCGGTGGTTGATGGTTTGCCAGACGATGCGATAATGCACGGCGGATGCCCTGAGCCCGGAGATCCAGTTCCGTACGTCGGCGAACCGGTCGGTGATTTCCCGTGAGCCGGGCTTTCTTAGCGTGATGCGCAGGGGGAAGAGTTCTCGGCCCTCAACCATCGTGGACAGCAGCGTTCCCCGGTTCCACTGCTTCAGCACCTGCTCCCTGATGTCTGCGGGTGTGGTCCACTCCTTTGTCGTTGTGCTCATCGGGAGATCTTCTGTTTTTCGGCGCGGTACTCTTCGATGCTGAGGTTGCGCAGCACGGAGGCGCGCCCTTCACGGTTGTGCACGAATCCCACGCTGGAGACGAAGGGTTCGATGATGTGGATTTTCTGCAGCGGGGTGACGATGAGCAGCTGGAGGTTGAGCTGGGCGAAGAGCTGCAGCCCGTAGTGGGCCGATTCGTCGGAGCCGCGGCCGAAGGCTTCGTCGATCACCACGAAGCGGAACGAACGTGACTGCACCTCGTCCATTTTGAGCCCGAACTGGTAGGCGAGGCTCGCTGCCAGCACCGTATAGGCAAGCTTCTCCTTTTGGCCGCCTGATTTGCCCCCGGAGTCGGCGTAGTGTTCGTGCTCCATATCGTCCTCTTTCCATCGCTCGCTGGCGGCGAAGACGAACCAGTTCCGCACGTCGGTCACCTTTGCCGTCCAGCGGCGGTCAAGGTCGCTGAACTCGTCGCGTCCGCGGAAGCGGTCGATGATGTTGCGTACCTGGAGGAACTTGACTTCGGAGTACTGGGCGTTTTCAGAGGCCGTGAGGGTGTCTTCGGTGCAGCTGCGGAGTTCGGCCTGGAACTCCCGTATGTCGGCATCGGGGGTCGGTTCCGCTTCGAGGCTGATGTAGCGGCCGGGGTTGTAGTCGATTTTCGTGAGCGAGCCGTTGATGAGCCCTATGCGTTCTTTGATGGTTTCGCGTTCGCGTGCAAGCTGCGACTGGAAGTTGGCTATCTCGCGGATGGTGTTTTCGTTGAGCAGCTCCTTGAAGCGCTTTTCGAAGCGCGGGAGGTCGTCTCCCCGGAGATGCTCGAGCATGGAGCTGTATTCGCCGGCAGAAGCGATGTTTGCATCGATGTCCCGCGTTTCAAGCGGCCACTGTCCGTTATACCTCGTCATCGCGCCGATGATCTTTTCGTTCAGGCGCGAGAGCTTTTTGTCTTCGGCGTCGATTCTCGATTGCAGCCAGTCGCGCATGTCCCGTTCGCGGTTGTCGCAGGATTCGACGGTGAGGGCGCGGCTCTCCTGCATTTCCTCCCGCAGCGCTTCAAGGCGGGAGAAGCGTGCGGAGGTTTCGGGGGATGCCTGGCCGGCCAGCTGGCGGGCCTCCTTCTCCATTTCCTTCGCGTCGCTGATCTTCTGCTCGCTCTTCGAGCGTCTGCTTTTTTGCTCGTCGAGCTGCTCTTCGGTTTGGCGGAGTTCCCTTTCGGTCTCTTCGAGCCGGGCGGTTAGGGTGCTGAGCAGGTTCGAGGTGGCTTCAAGTTCCTTTTTTTCAGCTTCGAGGCGGGAGATCGCCACAGCCACCGGCTGCCAGTCGATGTCGTGGAAGTCGGGATACTCGTCGAGGCGCGAGAGGATGGTGAGTCGCTCCTTGAGGAGCGTCTGTTCCTCCTGCAGCGTTTTCATCCGCTGCCGGTACTGCTCAAGCGCGCCGTTCTTTTTTCGGGCGTTCTCTTCCAGCGCGGCGATTTTAGCGGCGTTGTTCCAGCCGAGAACGTACCGGCTGCGGTCGTCGATGCGGTGCCGGTCGTCCTTTTCGTGGCGTTCGCCGGGCATTTTGACCTGCCCGGTCCACGTGATGGCTTTTTTTTCGCGACGGAATTCCTGCAGGCTGCTGCAGCAGACAGCGTCGAACCGGTGGCCGATCTCCCGTTCGAGCCAGTCGAAGAAGGGATAGCCCGGTTTGATTATGAGCTTCTGCGGCAGGCCGCCGAAAGACCCGGGCGCTGTTTCCCGAGGTGCCGGTTTCCGTACCCTGAAGTATACGAGGCGTCCCTTGAGATGGGTGCTGTTGACCCATTCGGCGACCTTGCTGTAGTGCTTCTCGGGCACGAGCAGCGAGAGGGCGAAGTTGCGCAGCAGGCGTTCGATGGCTCCTTCCCAGGCGCTCTCCTCCTGGCGCACCTGCAGCAGCTCGCCGGCGAAGGGCATCTCCGTTTCGTCGATAGTGAGCGCATGGCAGAGCTCCCGCCGCATGGCGACCTGCCTCTCGTCGATGTTGTTTTTCCTGGCCTTGAGGCTTTCGATTTCAGCCGCCAGCTCCCGGTACTCCATCGCTTCGCGCGTGAGCGAGACGCCCGTCTCGTTCAGGTCGTTCTGGACCCTGGTTTCCCGATCCACGGCGGTTTGCCTGAGGGCTTCGTGCCCGGCGCGCTGGCCGATGAACTCCTCGAGAGTCGCCGCAGGCGTTTCGTCGAGCGCCTTGAGCAGTTCTTCGCAGCGGGCGGCTTTCTGCTGTTTTCGCTCCAGCTCGTCCTGCTTCATGCGGATTTCAGCGGCGATGTTCTCGATTCTGTCGCCGCCATTTTCGGCGATGGTGCGGCGCAGGCTGCGTTCACGTTCCCGGGTTTCTCGCTGCTCCTCCGCAAGCCGTTTGATGGTGCTTTCATGGCGGTCGAGCTCCTCATGGAGGGCGGCAAGGCGGTGGTGGAGCAGGCCGAGTTTGAGCGATGCGAACCAGGGGCGCATGGCTTCGCGGCAGTCCCGCAGCTCAGTGGTGGACATTGAGAGCTCCCTGTGCCCTTCGCAGTCCTCGACGATCGGCGTGAGCATCTCGATCTGCTGCTTGGCCTTGAGCACCGCCTCATGCGAGCGGTTGAGGTCTTCGAAGTGGTGGATCAGGGCGGTGATGCGGGTTTCGACGTCGAACGCCTCAAGCATGTGGCTGCGTACGAAGTCGGTGAGGTTGCCTACCGATTTGAGCGAGACGGTCTGGTGGAACAGCTCGAGCGCCTGCTCGTTGTCGATGCCGAAGCGGCGGCGGAACCAGGCGCCGTAGGGCGGGAAGCTGTCGAAGAGATCGATTCCGTCCGCTTTCAGCCGTTTGCGCAGGTCGGCGATCTGTGGGCCGAATCCGGAGAAATCGCTTGCGATGGAGAGGTCGCGCTCCACGGCGGCATACATGCGGGCAGGCTGTCCGGAAGGATCCTTCATCCAGAAGACCTGGGCAAGGGTGACGGTCTTGTCGTAGCCCTCGTTGCGGAAGACCCCGAGGACGACCGAGTAGGTGTTGCTTTCGCGAAGGGCGACCGGTTTAGCGCCACCGCCGAGGGACTCCTGCCGCTCGGACTTGTAGAATCCGAGCACGTAGGAGCGCAGCGATCGTTCGCGGGTGTCGGCTCCGGCGGCCTTGTTGTAGGCGATGCGGTGGCTTGGCACGAGCAGCGTGGTGACGGCATCGACCAGCGTCGACTTGCC
>NZ_SJPA01000007.1:90000-94356 GCF_004332115.1 Chlorobium sp. N1
TCCGGCGAAGAGACGCTTGGTCCAGTTGTCTTCGCTAATACTGCCGATACCCGCTTCCTTTTTGAGCTGTGTCCAGCACCCTTTTTGGCCAGAGTACAGTGTTCGGATGTCCAACTGATGATGCTCAAGGAAGGTACTGAGGGTGAGGGGTTGGTGTGTGTGCTGGGTAAAACTTGCAATCTCTTTTCGGATGCGCTGGGCTGAGAATATGGTGTTGCGGATGTTTGAGAGAACGACCTCTCTGGCCATCGGCTCCAAGTTGATGGTGCAGCCCGTGGGGAGGTGCGGAAACCCCTGCCGGATCTCTTTTTCTATGTGTTGATTGGTGCGACCGACAAGGGCTCGGAATCGATCGGCGAAGTTAAACTGCTGGTTGGCCTGGCTCACAAAATCAAGCACGGTCAGGCACTCCTTATCCGCACTGATGCGAAGCCCTCGACCCAACTGCTGGAGAAACACGGTAAGGCTTTCCGTAGGGCGAAGGAACAGCACGGTGTCAATTTCCGGGATATCAACACCTTCGTTGAATATGTCCACAACACAGACATAGTTCAGCTCTCCTTGCAACAGTCGCCCTCGAATACTGGTTCGCAGTTCCTGGGCATTTGGGTCTCCGCTTAGCAGCGCAGCTGCACGAAGACCGGCTTGATTCATGGCATCACTCATAAACCGTGCGTGCTCTTTTGAGGCGCAGAAGCAGAGGGCCTTGCAGGTGAACGGGTCAGTGAGGTAGTGCTTGATGCTTGAGATGATGAGTCTCACCCGTTCCTGCACAGAGAGGATTTTGGAGAGCTCTGTGGTGTCATAGGCTCCTTTTACCCATTTGACATTGCGCAAATCCACACTCTCATCATCAACGCAGAAGTACTGGAATGGCGTGAGCAGTTTGAGTGCGAGTGCATCCGGCAGGCGGATTTCAGCGGCAATTTTATTGCAGAAGTCCGGCAGCAGGGATTTGCCGTCCATGCGTTCTGGCGTGGCGGTGAGTCCCAGGAGAATGTGGGGTTCGAAGAGTGTGAAAATATCTCGGTATGAATCAGCCTGGGAGTGGTGAGCTTCGTCAACCACAATGAACGTGTAGTACTCTTTACTGAATCGTTGCTGGAAGAGCTCCTTTTGTGAGTTAAACGTCTGAACAGAAATAAAGAGGTGACGAAGGTGAGGGCTTGTTGGCTGGTGCGAGCCGACCCAGAGGTCGCCAAATGACCGGTCATCAAGTACTGCCCGGAATGTCGCTCTGGCCTGTTCAAGGATTTCCTGTCGGTGGGCGACAAACAGGAGTGTTGAGGATTCAGGGGCGCGTTCGTAATGGCGCTTAAAGTCAAAGGCGGAGATGACGGTTTTGCCCGTTCCCGTAGCAGCTACGATCAGGTTTCGGTAGCGGCCATGAATTTCCCTTTCGGTTCGCAACCGGTCGAGGATCTCTTTCTGAAAAGGCTGGGGATGGATTTTCAGATAGTCCTGCAGGGCAATGACGGTTGAGGGCGATCGTTCCTGTTGTATCGCCTCCCGGAACCGTTCAATACCCCCTTCGCTGAAGTCTTCAAAGTCAATGCTGTTCCAGTAGTGCTCAAACGTGGCTTTGGCTTTCTCAATGATATGCGGGTTCTCCCTGGTTGTAACCCGAAGGTTCCATTCGAGACCCTTTGTAAGGGCTGAGCGGGAGAGGTTTGAGGAGCCAATGTAGGCGGAGTCATATCCGGAGTTCCGCTCAAAAATGTAGGCTTTCGCGTGGAGACGCTCTATGGTGGTTTGGTATGATATTTTAATGCTGGTATTGGGGAGCGAGGCAAGAAACTCAATCGCACGTGGTTCACTTGCCCCCATGTATGTGGTGGTGATGACCTGCAATGATGAGCCGGGCATGCTGGTGAACTCTTTCAAGGCATTTTTAAAAATCCTGAGCCCTGACCAACGGATGAAGGAGACGATCCAGTAGATACGGTTCGCCGACATGATATCCCGCTCGATCTCGGTATCGATGGAGAGGTCTGCATTGCTTCCGGTAAAAAGATTACTGGTTCTGAGACCGGAGAGCGGCAGGCTCTTTTCGAGGTGCCCTTGAAGCTGTTCGTCGGTTTTGCCGATTTTGGAGAGGATTGCAGTCAGTATTTCGCCTTGCTGCAGTACCAGGTCCTCCTGCATGGAGAGTTGCAGCTCGTTATCGATATAGCTGATCAGCTGATTACAAAAAGCAATCTGATGTGAAAGCGAGTCATCATCGTGTTGCTCCTCTAGATTGTGGAGAGCTGTTGAGAGAATGGTTTGGAGGTATTCGGTGAGGATGCTGGCGGCCTCTGCTCGGTCGATTGGCTCAGAGCCAACGAAGTACTCGTTTGCGGGCAATTGATCAAGTTTAGCCCGTAAGGCCCGGGTGAGCAGGCTCTCGTAGATTCCTTCTCCAAGGCTCATTAGGCAGACATCAGGTTGTGGTGGGGGGTAGGTATTTCTACCGGATTTATCAGCGCTGATCAGTAAAAGGATTAATCGATACATGTTCGAGCAGCCGGTGCATGAGCGCGCGCGTGGCGGTGATGTCCGCCAGGGCGTCGTGCGCATTGTCGAGTTTTATCCCGAAATGGTCGCAGACGGTCTGTAGTCGATGGTTGGGGAGTGATACCACGCCCATGTATTCCATCAGGTTGAGCAGCGGCTGGGGATCAATCGAGCGCCAGTTGATGAATGAACCAAGCCCGTACTGGTCGTACCGGCGGAACATCCTGCCGAGGAAATCCATGTCGAAGCGGACATTGTAGCCGGCGGGATAAAACTTGTCGTCGCGGTCGTAGCGGGAGACATGGCGCGAGAGGAACGCGTCGATCTGCCGGAAGGCCTCTTCATGCGGGGTGAATGTCGCAAGATCCTCCCTGCTCGTTCCGCTCACCTCGAGGGCCTCGTCCTCGATGACAGCTCCGTTGTGGGGCTGCATCCTGATTTCGAAGGACTCTGCGACAAGGCCGTCGATTTCCGCCAGGCCGGCGAACTGGATGATGCCGTGAATGTCGGGGTTCGTTCCGGTCGTTTCAAGGTCGAACCATAGCACTTTCTTCATTCGTGGGCTCCCTCTTGGTTTCCGGAACTGCCGTCCGGGCAGTTCCCCTGTTCTTTTTGTGTTCTGGTGTGGCGTTGAGCTTTACGGCTCCCTGTAATGTAATCAGGCGGATGGGACAATGCCTGCCCCATCCATTCGTTAGAACAGCGGCAAGGTCTGCAGACTGACCGCTCTGGCGTCTTCATAGAGGCTCTCCATTGCCACCGCTTCCGACTTCATCATCTCCCGGAGTTCCTGCGGTTCGAGCACCTGCGCTTCGCAGCCGTAGCGGAGCACCCAGCGCTTGACGGCGTCAAGTGCTCCAACTGTCATCCTCAAGGTAAGCCCGCCGTTTGCGTGCTCCTCGATCTCTTGGGAGGGGTGCCAGGTGTGCTCCCGTATCCACTGGGCCTGGAACGGGGTGAACCGGATGGCCACCCGGTGCTCCTCGTCCCGGTGGATTTGATCAAAGGTCTTGTCGACGTAGTTCTCCAGCGAGAACGTTTTTGGTACCGTGAACCTCTTTCCGGTAAGAGCGAGGGTGCGGATGCGGTGTATTGCGAAAGTCCTGATTTCATTGCGTAGTTCGCAGTGGCCTATGAGGTACCAGGTCTCCCGAACGGGGGAGTAGCGGAAGAGGTAGGGGTGTACGGTGCGCTCGGTAACCTCCTGGTTCCATGAGGCCCGGTAGGTCATGTTTACCTTCAACCTTCCGCGGATGGCGTCTTCGATTCTGGCGAAGGTCCTAGGCTCGATGCCTGCCGAGGAGGACTGCTCGAAGGAGTAAATGCTCAGCAGCTCGTCTGCCGCCGAGTTTTCCGGCAGGTACTGCCGGACCTTGTCGAGCGCGCGGCAGACCTCTTCGTAATAGGGGGAGCCCTTGTACTGGGCGAGCACTTTCTTCGTTGCCATAAGCGCTTCGGTCTCCTTGCCTTCAAGGATCTTCGAGGGCAGGAAACTCCAGCCGGCCTTCTCGTAGCGGTATCCCCGCTGTTTCCTGTCGTAGGCAATCGGAGCGCCGAGGACGTCGCGCATGTAGTCGATGTCCCGCTGGATGCTTTTCGAGGACACCTCGAAATACCTGGCGACCTGCGAGCAGTTCGGATAGCGGTTTTCTTTCAACTGCCGGTCGATATGCTGCATGCGGACCAGCGGTGGTCTTGATTGCTTCATCGTTCGCCTCCGAGGGTGTTTTTGTGGCTCCTCGCTGTTTCAAATGGGTAAGCTGAAATTAAGTTTCCCGTTGATGAGGTAAATCATGTTGATGAGATACCTGTTGGTACGGTAGCCCCGAGCCCGTGCTTTTGCGGCCTGGACGAGGCTGT
>NZ_SJPA01000031.1 GCF_004332115.1 Chlorobium sp. N1
GGGTTTGCTGAAGAATTCAAGCCATCGCCCAGCAGCACTTCATCGCCGCACGGGAAGATGACCACTTGAACAAATTTTGGATTACGTCAAGCTCCAAAAGGAGCCATTCAAACAGGCGCAAAAAAGGAAGGGCGAGCAACCGGTCCAGGTTCATCACGAGAAACGTGAGCGAGACCACGCAGAGACTGCTTTCAGACAGCCTCGCCATCACCCGGCCTAGCCCATACCTGCGCTTCGCTTGGCCGAACTTCCCTTCAACGGCGTTCCTGATTCCTTCGTCTTCCCTGATTTGCCGCCGGCGGGCCCGGTTCTTCTCAACATCCTTTGGCGGCCGCCCCAGCGGCACGCCACTCAGCCTGATATCCCGCTCTTTGCACCACATCCTGTTGGCCAGTGTCCGGTAGATCTTGTCGGCGTGCACTGATTCAGGGTAGTGGCCGTATCGCTCACGGTAGCGCTCGATATCCCTTACCAGGTCACAGCCTTCGTTGTAGGCGTTCCAGCTCATCCGTTCCGGCATGCTGATGCCATCGACGACACTGATTGAGAGCTTCATGCCGAACTCCGTTTTCGCAGCGGCCTTGCCCCGTACGATTGGTCTGACATGGGGCTGACTGATGCTTACGATCCGGTCACTGATGCTCTTCGTGTCGCTCTTGTACATTTCCAGCTGCTGCCGGTACAGCTCCTCGATCACCAGCAGGTCGCGGTACCGGTGTTTCGACAGGACCGTCAGCGGAACCGATGCGGAGAGGTTGCCGATGTACTGGAGGTTCTTCCTGATATATGCCAACTGCTTGCGTAGGCCTTTGCGGAGCGCCTTTCTCGACAAGCTCTTCTTCATGCCGACAGCAAGGAACTCTTTTCTTGCTGTCCGGCGGGACATCCTGGGCTTCGTCACTCCTTCCGGGTGCATTGCACACAGCGTGTCGATGATCAATTCGGTCTTCTCGCGGGCGTCGTTCAAGAGGCTGATGTCCGTCGGATAGGCGATGTCTGCCGGAGCACAGGTAGCATCAACGATGAGGCGCCCCTTGTTTACGGAGCCGTCATCGCCTTCATCATCGTCGTCTTCATTCTTCGCCTTCAGGCGAGCCTTCTCCGCAGCCAGATGGCGTTGCAGGAGTTCCTCCTGCAACGCAGCGAGATCGGTATGCTTCAGGCGTTTGCGGAAGTGGGTCATCATTGAAGCATCGAAGGGCGCGGTATGCTGGTACTCTGCAAGCCCGATGAAGTACTGGAGATACGGGTTCTCCTTGATCTGTTCGACCGTCTCGATATCCGAGAGGCCGAGTTTCTCCTTGATGATCAAGGATCCCAGCGCCATGCGGACCGTCAGTGCCGGAGCGCCTCGTTTTGACAGGAAGTTTTTTGCATACATCGTCTCGGCAACGTGCCAGGGAATTACGGCGTCAAGTTTCACCCACCGGTTTTCCGGATCGAGTTTACCACCAAACGGCAGATGGAAATTTTCGAACGTGAGCTGATGAAACTTCGGCTGGTACATGAATCGGCGGTTTCGAGGTGCAAGGTTTTTGGGGCTTTTTCAGGCTTTTCCTTGCACATAAGATACGAAAAATACCGCTTAATTCATTACCATAAAATGATTTAACTATTATTCAGCAGACCCT
>NZ_SJPA01000032.1 GCF_004332115.1 Chlorobium sp. N1
TAGGGGTTGCTGAAGAATTCAAGCCATCGCCGAGCGGCACTCAATCACCGTTCGGGAAGGTGACCACACGAACGAATTTCTGATTACGTCAAGCTCCAAAAGGAGCCATTCGAACAGGCGCAAAAAAGGAGCGGCGAGCAGCCGATCCAGGTTCATCACGAGGAACGTGATCGATACCACGCTCAGGCTGCTCTCAGCAAGCCTTGCCATCACCCTGGCAAGTCCGTACCGGCGCTTCGCCTTACCGAACATGCCTTCAACTGCGTTCCGGACTCCTTCGTCTTCCCTGATCTGCCGCCGGCGGGCCCGGTTCTTCTCAACATCCTTCGGGGGCCGCCCGAGCGGCACGCCGCTCAGCCTGATATCTCGCTCTTTGCACCACATCCGGTTGGCCAGCGTCCGGTAGATCTTGTCGGCATGGACCGATTCGGGATAGTAGCCGTATCGCTCGCGGTACCGCTCGATATCCCGCACCAGATCGCAACCTTCGTTGTAGGCGTTCCAGCTCATCCTCTCCGGCAGGCTGATGCCGTCGACAACACTGATCGAGAGCTTCATGCCGAACTCTGTCTTGGCTGCGGCCTTGCCCCGTACGATCGGCCTGATATGCGGCTGGCTGATGCTGACGATCCGGTCGCTGACGCTCTTCTTCTCGGTCTTGTACATTTCCAGCTGCTGCCGATACAGTTCGTCGATCACCAGCAGGTCGCGATACAGGCGCTTCGAGAGGACCGTCAGCGAAACCGAGGCGGACAGGCTACCGATGTATTGCAGGTTCCTCCTGAGATAACTCAGCTGCTTGCGTAGGCCTTTGCGAAGGGCCTTCCTCGAGAGGCTCTTCTTCATGCCGACAGCAAGGAAGTCCTTCCTTGCTGTCCGGCGGGACATCCTGGGCTTTGCGACGCCTTCCGGGTGCATCTCGCACAGCTTATCGATGATGCGTTCGGTCTTCTCGCGGGCGTCGTTCAAAAGGCTGATATCCGTCGGATAGGCGATGTCTGCCGGAGCACAGGTGGCATCGACGATGAGTTTGCCCTTGTTGGCAGGGGGACCGTCATTTCCGTCGTCATCCTGATCCTTGGCCTCCGCCCTCTTTCGCTCTTCAGCCAGGTGTCGCTGCAGGAGTTCCTCCTGCAGCGCACCGAGATCGGTATGCTTCAGGCGTTTGCGGAAGTGCGTCAGCATCGAGGCATCGAAGGGCGCTGCATGCTGGTACGTTTCAAGACCGATGAAGAACTGGAGATACGGGTTCTCCTTGATCTGTTCGACCGTCTCGATATCCGAAAGGCCGAGCTTCTCCTTGATGATGAGTGACCCCAGCGCCATGCGGACCGTCAGTGCCGGAGCGCCTCGTTTCGACATGAAGTTTTTGGCATACATCGTCTCGGCGACATGCCAGGGAATTACGTCAGCGAGCCTCACCCACCGGTTTTCCGGATCGAGTTTACCGCCGAACGGCAGATGGAAATTTTCGAACGTGAGCTGATGAAACTTCGGCTGGTACATGAATCGGCGGTATCGAGGTGCAAGGTTTTTGGGGCTTTTTAAGGCTTTTCCTTGCACTCAAGATACGGAAAATACCGCTTAATTCATTGCTATAGAATGATTTGGCCATTATTCAGCAAGCCC
>NZ_SJPA01000008.1 GCF_004332115.1 Chlorobium sp. N1
GAAGCTGCTGGTAATGAGAGATCAGGGATTCCATCACGAGACTGCGGGTTGGATTGGTGAGGCTTGAGACTACGTCAAGCTATCCATTTCCTCCCGCATTCCCACTAAATTTGACGAAGAGCCAAAAATACAATGAGTGCCCCTACCCATGGACTTCCATACATATCGCATCGAATGGTGAGGTGATTTCTTGCGATAGGGATCTTCGGCACAAAAATGTGCTGGGGAACCTTTTTGCAGAAAGTTTTTCCGATGTATGGAATGGTGAAAAATACCGGCGTTTCAGGAAGGCTATCCTTGCCGCTGATCTGGCGAAAATGGGCGCCTGTCCTTTTTGTGATCTTCCTTATGATAGCAACAAGTTCTCACTTCGCCATCTGGCGCAGGTCGCTGTCGTCAGATTGGGTGTATTTAGCCCGGTGGAATAGTGTGTTAGATCGTTTTTTTGAGCCGGATTCAGCTGGTTGGTCGGTTGATTTCACGCAATGAAGGGTCATGAACGGCATCGGCGGTTTTTTCGAGCTTGAGCTGCCCCATGGCGGGACGCTTCCTCATGATCGTGCTTTGGGGTTGAGTACTGGCCGGGGTTGTTTGACCTTGATGCCTCAGGAGTTGAAACCGGTTATGGTCTTGATCAAGACCTCAACATCTAAAGTATGTCCAATATCCATATCATTTAGCGACTCCATTCCATGAGCCTGAAATATCGCCCTGATATAGATGGCCTTCGTGCCATTGCCGTTCTCGCAGTTCTCTTCTTCCACACTGGCGCTCCTAGATTCTCCGGCGGCTTTGTTGGAGTTGATATCTTCTTAGTCATCTCCGGATTCCTCATCACCACCATCATCCTCAAAGACATACAGGAAGAAACGTTTTCCATTGCACGATTCTACGAACGCCGAATCAGGAGAATCTTTCCTGCCCTTTTTCCTGTCATCGCATTCACCCTTCTCGTTGGCGCATACCTCTTTGACTCCATCGCGTTCAAGGATCTCGGCCAAAGCATCACCGCCACAACCCTTTTCTCATCGAACATATTTTTCTGGCGTGAAGCGGGATATTTTGCTGCGCCTTCATTGCAAAAGCCACTGCTCCATACCGGGTCACTGGCAGTCGAAGAGCAGTTCTACATCTTCTTTCGGCCCTTCGTTGAATTTAGTGGGTCGCTCTTCGGCAAACTACTGCATCGTCAGATTGCCATGTCGAGCTTTCCGCAGTAAAACAGGATTCGGGTTCGGTAGCTTTCGAAGCTGTGGAACCCACGGGCTGAGGCCTTGATCAACTGGATCTTGCTGTTCAGCCCTTCCGAAACCGCATTGGTTATGCGGTGCCGGGTGAAGTTCAGGATGCCGTCAAGATGACGGGCCATCATGTCCTTGACTTTGATTATCGGCTTCAGTTCGGAGCGGTCGACGGCATCGCTCCAGTACTGGAAGAAGTACTCGGCGGCGTCTCTGCTGGTCAATACCCAGAACGCCCTGAACATGTTCTTCAGCGACCATGCGGTGCCGGTTTGCAGCTCGCAGGTCATCAGCTGGTCGAAGTCGGCGCGCTGTTTGTCGCTCATGTTTTCCGGGTTGCGGAGCCAGGCGTACTTCGAGCCGATGAGTGTTTTGTCGCCGGCCGACTTGAGCGCTCTGGACTCTTGACGCCGAACAGCATCGACGGCATCATTGAGATACTTGCTGATGTGGTAACGGTCGTGCACGAGATCTGCCTGGGGAACCTTTTTCCGGACGGCATGGGCAAACGGATTCCACATGTCGACCGAGACTGAAAGCACCTGCTTCCGCTGCTTTGCAGCAAGGCTGGTCAAGAGCTTTACAGTGGCTTTGGTTGTTCTGGTTTCGACCACATCAAGGACTCTGCCGCCGTCCAGGTCGTTCATGATCGTCACGTACTGGTGACCGGCCCTGAAGCTCTTTTCATCAATGCCGAGATGCCGGATGGCTTCAGTGTCCCTGCGCTTCATGCCTCGCGCTACCGCGCGCCGCATGATCTGGTCGACAGAGTGCCAGCTGAGCCTGAGCATGGATGCAACGGCCTGAGTGCTGGCACAGTGCTGCAGGAGCTGGACGACGAAGCCCTCGAACATCAGGGTGTGTCCTGACTGACATACTTGAGCTTGATCACTAAATTCGACGAAGAGCCATGAAATTTGGACTTAATGATTACTTTAGAATGTGGAAAAAAAGAGGAATTCGCCTTCCTCTTTCATATTTTTTTGAAACACATCTTTTTGATATAATTCATCATACCGATACACACATATGGCTCCCAAAAGAAAAATATATTGATACGCCAAAAAATTTTGAAAATGGTACCTTTTATATGAGTAGTTGGAATGGCACTATTAAATTAGCAACAAGCATAGCGATTGATTTATTTTCCTTAAATCCAAAAGATGTTGCATTGGTTGATGTTGGTTGCGGAAAAGGTAAGGTGCTGTGTGTATGGAATAAAATGTTTCCGTACGCAAAAAATATTATCGGCTTAGATTACAGCCCGCATTTAGTTGAGATATGTAAAAGAAATTTGAAGCGAATTTCTGCGTTAAATGTTGAGATTATATGTGGTGATGCTGCCGACATTGAATTGGATTATGACTGTGAGGCTTTTATTTTCTACTTATACAATCCATTTGATTCCAAAATTTTAGATAAATTTCTAAATAAAATTTCAAATAAAAGAGTGGTTATTATCTATAATAACCCAATACACAAAGGTGCTTTAATCGATAAGGGGTTTAACGAGTTTTTTGATAAAGAAAGTTGGCATCCAAATGCAAACTTCGCAATCTTTTCTAATCTTACCCCTCCTTAAACGGCTCCTCGCTGTTTCAAATGGGGGCCCTTCGTCGAATTTAGTGGGTCGCTTTTCGGCAAACTACTGCATCGTCAGATTGCCTTCTTTTATACCCGTGAACCAGGAGTGATGTGCCTCATATAAAGCTTCCGATAAAAAGCGTAGCAGTCGTGCAGGCTGGAAGGTATTCTGCCATTGGAGTCTGGATTGCGGTGACTCTTATAGCCCTGTTTCCTGGAGGCCATGCGACCATGGCCACGTTTCAGTGGGGGGACAAAATTGAGCATTTTTTGGCATTCGGCGTCCTGGCGTTCCTTTTCAGCGTATTCTGGGCTGTCTCCCGTGGCCGGCTGGCCTTATTGCTTCTGGTATACGGCTGTGGCATTGAACTGTTCCAGATGTACATTCCGGGTCATTTGGCCAGTTTTTTTGATATCCTTGCAGATCTCGTTGGGATTGGTTCGGGGTTGCTCGCCCTCGCTATCCTGGAGCGGATGACGATGGCTGCAGGGATAAAGCAGACCGATTGAGCCCTCTGTGGCAAACGGCTATCGAAAGGCGGAACTTCAGTGGCAGGGGTTCCGCCTTTTTTATTTCTGCATCTGGCGGATGCGGCTGAAGAGGCTGGTATGCGGATGCTTGACCAGGTCGTCCTGGTGTTCGGGGAGGGTGACGTGCTTTGCGACGATTTCAAGCATTTTGTCGTCGAGGTGCTCTGCGATCTCGAGCATGCGCGTGAGGTGGCGGCGGAGTTCCGAGATAATGAACTTCTCTGCGTGGTGCTTTTTCATTTTCGTGAGGATCTCTGCCATCATGGGTGCATCGATGTGGCGCGAGACCTCGGTGAAGTACTCCGCAGGCAGGTCGTTGGCGTAGCCGGTCGCCTGCTCGACACCCATCTTGAGACAGACCCCGGCGGCGATTCTGGGCTTGATGTGCTCGACCATGAGCGGGATGACGACGAAGTGCGGGATGTACTTGACAATCATGCTGATGGCCTCGTACAGCTCGTCGAACCCGTCGGTACTGGAGGCGACGACCTCCTTCGCCCAGGAAAGCACGGCTTCCTGCTGATGGCTTTCCATAAGACGGATGGTTTCGGGTACGGGGATACCGGCCCACAGGGGGGCGTCTTCGATGGCTGCCATGTCGGGGATGTCGTTCGGTGAGAGATCGAGCTTCGGGGGCCACGGGCCCCTTTTTTCATTGTAAGCAAAAATCCCGGGACCCGAAACCCTCCGCAGCCCCCTTTCCCGGATATCTTCCCGCAAAGGGGGCAAAACCCGCCGCTTTGGCTATATTGCCCCCGCTCCGTCCCGAAGGGGGGCGGCGCGGCAATTTTCTCAAGGGAAGGAACCACATGGTATTACTCACGGTCGAGGGTCTCGAGAAGCACTACGGGCTGAAACACCTCTTCTCCGACGTCTCGTTCGGCATCGACGACGGCGACAAGGTCGGCATCATCGGCGCCAACGGCAGCGGCAAGAGCACGCTCCTCAAGATACTGGCCGGCGCCGAACAGCCCGACAAGGGGCGGGTGATGGTGGCCAACAAAAAGAAGATCTCCTACCTGCCGCAGGACTCGCCCTTCGACCCCGAGGATACGGTGCTCGAGGCGGTGCTGCGTTCGAGCGACCGGCTGATGGACCTCATTCTGCAGTACGAGCTGGTCTGCGAGAAGCTCGAGCACCTGCACGACGAGGACCCTTCGCTGATCGAGAAGATGAGCGAGCTTGCGCACGAGCTCGACACGAGCGGCGCCTGGGAGCTCGAGTCGAACGCCAAAGCGGTGCTCGGCCGCCTCGGCCTCTATGACCTTGGCGCCAAAATGGGGACCCTTTCCGGCGGCCAGCGCAAGCGCGTGGCCCTCGCCCATGCGCTCGTCGTGCCGAGCGACGCGCTCATCCTCGACGAGCCGACCAACCACCTCGACGCCGACAGCGTCGAATGGCTCGAGCAGTACATCAAGCGCTACCAGGGGGCGGTGATCCTCATCACCCACGACCGGTATTTCCTCGACCGGGTGGCGATGCGCATGATCGAGGTGGACAGCAAAAAGGTCTCTACCTATACGGGCGGCTACTCGAGCTACCTGCAGCAGAAGCAGTCGGAGGAGGAGCAGGCGGTGCGCGACGAGCGCAAGCGCCAGGCGCTCGTCAAGCAGGAGCTCGAGTGGATGCGCACCGGCTGCAAAGCCCGCACCACCAAGCAGAAAGCCCGAATGCAGCGGGCCGAAGGGCTGGTCTACGCCCCCCCGAAGGAGAAGGAGCAGGCGCTCTCGATCGATTTCGGCGCGGACCGGCTCGGAGACAAGATCATCGAGTTCCATGACGTTTCGAAAGCCTACGGTGAGAAGATTCTCCTCAGTGATTTCGAGTACAAGATCCGCAAAGGGGACCGCATCGGCATCATCGGCCCGAACGGCTCGGGCAAGACCACCCTCTTCGAGATGATCGCCGGCCGCTCGGAGCCCGACAGCGGCCACATCGACATCGGCAAGACGGTGCGTCTCGGCTACTACGACCAGGAGAGCCGTCACCTCGACGAGTCGAAACGGGTGATCGACTTCATCCGCGAGGACGCCGAGCAGATAAAGACCAAGGACGGCACGGTGGTATCGGCCGCCAAGATGCTCGAGCGCTTCCTCTTCTCCGGCTCGCAGCAGTACAACCCCATCGGCACGCTCTCGGGCGGCGAGCGCCGCCGCCTCTACCTGCTCCATCTTTTGATGTCGGCCCCGAACGTGCTGCTGCTCGACGAGCCGACCAACGACCTCGACATCCCGACCCTCAGGGTGCTCGAGGACTACCTCGACACCTACGAAGGGTGCCTCATCGTCGTGAGCCACGACCGCTACTTCCTCGACCGTACGGTGGAGGACATCTTCGCCTGGGAGGAGGGCGGCACCATCCGCCGCTACCCCGGCAACTACAGTGTCTATCTCGAGCTGAAGGCCATGGAGAAGGCCGAGCGGGAAAAAGCTCCCCCGAAAAAGGAGCCGGTGCGCCAGAACGCCGCCCCCGTGCAGGAGCCGAAAGGGAGGAAGCTCAACAGCCGGGAGAAGAAGGAGCTCGAGCGGCTCGAAGCGTCCATCGCCTCGGCCGAGGAGCGCCAGGCGGAGATCGCCGGCGAGCTTGCCTCAGCCGGAAACGATTTCGGGGCGGTCCAGAAGCTCAGCGCGGAGCTGGAGGCGCTGCAGCGGCAGGTCGAGCTCGACATGTCGCGCTGGACGGAACTGGCCGAGCTTCTCTGAACGCGGGACGAGGGGCGGCCTACCGCTCCGGCCGGAAATCCGGGTCGCCGCACTGCCATAACCCGAAGCTGAGTACGTCGGCCAGCGTTTCGAACGCTTTGGATTTGGTGTTGCCCATGCCGTGGCCGGCCTCGCCGTCGGCGAAAAAGAGTACCGGCTTTCCGGAGACTGTCGCCTGCTGGAGCCGCGCGGCGAACTTCGCCGGCTGCCACGCGCTGACCCTCGGGTCGTTCATTCCTGCGGTAACGAGCGCGGCCGGATACCGTTCCCCGTCGCGGATGTTGAGATAGGGGTCCATGGCGATGAGGGCGCGGCGCTCCCGGGGATCCTTCGCTGTGCCGAATTCCGGCACGTTGACCGGTCCGTTCGGCGTCTCTTCACCCCGCAGCGGGTTCATGGCCCCGACCTGGGGGATGACCGCCCCGAAGAGGTCCGGCCGCTCGACCATCGCCATGCCTACCATGATCCCTCCGGCGCTCGCTCCGTTGAGCACGATCCTTTCAGGTTTCGTGTAGCCCTTTTCCACGAGATATTCCGCGCAGGCGATGGCGTCTTTCCAGGTGTTCGGCTTGTGCTCCTTCATGCCGTCCGTGTGCCAGCGGTCGCCGAGCTCACCGCCCCCGCGCACGTGCGCCACGGCAATGACTCCGCCCCTCGTGGTCCAGAGCAGCATGGAGGGGCTGAAGAAGGGGGAGAGCGTCTTGCCGTAGGCACCGTAGCCGTAGAGCAGCACCGGGTTGCCGGAGTCCCGCTTCAGCCCTCTCTGGTAGACGAGCGAGAGCGGCACCAAGGTGCCGTCGTATGAGGGCGCCATCACCTCTTCGACCACCAGGTTCCGGTACTCGGGGTAGCTGGCGGGTGAGGAGATGGTCTCTCTTTGGAAGCGGCCGCTCTCCGGCAGGTAGCGGAAGCGGCTGTAGTCCCGGCTCCAGCCGGCGATGGTGACCCAGATGTCGCCGAATCGGGGCCCCTTGCTCGAGATGTAGGCCGATCCGGCAGGGAAGGGGAGCTGGAGGCGGCGCTCTTCTCCGGTGGAGAGGTCCCTGCGGTACATCCGGGCTTCCACTCCGTGCAGGGAACGCGTGAAGTAGAGGCTGCCGCTCGTGAGGGCGAAGGAGGTGAGCAGCGCTTCAGGATCTTCCCGGACGACGGTTTCGGCGCGGCTGAAGTCGGGCCTCTCGAGCGAAGTCTTCATCACCCTGAAGCGCGGTGCGCCCTTCGGGGTGAAGTAGTAGAGCTCGGTCGCCGTGGTGGCGAAGTCGTGGATGTCGTCGGAGGGGCGGATGAGCGGTTTCCAGTCGATGCGGCCTTCGAGCAGTGCTTTGGCCGGGGCGGTGTAGACCCTGAGGCGGCGGTCGACGTTGGAGACGAAGGCGAAGAGCCGCCCGCTCTCCCGGTCGTAGGAGACGTCGGGAATGTCGGCGCCGTCGATGTTGAGTTCGGGATACTTCGCCCCGGAAAAGATCTCGATGTCCGTCTCCGGGTCGGTTCCCACGCGGTGCAGGAAGACCTGGCTGTCGTACTGGGGGTTCTGTCCGGGTCTCGTGACGGGCCGCAGCCGGTTGTAGATGAAATGTTCGCCGTCTTCGGTCCATGAGGGGGAGGCGAAGCGGCACCGGTCGATCGTTTCCGCATAGAGCCTCTTCTGCTCGACATCCATCACGAGGATGCGGTCGTCTTCGGTTCCGTTGGCCGATACGGAGATCGTCACCTTCCAGCCGTCGAGTGAGGGGGAGATGCGGCTGACGACGTGGCGGCGGCCGTCATCCCCGTCGAGCGAGGCGGGGTCGAAGAGAAGATGCTCCTTTCCGCGGAACCCCTGCCGTACGTAGAGTTTGCCGGTCTCGTCGCCGGGCGTCTCCTTGAGGTAGAAGTAGCGGTCGGTATCGGTGACGGAGAGGCTGTAGGCCTTCTCCTTCCGCCGCCGGTCGAACGCTTCCATTTTTTTTATCAGCTTCCTGCGCCCGGGAAGGGCGCCAAGCGCCGTTCGGGCACGCCGAGACTCTCCTTCGACCCACTGCAGCACTGCGGGATCGCTGAAATCCTCGAGCGGACGGAACGGGTCGGAGAGGAGGACGCCCGAGAGCGTTTCGGTATGCGGGCGGGACGGCGCTGCGGGCTCTTCGGCCCCGAGGGATCCGAAGGAGAGCGAACTGGCCAGAAACGGTACGAGGAGGAGTGCCGGGGATCGGGTCATTGAGGTGATGCGGTCTTGTGTGGCTGCCGGGTAATGAAAGCGGCCTGGCAGCGATGGGCTGCCGGCCGCCTGTATGGTTTTCCTGCAACGGATGGTATCGTCCTGCTGAAAGCAATATAACAATCCCTGGAGGCCTTTCCGTTCACCTATCTCCAGCGGGGACGGTCGTCGTCCCTCCGGCGGTCCCGGTCGGACCGGTTCCTCTCGTCCGGCCTGTCGCGGCGTTCCCAGCTCTGCGCCCGGCGGTACTCCTGGTCGCGGTGGTGGCGGATGTCCTCGTGGCGGTATCGGGTGATGCGTCCGGGGACCCTGCCCTGGCGGACGATGACCCATGGGCCGCCGTAGTTGGATGAACGGTACCACTCGCCGTCGTCATGGATGTAGTAGCGGTCCCGGTAGTAGATGATGTCGTAGGGGGCGCCGACCGAGACGTAGAAGCCGAGGGAGGGCGTGTAGAGGAAGCGCGGGCGGGAGTCGACGACGAAACGCCGCGGGCCGTGACGCTCGACCACGACGGGCGCCGGGGAACTGACGATGACGGGGGCGCCGAGGTTGATGTTGACGTTCACTTTTGCCTGTGCGTCCTGGTAGAGGGCCGCCGTCGAGAGAACGGCTGCCGCCGCGGCGATTTTCAGTCCTGTGTTCATAGGGCCTTTCCTTTTCTTCATGGGTTTCTTCATCCTGTCGTCATGGCTGCCGCCCGGAGAAGGCATGGAGGGCTGATGCTTCGGGGGAACGCGGTTCCGCTTCAGCGTGCGCTCTCTCCTCCGGCGCTCCTGTATATGACGCGGATTTTTTCCAGAGCTTGCACCATGTCGGAGGGAAGCGGTGCTGAAAAGGAAAGGGGGGCGCCCGTCGTGGGCTGGAGGAAGGAAAGGGTTTCGGCGTGGAGGGCCTGGCGGGGGAGCAGTTCGAGCAGGTTGCGCACGAAGCTTTCGCTCCGGGGGATGTCGAGCGTGCGTACGCCGGCACCGCCGTATGTGGCGTCGCCGAGGATCTGGTGGCCGAGGTGCTGCATGTGGGCGCGGATCTGGTGGGTGCGGCCGGTGTGCAGGGTGAGCGATACCCGGCTGAACCAGTGCAGGTCCTCGGTGACCCGGTAGTCGGTGATGGCGGTTTTGCCCTCTTCTCCCTCGTAGGGGAAGTTCGCCATGACCTTGCGGTCGCGGCGCGAGCGGCCGATGTTGGTTCGGACGGTGCCTTCCGGAGGGTCGGGCACGCCCCAGACGATGGCGGTGTAGAGCTTGGATACCTTCCGTTCGGCGAACTGCCGTGCCAGGCGGTGCAGCGAGAGCTGGTTCTTGGCGATGATGATGAGTCCCGAGGTGTCCTTGTCGAGGCGGTGGACGATGCCGGGGCGCAGCTCTTCCCGCTCGAGTCCCTCGGCGTCGCTGCCGAGGTGGTGAAGGATGGCGTTGGCGAGCGTGCCGGTCCAGTTGCCGAAGGCGGGGTGGACCACCATGCCGGGCTCCTTGTCGATCACCATGAGATCCTCATCCTCGTAGACGATCCGGATCGGGATGTCCTCCGGAGCGAGCTCCGGCGCCGGGGGACGGAGGAAGGTCATTTCTATCGAGTCGAGGGACTTGACCCGGTAGTTGGATTTCACTGTTTTGCCGTTGACGAGTACGCGGCCCTCCTCGATCGCCTCCTGCACCTTGTTGCGCGTGGCGTTCTCGACCTGGCGCGTGAGGTACTGGTCGATGCGCATGGGGCACTGCACCTTGCTGACCTGCAGGGTGATCCTCTTCGGCTCGAGGGCCGCATCCTCCCCGTCTGGGGATTGGTTTTTTACCGGGTGATTTTGCATTTTGGTGGACATAATACTAAAACCCCGACAATACTCCATCGTCTTCCCGCCATGAACACTACCACTGCAGAGACTTTCGATCTTGCCGTCATCGGTTCCGGGCCGGGCGGTTACGAGGCGGCGCTCCTCGGTGCCAAAGCGGGCATGAAGGTCGCCCTCGTCGAAAAGGGCGCGCTCGGCGGCGTCTGCGTCAACTGGGGATGCATCCCGACGAAAGCCCTGCTGCGCAGCGCAGAGGCCTACGACCTGGCCAGGAAAGGTCCCTCGTTCGGCGTCCTCTCTGAGCCCTCCTTCGATCTTGCCGCTGCCGTCAGGCGTAGTCGCACCGTGGTGTTGAAGATGTCGAAGGGGATCGAATACCTCCTCCGGAAGGCCGGCGTCGAGGTGGTGCAGGGCGAGGGGCGTTTCAAGGGGCCCGACGAGCTCGAAATCCGCCGTGAGGGGGGGGACGCGAGGGTGCTCCGGCCCCGCAGCGTCATCATCGCCACCGGCGGGAAAATGCGCACCATTGCCGGTCTCGAGCCGGACGGACGCCTGCTCATCACGAGCCGCGAGGCGCTTGCCCTGAAGGAACTGCCGGAGTCCCTCATCGTGCTCGGCGGCGGAGCGATCGGCGTCGAGCTCGCATGGTTCTATGCCACGCTGGGGACGAAGGTCACCATCGTCGAGATGATGGAGCGGCTCATGCCGCTGGAGGACGAGGAGATCTCGGAAGCACTCAAGCGCTCCTTCCAGAAGGCCGGCATCAGGGTCGCCACCGGCTCGAAACTCGAGGATGTCAGGCGGGAGGGGGAGAAGGTGACGGCCCGGCTCCTGGTGCCGGGCGAGGTGCCCGAAACGCTCGAGGCGGACCATCTGCTGCTGGCCGTCGGCGTCGGAGGCAATACCGACGGGCTGGGGCTCGAGGCGGCCGGCGTCAGGGTCGAGCGCGGGTTCGTGGTGACGGACGGCCGGTGCCGTACCAATGTGGAGCACATCTACGCCGTCGGCGACGTGCGTGGCGGCATGCTGCTCGCCCACAAGGCCTCGGCCGAGGCGGCCGTGGCGGTCGAGGCCATCCGCGGCGGCTCCCCCGGCCCGGTCGAGGACGCCATGATCCCCCGCTGCGTCTACGCCGAGCCCTCCATCGCGAGCATCGGCCTGAGCGAGCGCCAGGCCCTGGAGGCCGGCAGGTTGGTTTCGGTCGGCCGCGCCATGTTCGCCGCCTCCGGCAAGGCCAACGCCTACGGCGCCCTCGAAGGCCTTGTCAAGCTGGTCTTCGAGGCCGATGGCGGGCCGCTGCTCGGCGCGCACCTCATCGGCCACGGCTCGGTCGAGCTCATCGGCGAGCTTTCGCTGGCAACATCCCTCGGCGTGACGGCGCGGCAGCTTTCTGCGGTCATCCATGCCCATCCGACCCTCTCCGAGTCGATACGCGAGGCGGCGCAGGCGGCGATGGGGGAGTAGGGCGGAAAGAGAGGCGGGCTGAAGAGCAAAAGGATTTTCGATTGTCGGGCTAAAAGCATAAATTCAAGGTTTATTATCGCAACTCTTTAACCAACAGTAAGCCTTTTCCGGTGAATGAGTTCTCGAGTTCACGGGGCGGGGTCACAACCAAACGATCAATTATGACTCAGACTGAAACAGCTGCCAAGAAAACCGCTGCCAGGAAACCGGTCGCCAGGAAAGCCGCCGCAAAGCCGGCCGCCACGAAATCCGCTGCCGCAAAAGCCGCCGCGGCTCCGGCCAAGAAGAAGTCCGGTCTCGCTTTTCCCTTCACCGCCATCGTCGGCCAGGAGGAGATGAAGCTCAGTCTGATCCTCAACATCATCGATCCCCGCATCGGCGGCGTCCTCGTCATGGGCCACCGGGGTACCGGCAAGAGCACCACGGTCCGTGCGCTTGCCGAGGTGCTTCCGCTCATCGACCGCGTCAAGGACGATATCTACAACCGTACCCCCGAGCAGTATGCCGAGTACGAGGCTGCCGGCAAGAAGGGCGTCAAAATAGATCCGAAGACGCTGAAGACCGAGAAGATCGGCGTGCCGGTCGTCGACCTTCCGCTCGGCGCCACCGAAGACCGCGTCTGCGGTACCATCGATATCGAACAGGCTCTCACCAGCGGCGTCAAGGCTTTCGAGCCCGGCCTGCTCGCCCAGTCCAACCGCGGTTTCCTCTACATCGATGAGGTCAACCTCCTCGACGACCACCTCGTCGATGTCCTGCTCGACGTTGCCGCCAGCGGCCGCAATGTCGTCGAGCGCGAGGGCATCAGCATCCGCCACCCCGCTCGCTTCGTGCTTGTCGGCTCCGGCAACCCCGAGGAAGGCGAGCTCCGCCCGCAGCTCCTCGACCGTTTCGGTCTCCACGCCCGCATCATCACCATCTTCGACGTCGCCAAGCGCGTCGACATCGTCAAGCGCCGCCGCGAGTTCGACGAGGATCCTGAGGCGTTCATGGCGAAGTGGGACCGGGATCAGCAGAAGCTCCAGAAGAAGATCGTTACCGCCCAGAAGCTCCTTCCCCAGGTCAGCATGGATGACGATGTCCTTACCGACATCGCACGCCTCTGCATGAACCTCGGCATCGACGGCCACCGCGGCGAGCTTACCATCACCCGTACGGCCCATGCCTTCGCCGCACTCCAGGGCGCCAAGAAGGTCACCATGGATCATGTGCGTGAAATCGCCGGCCTCTGCCTCCGCCACCGTCTCCGCAAGGATCCGCTCGAGACCCTCGACGCCGGAGAGAAGATCGAGCGCGAGCTCGCCAAAGTCCTTGGAGAAGCAGAAGCCTAAGCCATATAAATGATAGCTTTTACCGATATTGTAGGAATGGATCTGGCCAAGAAGGCGCTCATGCTCTTGGCCGTCGATCCCGCCCTAGGGGGAGTCGTCATCCCCTCAGCCGTTGGTTCCGGCAAGTCCACCCTTGCCCGTGCCTTCGCCGGCATCCTTCCTGAAGGAACCCCGTTCGTCGAGCTTCCGCTCAACGTCACCGAGGACCGCCTCATCGGCGGCGTCGATCTCGAGGCCACCCTCTCCAGCGGCCAGCGCGTCGTCCAGCACGGCGTGCTTACCAAGGCCAACGGCGGCGTGCTCTACGTCGACTCGCTCAGCCTGCTCGACAGCTCGGCGGTTTCGCACATCATGGACGCCATGTCGCGCGGCAAGGTACTCGTCGAGCGCGAAGGCCTCAGCGAGGTCCATCCGGCCGATTTCATGCTGGTCGGCACCTACGACCCCTCGGACGGAGACGTCCGCATGGGTCTCGTCGACCGGATCGGCATGATCGTTCCCTTCACGGCCCAGAACGATTTCCGGGCCCGTAAGAAGATCGTCGACATCGTCACCGGAAAGCGCGACGCCGAAGATACCCGGGACGAGCTCCGCATGCTCACCGGCTTCATCGAGGCGGCACGCACGCAGCTGCCGCAGGTCTCCATGACCACCGAGCAGATGCAGGCGATCATCCAGACCGCCCTCAGCCTCGGCGTCGAGGGCAACCGCGCCGACATCTTCGCCGTTCGCGCGGCGATGGCCAGCGCGGCGCTCGAACAGCGCAGCGACGTGGACGAGGAGGACATGAAGCTTGCCATCAAGCTCGTGCTCATCCCCCGCGCCACCCGCATGCCGGAGCGCGAGGAGCCGGCCGAGGAGATGGGTCCGGAGGAGGAGCCTCCGCCGCAGGAAGAGGATGTTCCGGAGGACGAGGAGCAGCAGCCCGACAGCTCCAGCGACGCGGAGAACGAAGAGGAGCCTGAAGAGACCCCCGACATGATCGAGGAGCTCATGATGGAGGCCATCGAGACCGAGCTGCCGGACAACATCATGAACATCTCGCTCGCTTCGAAAAAGAAGAGCACCTCCGGCAGCCGCGGAGAGGCCCTCAACAGCAAGCGCGGACGGTTCGTGCGTTCCCAGCCCGGAGAGATCCGCGACGGCAAGGTGGCGCTCATCCCGACGCTCATCTCCGCCGCGCCCTGGCAGGAGGCCCGCCGCCAGGAGCGCCTTCGCAAGGTGCCCGGCAGCGTGCCGAAGGGGCTCATCATCAGCAAGGACGACGTGAAGGTCAAGCGGTTCCGCGACAAGAGCGGCACGCTCTTCATCTTCATGGTCGACGCTTCGGGCTCGATGGCGCTCAACCGCATGCGCCAGGCCAAGGGCGCGGTGGCCAGCCTGCTCCAGAACGCTTACGTGCACCGAGACCAGGTGGCCCTCATCTCGTTCCGCGGCAAGCAGGCCCAGGTGCTGCTTCCCCCTTCGCAGAGCGTGGACCGCGCAAAGCGCGAACTCGACGTGCTGCCGACCGGCGGCGGAACCCCGCTTGCATCGGCGCTGTTCATGGGTCTTGAGACCGCCAAGCAGGCGCGCTCGAAGGGCATCTCGCAGATCATGTTCGTGCTCATCACCGACGGCAGGGGCAACATCGGCCTGCAGGCCGCGTTCAACCCCGACGCCCTGAAACCCTCCAAGGAGGATCTCGAGAAAGAGGTCGAGGCGCTCTCTGCATCCGTCAGCGCCGACGGCATCGCTTCCGTCGTCATCGACACCCAGATGAACTACCTCTCCCGCGGCGAGGCTCCCAAGCTCGCCCAGAAGCTTGGAGGCCGCTATCTCTACCTTCCCAACGCGAAGGCCGAGCAGATCGTCGACGCCGCACTCAGTTTCTGATTCCCGCCCTGTTTTCCCCCATTCCGTCCCGGCATGTTCCGGGGCGGGATATTTCTTGATTATCCCCTTCTTTTCTACATTATAAGATGCGGCCCGCCTCGGCGGTCGACCTCCATTATCTGTAAAAAGCTAGGGATATCATGGCACAACTCCGTAAAATCGTGGCCGTTGTCGGCCTTGAGCAGTACAACGCGGGCCTCTGGAAGAAAATCAAGCATCTTCTCGAGGGCGAGGTGGAGCTGACCCAGCTCAGCGACGTCGATCTTGAAAAGCAGACCCCGGAGGCCGCAACGGCCATACGCGAGGCGGACTGCGCGTTCATGAGCATGATCCAGTTCAAGGAGCAGGTCGACTGGTTCCGCCAAGAGCTTGAGGCCGGCACTCCCGGCAAGACCGTCTTCGTCTTCGAGTCGATGCCCGAGGCCATGTCGCTGACGAAGGTCGGCAGCTACGAGGTGGGGGAGGGCAAGGCCGGCATGCCGGACGTCGTCAAGAAGGTGGCCAAGATGCTCGTAAAGGGACGCGACGAGGACGCCCTCTACGGCTACATGAAGCTGATGAAGCTGATGCGCACCATCCTGCCGCTCGTGCCGAGCAAGGCGAAGGACTTCAAGAACTGGCTCCTGGTCTATTCATACTGGATGCAGCCGACCCCCGAGAACATCGCCAACATGTTCCGGCTCATCCTCAAGGAGTATTTCGACGCGCCGGTGACGGTCGGCGCCATCGTCGACGTTCCGAACATGGGCCTCTACCATCCCGATGCCCCGGCCTTCTTCAAGGACGTGAAGAGCTACAAGAGCTGGATGAAGAAGCGCGGCGTCAATCTCGACCGTGGCCAGTCGGTAGGGCTGCTCTTCTTCCGCAAGCATCTTCTCCAGGAGAAGACCTACATCGACAACACCATCCGCGTGCTCGAAAAGCGCGGGCTGCATCTCTATCCCGCATTCGTGATGGGCGTCGAGGGGCACGTGCTCGTGCGCGACTGGCTCCTGAAGGAGAAGATCGACCTGCTCATCAACATGATGGGATTCGGGCTCGTCGGCGGACCGGCCGGCTCCACCAAGCCGGGAACGGCGGCCGATGCGCGCCACGAGATCATGTCGAAACTCGATACCCCCTATATCGTGGCCCAGCCGCTCCTGACCCAGGACTTCGAGTCCTGGAAGGACTACGGCGTCTCTCCCATGCAGACCACCTTCACCTACTCCATTCCGGAGATGGACGGCGCCATCTGCCCGGTCGTCCTCGGCGCCCTCCGGGACGGCAAGGTCGAGACCGTACCGGACCGGCTCGAAAGGCTCGCGACGCTGGCCACCCAGTGGCTGCGGCTGCGCGCCACGGCCAATAGGGACAAGAAGCTCGCCTTCATCGTCTACGACTATCCTCCCGGCCTCGGCAAGAAGGCGAGCGCCGCACTGCTCGACGTTCCAAAAAGCCTGCTCGGCATCCTCCAGCGCCTGAAGAAGGAGGGGTACGATGTCGGACAGCTGCCCGCAACCCCGGAAGAGCTGTTCCGGGCGATCGACCACGCCACCGACTACCAGCTGATGACGTCGGATGCCTCCGCCCTCACCATCGGCCGCGAGCAGTTCAGCACGCTTACCACCTCGCGCGAGCGCGAGCGCATCGAGGAGCGCTGGCAGGGCTTCCCGGGAGAGATCGTGCCGATGGGCACCGAGAGCCTCTTCATGGGCGGCATCCGATTCGGCAACATCTTCATCGGCGTACAGCCCCGCATCGGCGTGCAGGGCGATCCCATGCGCCTCCTCTTCGACAAGGACAATACCCCGCACCACCAGTACATCGCCTTCTACCGCTGGATCAGCCGCGAGTTCCAGGCCCACGCCATGGTGCATGTCGGCATGCACGGTTCGGTGGAGTGGATGCCGGGGCTCCAGACCGGCCTGACCGGAGAGTGCTGGCCCGATGCCCTCTGCGGAGAGGTGCCCCATGTCTACATTTACCCGCTCAACAACCCGAGCGAATCGAGCATCGCCAAGCGCCGGGGCCTGGCCACCATGGTCTCCCACGTCGTGCCGCCGCTTTCGCGCGCCGGCCTCTACAAGGAGCTGCCGGCCCTCAAGGACCTGCTCAGCGACTACCGTGAGCGCAACCCTGCCGGCAAGCTCGAAGGCGAGGACCGGGCCGGCATCGAGGAGGCCATCATCCAGAAGGCCGAGCTGCTCAACCTCACCGACGACTGTCCGCGCCGCGACGGCGAGGCGTTCCCCGACTTCGTCAGCCGCCTCTACATCTATATCAGCGAACTCGAGAACCGGCTGATTTCGAGCTCCCTGCATGTCTTCGGCGAGGCAAGCCCGCTCGAATCGCAGGTCACCACTGTCACCGAAACCCTCAAGAACCGCAACGAGAACGGCCGTTCGCTTCCCTCGATCATGCTCGGGCGCAGCGGCTCGAAGAACGGCTTCTCGACCTACGAGGAGGTCGCCGTCCGCTCCCGCAAGGGCGAGGATTCCGCCATCCGCGTTCGCGAGGAGGTCGAGGAGCGGTGCCGTGAGCTGGTCCGGAAGGTCGTCTTCGACGGAGGGCGCGCCGCCACCGTCTTCAGCGAGCTTACCGGCGGCTCGAAGCTCGAGGGGGAGGAGCTCCCCTTCGTGCAGAAGCTCGCCGAGGAGGGCGTCCTGCTCCTTGGCGCCCTGCGCGACAACACCGGCGAAATGGAGTCCCTCGTGAAGGTTCTCGGCGGCCGCTACATCGAGTCCGGGCCCGGCGGGGACCTCGTGCGCGACGGCATCAACGTCCTGCCGTCCGGACGCAACATCCACGCCATCGATCCCTGGCGCATCCCCTCGGAGCTCGCCTTCAAGCGCGGCACCCTGATTGCCGACAGCATCGTCCAGAAGCATCTCGAGGAGAACGACGGCCAGTATCCCGAAACCATCGCCCAGGTGCTCTGGGGCCTCGACACGATCAAGACCAAGGGCGAGGCCGTTGCGGTCTGCATCCGGCTCATGGGCGGCGAGCCCTCCTACGACGGCACCGGCAAGATCAGCCACTACAGCCTCGTGCCGCTCGAGAAACTGGGCCGGCCCCGCATCGACGTGCTGATGCAGCTCAGCCCGATCTTCCGCGACGCCTTCGGGCTGCTCATGGACCAGCTCGACCGGCTCGTCAAGGAGGCCGCCAGGGCGGAAGAACCCCTGGAGATGAACTTCATCAGGAAGCACGTGGACGAGGCCCTGGCCGGCGGTGCGGAGTTCGACAGCGCCACCTCGCGCCAGTTCACCCAGTCCCCGGGCTCCTACGGCACCTACGTCGACGACATGATCGAGGATTCCGCCTGGGAATCGGAGGATGATCTCGACGACCTCTTCATCCGCCGCAACAGCAGCGCTTACGGCGGCGGGCGCAAGGGCGAGAAGGAAACGGAGATCCTCAAGAACCTGCTCGGTTCGGTCGACCGGGTCGTCCACCAGGTCGACTCCACCGAGTTCGGCATCTCCGACATCGACCACTACTTCTCATCGTCGGGTTCGCTGCAGCTGGCCGCCAAGCGCCGCAACACGCGCACCGGCCAGAACATCAAGCTCAACTACGTCGAGTCCTTCACCTCCGACATCAAGGTCGACGATGCCGACAAGTCGCTGCGGGTGGAGTACCGCTCGAAGCTGCTCAACCCGAAATGGTTCGAGGGAATGCTCAAGCACGGCCACAGCGGCGCCACCGAGATCAGCAACCGCGTCACCTACATGCTCGGCTGGGACGCCGTCACCAAGAGCGTCGACGACTGGGTCTACAAGAAGACCGCCGAGACCTACGCTCTCGATCCCGAGATGCGCGAGCGGCTCGCCAAGGTCAACCCGCAGGCCATCAAGAACATCGTCGGCCGCATGCTCGAGGCCCACGGCCGCGGCATGTGGTCCGCCGACCAGTCGACCATCGACGAGCTGCAGGAGATCTACGCCGATCTCGAGGACCGGCTCGAGGGGATGGCCGACGACTGAGTGCGTCGCCCTGTCGATAGAACAGGAAAAGGGCCCCGGCGGGGCCCTTTTCTGCGTCTGGAGTGAACGACTGTTGGTTCTCGGATCAGGTGGCCGTCGAGTAGTTCGGGGCCTCCTTGGTGATCTTGACGTCGTGCGGATGGCTCTCGCGCAGGCCGGCCGAGGTGATGCGCACGAACTGCGTCTTCGTCTTCAGGTCCTCGATGCTCCCGACCCCGCAGTATCCCATGGCGGATTTCAGGCCGCCGATCAGCTGGTAGACCACCTCGTCGAGTCTCCCCTTCGAGGGGATGCGGCCTTCGATGCCTTCCGGGACGTATTTCTTCGATTCGCTCGAGGCGTCCTGGAAGTAGCGGTCGCTGCTGCCTTCGGGTTCCGACATGGCGCCGAGCGAGCCCATGCCGCGGTAGGTCTTGAAACGGCGTCCTTCGTAGAGGATGGTTTCGCCGGGGCTCTCGTCGGTGCCGGCGAAGATGCTGCCCATCATGACGGCATCGGCGCCTGCGGCAAGCGCCTTGGCGATGTCGCCGCTGTACTTGATGCCGCCGTCGGCGATGATTGGCGTGCCGGTCTTGGCCGCTTCCTCGGCGCAGTTGATGATGGCCGTCAGCTGCGGCATGCCGACGCCGGCGACGATCCGGGTCGTGCAGATGCTTCCCGGCCCGATGCCGACCTTCACGGCGTCGGCGCCCGCCGCGACGAGGTCGCGCACGGCGGCTGCGGTGGCCACGTTGCCGGCGATCACCTGGAGCTCGGGATAGGCCTTCTTGATCATGGTTACCGTATCGAGCACCGCCTGGCTGTGGCCGTGGGCCGTATCGACGGCGACGACGTCCACGCCGGCTTCGACAAGGGCGTTGACCCGGTCGATCGTGTTGGCGCGGATGCCGACGGCAGCGCCGACGCGCAGGTGCCCCTGCAGGTCCTTGCAGGCGTCGGGGAACTGCTTGCGGGTCTGGATGTCCTTGAAGGTGATGAGTCCCTTGAGGTTGCCCTCCTCGTCGGTGATGAGGAGCTTTTCGATCTTGTTGGTGAGCAGCGTCTTTTCGGCGTCCTCGAGGCTCACGTCCTCACGGGCGGTGATGAGGTTGGTGCTCGTCATGATGCTGGCGATCTTTGCGTCCGCAGCCGGTTGCATGCGCAGGTCGCGGTTGGTGACGATGCCTTTCAGTTTCATTTCCGTGGAGTGTCCCGCTATCGGCCGTTCGACGACCGGGATGCCGGAGATGCTGTGGCGGAGCATGAGGTCGATGGCGTCCTGCATGGTCGCGTCTTCATAGAGCGTGAAGGGGTTGCGGATGATGCCGCTCTCGAAGCGTTTGACCTTTGCGACCTCGCGGGCCTGCTGTTCGATCGAGAGGTTCTTGTGGACGATGCCGATGCCGCCGGAGCGGGCCAGCGCGATGGCCAGGCCGGCTTCGGTGACCGTATCCATGGCGGCGCTCACCATCGGGATCTTCAGCGAGATGGTCTTGGTGAGCCGCGAGGAGACAACGGTCTCTTTCGGCAGGACGTTGGAGTAGGCGGGTATGAGCAGTACGTCGTCGAAGGTCAGTGCTTCCTGCAGGATCTTTGGCATGGGGTACGGGTTGGTTGGATTCGGCGGAAATTGATCCGGCAATTTACGAAAAGTGCCGTTAGAATGGCAATCCGGGTGAAAAAAACACCTGCCGGGGCGGGTTTGGCGGCGGAAGCGGAAGGAAGCCTTTTGAAAAAATAAAATAGAGTGTAAATTAGAGGCCTTTCGCAAGGAACGGAGAGGTCGCATAGTGGTCTAGTGCGCTCGCCTGGAAAGCGGGTAGGGTGTAACAGCCCTCGAGGGTTCGAATCCCTCCCTCTCCGCCAGCCGAACCCCCGGAGAAATCCGCTGGCTTTTTTTCGGGGAATGGCTATCTTCAGTACCTGTTCTTACATATACCAAGTTGGAGGATTAGCCTAATTGGTAAGGCAGCAGTCTTGAAAACTGCCGGGTTCACGCCCATGGGGGTTCGAGTCCCTCATCCTCCGCCGAAAAAAATATTGGAGAGGTGGCCGAGTGGCTGAAGGCACCGGTTTGCTAAACCGACGTAGTCCGTAAAGGGCTACCGAGGGTTCGAATCCCTCCCTCTCCGCAGAAAGGAAAGCTCCCGGAACATCCACGGGGGCTTTTTCTGTTTCCGGGCGTCTCACGCCCAAGAACCCTGAAGATCTTTGTGCCATGCAGAACCCCTGGCTGGAAATACCCCTTTCGGACTACGAGGCGCATATGGACCTGCCGGCGGTCGACCAGGCCTCCATGACGGCCTCCGAACTCTCCTGCGCGCTCTCCCTTTTCACGCCCGCTTCGCTCGCGGTCATAGGCTGCGCCGGCGGCAACGGCTTCGACGCCATTCCCCCCTCGGTCCGCCGCGTGGTCGGCGTGGACATCAACCCCCGCTATGCGGCTTCGGCCGGGGAGCGTTACGCAGGACAGGTAGCGGGCCTCGAGTTCCATGTGGCGGACATCCAGCGCGACCCACTTCAGTTCGAGCCGGTCGACCTTCTTTTCGCCTCGCTGGTGTTCGAGTACGTCGCAATCGGCGATGCGCTCGTGAACCTCGCACGGGTATGCCGCCCGGGCGGCCGCATGGTCACCCTGCTCCAGCAGCCTTCCCCCACGCTCTCTTCGCTTACCCCGTCACCCTACGACTCCATCAGGCTTCTCAGCCCGCTGATGCGCCTCGTTCCGCCCGCCGAACTTGCCGGAGAGGCGGCTTCGGCAGGGTTCGGGCTGGTGTTTGAGAAGAGCCTGACGATACGGTCGGGAAAGTCGTTCGTCGTCCAGCACTACTGCCGGGACGAGGATGCTCGTTCAGCAGCTATGTGCCGATGAAATCCCTGTGGCGCAGGTGCCTGTACCCGTATTCGAGGAGGAGGGCTGCGCCGAATGTCGCCAGCGTTGCATAGAACGAGGCGCGATCCGAACTGTACTGGTAGGCCAGAAGAGCTGCGAAGACGGCCAGGAGGCAGGCCGTGAAGAGTGCGATGAGCGTCTTGCTGCCGCCGACCTCGCCTGCCAGCCGGTAGTGGGAGAGGAGCACGAAGAGGTAGATGAGGGTGTAGACCGAACTGGTGATGGAGGCGATGGCGCCCATATCGAAGAGAAGGGCAAAAAGAAGGGCGATGCCTGCGGTGAAGTAGAGCCCCTCGTTCGAGCCGAACCAGGCCTTGCGTTCGAACACCTCCGGAAGTTCCCCCTCCTTGGCCAGCGAGTAGGCGATGTTGGCACCTCCGTAGAGCGTGGCGTTGAGTGCGGAGGCGATGGAGAAGAGTGCTCCCACCGAGAGCAGCACGAATCCGTATTTGCCGAGAAAGGGTTCTGCGGCGATGGCCAGGGCGTTCTCGCTGGCCGCGATGATCGCCTTCACCGGCAGGTTTCCGATGGCGACCGCCGAGACGAGGACGTAGATGGCGATAACGAGCAGGATGCTGCCGTAGATCGCCCGGGGCACGTTCTTTTCAGGCCGCTCGATGTTCTCCGAGGCGTTGGTGACGAGCCCGAAGCCCATGTAGGAGAGGAAAAAGACAACGGCTCCCGAGAGCATCGCCTTTGTCCCGGCCGCTCCAGTGGCGGGGGCGATGAGCTCCGGCTTTACCGACCCGAGCCCGGTGGCGACGAAGATGAGGAGAATGGTGAGCTTGACCAGCACGATCGAGAACTCGAGACGCCCCACCGCCTTGCTGCCGAAGCTGTCGAGCGCGGTGAAGGCGAGCATGAGAACGATTTCGGTGAGGGCGAGCGGCATGCCGCCCGGGGACAGGTGCATGAGGGGGAGAAAGTAGCCGGCGAAGCCCTTGACGAAAAGGGCGATGGAGACGACGTAGCTGAGCCACATCAGGACAGCCAGCGCGCCCGTTACGGTCGTGTCTCCGAAGGCTTTCAGGATGAAGGAGATCGGCCCGGCGTTCGAGATGATCCGGCTGCCGAGCCTCGCATACGAGTAGGCGACCATCAGCGCCAGCAGCCCCGAGAGCAGGAAGGCTTCAGGCAGGTTTCTTCCGGCGATTTCGGCCCCGAGGCCGAAGATGGTGAAAATACTTGCGCCGATCATGGTGCCGACGGCCATGGCGACGGTTTCGGCGAGTGAAAGCTTTTTGTTTCCGGTCTGCATACGGGTAAGTTACGAAAACAGCGGGACAGCCTTCGCCATGCATCTCTTTTTCCGAAATCTCCCTATCGGCACCGTCGGCCTTCTCGAAGAGGACGGGCTGCTCCGCCGTCTCTTTTTCGAAGGGCAGCCGCGCTTTCCCGACGCCGTGCTTTCCATGACTCCGCTCCTTCGCCTCGCTTTCGAAGAGCTCGAGGCCTGCTTCCAGGGCGAGCTTGCGGCCTTCAGCGTTCCCCTCGCGCCGCCCGCCACTGCCTTCGACGGCGCGGTGCGCAGCGCACTGCTTGCGATTCCCCGTGGAGAAACCGCCACCTACGGCGTGCTTGCCCGGGCCATCGGGAAGCCGGGAGCAGCCCGGGCCGTCGGTTCGGCCTGCCGGCGCAACCCGCTGCCGCTTTTCATTCCATGCCACCGGGTCGTCCCCGCCTCGGGTATGCCGGGTGAATACAGCGGAGGGCGCGACCTTAAGGCGCGCCTGCTCCGGCTCGAGCGCTATGCGGGATGCTGATGCTGCTTGAAACGGAGCGCCCGTTGACTACGCCAGTATTCGCGGTGGGGTTCAAAATGTGCAAATCTTGCCGCAGATTGTCTAAGACTTTTGAGGCGCCGGGGTTGTATGTTTACCCCATGCCGTTGCATGCAATCCGCAAATCCCCAGATGCCTGTTGAAACCAGATCATGACATCCCGGTCAGCCGGCTGGAGAACAGCTTTTTCGAGATCGTCCGCCTCGACGACCTCGACCCTTCGATGAAGCGCCCGAACCACCGTCACGACTTTTTCGAGATCCTCTGGTTCACTTCGAGCGGGGAGTCGCCGCATTTCATCGATTTCGAGCCCTATCCGGCCGAAGCCGGCCTGCTCTACCTGCTCGCTCCCGGCCAGGTGCATGCGTATGAGGGGCTTGCCGGCAGCGGCTATGCCATCGTGTTCACCTTTGAGCTCTTCAGCAGCATACAGAACCCTCGGCTCCGGCTTATGTTCAACCCGTTCATGAATCGTGGCATTCCTTCCGGAGCCCTTGAGGCGGCCGTCCTCCGCCAGCTTGCCGAACTGATGGTGCAGGAGTCCGGAGGGAGAAAAGACTTTTTCATTATTCTATCGTATCTTGAAGCGTTTCTGCGACATATCGCACGCATGCCGAGCGAGGCATCGTTCGTTCTGACGAAAGCGGGTGAGCGCATGGGCAAGCTGTTCGAACTCATCGAGGGCGGTTTCCGTACCGAGCGGCGTTCCGGTTTCTACGCATCGGCGCTCGGCATCACCCCGAAACGGCTCAATGAGATCCTTAACGAGCGATTCGGCCTCACCCTCACCAGGATTCTCCACCGCCGGCTGATCCTCGAGGCGAAACGGGAGGTGGCTTACGGGCGCAAGAGTTTCAAGCAGATCGCCTTCGAGCTCGGCTTCAGCGACCAGGCCTATTTCAGTCGCTTCTTCAAGATGCGCACCGGCATGATGCCGGCTGATTTCAGGCGCAGGATGACCCGTTTTCCCGGAAGTGCCGTCGGGCTTGAGCAGTGAGGCCGTGAGGGCTGAAGCGCAATGTAAATCAAATACTGGCTGAACACCACCATGAGATTCCTTTCCAAGAGCCCCCTGGCTCCCGTGATCCTTTCAGTCGCGCTGCTTTGTTCCGGCTGCACCGAGAACCCCTCCGGCCCCGCCGTCCCGGAACTGCCGGTCCTTACCCTCAAGCGCTCCGACGCCACGGTGGAGCGTTCCTACGCTACCGTGCTCGAAGGTCGGGTGAACGTCGAGATCCGACCGAGGGTCGACGGGACCCTCGAGAAGATTTTCGTCGACGAGGGGGCCTTCGTCAAGGCGGGCCAGCCGCTCTTCGCCCTCGACGACCGAAGCTACCGGCAGGTCTTCAACGCGGCTGCAGCAGCGCGCGACGCCGCCAGGATCGACGTGGACCGGCTGGTTCCGCTGGTCGAGAACAAGGTTGTCTCCGAGGTCCAGCTCGCAGCCGCACGCGCCCGGTTGAGGGCCGCAGAGGCTTCTGCGGAGGCGGCCCGCGTCGATCTCGGCTATACCGTCCTCAAAGCTCCGGTCAGCGGCTACGTCGGGACCATCCCCTACCGGATCGGCAGCCTGGTCTCGAAGAACCAGGCAGAGCGGCTCACCACACTGAGCGACGTCAGCCGCATCCATGCCTATTTCAGCATGAGCGAGTCGGACTTCCTTCGCTTCCGTAACACCTATCCCGGCAAGAGTATCGAGGAGAAGCTCCGCTCGGTTCCTCCGGTAGAGCTGCGGCTTTCCGACGGCAGCGGATTTTCCGAAACGGGGCGGCTCGAGACCGTCAGCGGCATGTTCGATTCCGAAACCGGTGCCATCAGGCTCAGGGCCTCGTTCCCGAACCCCCGGGGCATGCTCCGCTCTGGCAACACGGGCAGGGTGGTGCTGCCTTCCCGGTACCATGACGTGATCCTCGTGCCGCAGGCAGCCACCGTCGAGCTGCAGGACAAGATCCTTCTGGCGTTCATCGACGGTGAAGGCAGGCTCAAGCGCCGTCCGATCGAGGTGGCCGCCAGAAGCGGGACCGACTACGTGGTGACCTCCGGGCTGCAGGAGGGGGAGCGGATCGTGACGGCCGGTTTCGGGCGCCTGCCGGACGGAACGCCCGTCAAGCCAGTGGGCCCGGCTCCCGCGGACGGCAAGGAGAATCAGTAACGATGGCCGCAAAGGGATCCTCTCATGTTTGAACGTTTCATTACGCGCCCGGTTCTGGCGACCGTCATCTCGGTGATCCTTGTGATCCTCGGTCTTGTCGGCATGCTCCAGCTCTCTGTGACGCGCTTTCCCGACATCGCCCCTCCGAGCGTGACCGTCACGGCCAGCTACCCCGGCGCAAGCGCAGAAACCATCGGCCGTTCGGTCGCCCCTCCCCTCGAAGAGGCAATCAACGGCGTCGAGAACATGACCTACATGACCTCGACCTCGGCCAACGACGGTTCGCTCTCGATCAACGTCTTCTTCAAGCAGGGGACCGACGCCGACCAGGCCGCCGTGAACGTGCAGAACCGGGTGGCGCAGGCGACCAGCCGCCTTCCGGCGGAGGTCAACGAGATCGGCGTCTCGACCCTCAAGCGCCAGAACAGCCAGATCATGCTGGTCAACCTCTCCAGCGCCAGTCCCGAGTACGACCAGACCTTCCTGCAGAACTATGCGAAGATCAACATCGTCGACGACCTGGCTCGCGTACCCGGCGTCGGACAGGTGTCGGTGTACGGCAACATGGACTACTCGATGCGGCTCTGGCTGCGTCCCGAGAAGATGGCCGCCTACCGTGTCAGTCCCCAGGAGGTGCTCGCGGCCATCAGGAACCAGAACCTCGAGGCAGCTCCCGGCTCGTTCGGTGAGCAGGGCGGACTGGCGATGCAGTACACCATGAAATACCCGGGCAAGTTCGCCTATCCGGACCAGTACGGGAGCATCGTCATCAGGGCCAATCCCGACGGAACATTTCTCAGGCTCCGGGACATCGCCCGCATCGAGTTCGGCGCATACAGCTACAAGGTGCGGGTCAAGGCCAACGGGGAGGCCGGCATCGTGCTTGCCGTCTACCAGGCGCCGGGTTCCAACGCAAACGAGGTCGAAACCCGGCTGCGGGAGGTGCTGAAAAAGGCCGAGCCTTCGCTTCCCGCCGGCCTTTCGATCTCCATTCCCTTCAGCTCCAAGAAGGTGGTCGACGAGTCGATCCGGCAGGTGCAGCATACCCTCGTCGAGGCCTTCCTCCTGGTCTTCCTCGTGGTCTTCCTCTTCCTCCAGGACTTCCGCTCGACCCTCATTCCCGCCATCGCCGTGCCGGTCGCCATCCTCGGCACGTTCTTCTTCATGAACCTTTTCGGCTTCTCCATCAACGTGCTGACCCTGTTCGGCCTGGTACTCGCCATCGGCATCGTCGTCGACGACGCCATCGTGGTGGTCGAGGCGGTGCATGCCAAGATGGAAGAGACGCGCTGGCCCTCGACGGCGGCTACGGTATCGGCCATGCGCGAGATCACCACGGCCATCGTCACCATCACGCTCGTCATGGCTTCGGTCTTCCTCCCGGTCGGATTCCTTGAGGGTTCGACCGGTGTGTTCTACCGCCAGTTCGCTTTCACGCTCGCCATCGCCATCCTGATCTCGGCGCTCAACGCGCTGACCCTCAGCCCGGCACTCTGCGCCCTCTTCCTCGGCGACCTGCACCGTGAGGGCTCCGGAAGCGGTGCACACCGGCACGGCGACTTCGGCCGGCGGTTCTTCACCGGTTTCAACAGCGGGTTCAACGCCCTTCGCCGGCGCTACCTCGGCGTGCTCCTCTTCCTGCTCCGCCGCAAAGTCCTCGCCATCTCCGGTCTCGTCCTCGTCACCCTGGTCTCGCTCTGGATGTTCAGGACCACTCCGACCGGCTTCATTCCCGATGAGGACAACGGGTTCGTGATCGTTTCCCTCACCATGCCGCCCGGTGCTTCGCTTGAGCGCACCGAGGAGGTCATGGACCGGGCGGCAGGGATGCTCCGGCCCATGGCGGCCGTCGAGCGGGTCATTTCGGTGGCCGGCATCAATATCCTCTCCCGAAGCTCGTCGCCCTCTTCGGGCCTCATCTTCATGCAGCTCCGGGATCTCCACGACCGCGGTCCGAAGGGCGACATCAAGAGCGTGGTGGGCAGCATTTCCGGCACCCTCTCCACCATCAGGGAGGGTTCGTTCTTCGCCCTTTCCATGCCGACCGTTCCGGGATTCAGCACGGTCGGCGGCCTGGAGTTCGTTCTCCAGGACCGGAGCGGCGGGAGCCTGCAGACGTTCAGCGGCGTTTCCGAGCAGTTCATCGGCGCTCTGATGGAGCGCCCTGAGATCGCCTTCGCCTTCACCACCTTCAACGCATCCTACCCGCAGTACTCGGTCGAGGTCGATGCCGAGCGGGCCAAGCGGGCGGGTGTCGAGGTCCGTGACCTTCTTGCCGTCATGCAGGCCTACTACGGCAGCATGCAGGCTTCCGATTTCAACCGCTTCGGCAAGTACTTCCGGGTCGTGATGCAGGCCGAGCCCGAAGCCCGGCAGGATCCCGGGTCCCTCAACGGCATCTTCGTCAAGAGCGGTTCCGGCAGCATGATTCCTATCAGCTCACTCATCAGGCTGAAGCGCGTCTACGGCCCTGAATCGGTCGATCATTTCAATCTCTTCAACGCGATTCCCGTCAATGCGGTCGTGGCGCCTGGCTTCAGCACCGGTCAGGCCATCAGGGCCGTCGAAGAGGTCTCCGGGACGATGCTTCCGACCGGGTTCACCTACGACTGGAAGGGGCAGAGCCGCGAGGAGCTCGAGTCGAGCGGCGGGCAGATGGCTATTTTCCTTCTCTCGGTCATCTTCGTCTACTTCCTGCTTTCCGCCCTCTATGAGAGCTACCTTCTGCCGCTGGCCGTCATGCTCTCCATCCCTACCGGCCTCTTCGGCGTCTTCATCGGCATCAGGGCGGCCGGCATCGAAAACAACATCTACGTGCAGGTGGCCATCATCATGCTCATCGGCCTGCTTGCCAAGAACGCCATCCTGATCGTTGAGTTCGCCATGCAGCGCAGGATCTCGGGCATGTCGCTCGGTAAGGCGGCCATCCAGGGCGCAAGGGCCCGTCTCCGTCCGATCCTGATGACCTCGCTGGCGTTCGTTGCCGGCCTGCTTCCGCTGCTGTTCGTCACCGGCCCCTCCGCGGCCGGCAACCACTCCATCGGAGCGGCTGCGATCGGAGGCATGTTCATCGGCATGGTGCTCGGCATCCTGGTCGTCCCCGTCCTCTTCGTGCTCTTCCAGCATCTGCAGGAACGCCTGACGGGGCCTGCAGCCGTCATCGTGGAGGCCGGCGACCAGCTTGCGGCGGTTCAGGCGGAAACACAGAATAAGGAGGACGCAGCGTGAAACGAACCGTACAGCTGTTCACGGCCCGCCGCCCGGGGGTCTTCGTGCTGCTTGCTCTCATGCTTCTGGGCGGATGCAGCGCCAGCGGCTCCTTCCACCGCCCGGAGGTCGCAATGCCCGGCGCTTTCCGGGGTTCCGTCGGCTCCGTCTCGCCGTCGGATTCCTCCATCGCACGGCTGCCCTACACCCGATTCTTCAGGGATTCGACGCTTGTGGCCCTCATCGACAGCGCCGTCGGCGGCAACCTTGACCTGCAGACGGCGCTTGCCAATATCGACTATGCGCGCCAGAGCCTGCATGTGGCGCGGCTCGGACTGCTGCCCGAAGCGAGCCTCGGTGCTTCGGCCTCTTCCTCGAGGCCGTCCGATAACGGGCTTTCGGCCGTGACGGCGGGCGACAAGACCCAGGAATCCTTCAGGGCGTCCGCTACGGCATCCTGGGAGCTCGACGTGTGGGGGAAGATCCGCAGCCGCAGGAAATCGGCCCTGGCGGCCTACCTGAAAACCGCGGAAGCCGCCCGAGCCGTGCGGACGCGCCTCGTCGCCGACGTTGCCGACAACTACTACGCGCTGCTGCTTGCCGACCGGCAGCTCGAAACGGCCCGCAGGAACCTCGCCCTCGCCGACACCACGCTCTCGATGATGCGGCTGCAGTATGCCGCCGGGCAGCTCACTTCGCTGGCTGTCCAACAGCAGGATGCCGCACGCCAGGCCGTGAGGCTGAGCGTGCCCCGGTTCGAACGGGAGGTTTCGGTTCGCGAAAACGCCCTATCCGTTCTCTGCGGCCGGATGCCCGGCCCCATCCCCCGCGGTCGGCCGCTCTTCGGGACTCCGATCACCGACGACCTGCCCTCCGGCGTTCCGGCCTCTCTTCTCGAGAACAGGCCTGATGTGAAACAGGCTGAAATGGCGCTTCGCGAGGCCTATCTGGACGTCGGTACGGCGCGCAGCTCGCTCTACCCATCCTTCACCCTTACCGCCGAAGGGGGAGTGGATGCCCTCAGGGCCTCCGACTGGTTCACGACGCCCGGTTCCCTTTTCGGCGTCGTCGGCGCCGGCGTGGTGCAGCCGCTTTTCCAGCAGGGCAGGCTGCAGGCTGCCCTGCGCAAGGCCAAGATCCGCAACCGCCAGGCGGAGTTCATGTTCCGCCAGTCGGTGATCAAGGCTGTCGGCGAGGTCTCCGACGCGCAGGTCGCCCTTCGGAAGCTTCAGGAGCAGGAAGCGCTCGCTTCCCGTCGCGCCAGCACTTTGCGCTCGGCCGTCCGCAACTCCTCCATGCTGTTCCGGAGTGGTCTTGCGACCTATCTCGAGGTGATGCAGGCCGAGAGAAGCTCCCTCGAGGCCGAGCTCGAGCTTGCCTCCATTCGCCGGGAGCACCTCTCGGCCATGGCGGAACTCTATCGCGCGCTCGGCGGCGGATGGCGCTGAGGGTTTTGGGAGCTGAACCATTATTGTGGTTTCTGCGTTCTCCGTTCTAAAGGCCGCTTCGGTGCGGCAGACAACCATAAGGGGGTGAGGATGCATCACTTGGAATACAATGCCACCGTCAGGGGAACGGTACTGGTGAGCGCAGACAGCATGGTGCTTTCCATCGAAGCCGACCAGCCCAGGCGCGGGTTCGATTCGGGGCAGTACGTCCTGCTCGGCCTCTACGGCTCTGAGCCCCGTTCCCTGAACTCCCTGCCGGACAGCCGCCCGCTCGGAACCCGGACGCTCATCCAGCGCCCGTATGCCATCGCGTCCCATTCCGCTGAAACATCCCGGTTCGAGTTCTTCATCACGCAGGTCCGCTCCGGAGAGCTCACGCCGCGGCTCTTCGCCCTCGAGCCCGGCGCCCGTCTTCATCTCGGCGAGGAGATCCGCGGATCCTTCCTCCTCAACGAGACCCCGGACGGCAGCGACATCATCATGATCGCGACCGGAACAGGCATAGCTCCCTACATCAGCTTTCTTCGCACCCATATCGCCGACAGGCCGGAAAGCAAGATGGTCGTCATCCAGGGAGCGTCCCATGAGGAGGACCTCGGCTACTCTTCGGAACTGCGTTTCCTCGAGAAGCGCTATCCCAACTTCTTTTACGTCCCCACCCTCACCGATCCGGATGAACAATGGCAGGGCCGGCGGGTTCGGGTTGAGGACCTCCTGCAGGGAGAGTTGCTCCAGAACGAATTCAACATCACTCCGGATCCCGAGTGGACGCATTTCTTCATCTCCGGCAACCCCGTTATGGTGCGCACCGTCTCGGGGTGGCTGGAGGCGTTCGGATACAGCCGCCACCATCCGGACCGCCAGGGGGAGTACTACATCGAAGAGTACTAGCCCTCCCTGGCTTTCACGTGTTGCCGGACGCTTCATTCTTCGCGATCCGTCTTGTTTCTCTTCGTCGCGTTCTTTTTTCCTACAGCGGTGCAGTATCAGCCGGTTTTCAGAAACGTCAACCAACCGAGATACCCTATCATGTTGAAAGAAGTCGCAGGAGCAGCCGGAGGAGCTCTCCTTTTTTCGCCGCTCGGGATGCCCTTCGTCCTGCACGGGGTCGCAGGCCTCCTGGTCGGCGGTGCCGGACTCTATGTCGCCGATTCCATGCTCAAGCAGATCATGGACGCCTCGCAGAAGCCGTCCGCTCCGGCGGATGCCGCAGGTGCGGTCCGTGAGCAGCTGCGGACGCCGGAGGCGGAAGGCGAGTAGGCGTGCTCCCCGGCCTTCGGCTTGCCGGGGTTGAAAAAGCCCGTGCGTATGCGGTAATTATTACTGAATAGGTTATATTCCTGTTTGGACCCATTACCGCACAACCCTGACGAATTTTCCAGTGAAAGCATCTTCCCTGTTCCTCGCGGCCTCTGCCTCCCTCGCCGTCGCCGCCTGCAGCCCGGCCGAGAAGTCCCCGCAGCCTCAGGCACTGCGCAATGAGCCGGTCACGCCGGTTCCGCCGGCACAGGCCGGGGATCCGAAACTTGTCGAGCTTGGCAAGAAGCTCTATTTCGATCCGCGGCTTTCGAAGTCCGGGTTCATCTCCTGCAACTCATGCCACAATCTCAGCATGGGCGGCAGCGACAATCTGAAGAGCTCCATCGGGCACAACTGGACGAAAGGGCCGATCAATTCACCGACCGTGCTCAATTCCAGCATGAACCTGGCGCAGTTCTGGGACGGACGGGCCAGGGATCTCCAGGAACAGGCCGGCGGGCCGATCGCCAACCCCGGAGAGATGGCCTTCACCCACAAACTGGCCGTCGAGCTGCTCAGCTCCATTCCGGACTACGTCGAGGAGTTCAGGGTGGTGTTCGGCAGCTCCGAGATCGATATCGACCGCATCACCAAAGCCATCGCAGCGTTCGAGGAGACCCTCGTCACCCCCGGGTCCCGTTTCGACCTCTGGCTCAAGGGCGACGAGCGTGCGCTGAGTCCCGAAGAGCTCGAAGGCTACGAGATCTTCAAGTCCAGCGGCTGCACGGCCTGCCACAACGGACCGCTGCTCGGCGGCAACTCCTATCAGAAGATGGGCATCGTCGAGCCCTATTCGGCAAAAAGTCCGGTGGAGGGACGCTCGGCCGTTACGGGAAAGGATGCCGACCGCTTCAGTTTCAAGGTGCCGACCTTGCGCAACGTCGAGCTGACCTATCCCTACTTCCACGACGGCGAGGCCGAAACCCTCTCTGAGGCGGTAGAGGTCATGGGGCGCATCCAGCTCGGCAAGACCTACAGCGAAAGCGACAACCGAAAGATCGTCGCCTTCCTGAAGACCCTGACCGGCAAGCAGCCGGAGATCGTCCTTCCGCTCCTTCCCCCTTCCTCCGACAGCACGCCCCGGCCGACGCCGTTCGAATAACTGCTCATGGCCCGGGAGCGGTCCGGAACGCCTCCTGTTCCGGATCCCTCCGGGCCTGTTTCCTTCCTCTCGATACCGCCCCGCCTCGCGGCTTCCCGCCGGCAATCTTTCGCGCTGCACCGTGTCGACGCAGCTGCTGCGTTATGGAACCCCTGTGTGTCAGAATGGTGCTGGAGTTGCGGGATGGTGTCGCATTCTCTCCGGCGCAGCCCGCCGGGTCGTTTCTGGTACGGGAATTGCAGAATGGGTTATGCGGGCCCCGAACGCACTGCGGGAGCCCGGTGCCGTTGCCCTGATGCCCTGGATGCCGCGGGTGGGGGAGCGGTTTCCTTTCCATCTCTAAACGGACACGCCGGTGCTGAACAATTTCTTTTCACCCAACCGCAGACCTCCGGAAAACGCGCCGCCCGGGTCGGGAGGAGATGGCTGTTCGGGGATGGACGACGATCTCGACTTTGACATTCCCTCCGTCGAGGATCTCCAGAAGGAGGAGTATGCCTCGGATATTCACCGCAACGACAATGACGCATCAATGAACATTCTGGCACAGGGTGCCGTCCTGAAAGGAAACATCAACGTGGACGGCGAACTGAAAATCTACGGCAAGGTGATCGGGGACATCATTTCCTCGTCGGGCGTCTTCATCGGGGAGACCGGGGTGGTCGAGGGCAATGTCAAGTCGGCGGGCATGGAGGTTTCCGGCACGTTCAGGGGCAATGCCGAGGTCTCGGGGGAGTTTCTCGTCTCGTCGACCGGCAGGATATTCGGCGACCTGGTCATCGGTACCCTGAACGTCAACGCCGGAGCCATGATGCGGGGGAAGATACTGATGAACATCCCGGAGCCGGTCGTGCCGGAGATGGTGCCGGTCGACTTCGAGCCGGCCGAAGACGCCATCCCCGAGCATAACGGGCATGCGGCCCGTTCATGAGCCGCATGCGTGTAGGTCCGATGTGAGGGCGCGAGAGCTGCCGTCAGCTCTTTTTCGCCTTTACGGGGACGGCGATGAGCTTTTCGCCAGTCTCGGCGGCCGGTGCGGGGAAGGGGAGGCTCAGCGGAAGGCTGCCTGCGAGCCTGCCGATCTGCTCTCCGAGACCGAACGGGATGCTTTCGGGGAGCTGCCTGGCGGCCAGGCCCAGTGCGCCCTTCAGGCTCTTCAGGAGTTCGCCCATCGGATCCTCGCTTTTCAGCTCTCCGTTCATGATCCTCCCGGCAAGGTTCACGACGCCCGGCACGATTCTCTCCGCGGTGTCCATGCCCATCTCGGCCCCGTAGGCGAAGAGCCCGGCGGGGTTGGAAAAGAGCATGGTGCGCACGGTTTCGGGCCGTGAACGCATGACGACCGTTCCCTCCTTCTCCAGTGTCGCCTGGCAGGCCATCCTGCCGCCTTCTGCGATCTGGCGCTCGGAAAGGAACGCCTTTTCGACGTCGCTGAGCGGCGAGAGGCACTCTGCCCCTTTCTCTACGGTCACGTAGCAGGTCTGGCAGACCCCGTTGCCGGCGCAGACGTAGCCGACGTGGCTGTGGTTCTCCTGTGCGACGTGGATGAGCTTGTCTCCGACGGCGGCCGTGGCGGATTTTTCGTTGATGGTGATGGTCATGGCGGTCTGGGTGTTTGGCTGATGTTCGTTGTAGGGTTCGGGTTCCTGATCCGTTTACGACAGAGGGATTCCGGTGCAAGTTCTTCGGGGCAAATATAGGGCTTTTCCCCTTACACTCTGCATTCGGGGCTTCGTGGGTTCCTGTTGTGTTGAATTGCAGTCTACAGCATCCCTACGGGAACGGCGTCGATTTCCGGGGAGATAGGCGTGTTCAGGGGGGCAAGCGAGATGAGGCATCCGTGCCCGATCGGTTGCTTAATTGCTTTGAGTGCACGGAAGTGGCGTACGGCCTCTTTCCCCGGATTTGCCGATTTTTTGATCTCAATGGGGTGCAGTGTGCCGTCCTGATGGACCAGGAGATCCACCTCGTTGCCGTCCTTGTCTCGGTAGTAGTAGAGCGGGGCATGCTTGCCGTTGTGCCACCAGCTTTTGAGGACTTCGGAGACGACCCAGGTTTCCATGAAGGCTCCCGACATGGCTCCTGATTCGAGCGTGGCGGGGGACGACCATGCCGTCAGCCAGGCTGCAAGCCCGGTATCGAGAAAGTAAAGCTTCGGGGTTTTTATCACCCGCTTGTTGAAATTCGAATGCCATGATTCCAGAGTGTATACGATTCCGGAGTTTTCGAGGATCGACAGCCACCGCTTTCCCGTCGTATGGTTGATGTCGCTGCTTCGGCAAAGATCCTGAATATTGAGCATCTGGCCTGTTCGAGCGGCGCAGGCTCGGAGAAACCTCAGGAATGCGCTTTCGTCCCCGACATTCGCCAGATCCCGCACATCACGCTGCAGATAGGTCTGCACATACGAACTGTAGAACAGGTCATGGTCAACGGGGGTCGCCTGATGGAGTGCCGGGAAGGAGCCGGTCCAGATTTTCCTGTAGAGCTCGTTTAGGAGCAGCGGCCGAACGCCGGTGCGTTGCTTGATGCGTTCCGGCGTGGGAATGAACGGATCTGCAGTCGGATCGCCTTGTAGTTCCCGCTCGGAAAATCCGAGCAGTTTGACTACTCCGACGCGGCCGGCAAGAGACTCCGTAACTCCTTTCATTAGGTGGAACTGCTGCGATCCCGTCAGCCAGAAGCTGCCGGGCCTCTTTTCGCTGTCGACGGCGATCTTGATGAAGGGGAGAAGCTCCGGGGCATACTGGATTTCATCAATGAGGACCGGGGGCTGAAAGCGCTGCAGGAATAGTGCCGGATCCTCTCTTGCAAGGGCTCTGAGCGTCGGATCGTCCAGCGTGGCATAAGCTCGATCTTCTTCGGCAATGTGGCGGAGGAATGTGGTTTTTCCGGTTTGACGAGGTCCGGTCAAGAGCATCACCGGAAACTGGCGGCTTGCCTGCTGGAAAAATCGCTCGAGTGTTCTTTTTTGATAGATCATTCTCGACTTATTTTATGGTTGACTATAAAATAAGTCGAAAACCTTGTTCTCCGCAAAAAACATTGCTCTTTGCTGAACCAAAGAGGCTCCTCGCTATGAGGAGGCACAAACTTTATCATATGGGTCACGAAGCATCCGCTCTATGAGGAGTTTCATCCGGAGTGGGAGTACTACCGCCAGAGCAACCAGGGCGGCAAGGCGTATCGGGAGGCGGAGCTGCTCTACATGTACGGGTTCGAGCGGGAGCCGGACGGGGCCGACATGTACGGAGACCGGCTGGACCAGACGCCGCTCGACAACCACTGCGAGAGCGCCCTGCACACCTATTCGTCCTTCCTCTGGAAAAAGCGCCCGCAGCGAGACCTCGGCCCCATGGCCGACGATCCGGAAACCCTCGCCATGCTCCGCGATGCGGACATGGAAGGGAGGCCGCTCGACGAGTTCATGCGGCGGGTGCAGATCGAAGCGGGCATCTACGGGCACAGCTGGATCGTCATCGACAAGGCACCGGGAGCATACCGGACGCTTGCCGAAGAGCGGGCCGCCGGGGTGCGGCCGTACCTGGTGCATTACGCGCCGCCGAGCGTCCTCGATTGGGAGATCAGGCGCAACGCGTCGGGGGCCCTGGAGACGACCTACCTCAAGGTGCTCGAGGAAGAACAGCTGGGGGAGGGTGAGGTGGTGAGCACCGTCCGGATCTGGACGAAGGAGCGCATGCAGGTGTACCGCTCGGCGAACGGATCCTCGGAAGCGGAAACGGTGATCGATAAAAAGAACCCGCTCGGCATCGTGCCGGCCGTGTGCCATTACGGACGCGGACAGGTGCACCGCGGCGTCGGGGCGAGTGAGATCCGGGACGTGGCCCGGCTGCAGCAGAGCATCTACAACGACCTCTCGGAGCTGGCCCAAACCATCCGCAACACCAACCACGCCACGCTCGTCAAGAACGAGGGGGACGACGCCACCGGGGGCGCCGGCGGGGTGGTGATCATGGCCCGAGAGACGGAGTCGGGCAAGAAGCCCTATCTCCTGCAGCCGCAGATCTTCCAGCTGGACGGCCTCATCAAGAGCGTCGAGAAGAAGGAGGAGATGATCAACCGCATGACGCACCTGGCGCCGGTGCGCAGCGTCAAGGTCCAGGCGCAGAGCGGCGAGGCGATCAAGACGGAGTTCCAGCTGCTCAACGCGCTGCTTGCCGAGATGGCCTCGGGGCTGCAGATGACGGAGTACCGGCTGCTGAAGATCTTCTGCCTGTGGCTCGGGAAGGCGGCCGAGGGGGAGAAGATCATCATTAAGTACCCGGAGAAGTTCGAGCTGCGGGACCGGCAGCAGGACCTGAACCTCCTGAAGGAGGCGGGTGGGCTCACGGTCAACAGCCCGACGTTCCAGCGCGAATTGCAGAAGCTGATTGCAAGCATCACGCTGGAGGATGACGCGCAGCTGGAGGAAATTAATGGGGAGATCGAACAGCAGGATCCGTAGGCCGGAGCCCTTGGTGCGCAGTGATCGGGATAACGACGCAAGGGGGGGCCGGTGTTTTATCAATCAAACTCAAGCGATACGAATTGCCACCCATACTCTGATACTTGGCGCATCCTCCCGGTATAACTATTGCGTATCATCGCCCCGAATGAGTTTTGTGAATCGACGTATGAGTGAACAGTGTACTCCTGCCCTTCCCGAATAACGATTACATCAGTCCCGCCCATCCACGGAAATTTTGCTGTTGATGGAGCTTTCAATCTTCCGCGCACATGATCCTGAAGCATCACGTACGCCGTTGACGAATTATCCTTGCTTTGCCACCTGTTCCGACGGGCCTCATCGGCGGCGGCTCTGTCAATCTCTCGTTGCTTGGCCTCAATCCGGCTTTGCTCATCACGCAGCACTTGACCTTCATAGCCACCATTCGCGAAATACCATATCGTATATGAACCTAAAAACATGGCAATACTCACGCTAAAAATAATCACCTTGCCTTTAAGTGAATTCACCCAGGCTTCCATGTTCTTGAGTTTTTCTTCGACACTTTTCATTTGCTTCTCTCTCTCAGTTATCTTTTTTTTGTTAAGCTCGAAACAATCAAACCCCTTTTTGCTTCAGAATATTAATTACTGGCTTTTAAGTCGGGGACATCAACACCATGGCTCCTCAATTCAAGCGAAACGGATGATATTTCGCGCTTAAGCGCTTCATCACCAATAGCCTCAAGCTCTTCAGCACGAATCTTGCCAGTAGAAAAACATGTCGATGAATCTGGCAATACTCGCGCCAAAGCTATTGCTACAATCGCCAATTTTTTTACAGATTCCGACTTAATATTTTTGCCGCTTAAATACGCAATGACTTGAGACTTGGTTTCAGCGACTTTTTTTGCGGCATAATCATCCGCGAAAGAACATTCTTCGAACATTGGGGTGCCAACAATTGCGCCTCCTGCGACACAAACAAAACTGGCCCTTTCACCCTTCTCAAGAGAAGCTATTCTGGATATGTTATTCTTCTTCTCAAAATGAATCTGTGGCCCTAAGAGTTGATTACTCGCCCGTAGTACGACATAGGGCTTATTCCCCAGCCCACTATTAACACTTAAAACACGTCCTGTCACCAAGAGAGATTTCTTAAAATATTTCTGATCTGCGGAAACTTCATTCTTATCATATTCTGCAGACACTTCACTTGCTAATACGGGAAGTATGCCATCAAAAAGCATTGTATCCCCATCCTCCAAAAAAGCATCTGATTCATTTTTTAATACAGCATCTATTACAGCCTGCTCTCGTGATTGGAGAGGGTAGCCATTTTTGGATGGAATATTACTTTTACCGCCCCCACATGCAACGACACAAAAAACAACAAAAAGTAATACAGCCGTCATTCTGACCACTCTTGTATCTTTATTCATTTTCGCCTCTGGTTATTGATTAATAAAATCTTGGCTCTGCGTGTGGATATGTCTGGCAGGTGTTCTCTACCTCCGAACTCCTTGATGACAAACCCTCACGTAAGAGCGTACTGATGGCTGACTACTTCCCTAATGACGCTCCTTTTCCTAACTCAATCATTGGCGCGCTCTCTGCCATCACTGCATAGCTTGAGGAGGGGGGCATAGCGCACTGAAAATCTGGACTAGGCGTTCCGGGTGGTTTTGAATGGGTGCTGACTGAGCTATAAAGTAATTTATCGTTTTCCCATTAAATTTACACTATTAAATAGAGAGATTAAGGCAGGGTATAGGACAATGGCGGTCTTACGCCACCGCCCGCGGTGCAGCATTTTTTATCGGGGTCGCAATAGATTTCCAGTCCGAACAGTGTTGTGGTAAAAGGCTATTCTACTCCCGTCTTCACGCTGGCAGACGCCGCGCAGCTGGAGGAGATCAACGGGGAGATCGAGAGGGGGGGGGGGCGCTTCTTTGCGTTACGGGGGAAAGTGCGTTGGCAACTCAATTGATTTGAAGGAACAGATGCACCAAGGCCTTGCTGACGGCATTATTTCCGAGAGAAAAAAAACATTGGGCGTGCGGTAGGAAATTTGTAAAATATTCTGGTCAACAACTGAAACAACCGGAAGCGGGCTGTAGTGTATTGAAAACCTGTTTCGCGACATCATCCAAAAATCGCGCAACTAGAACATTGTTAGGTGGCGCAACCAGAACTGGAGGGACGCATGGGATTCTTCAAGCCAACCCCGGAAGAGCAGGCTGAGAAGGCTAGGAAAAAACAAGAGGATGAGAAGCGTCGCGCAGAGGCTGCGTTTGCGGCCTCCCCGGCGGGCCAGGCCCGAGAAGCTATGGCTGCTGGTATGAAAGTTTTTCAGATTGATGTCCCTCTCAGTAAAACCAAGGGCCAAACCGTAGCAATGATCGGCGCGTATGCCCACTCCTCACAGACGTTGAACTACGCCACCGTTATCCAGTCGATTGAGGATGAGGGGTGGCGTCTGGAGCATGCTGGTTACGTGTATCGGGTCACCGGTAGCGAAAGCCGAGACAAGTTCATGGCGAGCGGACAACAAGAGGCTGTAAGCGGTGAGATCGTTGGTATCTACATCTTTCGCGCAAGTGACACCTAACCCATCATTCCACCGGACCGCCTCCGGCTGCCGGTGAATTCAATCGTTAGCTCAACGGCATGTCAGACACCTTCCATGTATTGGCATTGATGGGAGCGAGGAATGAGTAGATGGAGATAATGGATGCGTAGCTTCCTCTCGAAACTGTTCGGAAAGGCAAAGATGACAGCGCCCCAGGAATCCGCTGGACTGGAGATCCTCGCCTCCGATTCCAAGAGAACATCCGGCAGACGGGAGCCGCCTACCGAGCTCGACTGGTCGCAGGCAGAGTACATCCCCCTGCCGCCGTCCCCGCCGACTTGGGAGGTCGATGGGCGTGACGAATTCCACCGCGAGTACAATGACCCTGCGATTGGCCCGGTAATTCAGGCCGGATTTAAGAATCAACACACCAAGGTCGTCAAGCTCGCCGCTGACCTTTCCCCAGAGCAGCGGCAGGGACGAGTCGGAGATGTCATCGCCAAGGCCTACACCAAGCGCATTATTCAGCGGATGAAGTCTGGGCAGCTATCGGCTGCGGCGAAGCAAAGCGTCGAGATGTTCGAAATGGTACCCGATCATGTCCAGGACGTCGATCACCGGCGCTTCAACCGAATCCTTGCCCAGATGAACAAGGAGGGGAAAAAGCACGACTATACCCCCATCGATGCTGCCAGCCCGTCGTCACTGCCACTGTTCACAGTGTCGGATGCTGCTCCTTGGACGCTCGCTGGTGAGCGAAAGCTTCAGGGCGATGAGCGGCTCGAGCCCGCCTTCGACATTGCCGGCATCGATGTGGCGGGCACATGGCTACTCGACCGCTCTGGTTCCAGCGTGGGCCGGCTGGAGGTGAAGAGCGTGATTCGCCGAATCGACCGGTGTGGTCACCTCCTCGGCGAGAAGGCCTTGCGCCATGACGCCTATCGCACGGGGGCTGGAGCCGCTGGTTCCAGCATTGCAATCATGGACTCCAGCGGGGTTCTCCACGTCTACGACGCTGGGCTGAACGTCGTAGCCGAGACCTATCTGCGCGAGGACCCTCGCGTTGTAGACCATTTCCGGACCATCGACACGAACTACTGGGGGGAGTTCAAGTCCCAGGTGCGAGCCGTAGATGTTGCTCCCGAGGGAGACCAGTACCTCTTCACGCTTGCTGATGAGGCATGGTGTTGCACGATCTCTGGTCGTGCGGTGTGGGGTGTCGTGATGCCCCTTAAAGAAGGTTGGAAGCGTGTCGTAGGCCGTAGCGAGCGCTTCGGAGTAGGTCAAGAGGTTGAGGAGGCGCTTCGGCTTTTCGATCTGTCTCTGCCCGTCAATCCCGCAGAAATCAAGAGGAAGTACCGCGCATTGGCGTTTGCCAACCATCCTGACCGCAATCCCGGCAATGCGGCTGCTGCCGAAAAGATGAAGGCGCTGAACAAAGCTTTCGAGGTTTTGACCGGCGTCGATCCGAACACGCTCGGGTTCGAGGAATCCGATGTTACATATTTTGCCCGGTCGGCTCCTGACCACGTTATCGAGGCGGGGGGCCTCCGGCTGGAGGTTATGATAACCGGGGGGACGCCTCAAGATTGGGTCTACGCGGCCAGCTTCGCTGCCGCTAACCGTAGGGCCTACTTGGCAACCTACTCCGGTAAGGTAATCCTAGTCTCACGGGAGGGGCAGCCCGAGGTGGTGTACGACATCGGTACATGCCCGAGCGAGATCGTCGAGGTCGGCCGATATACATACTTCCTCACGCCCACCCGACTTTATGTCGTCGAAGACAAGGTGAAGCTGGCCGCCTTCCTTGACGTCTTTCAGCAGGGACGGCTGCTTGTCTCACAGACTGGGTTTGGGTTGCTCACGAGCAAACGATTCCAGTGGTTCACAGACGCCGGTGTGAAGGTCGGGGAGCTAACAGCGAGGGACCCGATTCGGGCGATTTACGCGGCTGATGGTTGTGCCGTCGTGCAGACCCGACAGCATCGAGTCGAAGTGCGGGGGCTCGCGATGTGAAGCGTCATCAGATCAAAGGCAGTGTGATTTGAGCTAACAAATAAATGCAGGCGAGCGCAAACAGCTGCGCCGCCTGATTTAAGCGTTCGGCGGCAAGAAGGCCAATGGTGGCGAGTTCGGTACCGGCCGGTAATGAAATTTGTATGATGATCCCTCATAACTAAAACAACGGCGAAACAATGGACCTAATCGACAAGATCAACGACCTTGCTTTACGCATTACGCGGCAAAAAGACATGGTCATGACTGAGGAGGCCGCGAAGACAGCCTTCGTCCTTCCGTTCCTTCAGACGTTGGGCTACGACGTCTTTAATCCTGATGAAGTTGTTCCTGAATTCACCGCCGATCATGGTGTAAAGAAGGGCGAGAAAGTCGATTACGCCATCAAGCGAGATGGCCAGATTATGATTCTGATTGAATGCAAGGCCGTCGGAGCCGACCTCGCTGCAAAACACGCCGGACAACTGTTTAGGTATTTCGCGGTTACGGACGCTCGGTTTGGTGTTCTGACTGATGGCGTCAAGTATTTGTTCTTTTCGGACCTGGAGAGTGCCAACAAGATGGACGACAGGCCGTTTTTTGAATTCAATCTTTTGGCCTACACCGAAACGCAGGTTGAAGAACTTAAGAAATTTACACGGAGTGGCTTTGATCTTGAAACCATCATCGGAACGGCTAATAAGCTCAAATTTCATCGCGCTTTGATGTCCGAAATTCGGAAGGAATTTGAAAGCCCGAGCGAGGATCTCGTCAGACACTTCGCCGCAAAGGTCTACCCTGGTCGCTTTACCCAACAAGTTCGGGAGGATTTCACAGGTTTGGTTCATGCTGCCCTTCGGGAGTATGTCCGGGAGCGTGTGAATGATCGGCTCAAATCCGCACTGGACACAGATAAAGGTGAGGCGCCTTCGCCAGCCTCTGGGGAACTCATAGCCGCCGCGCAGGTCGATGATAGCGGCATTGAAACAACTGAAGATGAGCTGTCAGGTCATCGCATCATTCGGGCTATCGCGGCTGAAATTACAGACCCCGAGCGCGTTGCCATCCGGGATGCAAAGAGCTACTGTGCCATCCTCTTCGATGATAACAATCGTCGGCCTATCTGTCGGTTCTACTTTGGCCAGAACCGTATGGCGGTGTCGGTGTTCGCGCCCGCCGGTGAGCAAAAGTTCGACATTTCAAGCGTTAATAAGCTCTACAAGCACAAAGCTGTGATTTTAGACGCTGTCCAGCAGTACCTCTAGGCGTGGTGCGGTTGGCGAGCGAGAACAATACGTTATAGGTGACGTTTGACCCGATGAGTATGAGCGCAAAGAGACTCACAGTAGCGGATCAATTGGCGCAAGGGGGGCTCCAGGTCTCGACGCCGCGCAGCTTGCGGCCTGATCTCCGGCGTGCCGACGGAGTTCTGTTTTGTCTCCTATCTGTCACCTGTCGGTTTTATGGTGTCTGTAAGCCATTATGCGATATTGTTATAGCCGGCAGGGTTTGTTTATTGAACAATTGGTTGGCGCATTAAACAATGCGGGGGGATTCATGCCGTACCTGTTGATGCGTAGGGCCTTGATTTCGTATATTTTTCTTGAATGCTTTTTCCCTGCTCCCGACTTAGGCAAGTCCTCCGGGGGGGGAAATCAATGCGATGCAGATGAGAGGATCAAGAAAAAATCGTGCTACTGCAGGTGCCCTTGGATGCCTCAAGGGAGGGTCGGATTTTGGCTCAAAATTTTCCCTTATATTTCCCTCGGGCTGTTTTTGGGGGGGGGCTGGGCTTTTGGATTCCCGATGAGCCTTTACTGGTGCGGGTGTGGGCAATAGAGGATTCGAACCTCTGACCTCTTGCGTGTGAAGCAAGCGCTCTAACCAACTGAGCTAATTGCCCCGCTTGAAATGCGGTTCGTTAAAGTAATGATTGGAAGTGATTTGTCAAAACGATGGATTCAACTAAATCATAGCAGACAATGGAAATCAACCTGCCTGAACCGAACCTCAAGAATGTCGCCGGAGCCGCAGGCACGGCACTTCTCCTCCCGCTGGGCATGCCGATCGTGCACGGCGTAGCCGGGCTTGCCGTCGCGGGGCTCGGCATCTTCGCTGCCGGTACGGCCGTCACCAAGGTTGCCGGTGCCGTCATGGGCCAGATAGAGCCGCCGTCCCGTCCGATGGAGGAGGGTGAAGGCAGTCTCGAAGACCGGCTGAAATCCCCCGTCTGAGCTTCCTCCTGCGGGAACGCTCGGCGCTCTTCCTCGGTTGAATGCTGTTGAAGTCGTATACCCATATCCGTCAACAGCATTCGGCCGATGCAACCGCTTTCCGTACTGCTCATACCCGTTTTCGCTCTTGTCGTTCTTTTCTCTGCGGGAGGATGCCCTCAGAGCACGCAGTGGCAGGTGGAGCAATCGGCCGATAGAGAAGAGGAGTGCCCCATGCCATACCATCCCCTTACCCCCGACGAAGAGCGCGTCATCGTGCACAAGGGCACTGAAATGCCCTTCAGCGGCAAGTACTACAAAAACAGCGAATCCGGCGTGTACCACTGCCGTCGATGCGACGCTCCGCTCTTCCGTTCCCAGGACAAGTTCGATTCGGGAACCGGGTGGCCGAGCTTCGACGACGCCATTGAGGGCGCCGTTGGCGAGGTTCCCGATGCCGACGGCCGCAGGACCGAAATCGTCTGTTCGAACTGCGGGGCGCATCTCGGCCACGTCTTTACGGGTGAGTCGATGACGCCGAAGAACGTCCGCCACTGCGTCAACTCCCTCTCGCTCGATTTCCAGCCGGCCGCCGTGCCACAGCCTGAGACGGCAAAGGCCGTCTTCGCCGGCGGCTGTTTCTGGGGTGTCGAGCACCAGCTCGCAAAGCTCGACGGCGTGATCTCTGTCGTGTCCGGCTACAGCGGCGGCACGAAGGAGAACCCCACCTACCGTGAGGTGTGCAGCGGAACGACCGGACATGCCGAGGCCGTAGAGGTCAGCTACGATCCGTCGGTGGTGGATTATGAGACCATCGCCAGGCTTTTCTTCGAAATCCACGACCCCACCCAGCTGAACCGGCAGGGGCCCGACGTCGGGAACCAGTACCGCTCGGCGGTCTTCTACAGGGACGAGGAGCAGAAGCGGGTAGCCGAAAAGCTGGTCGCGGAACTCAAGGCCAAAGGCTACGACGTCGTGACCTCGATCGAGAAGGCCGGGCGGTTCTGGGAGGCGGAACCGTACCATCAGGACTATTACGAAAAGAGCGGCCACGAACCCTATTGCCACATCTACCAAAAGCGGTTCTGAGGTCGCTTCCGGTTTTCAGGGTACCGGAACAAAAAAGATGCAGCCGCCTGCTTGACAGGCGGCTTTTTTTGTGGTATGTTATTAGCATATGCCAAAAACCATTGGCGTTTTTCCGTACCTGTAGAGAGCAGTGTTTATGCCACGACCCACAAAATGCCGCAAGATCGGATGCGATCCGGAGTTTCTCGCCTTCAAGCCTGCGGGTATTCCGCTCGAAGAGCTTGAGGAGATCGAAATGTCGCTGGACGAGTTCGAGGCCCTGCGGCTGGCCGATTTCGAGGGGCTCTACCAGGAGTCGGCGGCCAGGCAGATGCACGTCTCCCGCCAGACCTTCGGCAACATCCTTGCCTCGGCCCGACGGAAGGTGGGGGAGATGCTGGTTACGGGAAAAGGGTTAACTATAACAGGAGGAACGATCATGATGACTGAAAAAAGGATCTTCAGGTGCGCTTCGTGCGGCCATGAGTGGAGCATCGAGCACGGCGTGCAGCGCCCTGTCGTCTGCCCTTCATGCAACAGCGAGAACATCCATCGCTCGACGCCCGGAGGCGGGTTCGGCGGAGGCCGGGGCGGCGGCGGGCGATGCCGCGGACTGCGTACCGGCCTGAACCGCTCGGGCGAGGGCCTCGGACAGGGTCTCGGACAGGGCCAGGGGCTCGGTCGCGGAGCCGGTGCGGCCCATGACCACGATCACGACCATCTGCACGGTGCCGGACATCAGGGCTCGGAAGGAGGTGCCGAATGAAAGTTGTCCTTCCACTCGAGGAGAAGAACGGCATGGCTTCCGCGATGTGCGAGCATTTCGGCAGCGCTCCGTTTTTTGCGGTTGCCGATAGCGATACCGATGCGGTCGTCATCATTGCGAACCCGAACAGCGATCACGTCCACGGCCAGTGTACTCCGGCCGACGCTTTCGCAGGGATGGGGGCGGATGCGGTGATCTGCAACGGGATCGGGGCCAGGGCCGCCACGAAAATGCAGATGGTGGGCATCGGCGTCTATCTGGCGGACGGTTCGCCGACGCTTGCCGACGCTCTCGGCCGCTTCAAGGCCGGGGAGCTGGTGAAGGTCACTGCTGAGCAGGCCTGCCAGGGACACGACTGCCACTGAATGGAGGCGTGGGAGCCGGGCCTCTTCTGCCGGCCCGTCGTTTTCAGGCGAGCAGCAAGAGGCTCAGCGCCATCACGGCCATGCCGAGGATGAGGCCGGTGATGGCGACATGGTGCTCGCCGTACTCCTCGGCGGAGGGCAGCAGCTCGTCGAGCGAAATGTAGACCATGATGCCGGCGACCGAGGCCAGTACGATGCCGAAGACGAAGGGCGTGAGGAAGGGCTTGAGTACGGTGTATCCGATCAGCGCTCCGAGCGGCTCGGCCAGGCCGGAAAGGAAGGAGAGGCTGAACGCCCGTTTCCTGCTCTTTGTGGCGAAATAGATCGGCACGGCAACCGCCATCCCCTCGGGGATGTTGTGCAGGGCTATGGTGGCGGCGATGACGGCGCCGAGCTGCTCGTTGGAGAGTGCGCTGAAGAAGACGGCCATCCCTTCGGGAAAGTTGTGCACGGCGATTGCCACCGCCGTGACGATTCCCATTCGGTGCAGTCGCGCGTCGCTCTCACCGGCGCCTTTCATCGGCCCGATCAGCGACATTTCGTGCGGGTTCTCGAATTTCGGAACCAGCTGGTCGACCGCCCAGGTCAAAAGCATGCCGCCGAAAAACGAGATCGTCGCAATCCATGAGCCTGCCTTTCCCGCCATGTCAGCTGCCAGTGCCGCTTCCGACTGCGGCATGATTTCCATGAACGAGACATAGAGCATGATGCCCGCCGAAAATCCCAGCGAGAGGGCCAGGAAGCGCTTGTTCGTATGGCGGACGACGAGCGCCATGGCGCTGCCGATTCCGGTCGAGAGCCCGGCAAGGAGCGTCAGGAGCATGGCTGTCTGGAATCCGTTCATCGTCTCTCTCCCGCGAGCGATTCTCGTTCCATGAGGAGGCATTCGACCTCAGCGGGGGTGCTGCAGACCGTGAAGTAGTCCTCGTAATCGGCTCCGACCATTCCCTCCTGTGCGATTCTCCGGAAGAACCCCAGCAGGGGGTCCCAGAAGCCGTTCATGTTGAGGAGGATGATGGGTTTGCGGTGGTGGCCGAGGTGGCGCCATGTGATGACTTCGACAAGCTCGTCGAGGGTGCCGAAGCCGCCGGGCAGGATCAGGTATGCGTCGCCCCACTCGGCGAGTTTCATCTTCCGTTCGTGCATGCTCTCCACCACCAGGAGTTCGCTCAGTCCGTAGTGCGCCACTTCGCGCTCTTCAAGGAAGCGCGGGATGACGCCACGGACCGTTCCGCCTCCCGCCATCACCGCATCGGCGATGCATCCCATGAGACCCACCTTTCCACCTCCGAACACCAGTCCGATCCCCTCCCTGGCGAACGTTCTTCCAAGAGAGGCGGCAGCATCGAAATACGCTTTCGGTGCGCGGCCGCTCGAGCTGCAGTAGACGGTAACGGATGAGATCATGGCTTCTGGTATCGGAGGGTTATGCTGTCCGGGGACTGGCGGTAGAGATAGGTTTCGGGGGTTTCGATCTTCATGCTCTTCCATTTCGCGGCAGCCCGTTCCCAGAGATCGGTGTCCTCGGCATAGTCGAGCGCGCGGAATCCGCCGACGTCGAGGAACACCTCGCGCCTGGCGAACATCGTTCCTCCCACGATGCAGCCTCTTACGTCGACGAGCTTCCCTGGGTCGCTGCGGTCCCGCACCATGGTTCCTTCCGGGCAGCTGAACCCTCCGCTGAGCATGTCCGGGGCGTCGGGGCCCTCCATCAGCCGGACGCGGCTTTCGAGGTGAAGGGGGAGGTATCGGTCGTCGGAGTCGAGGAAGGTGACGTAACGGCCGAACGAGGCCTGGATCCCGGCGTTGCGCGAGAGCGCGGCTTTGCGGTTGCTGTGTTTCATGTAGCGGATGGCCGGGTGGCGCTCAATCCACGCAGAGAGTGCATCGAAGGTGTCGTCGGTGCTGCCGTCGTCGACGATGATGAGCTCCCAGCCGGTGATGCTCTGCCGGACGACGCTTTCGACGGCTTCTGCAACGAGGCCGGCACGGTTGTAGGTCGCCATCACGACCGAAACCAGGGGCTCGGGCCGGAACCTCATGGCCTCGCAGCCCGTATTGCCAGGGCGGATACCAGCATGCCGGCGACGAGGAAGTTCTGCGCAATTGCGTTGTAGCGAACGTCCATCTCCCGCGGAGTTCTGACAAGGGGGAACTGCAGCAGCAGCTGCGGCAGGATGAGCACGGCCGTCAGTGCCGCAAGGACGGGCTGGCCGAGCCGGAGCACGTAGAGTGCGGCCAGTACCTGGCCGAAGTCGATGAGGACGGCGGCGATAAGCGCGGCGCCGCGTTCGCCGAAGACGACCGGCAGCGTGCGGATGCCGGCCAGCGTGTCGCCGTCGATCGACTTGAAGTCGTTGATGGTCATCGTTCCGGTGCTCGAGAGCGTGAAGAGTCCGGCGACGATGAGGGACGGGGCGAGCGCCGGGAGGGTGAGGGTGCCGCTGTAGGCGATCTCTCCGGCCATCCATGGAATGATGAGGTAGGAGACGGCGACGATGACATTGCCGGCCCAGAGCCTTTTTTTCAGCTTGATGGGATTGGCGCTGTACAGGTGGGCGTTGACGATGCCCACGATGACGTAGAGGCCGATGAGCGGGTGGATCAGCCAACCCGCAGCGACGGAAAGAAGCGACCAGACGGCGATGAGTGCCGTGGCTCCTCCGAGCGAGATCAGCCCTCCCGGGATCGGGCGGTCCGGCTCGTTGATCCCGTCGAGGTCGCGGTCGAAATAGTCGTTGAGCATCTGGCATGTGCCGCTGGCCAGCGGGCCGGTGAGCAGCATGCCGAGGATGAATTTCCTGCCCAGAAGGTCTTCGAAGCCGAACGCTCCGCTTGCAACCGCGCCGCAAAGAAAGCTCCACATGACCGGTATCCAGGTGACCGGCTTGAGGAAGCGGATGACGAGAGCGGCTTTGGCCAGGGGCTGGGATCGGAACATGCTCTCCCGGTGGGGATGGTGAATTAATGGATACTCGGGCGCATTAAAATACTACGAAAATCGGAAACATGGGAACAGGACGGGGGAAAAGTGCGGTTGATATTCCGTACATTTTCATTGGCAACGTCGGTTTCTTCACGCCGACCGCCCTCCCTCAACCCCCAGATACAGGAGCATTGCCCATGGCACGACAGAGCCTTTTCCAGGAGATGAAAAAGACCTTCATGCTGCACGCCATCGCAGCCCATTTCAGCAACGGCCTGATTCCCGTCGCGGTACTCTATCTCCTGCTCACCCTCCAGAGCGGCAGCGTCTTTTTCGAGCGGACGGTCGAACACCTCATCCTCATAACCCTCCTGGCCATCCCCGTCTCGTTCTTCTCCGGCGTGCGCGACTGGAAGACGAAGTACAAGGGAGCGAAGGCTCCGGTTTTCATGAAGAAGCTCCGCCTCTCAGCCGTCCTGTTCGCCCTGGCGGTCGCGGCCGTATCGATACGGCTTTCGCATCCCTCCGTCATGGCTGGCACCGGTCTTTTGCACTGGGCCTATGTCCTGCTGCTGCTTGCCATGCTCCCCGTCGTGACGCTGCTCGGCCATTACGGCGGCAAGCTTTCCGGCCAGTCGCGCAGGAGCGCATGAACGTCCGGCTCGAGCCTCTCGGTGAGGGCGACGGCGGGGAGGTGCTCGACATCTTCAACCACTATACCGACAGCGGCTTCAGCGCCTATACCGACAGCCCGCTTCCGTACAGCTCGGCCGCATCGTTTCTTGCCCCGTCGGCAGGCTATCCCGCCTGCATGGCCAGAACCCCGGATGATGGGTATGCCGTCGGTTTCGGCATGCTCCGCCCCTACAGCCCCCTTCCGGCATTCAGCCGTACCGCAGAGCTTACCTGCTTCATCCGGGACGGATGGACCGGGTGCGGCATCGGCGGAATCCTGCTCGAACGCCTGCTGGCGGAAGCCCGGGCCATGGAAATCTCGACGATCGTCTCCTCCATCTCCTCGCTCAATCCCGGAAGCATCCGCTTCCACTTGAAGCACGGGTTCGTCGAGTGCGGCCGGCTGCAAGGGGTGGGGGAGAAGTTCGCTCGATCGTTCGACGTCGTCTACTGTCAGAAAACGCTCCGCGAGTGAGCCTGCATCCTGATTTCTTTCTGCTCCGATGATCGACATTCAGCAACTTTGGGTGTTTTGCTCGGCTTCCGTCCTGCTTTCGCTCTCCCCGGGCCCCGACAACCTCTTCGTCATGGCCGAGTCGGCTCGGCACGGCTGGCGTTCCGGCGTACTTGTCACCTTCGGTCTCTGCACGGGGCTCCTGTTCCATACGCTCGGCGTCGCCCTGGGCCTTGCCGCCCTCGTCCGCGGTTCCCTCCTCCTCTTCACCCTGCTGAAATGGGCGGGTGTGCTCTATCTTCTCTTTCTCGCCTACAGCGCCCTCAGGGCCACGGGGGAGGATGGGTCCGCTCATGATGCCGCCGCCGCGGCCCCGCCGTTCAGGCTGTATCGGCGCGGGATCGTCATGAATCTTTCCAACCCGAAGGTCTCCCTCTTCTTCCTCGCCTTCCTTCCGCAGTTCGCCGATCCGAATAAGGGGCCGCTTGTCCCGCAGCTGCTTCTGCTCGGCTTTCTTTTTATGGCGGCCGCACTCCTCGTCTTCATCCTCATCAGCCTCATTGCCGGCCATGCCGGCAGCGGCCTTCGCCGTTCAGGGCCTGCCAGGCGCATCCTCCCTCGTCTCTCGGCCTTGGTTTTCCTCGGCCTTGCCGTCCGTCTCTTTTTTGCGGAGCGCTGAGGCTCCATGGCGCTCGTGATGGCCCATACGGTGGCCGGTCACGTTTTTTTTTGTTTTATGTACAGAATATTGTACAATTGGATGTATGGAATAGTGTTTTGAATACAGTACGGGACCGCAGGGTATGGAGAGGATCAATCTTGAAGAGGACATCAGGCCGCTTTCCGAGTTCAGGGCGCATGCGGCTTCGTTCGTCGATCATGTGAAGGAGACGCGCCGGCCGCTCGTGCTCACCCAGCACGGCAAAAGCGCCGTGGTGCTGCTCGACGTCAGGGAGTACCAGTCGCTGCTGGCGCTTGCTTCCGGCAGAGCCGGTTCTGGCGGTGCGGGGGAGTCCTGTTCGGCGTAGCTGAGGGGAACGGTTTTTTTTGCCGGAATGTTTTGATTCGCCGTCCGTTTTTGCGATACTTTCAAATTCTTATTCAATAAGGGAGAGTGCATGATGAAGCGGTTCGGATTGACGGGTGCCCTCGTGGTGCTTATGGCGATGTTCTCGCTGCTTTCCTTCTGTCCTCCCGCCGAGGCGGCACGCCCTGTCGTCATCGATTCCTACATCGTCAAGGATCTCGGCTGTTCCCGGGTCTTCATGGCGAAGGATACCTCCCGGATCATCAGGCCGGCAAGCCTCACCAAGATCCTCACCTGCGTCATCGCCCTCGAGAGCGGCAAGCTCGAACAGGAGGTGCGCATTCCCGCCGAAGCCACCTGGGTCGAACGCACGAAAGCCGGGTTCCGTCCGGGTGACCGGATACGGCTGATCGACCTCGTCAAGGCCTCCATGGTCAGCTCCAGCAACGATGCGGCTTTTGCCATCGCCATCCATCTGAGCGGCAGCGTCCCTGCCTTCGTCAAGGCCATGAACTACCGGGCCCGCATGATCGGCATGAAGAGCTCGACCTTCACGAACCCTGCGGGGTTCGATACCGGCCGGTATCGCGGCAACTACTCGACGGCCGAGGATCTGCTCGCGCTGACGGAGTATGCCATCAGGAATCCGATGTTCAACGAGATCGCCGGTCTGGAGTCGATCGTGGTGCGCGACCATCATTCCGGAAAGTATTTCCTCCTGAGAACCCACAACAAGCTTCTCGGCCGCTATCCTTACGCCGTCGGCATCAAGACAGGGTTCACCAGGAGTGCCGGCAAGTGCCTGATCGCGCGTGCCCGGAAGGACGACCGCGACATGCTGCTGGTGATGCTCAATGCCCGTGGAGACCGCTGGTCGATGGCGGAGGATATGTTCGAAAAGGCGTTCGCCGCTCCGGGCCCGTCGCTGAAACGCTACGCGGAGGCTGCCGGAACGGAGAGCGATAGAGGCAGGTGGACCGATGCCGGGAGGGTCGAGTGATGGTGCGTCACGTCGTCATGTGGCGTCTGAAGGAAGACGCCTGCGGGATGGGCCGAAGGGCCTGTGCGGAAAAACTGGTCCGTGAGCTGGAGGGCCTTCGTGATCTCGTGCCCGGCATCCTGTCGCTAGAGGCCGGTGTGGACCGGAACTGTCCGGGGGATGCCCACGATGTGGTCCTGGTCTCCGATTTCCCCGACTGGGCGGCGCTCGACGCCTACCAGCGCCATCCCGAGCATGAACGGGTGCGGCGGCTCATCGCCGGGGCTGCGGCTTCACGCGCGGTGGTCGATTACGAAATCGGCTGAACGGGGGGGCGAAATACAGGGGCGAGGGTGCTCGTAGAGAGAAGAGGCTTTCGAATGGAAAGAGAAAAGCGGCCCCGAGAGGCCGCTTCCTTCATTACTGGTCCCGGGGAGAACTTATCCCTGGACGATGCACTCTGCAGGGCAGACGGCAACGCAGGCCGGAGCATCGGCGTAGCCGGCGCACTCGGTGCAGGTTGCTGCGTCGATGACGTAGATGTCGTCGCCGGCGGAGATCGCGGTGACCGGGCATTCGGGCTCACAGGCGCCGCAGTAGGTGCATTCTTCGGTAATGTAGAGTGCCATATTGACTTCCTCGCTTAAGAGTTGGTGAAACAGATAAAAAAGAACGATTCATGACAAGTCAGTCAATATAAAATAATTTCCCGCCCCGAAAAAAAACTCGGCTTCTTTTCCTGCTTTCTATTCTCTGTGTAGCGCTTTCTCATACCTTGAAGATGCAGTCGACCGGGCAGACGGCGACGCAGGCCGCTTCGTCGTGGTAGCCGACGCAGTCGACGCAGACATCCTCGTCGATGACATAGATCTCTTCTCCGGGCGTAATTGCGCTTACGGGACATTCTGGTTCGCATGCACCGCAGTAGGTGCACTCTTCTGTGATCCGGTGTGCCATGGTTCCCTCTCCTGTTTGAATTGTTGTCGTTGTCGTTCCGCATTCATCGGCGGAGCTGGCCGCCTTTTCCTCAAACGACCTTCGTTCATCGAGAGTTCCGCACCTGCATGGTCATGAGGCGCCTACCCCTGCCGGAAGAGCATGCGGAAGGTCGCGCCTTCTCCTTCGTGGTGTTCAGCACGAACCGTGATGCCCTGGAGGTCCCCAAGCTTTCTGACGATGGCCAGGCCCAGGCCGGAACCCCCCGATTCGCTGCTTCTTGACTGGTCGATCCGGTAGAAACGCTCGAATACCGCTTCCAGCCGGCTCTCTTCGATGCCTTCTCCCTCGTCCCTCACCGTGCAGAACGGCCTGCCGTCCCGGGTGCCGCTTCTGAGGGTGACGGTGGAGCCCCGGGGAGAGTATTTCAGGGCGTTGGTGAGGAGGTTTTCGAGCATGATTGCGAGCATGTCCGGGTCGGCAAGGCCGATGCAGCCGCCTTCCCGGGCAACGTCGATGGTGATCTCCCTTTCCATGGCGTGCCGGCCCAGGCGCTGCAGCACCCTGGCGATGACGGCGTCGATATCGATGGGTCGGAGTGCTGCTGCCTCACGGGTGGAGTCGTGCCGTGCAAGAAGAAGCAGCTGTTCGATGAGCTGCGTCATGCGCTCCAGCTCATCGAGGCAGGTGCGGATGCGCTCCTCGTAGTGTTCACGCTCCCTCGGCCGCCGTATCAGGACCTCAAGGGTGCCGCGCACGGCCGCCAGCGGGGTCTTGAGTTCGTGCGATGCGTCGGCGGTGAACTGCTTCTCGCGGTCGAAGGCCTCCTGCAGCCGGTCGAGCAGGGCGTTGATGGTGGCCGAGAGCCGGTAGAGCTCGTCGCGGTTCGAGGGCAGGGGGATGCGCCGGTCGAGATGCTCTCTTGTTATGCTTTCCGCGGTGCTGATCGCCTCTTCGACCGGGCGGATGCTGCGGGCGGCAATGGCGCGGGTGAGGGCGAAGAGGGTGATGAGGATGGCCGGAAACGAGAGCAGGAGCACCCGGCGGAGGTCGGCGAGTACCGCGATGGCGTCGCCGAGCGGGCGCGCGACCGTGATCCAGCCGCCCGGTTGGCCCGGGGAGGCATGAAGCGGACGCTGCAGCAGGCGTAGCTCAAGCCCGCCCGCCGTCGTATTGAAGAAGATCGGGCGGGATGCGGTGGTGTCGACCGGCAGGGCGATGAGGCCGAGGTTCGCCGTGCGTCTCAGCGGCGTGCCCTCAGTTGTACTGAGCTGGATGAATTCCGGACGCAGCGGTTCCCGGCGGCGCTCCCGGCGCGTATCATCCTTGTCGTGGCGATCGTCATCGGACGGCTTATCCCTGTGGTGCTCGCCCGGGCGGCCGTAGGCGAGCCGGAGGGCCCTCTGCGAGACGCTCGCAAGCTCATGGTCGTAATGGCTGTAGACGACCCGGTCGATCATGACGTAGAGCGTGGTGAAGACCAGGGCGACGAGCACTGCCGTTGCGGCGGTGTAGTAGATCGCGATGCGGTTCCGCAGGCTCATGGCCGTGTTTCCTCCTTCTTTCCGCCTTCGGGTGTACGGATGACGTAGCCGACGCCGCGCACGGTCTGGATCAGTCCGCTGCACCCCGCGGCTTCGAGCTTGCGGCGGAGGAAGTTGACATAGACGTCGATGACCGAGGTGTCTGCGTCGAAATGGATGTCCCAGACATGTTCGATGATGCGGCTCCTCGTCGAGACCCGGTCGAGGTTCCGGAGGAGGTATTCGAGCAGTGCGAACTCTTTCGGCGTAAGGCTGAGCTCCCGATCGCTGCAGTGCGCGCGGTGCGTTTCCGCATTGAGCCTAAGCGGCCCCGCACTGAGCGCTCGGGCGGACTCCGGGCCGCCGCGCAGCCGGGTCCTGATTCTTGCCAGCAGCTCCTCGAAGGCGAAGGGTTTCTTGACGTAGTCGTCGGCCCCTGCCTCCAGTCCGAAGACGACGTCGCCGGGGGCGTCGCGGGCGGTGAGGAAGATGACCGGCACCGTGACGGACGCCTTGCGAAGCTGTCGGCATACCTCGATGCCGCTCAGTTTGGGCAGCATCCAGTCGATGACGCAGAGGTCGTACTCGTTCGTCATGGCCATGGCCAGCCCCTCTTCCCCGTCGGAGGCGGTGTCGACGGCGAAGTTCTCCTCTTCGAGGCCGTCCTTGAGAAAACGGGCTATGCCGGGTTCGTCTTCAATGATCAGGAGTCGCATGGATCTCAGCTCAGTCCTTGTCGTGGTGTTCGCTTTTTTCGTGCCCGGAGGAGAACATTCCCGCAAGGAGGGTTTCAGGTTCGACACCGTTGCCGGCGGCGATTTCGCCGATGCTCATCGTCGTGGTGAAGTCTTTCATGCCTTTCAGGGCAAGCTCCGCTTCAAGCTCGTCCGGGGTTTTCTTCATGACGAGGGCGAGGGTTTCGAGTGAGGAGGACTCAAGCGCCCTCATGGATGCGCGCGCTGCCCGCTTTTCCCGGTGTTCCCCGTCGTTTTCGCCGATGAAGGGCATCACCGCGACAGCCGTGACCAGCATTGAGGCTCCGATGATGGCGAGTGCCGTGTTTTTGGAAAAGTAGTGCGTGAATGCTTTCAGGTTTGCGAGGACATGGGCGAGAACGCCGCCCACAAGCAGCCAGCTCAGCCACTTGTGGACAGGCTCGACCAGTCCCGTTTCAATATCGAAAAAAATCAGCACTCCTGTAACTCCGGAGATGATGAAGGCGCCTATTGCCAGAGGAGTCGCCCAGGATTTCAGTGTCGGTTTCATCTGTTGAACGGGTTTATGGGTTTATGTTATTACGGTTTCATCATCTCTCAGCGCCGCGTGCCGGGGCCGTCACGGCGTATTTCAGGACGGATCCCGGGGCCGTTGTAGCCCGGTGCCTTCCCGGCCGGTTCGATGCGCCGTGCCTCCACGCAGCTCATGCGTCCCCGGCGCTCCGTCTTGCCGAATACCCTGACGATGGTGCGGTCGTCGACGTCGAGCCCCTTCCAGGCCTTTCTGCTGATTTCCAGCAGGGTCTCTCCGCTGCGGTCGCGGAAGGTGTAGCAGTCGCCGCGGCGGTGGTTGACGATCCGGCCCTCGAGCACGACCTTCGTGTCGTCAGCCATATTGCCGATTGCGGCCGCTCTTTGAGGGCGCAGGGATTTATCCTGAGGCGCGCCGGCCTCGGGTCCGCGGTAGGCCGCAAAGCCGGTCGAGCTGAAAAGCATGCTGCTGCCGATGAGCGCCAATAGGGTAGTCTTTTTCATCATAACCTCCATTTTCCTGTTCATTGGTTTCTGTTTTCCGGTCGTTTCAGCCGGTAGCCTTTGCCAACCGACTGATCATAACGTAACCCCCCGAACCTTAAACGGGGATGAAGCGCGGCTTAAAATTCGCTTAAAAATGAAGCACCCCCGGGTTTCGGGGGTGCAGGGCCATGTTCAGGGCTATGCTGGATATGCAGGGCGTGCGCTACTTCTGCTCGTGCTCTTCGTGCTGCTCGTAGGCGTTGACGATGTCGCGCACGAGCTTGTGGCGCACCACGTCGGACGTGTCGAGGTGGACGAAGCTGATGCCCTTGATCCCCTTGAGGATCTGCTGCGAGTTGCCGAGCCCGGACTCTATCTCGCGCGGAAGGTCGACCTGGGTGACGTCGCCGGTGATGATGGCCCTTGAGTTGACACCAAGCCGGGTGAGACACATTTTCATCTGCCTGGTCGATGCGTTCTGGGCTTCGTCGAGGATGATGAAGGCGTTGTTGAGGGTCCGGCCGCGCATGTAGGCGAGCGGGACGATTTCGATGATGCGGCGTTCGGTCAGGAGGCGGAGTTTCTCCGAGCTCAGCATGTCCTGCAGCGCGTCATAGAGCGGGCGCAGGTAGGGGTCGATTTTCTGGGCGAGATCGCCGGGCAGGAACCCGAGGCTCTCGCCGGCCTCGACGGCGGGGCGGGCGAGCACGATCCGCTTGACCGTCTTGGCCTTCCATGCGGCAACCGCTATGGCCACGGCCGTGTAGGTCTTTCCGGTTCCTGCAGGACCGATGGCGAAGACGATGTCGTTGTTCTTGGCTTCCGAGACCATCCGGCGCTGCCCGTTGGTCTTGGCCCGTACGGCATAGTCCTGGGTGGCGACGATGACGTCGTCGTCGGCTGCCGTCGCATCAGCACTCTTCTCGACGGGGGATGCGGTAAGGTTGATGAGGGTATGCAGGTCGGTTTCGAGGATCTCGCCGTGTCGGCGGGCGAGCTGCTTCATTTCGTCGAGGATGTGCTCGAGGCCGGCAACTTCCTCCCGGGACCCGTCGAGGGTGATCTTTGCCCCCCTGGAACTGATGCGCACGTCCGGAAAGGCTTCGCGGAGGATTTTAAGGAGCGCGTCGTGCGGGCCGAACAGGATGACCGGCTCGACTCCTTCGATCTCGATGTTCCTTGTCGTCACAGGCTTCGGGTTTAGGGGTTCTGGTGCATGTCCAGGAACGGGTTCTCCTGCATGAGATGTCGGCATACGTACTCCCTGACGCCCTCCTCAAGCGGGGTGAACGGCAGATCGTAGCCGGCGGCGCGAAGTGACTGCATCTCGGCCCGGGTATGGTACTGGTACTTGTCGCGCAGGGTTTCAGGCATCGGGATGTATTCGATCGAGGGCTGCAGGCCGAGGGCCGAGAACGTCGCTTCGGCAAGCTCGCGGAAGGTTCGTGCCGTTCCGGTTCCTGCGTTGAGGAGTCCTCTGGCCGAAGGGTTCTCGAGCAGCCACGCCATGATGCGCGTGCAGTCGCGCACGTAGATGAAGTCGCGCTCCTGCCCTCCGTCCTCGTATCCCTCGCGGTGCGAACGGAAGAGCTTCACATGTCCGCTTTCCCTGATCTGGTGGTAGGCCTTGTAGACCACGCTGGACATGTCCCCCTTGTGGTATTCGTTGGGGCCGTAGACGTTGAAGAACTTGAGTCCGACGGCGTGCTCCAGCACCCCGTTCCGGAACGCCCATCGGTCGAAGAGCTGTTTGGAGTAGCCGTACATGTTCAGCGGACGGAGCCTGTCGATTGGCTCGGTTCCGTCAGTGTATCCGTGTTCTCCTCCGCCGTAGGTCGCCGCGCTCGATGCATAGATCAGCCGCACCTCCTTCTGCATGCAGTAGGAGGCGATTTTCTTGGAGTATTCGTAGTTGTTCCGGAGCAGGTGGTCTGCATCCGTTTCCGTCGTGGAGCTGTTCGCCCCCATGTGGATGATCGCTTCGATCCCCGGGAGCGCATTGCGTTCGAGCAGGGCGGGGAAGTCGTCTTTCGCGATGAAGTCGACATATCGGAGTCCTGCGAGGTTGCGCCATTTCGGGGGAGTGGTCAGGCCGAGATCGTCGACGATGATGACCTGCTCATGGCCACTGCGGTTGAGTTCGTAGAGCATGGCGCTGCCGATGAATCCAGCGCCGCCGGTGATGATGATCATGCGGGAACGGTAAAAGGGTTGCGTGTGCCGTCCCCACCTGGGGTCCGGCGCATCCTGAAGCCAGAATCAATATAGCGCGGGAGGGGAGAAAAGAAAAGACCGCCCCGTATCGAAGGGCGGTCTTTGCATCGATGTTGCAATCGGGTCTCTACACTATGCCGAGGCCTTCATGATCATGTCGTTCACCAGGAGCTTGCGGCCGAGGTAGAGCCAGGTGCGAACGGTCTCGACGGGCTTTCCGACGATTTCGGCGATCTGGCGGTGCTTCAGGCCCGACACCTCGCTGAGCAGGACCGAGAGCTTGATGTCTGCGGCCCACTGGCGGAGCACCGCCATCAGCTTCTTTCCTCCGCTGCACTCGGTGCTGTCGATGCAGAACTCGGTATCCTGCCCGTAGCGGTCGATGTAGCACAGGCGGAAGGTTTTCAGGAGCGTCGATTCGTCCTGGGTGCGGTCGGTGTTGACGTAGGTCATGTTGACCAGTTCCGTTGTGGCTTTTTCGCTGCCCGTCATCCAGTAGGCGAGGCTGTAGATGTCGTCGAGCAGGTCTATAGGTGATTTCTTTATGCGCGTCATGGTTCCTCCTTCTCTGTGTTTAGATACAGGATTTAATTTGTCCTGTTTGTAAGGTACGAAGAAAAAGGATCATTGTCCAGTTTATTTTCGTGAATTCGGGGAAAAAGATATTTTTTAACGGAACGTTTCGACACTGAGCACGCAATTCCTCTCCCTATCTTCATGCACAACGACATACTGCGGCACCTCAACCCGGCTCTTTCCAGGATAAGCGCCTATGCGGTCGAGGGGGGCCAGGAGGCTCCGGTGAAGCTGAACCAGAACGAGAGCCCCTTCGACCTTCCGATGTGGCTCAAGGAGTCCATTGCCTCGGAGTTCGTCCGGGAGCCTTGGAACCGGTATCCCGACATCCTTCCGTACCGGGGGATCGAAGCCTATGCGGAGTTCCTCGGCGTGTCCTCCCGGAGGGTGATCATGGGCAACGGTTCGAACGAACTGCTCTACACCATATTCATGGCCGTGCTCGGCCCCGGCCGGAAGATCCTCATTCCCGAGCCCTCATTTTCGCTCTACGAGAAGATCGCCCTGCTCATGCAGGCCGAGATCGTCGGGGTTCCGATGCGCCGCAGCCTCGATTTCGACCCGGACGCCATCCTGGACCGGGCGAAGGCTCAGGATGTGGATCTTATCGTCCTCTCCACGCCGAACAACCCGACCGGCAAGTCGATCGCACCGGAGGATATCCGCCGCATCGCCCGGGAGAGCGGCGCCATCGTGCTTGTCGACGAGGCATATATAGAGTTTTCCCGCTTCGAGTCGGCCCTCCCGCTTGTCGACGAGCTGCCGAACGTGGTGATTCTTCGCACCATGTCGAAGGCGCTCGCGCTTGCCGGCATGCGCATCGGCTTCGCCATCGCCCAGGAGCCGCTCATGGCCGAGCTCGCCAAACCGAAGATTCCTTTCGCATCGAGCCGCCTTGCCGAAATCACCCTCCGCCAGGTCCTTGCGAATTATTCGATTGTTACGGATGCAGTGTCGTATATTCTGGATGAGCGGGAGCATCTCTATCAGGAGCTTGAGCTGATGGAGGGTGTCGAGCCGTTCCTCGGCGACACCAATTTTCTCATCATCCGCGTTGGGGATGCCGGGGCCGTTTTCCGGAGCCTCAGAAGCCGCGGGGTGCTCGTGCGCAATGTTTCGGGCTATCCCCTGATGGAGGGGTGCCTGCGCTGCAACGTGGGGCTCAAGGATGAGAACCGCTGCCTCATCGACGGGCTTCGCTCAATCCGCCCGTAGCCGCATGCCGGTCTTCAGGAAGCTCGAGGGTCGTGAAATGCGGCGGACTCCACCGGGAGCGTACGCATCCCGCGCGCCGCATTCCATCGTGCTTCTCCTGCACAACATCAGGAGCATGTGGAACGTCGGGTCGATGTTCAGGACCGCGGACTGCGCCGGCATCGAAAAGATCCTGCTTTCCGGCTATACGGCCACTCCGCCGCGCAAGGAGATATCCAAGACCGCGCTCGGGGCGGAAGAGAGCATGCCGTGGGAGTATCTCGAGGACCCGAAGAGTGCCCTCGTCGGTATGAAGGCAGACGGCAGGAGGGTGTACGGGCTTGAAATCACGGAGGGAAGCAGGCCCTATACCGAACTTTCTCTGGAGGATTTCCCGCTCTGCCTGGTGCTCGGCAACGAGGTGGGGGGGATTGATGACGGCCTTCTTGAGGTCTGCGACGGGGTGCTGGAGATTCCGCAGTACGGAACCAAGCATTCGCTCAACGTTTCCGTCGCGGCCGGAGTCGCACTGTTCGAGCTTGTCCGGGTTCTTCGGGGCTGCGGGTGATGTTTTCCCCTTTGCAGGGGTTGGTTATTAATAGAGGGGAATTGGCAATAAGAGAGGTGTTCTTCGATGCTGCATTACAAAACATATCAAGTAGTTGAGCCGGAGGCTCCGTGGGTCGTGTTCGTGCACGGCGCAGGCGGGAGCTCGTCCATCTGGTTTCTCCAGATCAAGGAGTTCATGCGCCATTTCAACGTGCTGCTCGTCGACCTCCGCGGCCACGGGCGCTCGAAGGCCGTGGCCGGCGTGAAGGATGACCTCCATTACAATTTCGAAGACATCACCCGGGACATCCTCGAGGTGCTCGACTCGCTCAAGATCGAGAAGGCCCACTTCATCGGCATCTCGCTCGGCACCATCCTGATCCGCAACCTCAGCGAACTGGCGCCGGAGCGCGTGATCTCAATGGTGATGGGAGGGGCGATCATCCGGCTGAACGTGCGAGCCAAGGTCCTTGTCGCACTCGGCAACGCCTTCAAGCGCTTCGTGCCTTACATGTGGCTCTACCGCTTCTTCGCCTGGATCATCATGCCGCGCGAGCGACACAAGAAATCCCGCCTGCTTTTTGTCAACGAAGCCAAGAAGGTCGCCCAGAAAGAGTTCATGCGCTGGTTCCGGCTCACCTACGAGCTTACTCCGCTCCTCCGCTATTTCGAGGAGAAGGACACCGCCATTCCTACGCTCTATCTGATGGGGGAGGAGGACCACATGTTCCTGCCCGCGGTCCGCTACATCATCACCCGGCACAGCAACTCCTTCCTCCAGGTGATCGGCAACTCCGGCCACGTCTGCAACGTCGACCAGCCGGCCGAGTTCAACCGCCGGGCCATCGGTTTCCTGCAGGATCTCTCTTCCGGGAGGGCGGACGCTTCTGCGGCGGCTCTCGGATCCTCCGCCTGCCTTGCCGCCTGCTAGAGGGTGGCTTTGTTGTAGTGGTTCATGGCATGCTCGATGCCGCTTTGGACGAAATCGAGCGCAGCGTCGCGTGCCGTCTCCAGTACCCTGTCCATCACTGTGCGCTCATCCGCACTGAACTTCCCCAGAACGAACGACGAAAACGACCCGGGCGGCATGTCCGTGGTGCGGATGCCGATGCGCAGCCGGGCGAACTCCTCGCTTCCGAGCGAGAGGATGATGTGCTTCAGGCCGTTCTGGCCTCCGGCGGAGCCTTTCGCCCTGAGGCGCATGGTGCCGGACGGGAGGTTCAGGTCGTCGCAGGCGACGAGGATGTCGCTTTTCAGCGCCTTGTGGAAGTTCATGGCGGCCACCACGGCATGGCCGGAGAGGTTCATGTAGGTGGTCGGCTTGATGAGCATCACGGGCTTGCCGCGGTGGTTGATGCGGGCGGCAAGGTACTTGCCCTTCCCCGATGTGAAATTCACCCCGTGCAGGGCGGCAAGCTGGTCGACCAGATCGAAGCCGATGTTGTGCCGGGTGTTCTGGTACCGGGATTCGGGGTTCCCGAGGCCGATGATGAGTTTCATTGCGCTCTTGTTGGCGGGGGGTGGAAACAGGGACGGCCTTCAATCGAAGGCCGTCCGAATGGTACGAAATGCTGCCGATTAATCAAAGCAGCGGGGCGATGACGAGCGCCACGACGGCGATGAGCTTCATGAGGATGTTGATGCTCGGACCGCTGGTGTCCTTGAGCGGGTCGCCGACGGTGTCGCCGACGACGGCGGCCTTGTGGGTGTCGGACCCCTTGCCGTAGACCACGCCGTCGAACTCGATGTTACCCTCGATGCGCTTTTTTGCGTTGTCCCAGGCGCCACCGGCGTTCGACTGGAAGATGGCCATCAGCACTCCCGACGAGGTGACTCCGGCAAGCAGGCCGCCGAGCATGTCTTTCGAGATGAAACCGACGACCACCGGAACGAGGACGCCCATGAGGCCCGGAAGGATCATTTCGCGGATGGCGGCTTTCGTGGAGATGTCGACGCAGTGTGCGAACTCCGCCGGGGCGGTGCCTTCGCGCAGTCCGGGGATTTCACGGAACTGGCGGCCCACCTCGTTGATCATGTCGCTGGCGGCGCGTCCGACGGCACCCATGGCCATGGCGCTGAAGACGAACGGGAGCATGGCTCCGATGAGCAGGCCCGCCATGATGATCGGCTGCGAGATATCGAGCGAGGTGACGTGTGCCTGCTGGCGGAAGGCCGCGAAGAGCGCCAGGGCGGTCAGGGCCGCGCTGCCGATCGCAAAGCCCTTGCCGATGGCGGCGGTGGTGTTGCCGACGGCGTCGAGTTTGTCGGTGCGCTCGCGCACCTCGGCCGGCAGTCCGGACATTTCGGCGATGCCGCCGGCGTTGTCGGAGATCGGGCCGTAGGCGTCGACGGCGAGCTGGATGCCGGTGACGGAGAGCATGCCGAGGGCTGCGATGGCGATGCCGTAGAGGCCGGAGAAGTGGTGGGAGGCCACGATGGCGGCGGAGAGGACGAGGACGGGAAGTCCGGTCGACATCATGCCGACGCCGAGTCCGGCGATGATGGTCGTAGCCGCACCGGTGATGCTCTGGCGGGCGATGCCCTCGACCGGAGCGTTGTCGGTCGAGCAGTAGTACTCGGTGATCATGCCGATGAGGACGCCTGAAGCAAGACCGATGATGACCGAGAAGAAGACGTTCGTCGAGCTGTAGGCGAAGCCGTCGTCACCGAGCCAGCTTTCGGGGAGGAAGTTGGTGATGAGGAAGTAGCTGATGACGGCCATGATGAGCGATGCGCCGAACTCTCCCATGTTCAGTCCCGTCTGCGGGTTGCCGCCCTCCTTGACCCTGACGAAGAACGAACCGAGAATCGAGACCAGGATGCCGACGGCTGCGATGACGAGCGGCAGCAAGACGCCGGCGATCGGGTTGACGCCCATGGCCTGGAATGCCGGCACGAAGGCCGCGCCGAGCACCATGGTTCCGACGATGGAACCGACATAGCTCTCGAAAAGGTCGGCGCCCATGCCGGCCACGTCGCCGACGTTGTCGCCGACGTTGTCTGCGATGGTTGCGGGGTTGCGCGGATCGTCTTCGGGGATGCCTTCATACACTTTTCCCGCAAGGTCGGCGCCGACGTCGGCCGCCTTCGTGTAGATGCCACCGCCGACGCGGGCGAAGAGTGCTATGGAAGAGGCTCCGAGCGAGAAGCCGGAGATCAGGTTGATGACCTCGCCGATCTGGTCGATGGAGGGGTAGAGGGTGGAGTATGCGATGAAGAGGCCGGAGAGGCCGATGATGCCGAGCCCGACGACGGAGAGGCCCATGACGAGGCCACCGGAGAAGGCGATGTTGAGGGCCTGGCCGAGGCCTGTTCTTGCGGCGTTGGTGGTGCGGACGTTGGCTTTGGTTGCCACTTTCATGCCGAAGAATCCGGCAAGGCCGCTGCAGAGGGCGCCGACGATGAAGCTCAGGGCGATGATCGGGGAGGTTCCTTCCCTACCGCTGTTGGCGAAGGCCAGGAGTACTGCGACCGATGCGACGAAGACGACGAGGACCTTGTACTCTCGCGTCAGGAACGCGATGGCTCCGTCGGCGATGTGGCCGGCGATGGTCGACATTTTTTCAGTGCCTTCCGGCTGCTTCGAGATCCAGGAGGCTTTGAAGAGGGCAAACAGCAAAGCAAGAACACCGGTGAGAGGAATTGCGTACAGCACAGTTGAATTGTCCATGGCTTTTGTGTGTTGGATGTTTTGATCGTGCAGAACAATAGTTCCGGGCTTCGATTGAAGCCGCTGTTGCAGAAGGCCAAAGAACGGGGCCGGCATGCCGGTCCATGGAGGATCTATGAGCTGTGTAAGTCATAGTAACTATGAAATTTACGATTTATGGCCCGGAGTGCAAACTCCCCGGCGGGCCTGCGCTCGTAATTCGGTGTGTCGTTGCCGTTAAATTCGCCGAAACGATGAATAAAAAGCGTACTATTGTCTTTTTTCTTCCCTCCTCATTCGTGCCCGCTTCTTGTTCCGGCGGGAATGTTTGCGTTATTTATCAATCATGCGACTGACCCCGATACACGATACCCCCTCCCTCGAGTTCTATGCTGCCGATCTTTCGACGCCGCTCGAGCTCCCGCTTGCCGCAACGGCCGTTTCCGCGGGCTTCCCCTCGCCGGCCGAAGACCATCTCGAACTCACCCTTGACCTGAACCGGGCCCTGGTCCGCCACCCCGATGCCACCTTCTACGCCAGGGTGAAGGGGAGCTCGATGATCGACGCCGGCATCTCGGAAGGCGACATTCTCGTCATCGACCGTTCGCTCGAGCCGAAGGACGGGGACATCGCGCTCTGCTTCCTCGACGGGGAGTTCACCGTCAAGCGCATCGCCCGCCGGGACGGGGCGCTCTTCCTCATGCCGGAAAACAGCGCATTCAGTCCCATCCGGATCTCCGAGGAGAGCGACTTCCAGGTGTGGGGCATCGTCACCTACGTCATCCACCGGTCCCGCTGAACGGGGAGGCCCCATGTTCGCCCTTGCCGACTGCAACAACTTCTACGTCTCCTGCGAGCGGGTCTTCAACCCCGCCCTCGCAGGGCGTCCCGTGGTGGTGCTTTCCAACAACGACGGCTGCGTCATCGCCCGCTCCGAAGAGTCCAAGGCGCTCGGCATCGCCATGGGGACGCCGCTTTTCCGTTGCCGGGAGGAGATCCGCCAGCACGGCGTGGCGGTCTTTTCTTCGAACTACGCGCTCTACGGCGACATGTCCTCCCGGGTGATGAACACCCTTTCCTCGATGGCTCCCGAGCTGGAGATCTACTCCATCGACGAGGCGTTTTTCGATTTCTCGGGTTTCCGCCGCATCGGCCTTCGGGAGCATGCGCTCCTGATGCGCAGGACGGTACTGCGCCATACCGGCATTCCCGTCAGCATCGGCATCGGCCGGACGAAGACCCTCGCCAAGATCGCCGCCACGGCGGCCAAGCGGGATCCGGAGAGCGGGGGGGTGGTTCTGCTCGAAACCGAGGCCGAGGAGGGTCGCCAGCTGCTCCGCCTTCCGGTGGAGAAGGTCTGGGGGATAGGGGGACCCTCCGCCATGAAGCTCGCTTCGGCCGGGATCCGTACCGCGGCCGACCTCGCCGATGCCCCGTCCTCCTCGGTGCGCCGCCTCCTGCACGTCACCGGGGCCAGGGTGCAGGCGGAGCTGCGGGGGCGCTCGTGTCTTCCGCTCGAGCTCGTCCGGCCGATGAAACAGAGCATCTGCACCTCCCGATCCTTCGGCTGCGGCGTCACGGAGCTCGAAGCGCTGCGTACGGCGGTCGCCACCTTCGCCTCCCGCGCCGCCCTGAAGCTTCGCCGGGAGGGCGCCACCGCTTCCCTCCTCACCGTGTTCCTCTCCACCGGCGCGTTCGCCCAGGAGGATCTGCGACGCTCGGCTTCCCGCACCGCAGCCATCCCCGAGCCGCTGGACGACGCCATGAGCCTCGCCGCCCTGGCTTCCCGCCTGCTCGATACCCTGTACGAACCGGGCCATCCCTACCGGAAGGCCGGGGTGCTGCTCGGTGGCCTCGCCCCGAAAAACCCTCCCGGGGAAACGCTGGAGCTGTTCACGGGGGAGGGCGGAGAGCGGCGGGAGGCCGTCATGCAGGTCATGGAGGGGGTCAACCGCCGCTACGGCAGCGGAAGCCTCCGGCTTGCCTCGGAGGATTCGCGCTCGTGGGCGCCGCTCTCCCGCCACGTCTCCTCCCGCTACACCACCTCCTGGGACGAGCTTCTCCAGGTCCCCTCCACCCCGATGCTTCCCGGACGCCGGTGATCATCAGCGCGAGCCGCCGGACCGACATTCCGGCATTCCACGCAGGCTGGTTCATGGAGCGGCTGCGATCGGGCGAGGTGATGGTGGCGAACCCCATGCGCAGGGACCAGGTGAGCCGCATCGACCTCTCCCGGGAGGCCGTCGACGGGTTCGTCTTCTGGACGAAGGACCCCGGGCCGTTCATGGAGCACCTCGACGAGATCGAGGGACTGGGCTACCCCTTTTACTTTCTCTTCACCCTGACGCCGTACGGCCCGGACATCGAGCCCGGCGTGCCGCCGAAAGCCCTCATCCTCGAGCGTTTCCACGAGCTCTCGCAGCGCCTGGGCCCGGAGCGGGTGGTATGGCGTTACGATCCCGTGATCCTCACGGAGCGGATGGACTCTGCATGGCACCTCGAGGCGTTCGAAGGACTTGCCCGAGAGCTGCGGGGCCGCACGTGCCGTTCGGTCCTGAGCTTCGTCGACGACTACCGCAAGATCCGACGCCGGATGCAGGCGATCGGCGCCCTGGAACCGGATGCGGGGCAGATGGCAGCCGTCGCCGGAGGGTGCGCCCGTATCGCTTCGGAGTGCGGAATGGAGCTTTCTGCCTGCAGCGAGTCGCTCGACTTCAACGCGCTCGGCGTCCGGCCGGGCCGCTGCGTCGATCGCGAACTTTTGCGCCGGATCGCCGGGCTTGCGGAAGAAGGGATGAGGGGAGGGAGAAAAAAAGATCCCGGCCAGCGACCCCGTTGCGGGTGTGCGCCGAGCCGGGACATCGGAACCTACGGAACCTGCTCCCACCGCTGCATCTACTGCTACGCCTCCTGATAGGGGGTTATCGGGCGGTTCTGTCGAGCCAGGCTTCGATCTTTTTTTCGAGTTCGTTGCGTGCGCTCCTGAATGCATCGAGCTTCTCTTCGTCGCTGCCTGAGGCTTCGGCCGGATCGTCGATAGGCCAGTAGAGGCGGTTGCTCTCGTTTGCGAGGCCGGGCCAGATCCTCGGACAGGTGTCGTTGGCCTTGCTGCAGACGATGATGAGGTAGTGGATGAAGGTTTTGCCGAGGTAGCGGGTGAGGTCTTTGGGCGACTGGGCCGAGATGTCGATGCCGATCTCCTTCATGACGGCCACCGCCATCGGATGTATTTCGGGGGCGGGTTCAGTGCCTGCGCTCATCACCTCGAAACGTTCTCCGGCCATATGGCGCAGGAACCCTTCGGCCATCTGGCTGCGCGCCGAGTTGCCCGAGCAGAGCACAAGGATCTTCTGTTTGTCTGTTTCCATTGATGTGTGTCGTGTTATGGCTGTTGTCAGCGATGGTCTCTTCACTCAAAATGGAATATAGGGAAGGTCAGGTCGGGGAGTGCGGGAGTTTGCGGTGTTGTAACAGGAGGGGGTCGGAAGATGAGGGAGGCCTGCCGGCATTGCGGATCCGGCAGGCCTTCCTGTTGTGCGTGGTTCAGTCCTCCACCTCTTCCCAGCCGGTGATCATGGCCTTGATGTTGGAGGTCACGGTGTGGCCGGTGGTGGTCATGTAGACGTGCATGACGACGAAGCCGACGAGCATGTAGGCCAGGAGCGTGTGGATATGGGCCACCGGCTCGAGCCAGTCCGGATCCATGCCGAGGGCCACCAGCTCGTTGAAGTAGTAGTAGATGAAGCCGAAGACGACCTGCAGCGGCAGGCCGACGAGCGTGAGCATCAGGTAGGTGATGCGCTGCAGGGGGTTGAGCCGCGAGATTTCGTTCTTCTTGAACGGGTGCGGTTCGTTGCGGAAGATCCCGATCACGTAGTAGCGCGCCTGCATCATGATCTTTTCGACCAGGTTGCCCTCCGTCAGGTACTGGCGGAAGTCGCCGGTGGTGATGTACCAGAAGAAGGCCATCACGATGAAGCTGAGCAGCGCCACGGCCAGGTAGTTGTGTACATTGAAGGCCGCTTCGTAGCCCATCACCCTGAAGAGGCCGTGGACCTCCATGCCGGTGAAGAGGAGGCCGAAGATGATGAATGCCTGCATCCAGTGCCAGAAGCGCTGGAAGCGTGCGTAGAGATATATTTTTCTCATGCTTCTCCCTCCCGTTCCTTGTGTTTTTTAGTGGTGTAGTAGCGCACGACGCTGTGGATCAGGACGCCGACGATGGATCCGACGCTGACGAGCAGCCCGATGATCTCGATGAGCGGGTTGACGTCGCGGCCGGGAAGGTAGAACCCGCCGAGCTGCTCAAGCCGACCCTTGCGGGCATGGCACTCCACGCAGCCGAGCGCATCCTCCTTGGGGGCGACCATGTGCGATATCGGCCAGTACATCTCCGTTTCGACGAAATCGTATCTGCCGCTGTAGCGGAGCCCGGCGTTCTGCATGCCGGTCCTGATCGAACGGTCCCAGTCGAAGTCGGACCAGTATGCCCCTGAGCCCTTCGGACCGTAGAGTTTCGGCTTGACGAAATGCTTCAGTACCGGATCGAAAGGCTGTTTGCCGCGGTGCACCTTGAAGGGCCAGATCCTCGACTTCCCGTCTCCGGCATGGCCGTCGGGGTGGTTGACCCGGACGACGCCGGTGTCGGCAATGGTGGTGAGGAAGGTCACGTAGTTCATTTCCCCGTTGAACCAGCGGTACTCCGGTTCGGTATCCCTGGCCCAGCGGAACTCGCCCTTCTTGGTGATGTAGGTGGGCATGCCCATGGAGTCCTTCCTGACGATCATCCTGCCCTGTTCGTCGAACTTGCCGGCTTTCGACCAGTCCCACCACATCTTCGTCGGGCGCTCCTTGGCTATTCTCGGGATATGGCAGGTCTGGCAGGCCACCTTGTCGATGTGGTCGTTGAGTTTCTTGTTGTGCTTGTGGGGCGCGTTGCTGTGGCACGATGCGCACGAGGTCGGGAAATCGTCCGGCAGCGGGTGGTCGCAGCCGTGCTCATCCCTGGCCAGCGGCGTGTAGCGGCTGCCGGGGATCTGGTGCCCCTGGCCTTCGTGGCAGTCCACGCAGGTCATGTTCAGCTCGTCCTTGCCCGAGGCCATGTGCACGTCGAGCGAGTGCGAGGGTTCGATGAGCGACCCGTCGAGGTCTCCGTGCTTGACCGCGTCGGCTCCGCCACCTTCGAAATGGCAGACGCCGCAGTTGTGCCGGTCGGGGTTCTGGACGTGGCGGGCGACGTAGGAGAGATCCACCTTCTTGTAGGATTTCTTCTCCTGCACCGTCGGCCTGTAGGCCGGGTGGCCGGCTCCCGCCGGAAGCTTCCTGTAGGTGCCGGTGCCGTCGTGGCAGACGAGGCAGTCGACATTCTCCTCGCTCTTGAAGTCGAAGTGCCTGTCCTTCCACCCGTAGCCGATATGGCAGGATGTGCAGCGCGCTTCGTTGCCCTCGACCGAGATGCAGAAGTTGTTGACCACGTTTTTCTTGCCGAGCAGCTTGCCGTCCTTCATCGGGACCTCCCAGGTCCAGTGCTTGGTGCGGTGGATCTGCCTGGCGGCTTCGGTATGGCACTCGAGGCAGGCTTTCGTGACCTCAGGCCCGCTTTTGAACTCCCGCTGCAGCTGGCGGAACTTGCTGTGGTCGGCCGTCGAGGAGAGGAGGGAGTCCTTCGGGATGTGGTAGACCGCTGCCGAAAGCGGCCGGAAGGCAAACAGAACGAGCATAACCGGAAGGATCCGGCCCGTCAGCACTTTCATCATGGGTGGCTGTGTTTACGGTTGCTGAAGGCGAGGCAAGAAATACGGTAATGATTAATGTACGGATAAGTTTTTGAAAAATAATGGGATAACGATTGTTAACGAGGGTGTGCCCGGTGTATTCGGCGGCTTTTTCCCGATGCAGAGGCGCGCCGTAACGCCGGTGTCCTTATCGGGTCTCGAGGCGGAGCAGGAGGGGGAGGTGGTCGGAGTAGCCTCCGCTGTAGGTGCTGCCTTCATAGGTCCTCCAGGGGCGTTTCCCGGATTTGGTGAACATGGGGCGGAAGGCGAAGCAGCTGAACGCCCGGGGCTCTATGAGCCGGAGGCCGTCGCTCTCCAGCAGGCCCCGGGAGACGAGGATCTGGTCGATGCGGCTCCACCGGCCCCTGTAGGCATAGCTTCCCGGCCAAAGGGACTCGTCCCAGCAGTTGTAGAGGATCCCGTCCCGGCTTTCAAGGGCCCTCTTGCGATTGAGGGTGGAGCGCAGGACGGTCCTGACCGACGGGTCTTCGGGGCCGTCGTTGAAGTCACCCATGACGATGATGTCGGTTCCCGGGTCGATTTGGAGCAGGCTGTCGACGGCGGCCCGTGCGACCCGCGCGGCGGCAATGCGTTTCTTCTCGGTCCAGGAGGCGTCGAAGGCGCGTGAGGGCCAGTGGTTGAGGATGAGGGTGAAGGGGTGGCCGCCGGCGGAGAAGGAGGCCACCAGGATGTCGCGCGTCGGTCGTCCTTCGAGCTTCACCCGATAGGGCTTCATCGTGAGGGGGACGATGGTGCGCGGATCGTAGGCGAGCGCGATGTCGATGCCGCGCATGTCGGGGGAGTCGTGGTAGAGGGCGTGGTACCTGCCGCCCGTTATCTTGTTCAGGGACGCTTCGAATACCCGTCGGTTCTCGACCTCTGCGAAGGCCAGGATGTCGGGCAGGGCGCCGTAGTCAGGATGGGCCTTTACGGCCTTCATCACGTAGGCGATGCGCGTCTGCTTGAGCAGGAGCTTTTTCGGCGTCCAGTGCAGCCGCCCCCCGGGAGTGAAATCCTCGTCGGATACCGTCGGGTCGTCGATCGTGTCGAAGAGGTTCTCGACGTTCCACCACAGCATCGTTATGGCGTTCCGGTCGGCTTCTACGGTCTTATTGCCGTCTTCTGCCAGCGACATCGCCGGAAGCAGGAGCAAAAAGGCGGCGAGGATTTTTTTCGTTATCATAATCAGTATGCTTTATGTAACTTAATCGGGATTTTTCCACTTTCAATTTTTATTTCATTCACTGCAGGGGAACTCGGTATGGAGCGCAAGCAAGATGTCAAGGATCGCGCCAAGGACATTCTTGAAGAGACTCTCGACAAGGAGGCGGTCATTGTCCTGACAAGGATTTCCGAAGAGATGCAGCTGGTGTTCGAGGCGCATCCGGAGCCTTCGAGGACGGACGTCGAACGCATCGTCACGGCGTTCTTCCTTGAGAAGGGCAAGTCGGAAGGCTTCATCGAGGACTGGATCCAGACTGCCGCCGAACACAGCCGCTCCCGCGGCCTGCAGGAAAAGGACCAGCCGAAGGCCATGCTCTCCGACCTCGGCGTGTTCCGCTTCATGAGTTTCCTCAAGGACCGCGGCCTTACCGACGACCAGATCACCATCGTGCTTACCGGCGCTGTCCAGCAGGCGGCCACGGACCAGGTCGACGGCCGCTGAGATCATCCCGCGCCCTGATAGTACGTTTCATTCCCGTTCCGTTTCAACCGCTTACAACTCCATCACTGCATCATGAACAAGACGACGCTGCTGCACGAAGGCAAGGCCAAGAAGGTCTTTATGACTGAAGATCCCGATCTCGTCATCCAGGAGTTCAAGGACGACGCCACCGCGTTCAACAACAAGAAAAAGGGCACCATAGCCGACAAGGGCGTTGTGAACAACGCCATCTCCTGCCGGCTCTTCACCATGCTCGAGGCCGAGGGCATCAGGACGCACCTCGTCGAGAAGCTCTCCGAGCGCGACATGCTCTGCCGCCGTCTCGACATCATCAAGGCCGAGGTGGTGACGCGCAACGTCGCGGCCGGTTCGCTGGTCCGCCGCTACGGCTTCGAGGAGGGCACCGTGCTCGAGGATCCGATCGTAGAATTCTATCTCAAGGACGACGACCTCGACGATCCTCTGATGATCGAGGCCCATGCCGTTGCCCTCGGCGTGGCCAGTCTCGACGAGCTGGCCGTGCTCAAGCGCCGCGCTCTGGAGATCAACGCCGTCCTGAAGCAGTTCTTCGCCGACCGCAAGCTCCGCCTCGTCGACTTCAAGCTGGAGTTCGGCCGGCACCACGGCGAAATCCTCCTCGGCGACGAAATCAGTCCCGACACCTGCCGGTTCTGGGACCTTGAGACCAACGAGAAGATGGACAAGGACCGTTTCCGCTTCGATCTCGGCGGGGTCGAGGACGCATACAGCGAAGTGCAGAAGCGGGTGCTTTCATGATGGAAACGGCTATACAGTGGCTGCAGCAGGCCGATCCTGCTGCAGTCTACCTGCTGCTTTTCATCGTCGCATTCCTCGAGAACGTCATTCCCCCCATTCCGGGCGACGTGCCGGTGGCCTTCGCCGGCTACCTGGTTTCGTTCGGGACCCTTTCCATCGGCCTCTCCCTGCTTTCGGCCACCCTCGGCTCCACGGCCGGATTCATGCTGCTGTTCCTTCTCAGCCGCTCGCTCGGCGTCAGGCTCTATGCCGACGATGCCGGTCCGGTAAAGCACTGGCTCTCCCGCAGCCTCCACCGGCTCTTTCCTCCCGCAGACATGGTGGTCCTGCGCCGCAGGTTCGCGGCGCACGGATACCTTGCAGTGCTCGTCAACCGTTTCCTTTTCGGTTCCAGGGCGGTCATCTCCATCATGGCGGGCCTCATGCACCTGAAACTTCCGCGCGTGCTCCTCGCATCATTTCTCTCCGCGCTCTTCTGGAACCTCCTGCTGCTTTACGGCGGATATTTCCTCGGCAGCCGCTGGGAAGAGGCCAGCAGGTACCTTGCGCTCTACAGCGTGCCGGTCACCATCATCTTCGTCCTGCTCCTTTTCTTTGCCTACCGGCGATTCCGCCGTGAGAGAAAGGGTGCTGAGAAGTGAGTTTTTTTTGTTATTTCTGCCCATCACTTTAACTTTGTGCTTACGGGCAAGAACCACGGGTCTTTCCCTTTTTTTCCATACACGAATGCAGTACTACTCCCCATGGCAACTTTAAAGCGCTATCCTGCAGAAAAAAAAGGCGAGCTGCTCGAGCTGGCCTCGATCGAGGACCTCAGGGCAATGGCCCGCCAGGTCCGCCGCGACATCGTCCGCATGCTCTCCATGGCTAATTCCGGCCATACCGGAGGCTCTCTCGGCATGGCCGACATCTTTACGGCTCTCTATTTCAGGATCCTCCGCCACCGACCCCACGAGTTCTGGCAGCACCACGACCAGGATCTCCTGTTCCTCTCCAACGGCCATATCGCCCCGGTCTGGTACAGCGTCCTTGCCCGTTCGGGCTATTTCTCCATCGATGAGCTCGGCTCCCTGCGCCAGATCGACTCCTACCTGCAGGGCCATCCGACATGCGAAGCAGGACTTCCCGGGATCCGCATCGCCTCCGGCTCCCTCGGCCAGGGTCTCTCCGTCGCCGTCGGCGCGGCGCTCGGCCAGCGCATGAACAAGCGTGAAGGGCACGTGTTCTGCCTCATGGGTGACGGCGAGTGCCAGGAGGGCCAGATCTGGGAGGCCGCCATGAGCGCCGCCCACTACGGGCTCGGGAACCTCATCGGCATCGTCGATTACAACAACCAGCAGATCGACGGCGAGGTGCAGAACGTCATGGGCATCGAGCCCTTCGCCGACAAGTGGCGCGCCTTCGGCTGGGACGTCCACCACTGCGACGGCAACGATATCGAGGATTTCGCCTCGACGGTCGAGAAGATCCGGGCCTCCGGCGCAGCCAGGCCTTCAGTCATCCTTGCCGTGACCGTCATGGGCAAGGGCGTTCCCTTCTTCGAGGGGACCATGGAGGACAACACCAACTGGCACGGCAAGCCGCCTTCGAAGGACGATGCCCTGAGAGCTCTTGAAATCCTCGGCGAGACACGCTTCGGCGACTTCTAGGAGGGATCCTCTCCAGTGCAGATCATCGCGGGAACGTATCGGGGACGGAAGATCAAGACGACGCCCATCAGGGACGTGCGTCCCTGCAGCAGCAGGGTGAAGAAGTCGATCTTCGACACCCTCCATGCCAGGATGGATTTTGAGGGTATCGACGTCCTCGATCTTTTCGCGGGGTTCGGTTCCCTGGGCTTCGAGGCCCTGAGCCGTGGCGCCCGGAGCGTGACCTTCGTCGACCGCCTCCGCGACTCAGTCCGTTCACTCGAAAGTACCGCCCGCCAGCTTGGCGTAGCCGACGCGGCGCGCATCGTCTGCGAAGAGGTGCCGGCCTTCATCGGGCGGGGGAGCGGGCCATACGATCTGGTATTCTGCGATCCTCCCTATGCCTGGCCGGACTACGGGCCGCTGATCCTGGGCGTTATGGAGGGCGGGCTTCTCGAGGAGGACGGATGGCTGCTCATCGAGCATGACGCGCACCACGACTTTTCCGACCGGCCTTTCTACTCGTTCCACCGTGACTACGGGATGACGAGGATCACTTTTTTCCAGCACCGACCGAGCCGCCCATGAAGAAGAAAGCCATCTATCCGGGAACGTTCGATCCGTTCACCAACGGCCACCTCGACGTGCTTGAGCGTGCGCTCACGATTTTCGAGGAGGTGACGGTGCTGATTGCCGAAAACAGCTCCAAGAGCACCCTGTTCACGGTCGAGGAGCGCATGGGGGCGATAGGCTCCATCACCTCCTCACTCGAGGGCGTCCGGGTCGAGGTGCTCCATGACGGCCTGCTTGCCGAATACGCCCGCGACATGGGCGCCAAAGCCATCATCCGCGGGGTCCGCCAGGTCAAGGATTTCGAATACGAGTTCCAGCTCTCGCTCCTCAACCGTCATCTCAACCCCGACGTCACGACCGTCTTTCTGATGCCGAACGTCAAGTACACCTACGTCGCCTCCTCCATCATCAAGGAGGTCGCCATGCTCGGCGGCGACGTCAGCAAGTTCGTCCATCCCGACGTGCTCCGGATGCTGCATCGCAAACGGGAAGAACTGAAGAGAAGCCCGACACCATAACCGAACAATCATAACCGAACAAGACAGAAACCATGCCGACCAATACTTCCCCTGCTGAAAAATACCTGACCCGGAGGGTCAGAAGCATGCAGGAATCGCAGACCATGAGGATCAGCGCCCTAGCCAACACCATGAAGGCCGAGGGCAAGGATATCGTCAGCCTCTCTGCCGGAGAGCCGGACTTCCCGACCCCGGACCATGTGAGCGAGGCCGGCATCGAAGCCATCAGGAGCGGATTCACCCGCTATACGGCCAACTCCGGCATTCCCGAGCTGAAGAAGGCCATCGTCGAGAAGCTCTTCCGCGACAACCAGCTCGAGTTCGAGCCGAACCAGGTGATCGTCAGCAACGGCGGCAAGCAGACGCTGGCCAACACCTTCCTCGCCCTCTGCGAGGAAGGCCACGAGGTCCTCATTCCCGCTCCGTTCTGGGTGAGCTTCCCCGAGATGGTCCGTCTTTCGGGCGCCACGCCGGTCATCGTTCCGACCGCTATCGAGAACGGGTACAAAATGACGCCCCGGGATCTCGAGGCGGCCATCACCCCCTCGACCCGCATGCTCGTCCTCAACTCGCCCTCGAACCCGTCCGGCGCGGTCTACAGCGAGGCCGAAGTGCGCGCGCTGATGGAGGTGCTCAAAGGGCGCGAGATCTTCGTCCTCTCCGACGAGATGTACGACATGATCGTCTACGGCGGCGTGCGTGCGTTCTCGCCGGCACGCATACCGGAAATGAAGGAGTGGGTGATCGTCAGCAACGGCGTCTCGAAGACCTATTCGATGACCGGCTGGCGCATCGGCTACCTTGCCGGCCCCAAATGGATCATCGACGCCTGCGACAAGATCCAGTCGCAGACCACCTCGAACCCGAACGCCATCGCACAGAAGGCGGCCGTAGCAGCCCTCACCGGCGACCAGCAGGTCGTCGAAGAGCGCCGGCTCGAGTTCGAAAAGCGTCGCGACTTCATGTACCGCGCCCTGAACGAGATCCCCGGTGTCGAGGCGACCCTTCCCGAGGGCGCTTTCTACATTTTCCCCTCCATCAGGGGCATCCTCGGCAGGAGCTTCGGCGGCAAGGTTATGAAGGACTCCGCCGACGTGGCCGAGTACCTCCTCAAGGAGCACTATGTCGCAACGGTACCCGGTGATGCGTTCGGCGCCCCCGAAAACCTCCGCCTCTCCTACGCGGCCTCCATTGCTTCGCTCGAGGAGGCGGTCAGCCGCATGAAGCGGGCGTTCAGCTGAAGCGCGGATGCTGAAGGTCCGTCGCAGCCGTCTGTATACGCTCTGGTTCGGCTGGTACTCCCGCCGGCAGTTCAGGCGGTTCTTCAGCTCCCTGAGGGTGTTCATGGATCCCGAAACTCCCCGGATGGAGAGGGGAGTGCCCGTCATCTTCCACGGCAACCACGCCTACTGGTGGGACGGGTTCTGGTCGCAGCTGCTGACGGAGACCTACTTCTGCCAGAACCTCCACATCATCATCGAGGAGCGCCAGCTCCGGCAGCACCCCTTCTTCACCCGCCTCGGCGCATTTTCGCTCAACCGCGATAGTGCGCAGAGCGCAGCCCGCACCCTCGCCTACGCGGCCGAGCTGCTCTCGGCGCCCTCCCGCCGCCAGCCGGCCCTCTGGGTCTTCCCGCAGGGCCGGCTCGAGCATGTGGACCGCCGTCCCTTGGGCTACTTCCGGGGAACCGCCTCGATAGCCCAGAGGGTGCTCAGGGAGCGCGAGAGCATTTACCTTGTTTCAGTTGTCAGTCGGATTGAATATCTTGAAGAACAGAAACCTGAGCTGTTCTTGTCGCTGGGGCCGCCGCAGAAGCTTTCCCGAGACACCTTCCCCGGGACGGAGCGCCTCACCTCGATGATGGAGCATGAGGATGCGGCACGGCTGGACATGCTCAAACAGACTATCATGGACCGTTCGCTCGCTGCGGCCGAGACCCTCGTACAGGGCAGGCCGTCGATAAACCGGCGGGTCGAAGCATGGAAGCGCATGCTGCGTTTCCGATAGAGGAGTGGAGCAAGGATTATGAGTAATGTGGTATGCAGCTGTCTTCGGGGCGAGAACGCCAAGGTCAGGCTGCGGCTTTCGCAGCTCCTGCACGAAGAGGTTGAAGTGCTGTACGGCGATTCGAACGAGGATGTGCACGGCGACATCTGCGAGGTCGAGCTTGCCGGTTGTCTGAGGGAGTTCTTCCTGAACAATACCGCCGTCCCGCTCGATGTCGGCCAGGAGGTCATCGTCGAGTCGGACGGTGGCTACGACTTCGGCACCGTCTATTCGACCGGCCGGATCGCCCGCAAGAAATTCGTCCTCAAGGGGCTCGAGAAGAAAACCGAGCCCCGGCCGGTGATCCTCCGCCTTGCCACTCCCGAGGACCGGGAGACGCTTCTCCAGGTGATGAAGAAACAGGATGAGATCCGCGAGGTCTGCACGGCGAAGGTCAGGCGCCACGGGCTCGACATGAAGCTTGTCGACGTCGAGCTCCGCATGGACCAGCAGAAGCTCTCCATCTACTACACCTCCGCGCACCGCGTCGATTTCCGCAACCTCGTCCGAGACCTTGCCGGAGAGTTCCGCGCCCGTATCCAGATGGTGCAGATCACGACGCGCGAGGAGGCCCGGCGCGCCAACGCCTATGGCCCCTGCGGCTGCCTGCTCTGCTGCTCGAGCTGGCTGCAGAAGATCCACGCCAACCCGTTCGCCGACAAGGTTCATGCGCCCGAGGGCGGCTCCTGTGAGAGCCACTCCTTCAACATTACCGGCATCTGCAACAAGACGAAGTGCTGCCTGGGGTTCTCCGGCAACGATTCGGCCGAGCGTTCAGCACGCGGCCCGCATATGCCCGTTCCCGGTACGCCGCTTTCGACTCCCGACGGCCCGGCAGTCGTGGAGAGCGTCGACCAGGAAAAGAAGGTCGTATGGATCGTCTACGAGCAGGGCTCGCGCAAGCGCCGGCTTTCTTTCGAGCGCTTCAATTCGATGTTCGCGAAGAAGCGGGAGCGCCGTTCCTCGTGATTTTTCCCGGGGCGGCCCTGGCATCGACAGCCCGGCCGCTTCAAGTGCCAGCAACCACCAATCGTCATTTCCATACGTTTTCATGGCCCAGTTCAAGCGAACGCTCGTCACCACCGCCCTTCCTTACGCAAACGGACCCGTCCATCTCGGCCACCTCGCCGGCGTCTATCTGCCTGCCGATCTCTATGTCCGCCACAAACGCCTGAAGGGCGAGGAGGTCCTGCACATCGGCGGTTCCGACGAGCATGGGGTGCCGATCACCATTACGGCCGAGAAGGAGGGCGTGACCCCGGCGGACGTCGTGGAGCGCTACCACAGGATGAACCTCGAGGCATTCACCAGGTGCGGCATTTCGTTCGACTGCTACGGCCGCACTTCATCGGAGCGCCACCACGAGACCGCACAGGAGTTCTTTGTTGAGCTCGAGCGGAAGGGCATTTTCACCCGCAGGACCGAGAAGCAGTTCTACGACGCCGCAAGCGGCCGGTTCCTTTCCGACCGCTACGTCGTCGGCACCTGCCCCATCTGCGGCAGCCCGGAGGCCAGCGGCGACCAGTGCGAGCAGTGCGGTACGCATCTCAGCCCGACGGAGCTGATAGAGCCCAAAAGCAAGCTTTCCATGGCCACACCCGAGCTGCGCGACACCCTCCACTGGTACTTTCCGCTGGGCCGTTTCCAGGAGGCGCTCGAGGCTTTCGTCAGCTCCCACGAGGACGACTGGAGGCCGAACGTGCTCAACTACACCCGCACCTGGCTCAATGCGGGGCTCAACGACCGCGCCATCACGCGCGACCTCGGCTGGGGAATCAGGGTGCCGCTCGATGAGGCGGAAGCCGCCGGCAAGGTCCTCTACGTCTGGTTCGACGCCGTCCTCGGCTACATCTCCTTCACCAGGGAGTGGGCCGAGCGCGAGGGCGACCGGGAGCTCTGGCGGCACTGGTGGCAGGATCCCGAAACCCGCCTCGTACAGTTCATCGGCAAGGACAACGTGGTGTTCCATACCCTCATGCTGCCGGCCATCCTGATGGGCTGGAACGAGGGGCGCAGCGAAGGGCGCTACAACCTCGTCGACAATGTGCCCGCCTCCGAGTTCATGAACTTCGAGGGGCGCAAATTCTCCAAGTCGCGCAACTACGCCGTCTACCTCGGCGAGTTCCTCCAGAAGTTCCCGGCCGACACGCTCCGCTACAGCATCGCCATGAACTATCCCGAGAACAAGGACAGCGATTTCAGCTGGACCGATTTCCAGAACCGTACCAACGGCGAGCTTGCCGATACGCTCGGCAACTTCATCAAGCGCTCCGTGGACTTCACCAACTCGCGTTTCGAGGGCCAGGTGCCCCACCAGTGCACGATCGAGGAGTGGGAGGGGATCGGCGTCGACTGGTACGCCCTCCAGAGCCAGCTTGATTCGGCCTACGAAGGGTTCCATTTCCGTGAGGCCGCCACGATCTCGATGGACGTTGCGCGTGCGGCCAACCGCTTCCTGACCGCCGCAGAGCCATGGAAGGCGATCAAGAGCGACCCTGACGCCGCAGCGAGGACCATGGCGCTTTCGCTCAACCTCTGCCATGCGCTCTCCATCCTGTTCTACCCGGTCATTCCCGAAACCTGCGACCGGATCCACCGCATGCTCGGCTTCAAGGGCGGCGTCGACGGCCTTGTACGGAAAGGCGAGCCCATCCTCGGGACCCTGCTCGAGCCCGCTCTTTCGAAGGGCCACCCTCTCAGCGGAGAGTCCGAAATCCTCTTCACGAAGATCGAGGACAAGGAGATCGAGCCGGAACTCAGGAAGATCGAGGCGCTCGTCCGCGAGGCGGAAGCGCGGGAGGCCGGAGCAACCGAACAAAAAATGCAGTTCAAGCCCACGATCGAGTTCGATGATTTCCAGAAAGTCGACCTCCGCGCCGCCACCGTCACCGCGGCCGAAAAGGTGAAGAAGGCCTCCAAGCTCCTCAAGCTGCAGGTGCAGGTGGGTTCGAGCACCCGCCAGGTGCTTGCCGGCGTGGCCGAGCACTACGCTCCCGAGGAGATGGTCGGCAGGAACGTGCTGCTTGTGGCCAACCTCGCGCCGCGCACCATCCGCGGAGAGGTTTCCGAAGGAATGCTGCTCGCCGTCGAGGGCGAAGGGGGGAGACTCTACATGGTAGAACCGCAGGGAGAAAAAATAAATGGACAAAGTGTGCAATAAAGATTTGGAAATGTCGCCGGATTCCGTACATTGTATGCACAAACACCGTGGGGTGGAGCAATTGGTAGCTCGTCGGGCTCATAACCCGAAGGTTGCAGGTTCAAGTCCTGTCCCCACCACCAGGCAAAAGCCGGTTCCCGATATGGAGAACCGGCTTTTTTGCGTTGGGTGGTTCCCTCCGGCCCTCCTGCTCCTGCTTTCCCTCTTGTTTCTTTCCCTTCCTGCACCCCTTTCGGCTGCAGGCCGTCCGCCCGTTGCCGATTCCTGCCGGTTCTCCACCGGCCTCGACCGGCTGGAGCGTGAGGGCTGCGGGGAGCTTCTCGGGATGCGGGTCGGACTCGTCACCAATCTTGCCGCCCGGACCCGGAGCGGGGAGGCAGGGTATGCCATGATGCTGCGCCACGGCGTACGGCTCCGGTGGCTCATGGCGCCCGAGCATGGCTTCAGGGTGGACGTCGGGGCCGGCAAGGCGGCCGGCGGCACCCTGCTCGGCGACAGCCTGCGGGTCCATTCGCTCTACGGCGCCACGAAGACGCCCGACCTGCGCCTGCTCCGCCAGGTCGACATCGTCGTCTTCGACCTGCAGGACGTCGGCGTGCGCTGCTACACCTACCTTTCGACCATGAAGAACGTCATGCTCGCCTGCCGGCGCACCGGCACGCCCTTCATGGTGCTCGACCGCCCGAACCCCATCGCTCCGCTCGGGCGCGGAGGGTTCATGCTCGAGCCCTCCCGGGCCTCTTTCGTCGGGGCCGAGAACGTCCCGTTCGTCCACCGGATGACGCTCGGCGAGCTGGCGCTCCTCATCCGCCGCCGCCACGCGCCGGAGCTCGACCTCAGGGTCGTTACGATGCAGGGATGGCGGCGTGAGCGCTTCGGCGACGAACTTCCGGGATTCCGGTTCCGGAGCCCTTCGCCCAATATCAGCGATATGGAAACGGCCGTCGCCTATCCTGCGACGGTGCTGATCGAAGCCACCGCCTTCAGCGAAGGCCGCGGGACGTCCCGTCCCTTCCTGCAGTTCGGCGCCCCCTTCGCCGACGGCCGGGCCCTTGCCCGAACGCTCAACGCCTCCGGCCTTCAGGGCGTACGTTTCCGCGAGGCCTCCTTCACCCCGTCCTCCGGGAAGTGGGCGGGGGAGCGGTGCCGCGGCGTGCGTCTTTCCATTACCGACCGCAGCCTCTTCGACCCCTTCGCCACCCAGGTCGCCATCCTCCATGCCCTCCATTCCTCCTATCCCCGGCGGCTCGGGATCCGGAGCGGGTTCTTCGACCGGCTTGCCGGCACCGACCGGCTCCGTCTGATGCTGCTCTCCGGCGAGACACGCGCGTCGATCACGGCCGCCGCCGGGAGAGATCGGGAGGCATTCAGTCCTGCACTGCTCTACTGAGCCGCATTGTCGTTTTCCCCTGCTGTCGCCTTCCCCCTGCTTTCTTCATCGCGGCACCGTCCGCCCTCCCTCGATGCCGCTTTTCGAGAGCAGTACCTGCCAGAGCTGGTCGTAGCGTGCCCGGAACGCTCCGGCGAAGGAGAGGAGGTAGTAGTTCCACATCCTCCGGAATGTTTCCGTATAGCTTTTGCCGAGCTCCGGCCAGGCCTCTTCGAAGTTCCTGTGCCATGCCATGAGCGTGCGGTCGTAGTCCGGGGAGAAGACGTGCCAGTCCTCGAGCATGAAACGCCCTTCACAGGCACTCGTGATCTGGGTTGCGGAGGGGAGCATCGAGTTGGGGAAGATGTACTTCTCGCTCCAGGGATCGCCGTGCGTGCAGGTCCGGTTGCTGCCGATGGTGTGCAGGAGGGTGAGCCCGTCTTGGCCGAGGCAGCGGTCCACGGTCTCGAAGTAGGCGGGGTAGTTGCGGTAGCCGACATGCTCGAACATGCCGATCGAGTAGATCCGGTCGAACGTCCCGCGGACGTTCCGGTAGTCCATGAGCTCTATTCTGACCGGCAGTCCCCGGCAGCGCTCTTCGGCGAGCCGCTGCTGTTCGCGTGAGATCGTGACGGCCGTCACCTCCGCCCCGTAGTGCTCGGCGGCGAAGCGGGCCGCTCCTCCCCATCCGCAGCCGATGTCGAGGAGGCGCATGCCGGGGCGCAGGTCGAGCTTGTCGAAGACGAGCCGGAGCTTGTGCTCCTGCGCCTCTTCGAGGGAGCCGGCGTCCTTCCAGTAGCCGCAGCTGTAGATCATGCGGCTGTCGAGCATGCGGCCGAAAAGGTCGTTGCCGATGTCGTAGTGCCTTCTGGCGACGCTGCGGGAGCGTTTCTCGGTCTGGAGGTTCAGGAGCCTGGCGGCGAGGGTTTCGAGGAGGTTCTCCCGGCGCGAGATCTTTTTTTCGATCCCGTGGCGGAGCACGCGATAGAAGAATTCATCAAGGGCGCGACACTCCCACCATCCTTCCATGTAGGACTCGCCGGCACCGAGATGTCCCTGTGTAAAGACTCTCCGGTAGAAGCGCTCGTCATGGACGGTGATGTCCCAGGGTTGCGCTCCGTTCAGGCTCACTCCCGCCGGAGCGAGCAGTTCCTCCAACCGGTTCCGGAAATAGGAATCCCCCATGGCGTGCCCCTCCTTTCAGGCGGCTGCTCGGGGGAAGTGGTTCAGTCTGGTTTTGTGTTCGCGGTGCACTCGGCCGTTCAGGCCCGGGTGCTTTTGCTGCCGTTTGCCCGGATGGTGTTTCCGCCGCTCCCTTTCGGCCTTCCGCGTTTCTTGGCGGGCGGTTTCTCCGCCGGCTTTCCGCCCTCATCTTCATCGTCGTCGTCCATGCACCGGTCCATGAACTCATCGTCCTCGATCGCTTCAGCGCCGATAGCCTCATCATCGAGTTCGTCGAGATCCTCACCGGTGTCCTCATCCGTGCCGTCGAAGTCGGAGGCTTTCTGTTTTCCCTTTGCGCCGCGGCGGGTTTTCATGGCCGGTTCCACAAGGGTCATGACCTCGTTGATCGAAGAGAAGATGTAGAGCTGCTTGTCGAGGCTGGTGAGCTTGAGCAGGTCCTTGATCTGCTGGCAGAGGGCTACGAAGATGGCAAGGCCGTGGGCCTTGTTGGCGAGCTGGTGGGTGAGAAGGATGGAGCTGATTCCGCAGGAGTCGATGGCCTTGACCTGGTTGAAGTCGACGATGAGGTTGGTGCTCCCGCCGTCTATCAGCTCCTCGATGGTCGTCTGGTAGGCCTTGCCGTGCCGGAAATCAAAGACCTGCTCCTCGATTTTCAGAATGGTGAGTTCCTTGCGGTTCGTTACTGAGTGCTTCATTGTAAATTCCTACGATAATAACTGTAAGATATTACGGGTAGAACCTGTTGTACCTCTTTTGCCGGAATGAGGGTCTCCACACTGGGCTTCAAAATCATTATAGGCAAAAAATCCACACGCAAAGAATTTTTTTTACGCGCTGAAACTCCCGCGGCTCCCTACCAGTCGTAGCCGAACTTCAGCCGGTAGGTGAGATCCCAGGGATCGATGCCGGCCGCCGAGTCTCCGCTGTAGTCGGCCTGGAGCTCCGCGCTGGTGCTGAAGCCTCCCTTGATGGGGACCTTCATGCCGGTCCACGTGTCGAGGACGACGCCGCTGAGGCTATTGACGTTCACGAGGCCTTTCTGGCGGTGGTAGAAGGTGATGGCGTCGGTCCAGAGCCGGTGGCTGAAGTCGACCGACCAGGAGCCGGCCATGTAGTTGTTGTCGGGTTCGGCCGTGAAGCGCTCGGTGACCAGGTCGGTACCAAGTTCGGTGCTGAGCCTTGTTTCGGGAGTGCGGATGAACTGCAGGCCGAGGTACGGGCCGCCGGCGAAGCGGAGGTCGAGACCGGCGATGCGGTCGGTCTTGAAGTCGACCTTCAGGCCGTAGTAGCGGAGGGGGGTGGCGATGTAGTCGTATTTTGCCTGTACGTACCACCTGTCGTTCGTCGTCTCGCGATCGGTCGTGTCGTATTCAAGTTCTCCCGACAGCCTCAGGCGGTGGCGGCGGTGGCGCCACTCCATTCTCGTATCGACGTCGGCTTCGTCCGAACGGGTGTTGCCCCGGTCGATGTTCAGCGAGAGCGCGGCCTCTCCCTTGAAGAGGTAGCCGTCGCCGGTCACCCAGGCTTCGGGGTTGATCTGCGATACCGGAGCCGAGCCGGCCTGCACGAGCAGTGCGCTTTGCTCTATCCTGCCGTCTTCAAGCAGGATCTTCATGGGTTTGTCGGTCGCGACCTCCCGAACCTCGCTCCATGCGATAGGAACGGTGCCGGCATAACCGGTATCGAGCCGGAGCACGCCGCCCTCCATCTTCACGACCGTGCCGCTCAGCCGGTCGCCGTTCTTGATCAGGACGCTGTCGGCCAGGGCGCTGCCGGTCGTGGCGGCAAGCAGCAGGGTGGAAAGGATCGAAAAGCACAGGGTGCGACGAAAGGAGATGCGTGCGGGAGGGCGAAATGGAGGCGTCGGGTGGTTCAAGGTCGAAGTTCCGGTCGGGGGTTGCATAAAACGGGGGCAACCTAACTCCTTTTTCCCTAAAGCGCAAATTTCCCCCCACTTCCGCCAGTTTCCCGGCGGGCATGCTGTTGCAATGGTTGCGGGGATTTCGTTAATTAAGGCTTCCTTGTTTTCCATCACGTAACCAGCCTTCCCCATGCAGACCATATACGCCGACGGCATCGCCAACATCACGCTCATCGACGGAGTCATCCGGATGGACCTCGTCAACGTCACCAAAATCGAGGACCAGCAGGCCAGCGCCCGCCCCGTGGCCGCCGTGGCCATGTCCATGCAGGGCATGCTTCGTACCCACGACCAGCTCGGCAAGGCGATCGAGAAGATGGTCGCCGACGGCATCCTTACGAAGAACGAGCCGCAGGAGCCGGCTGGCGGCAAGTAATCGCCGCGTTCCGCACTTCTGAACGGTAACGGGCTCCCTTCCGGGGGCCCTCTTGTTGATCTTCCCTCCCTGCCGCCAGGCGCCCCCTCTCCACCCTCTGCACCGTACAACCATCTCATTCGGTTCGCCCCTCCGTCATTTTCGCTCTCCTGCAGATGCGTATGGTACTGCCATTGTCCGATATCAGCTCCTATACTATCGAGAGGTCGTCCCGGAAAAGAGTCGTGGACGACCGTATTGATATCGGTACTTGTCTGCATGTTGAGTTTTTAGTAAAAAACGGACGCACGGCCCATGCTCTGTGCCGGGGCGGAAGCCTGTATCTCATACTGTGGAGGGTGTATAGTCTGGAGAGGTTCTGATATGGGTTTCCGTAGGGTTTCACTGTAATGGCGCAATTATTCCTATCCAGCAGTGATGCATGGGGTCGAACATCGTCTCCTATAGCAGTTTCTGTTATATCTTTTGGTCTGGAGGTGTGGTTTGCTTGTGTTGCCGCTCCGATTTGGCCGTAGTATTCCCTTGATGCAAAGCAAGGCGTGACTGATCTGGGCATGCGGTGTAGGTGGGAGCCTGTTACAGTCCCTGTTTTGTTTTATCTCATTTTTTTGACGCTTTCTATGGGTATTCGTCGGGCTTTATGTTTTTCTTCCGTTTTCCACTATAAAATGAAGCGCTTTAGGATGCAAAAAGCACTCTACGGAGTGCAGTGTAATCGCAACGCACCTTATAGAGTGTGGTGCGGCAGCGTTTCTGTCTCTATACTGTTGCTCAAATCATTACGGGGAAATGCGTCGGATTTTCTGTTGTCGCACATCCTCGGGTGCAAGACTTCTGGATGTGTCTCAGAGTGGCGAAGCTATTGGAGAAATAATCGACGTTACAATAAGTAAGGATGATGCGATGCTCGCATTACAGCTCGGCAGAAACATCCGGGCAGAGCGCTCACGGAACGGATGGAGTCAGGAGCGCCTGGCCGAAGAGTCGAGGCTGCACAGGACCTATGTCGGCGTCATCGAGAGGGGGGAGAAGAGGATTACCGTCTGCAATTGCAAAAAAATTGCCTGTGCCCTTGGATTGCCTCTCTGGGAGCTCATTCGCATGAGCGAGGAAAATGGTTTGTCAGAATAGACAGATGCCCCCGTCCGCAGTGTAATCCCCCTGACCCCCGTCCACCAATCGTTTTTTTTGTATTCAGCCTGATGGCGTCCCGTGAGGGGCGGCGGCGGAGCCTTGTCCACTCGGAGGGGTTCCTCTCCAGTCTTTTTTTTCGGTGCCGTTTCTGATCCTGACCCCCCACCCCCAACCCCAGCCCAATCGCAATTTTTTTTGATGATTTCGTGGCCTGCCGCAATCAAGCTGCCGCTTAGCCGGGAGCCATCTTCATGAGTTGTGATCCGGCTGTCGCCCTGGCGGTCCTCTCTGTTGGCGGAGATGGGTGTGAGGCGTACCGGATCGCAACTGCCATGTTGCGAGCGGGTGTTTCGACGATGCTGGTGCGCCTGGGAGCGTCCGCTCATGGCGCCCCATGCTCCGGGGTGGACGAGATGGCTTTGTGTTGCTGCTCCGAGGCTTCATCGCTGGGTTTGTGCCTGGATGAGGCCCGCAACCGATGCCGCTGCATCTTCGTCGAGAGTTCCGGCTCCATTTCCGACGATGTGCGCACGAGGGTCCTGTGCGCGGTGGATTCCGTGCTCATCACGGTCGATGCGTCCGAGCCGTTGTTCGCAGAGACGGGCCGGCTGCTTGCCGCCATCGCCGAGGTGCGCAGGGCGTCGAACCCGGAACTCGCCTTCCGGGGCGCTTTGATTACTTCGTATGATGAGCGCCTCAGTGAGAACCGGCGCAACGCCTCGAGCGTCAGGAGTATTTTCGGTGGCAGTGTGTTCAGCACCCGTATCCGGGGAGTGTACGACGAATAGGGCTATGCGGCCCTGGCCGATGAGCTGTCGCTCCAGCTGAGGATCCGCCGGCAACACTTTTTTTTGCATCAAGCCTGATGGCGTTTCGTAAAGGGCTGGGGCTGAGCCTTGTCTGTTCTGGGGTATCACCTCTTTGTCTTTACGCAGTGCCGTTTCGGCCTCTCGCCTCGGGGCGTCGGCGCTTCTCAGCTCAACGTCCCGATATGTGATAACAATCATAGCCCCGTATGCCATGAACACAAACTTGAAGAAGATCGTCGCAGCGTGCCTGCTCATGCAGATGGTCCTTTCGCCATTCATTGCCCTGAGTGTCCGGGCTGAATCCTATCCGTCGGCCCTCTACGATTCTCCGTCAAGGAGTTACGCCCCCTATGCACAGCAGGGTCGCCAGCAGGCCATGCCGAGCTATGGCATGCCGCTTGACACCTATTTCCCTGATGACATGGGCAACATCCTTATGTATGTCAACGTTCTCGGTGAAGTCTATAAGCCCGGTCAGCATATCGTCAGGCAGGATTCCGATGTTTCCACGGTGCTTTCCCTTGTGGGTGGAGCCAAGGAGGATGCCAACCTGAAAAAGGCCAAGATCATGCGTTACAAGCCGGATGAGAATGGCCGCCAGGTGTATGGCGTCAACCTGCAGGACTACCTGGACAAGGGCGATCGGACGCAGTTCGTCGAACTGAAGCCGAGCGATACCATCGTGATCCCGAAAAAGAAAGGGATCGATGGCAACATGGCGCTCAGGATCGCCGGCCTCATCGTATCGGTTGCCAGCGTCTTCGCCATCGTCAACGACTGATGCGCGCACTACCCAGCCCCTCGATTCTCAACCCCCAACCCCCTTCCACTCTTAGCGATGCATAACGACTCCAGGCCGCTGCAGAAGGAGATCAATATTTCTGAAATCCTGGGGATCCTCTGGCAGCGGAGGGGTCTCATGGGTTCCGTCATGGCGGTGGCGCTTCTCCTGGCCCTGCTTGCGCACTTTTCAGCCACTCCGGAATATCGGCCTTCTTCGATCGTGCTGATCAAAACGGACAAGAGCAGTGCGACGGCAGAAAAATTCCTCGATCCTTTCGGCTCGCTGGCCGGGGTTTCGATCGAAAACGACATTGAGCTGCTGAAGTCCTTTCCTCTTGCCGAAGCGGCAATCCGGAGCCTCTATTACTCAAACGATCGCAAGCCGCTCGAACTGTTCGCAGAGCGCGAATTCGTCCCGAAGGCCTTCATGCCGTTTCGATGGATGAAGAGATCGGGGGGGGGCGAGGAGCCCCAGATGAGCGAAGAGCAGCTCATTCGGAAATACGCGGGTGCTTTGCAAAAACGGATCATGGTCGCAAACAGCCGCGACACCGATATTCTCGACGTCTCCGTTTCAAGCCCGTTTGCTGACGAGTCGGCCGTGCTGACCAACGCGCTCTGCAGGGCGTATGTGAATAAGGATATCGAGTGGAACGCCGACCAGGCCCTGCAGGTCAAGGGGTTTGTGAGCGAGCAGCTCGTTGAGCAGCAGGCGGAGATCCGGGCGACGGACGAGCGTCTTTCCGCCTACATGAAGCAGAAGAACATCTATGAGCTTACCGGCAACGCAGAGAACCTGCTGCAGAAGCTTGTCGAGGCGGAATCCCGCTACAATGACGCACTCTCGGAATACAACATTCTCAAAAAAAGGCAGGAGTACATCACCCGCAAGCTCTCGGACGAGGAGAGGGCTTTTTCGGCGAAGGTGTCGCGCAATATCGATCGGCAGGCCCAGGAGCTCAAGACCCGGATACGGCAGGAGGAGACGGGCATAATCGGGCAGGTGGCGGCGACGGATATGAAAAAACAGGAGCTCGCGGCCCTCAAGCAGCGGCTCCGGGAGCTTACCCGCAACGCCATGGCCGGCGAGCTCGCCTTTTCCAACAAGGCACGCCAGTTCCAGTTCGACCTGATTTCCGAGCAGCTCCAGACCGAGATCCGCCTTGCCGAGCTCAGCTACATCGCCGACGAGTACAAGCGCTCCAAGGACTATTACGACGCCCAGCTCAACAAGCTGCCCCAGAAGCAGCTTGAGTATGCCCGTTTGCAGCGTGACCGCGAGGTGCAGAGCAATACCTATACCTTCCTGAAGGGAAAACTGGAGGAGTCGCGCATACAGATCGCCTCGGAGGTCGGAAAGGTTGTCGTCGTCGGGCCGGCATATCCGCCCGAGAGGCCGGTTGCACCGAGCCTGCGCAAAACCCTGCTTGTCGCATTGATGCTTGGATTGGGCGTAGGGGGAGCGTTGGTCCGCCTGCTCGAGGCCCAGGACAATTCCCTTCGGGACGATACGTTCCTCACTGAGCACGGGTTCATAACCCTTGCCACCATCCCGTACGTTGCTCCGGACGAAAGCGCAGGGATACCTGAAAGCCTGAGGAAAAAGATCGCGGGTATCTCGGCCGCATTGCCGGGGTTGCTGGGCCGCAGCTACGCCAAAGGCAAGGCGAAAACCCCGCCCGACGGGGGGGCACCGGTTGCGGATGGCGTTTCGGCGCTCAACGGCACCTCGCCTGCCAACCCCTTCGTGCTCATGGCCGGGCAGCTCTCCTCGCATCTTGCCGAGTCGTTCCGGGACCTGCGCACCAACATCATCTTTTCCCGTGCCGACAGCGAACTCAACTCCATCCTGGTCACCGGCACCAGCATCGGCGAAGGCAAGTCGACCGTCGCGCTGAACCTCGCCTTTTCCTTCGCCCTGATCGGCAAGAAGGTGCTGGTCGTCGACTGCGACCTCCGTCGACCAGCCCAGCACAGGATCGCCAGTGTCCCGCGTTCTCCCGGCCTCTCCAATTACCTGACGGGGGTGTCATCTGAGGTGTCCGGCCTGATCAAGGCAACGGCATTGCATGAACGTCTCTTTATCCTGCCGGCGGGGAGAAAAAGCCCCAATCCAAACGAACTGCTCGGATCGAACAAGATGGCAGAGCTGCTCCGCCAGCTTGAGAGTGACTGGGACATGGTCATCATAGACTCGCCGCCGGCGGTCATGCTGAGCGACGCCGCGATCCTGTCGAGATCTGCCGACGCCATCCTGATGGTTGCCCGCATAGGCCATAGCCAAAGATCCTTGCTCAGGGAGGCGATGGCGACCGATTTCGTCAAGAAGGCCTGCCTTGGCGTGGCGGTCATCGGTCCGCAGGACCCGAGCGGTTACGGCCGCTACCACGGAAGGTACGGCTATAACGGGTATAACCATGCCGAGCCTTCTGCTGCAGAAGAGCGTGAGGTGGCCGGCAACGTGTTGCGCTGAACCGGCCCGTATTCCCATCATCGTACATCACCATACCGTTCTTCCCGACATGCTCCACCTGAGACCCAACCGGTCTGTCTATATCGCGATCCTGAGGGTTTCCGATATAGTCGCTCCGGTATCCCTGCTCTACCTGCTTTCCTTGTTGCTTGCAAGGAGGTGGAGTATCGAGTATGCAGTGCTCGGAATCGGTTCCGGCCTTCTCTTCAGTGTACAGAGCCATCTGTACGGGGCTTACGGCAACTGGAGGGGCCGCTCCATAGCCGAGAGCCTGACCATCGTGCTGAAGGCATGGGCGGCAACTTTTATTCTTCTTGTCGTAACCCTCTTTCTTTTGAAGGTATCCCACACCTTTTCCCGTGTGCTTATTCTGTCGTGGAGCGTTGCCAGCATCTTCATGTTCATGCTTGAACGATATCTTCTACGGGTTCTCCTCAAGTACATCTACAGCAAGGGCATCAACATCCGTCGTGTTGCCATTGTCGGTTCAGGCCGGTCCGCCAGGCACCTGGAAGAAGTGTTCGCTGAGCACCCTCAGCTTGGCTACAAGCTTATCGGCTATTATGATGAAGAACATGCGTGTAGTTCGGCTGAATTGCTCCGCTCCCCGAGGCTCGGCGGGCTCGACGATATCAGCACCAATGCTTCTTCGTACGACATCCACGAACTCGTCATAACGCTGCCGTTGGCAGAAAATGGGCCAGTGCCTGCAATGCTGGATCAGTTGACCAGCACCACCCTTGTCGTCAAATACGTCCCGGACATGTTTGTGGCCGAATGCATCCATTCTAAATGGAGCACCCTCAAGGGGCTTCCCGTCATCAGCATCTTTGACTCACCGATGAGTTCCAACATGACGAGGACCCTCAAACGAGCCGAAGACATCCTGCTTTCAAGCATTATTCTGCTTTTCATCTGGCCGGTTATGCTCCTTATTGCCATTGGTGTCAAGCTCAGTTCGCCCGGGCCAGTGTTCTACAAGCAAACGCGTATTGGATGGAACGGCCAGCCGTTTACCATGCTCAAGTTTCGATCAATGCCTGTTGATTTGGAAGCAAACGGGACTGAATGGGGCAAATCGAACGTAAAGGAAAAGACCCCTTTCGGGCAATTCATCCGATCGACCAGTCTTGATGAGCTCCCTCAGTTCATCAATGTCTTTTTTGGCGACATGTCCATCGTCGGGCCGCGGCCCGAACGAGATATTTATATCGAAAAAATCAGCAGCGAAGTTCCCAAATACATGCAGCGGCATATGGTCAAAGCCGGTATTACTGGACTTGCCCAGGTGAACGGCTGGAGGGGGGATACCTGCCTGAAAAAAAGGGTTGAACTGGATCTCCACTACATCTCAAACTGGTCGATTTGGCTGGATATGAAGATCATCTTCCTGAGCACCTTCAAGGGGTGGGTACATAAGAATGCGTATTGACGTCTTTAGGGAGTGTGGTTGTGGCGAAGTGAATTCCTTAGTTAGGGCGACTACGGAGTTTCTGTCTTGAATAAGACTGAATTGGCCGAATCTAGTCTGTCGCGGATCATATCTGGTGGCATGGCTACTTGGGCTCGCGTAGGAGTTACAGTGATTACCCAGGTCGCTTTGGTTCCACTTTATCTGTCGAAGTGGGATATCAAGATTTTTGGCGCATGGCTCCTTCTTCAGGCGGTCTGGTCAACCGTAAGCGTTGTCGATTTGGCTCATCATGACTATGTGGGGTATGAATGTCTTCGACTCGGTCCTGAGCGCCGGGCTGATATAGGTAGAATCATTCTCTCTGCAGTTCCGGTTGCAGTGTTGATCGCCTTGTGGGATTTGCTGTTAGTTTTTCTGTTGAGTCGTGAAGGGTTTGTTATGGGGTGGATTGGCTATGATGCACAGCTGTTTGTTCAATGGCGATCAGCATTGTTATTGCAGGCCTTTACAGGGCTTTTTACTGTTAGCCTTGGAGGATTAGTTAGGGCTTGCTGAATAATGGCCAAATCATTCTATAGCAATGAATTAAGCGGTATTTTCCGTATCTTGAGTGCAAGGAAAAGCCTTAAAAAGCCCCAAAAACCTTGCACCTCGATACCGCCGATTCAT
>NZ_SJPA01000019.1 GCF_004332115.1 Chlorobium sp. N1
ACATGAATCGGCGGTATCGAGGTGCAAGGTTTTTGGGGCTTTTTAAGGCTTTTCCTTGCACTCAAGATACGGAAAATACCGCTTAATTCATTGCTATAGAATGATTTGGCCATTATTCAGCAAGCCCGAAATACGAAAGGAATTTATTGATAGGTTTAGCTATAAATTTGAAGTAGAAGAATTGGGTTATCTCCAAAATTTATGGACCTCGCACCAAGCAAAGCAAGCGAGTATCAGAGATTCAATGCTTTGGTTCAATTTCACTCTGAGTGCGTTTGGCAATTCGGGTTCTGAATACCTCCTTGGGATGTACGGAGGTGAGCAGATACACATGGGCGTCGAAATCGATACGCCAATAGGTAGAAAGTTAGCCGATATTGGAGAACCATTGTTAGTGAAATGTGCCCTCAATCCTCAAAAAGTAAGAACATTCACCGAGTATCCGTGGGGTAAAATTCTGGTATCTTCTTTTCATTTGAGCTTGGAGCCTGAGGCATACCGTATTGACCAAGACGGAAATGTAACAGAGTCGGTTTCACCTGAGGATTTAATCGTTGAATCAGTACACTAAATAAATGGGCTACTGTGGCTTCGGAAGTGGTGAAGCTGATGTTCAACAGGAACAGCTGTGTGAAAGGAGCCAGGGTGCTCGCGCTCGGGATCACCTTAAAGGAGAACTGCCCGGATATCCGCAACAGCCAGCTCCACCTATCACCGTATTTTAGAGCTATCCCGCTCCCCACGCGGGGTGTTACAAGTCGTGCTGGCATTTGTTTCAACGCCACAATGGCTCACCAGCCCATGTTGAGGAAAAACCCATTGCTCCAAGATCCACATTCGGGTATTTTCTGGTCAGGGCAAGGAATTTGGTTTTGAAGGTATTCTTGGGATTTACTGTCTGCAAGAGGTAGAGCAGTATTGACAGCATCACAAAAGTGTTGTTGTTGGCCGTGCTGGTAGCATGCAGTGCCGGCGAGTTGGGTGAGATCAATGGCTTTGAATATGTTGCCTGGGTTTTCGGCGATACACCGAATGTCCTGTTCCAGAACCTGGAGTGATGGGCGCAAAGGTTGCGCAAGTATACGAGGGTGTGGAGCCATGACATGAAAATGGAATCCTTCAGGCCGAAATGGTGGGCAATAGCTCGTTTGCTTCTGCCCGGTTTAAGGTCGGAATACAGTGTGGAAATCTGGCCGAAGGATGCAACCTCAAGGGTCATCCAGCAGGGAGGGTAAGGGTCTGAATACTTGTTGCTAAATGCCTGAATGAACTCCTCCTGACTGTTTATGGCCTCATCCGTTATCTTTTGCAAGAACTTGTCATGCCTGTTCTTATAGTTCCGGAAAAGAGCTCTATCAGTGTGCCAGAATGGTCCGAATGCTGTCGCCAGCGTATTGATCATCTGGGATTTTACCGCGACCTCGATTTTTTCGATCTCTCCAAGGACCAGTTGGCGGAGTTCGCGATCAAAACAGTAGAGTTTGAATGCAGTGTTGAAGGAGGCGTTCTCCTTGAACTGATGCAGGTGTTTCGGGGATTGAAGGAGTGGGTGCCAGTATCCGCTTAATCGGTAATAACTGATGTTATTGAGGAGGTGCTGTGCTTTGCTTTTGTCCTCGATAAATAACCCTCTTTTTTCGAGCAGTTCAAGCTGCTCCGTGTGGCTGAGTGGTTGTTTGGAGTACTGTAACGCCATCTGGTCGGGGAAGGGGAAAAACAAAAAGCCCACCCTGAGCGCGCTGATCTAACGGGAAGCGGGGTGAGCGTGTTGCTTTTAATATACGAGTGAGTTTGGATTTAATCAAAATGTTTTTGTTTTGACTCTCCTGTGATGGGGTGGTGTGAGATGAGTTTCACCCGATGTCAAGCGGGATATCGTAACGAGGTGGGTCCAAGCAGGGAGGTGAAAGGCGCGTGACAGCATGTTTTAGAAGAGTGCGCAAACAGCAGCCATTTCCAGTCAGTACCATGCTCAGAAGTTACCTTGAAGACATCACAAATAACGGGAATGTCAGCTCTCATCGAAAGCTGATTGAGTCTCTTCGTGGCATTGCGCCTCATTCCATAGCGGTGCTTGAGCGCTCCGGCGATAACCTCTTGTATAACTGTGTTATGTATGCTCTCGGTCTTGCACAAGACCCTGTTTTTTTAGATCTGCTGCACGAACTCCCTTCCCGTATCCACGCAAGTACTGCCTTCATTCAATTCTTGGTTGACGAGGGGTATCTCGTCAAATCGATATCTCCTGATGTCGGAGATCTTATCGCCTATCACGATAACACTCGGTTCCGGCACATTGGCATTGTTGTTGACGATGGCAGGGTCCGTTCCAAGTGGGGTGTGGGACTTCTGTACGAGCATGCTCCACTCGAAACGCCATATTCCTATGGCAATGCCGTCTGCTTTTTCAGGCCTCTGAAGCGCGAGGTAGTACTGGATGCATTTTTTGAGTTTGCAAAATCTCAATGAGCCATCTTCTGTACGAAGGCGGCAATCCGAAAGAGGACTTCCCTTATGCAGCTAATTACGAAAGAGCTTGTTAGTGCTGCCACGGCGCCATCACCTTGGGACTTGGGCAATGAGGTGCTCTATGCCCTCTGCCGTGAACATCCGTTCCATGATCATAAGGATGCCATTATCGCCAAGGTGTGGCTGATCGGGCGCGCTTATGCCGCCGCGATTGAGCGGCGTATAGATGCCCGGGAGCCGTCAGACGATTTCTATCAGTACAAACTTGCACCTGCGGTTGCCGAGTCTCAATTGGATGAGTGGCTTCGTTCCCTGCCGCATTCTCTGGATGAGCCATGGCGGCAGCTTGGAGAGGTAGTTGCCGTCCATAAGGCGTTGGTGGACCTTTTTGCTGGGATAACGGGGATGAATAAGCGATCGCTGGCTTCCAAGTATCTGCATTTCCATCGACCAGATCTCTTTTTCCTCTACGACAGCAGGGCGAAAGCAGGCCTTGCCGCCCTTTCCTCCTCACTCGGGAAGCCACCTCGCATTACCATAGCAAAACAAAGCCAGATGGATCCTGAATACCACAAGCATGTACGGCGATGCCAGTGGGTGAGTGACCAAATCGCTGAACGATTCGATCAGCGCCTCACGCCAAGGCAGCTGGATTCATTGTTGCTCAGTGTGAGTGTTTGATACTCGCGTCAGGCCACAGGGGTATGACTTGGCGCTTCGCGATGGGTGGGGGCGAGCTTCTTTTCCGTCCCCGTTCTCCACTTCCAGCTGATCCCGGGGCCACGGAGGAGGATTGCGTGCCGGTGCTCGAACGGGTGTCGGGGCTCAGGATGAACGAGGATTTCTCGGTGGGGTATTCGCCCGAACGGATCAATCCCGGCGACAAGCTGCATACGGTGACGAAGATCAAAAAGGTGACCTCGGGCTCGAATCCTCTTGCCGCGTCGGTAATCGACGACCTGTACCGCTCGGTGATCGAGGCGGGGACGCACTGCGCCCCTTCCATCAAGGTGGCCGAGGCCGCCAAGGTGATCGAGAACTCCCAGCGCGACATCAACATCGCCTTCGTCAACGAGCTTGCACGGATCTTCAACCGCATGGGGATCGATACGCTCGACGTGCTCGAGGCGGCTTCGACCAAGTGGAACTTCCTGCCGTTCAAGCCGGGGCTTGTCGGGGGGCACTGTATCGGTATCGACCCCTATTATCTGGCGCAGAAAGCACAGGAGGTGGGGTACCATCCCGAGATCATCCTTGCCGGGAGGCGGTTGAACGACGGGATGGGCGCGTATGTGGCTTCGGAAGTGGTGAAGCTGATGATTGAAAGGAGCAAGGGTGCTGGTACTCGGAATCGCTTTCAAGGAGAACTGCCCCGATATCCGCAACAGCCGGGTGATCGATATCATCCGCGAACTGCAGGAGTACGGATGCGAGGTGCATGTTGCCGATCCGTGGGCGTCGAACGGCGAGGTGGAGCATGAGTACGGGCTCTCGGTAGTGGGTGAACTGGATGCCATCGAGCGGGGAGGGTACCATGCCGTGGTGGCTGCGGTGGGGCACCGGGAGTTCGCGGGAGTGGATCCGCGTGAGTGGGTCGCTGAAGGCGGAGTGGTGTATGACGTGAAGGGAATGTATGAGCGTGGGATGGTTGACGGGAGGCTGTGAGTGGTGAATATGGCTCCTTTCGGGGCCGGGATGTTAGAAATCCGTCGATCAGGCTGAAAAGTGAAGCACTTGCCAGGCGCGGGTTTGGTCAGGTTTTGCCACCGTGTGGAGACCGGGGTTGATGGTTGTGTGCATGATGGGCGCCTGTGTGATGCGGGCTCTGTTTTTTTGTCTGGTGAATAAAAATTACGTATGATTCTGGTGGAAGCTGTGTGTTGCTGTGGGCTTTAAAGCGTTACAGGTTTGATCATGAAAAAAGTGACGGGGAAACAAGCCGGAACGGCCGCATCGAAAACACTGCGGAGCGGCTCTACTGGCAGTACCACCAAAACTTCTTCAGGGAGTGCATTGTCGCAACGGCAAGCTCCTTCGAAAACCACATCAGCCGGAGCAGCAACGGCAGCATCAAAGACTCTCCGTGACGGAAGGACGAGCAAGGCGTCGAAAACTGCTGCCGGAAGTACGCTGTCGCAAAGGGAGACGGGGCGGAAAGGAAAGTGATCGGTGCTCAATTGCGTTTGGTTCGAGTCGAAGCGCTTTGTGTCGTAGATATCGTCCGTGTAATCAACTACCCCGGGGCATAGAGGCAATAAAACCAACATTGCGCCTCAAGAATCGGGAAGTATATCCCTCAATGATTCAATTGTTATCCTAAAAGGAGGAGCCCTATGGCAATCAATAAACATGAGTTGCAGGAAATGAATGAGCTTCTTTCCAGGGGAAAGACAATCGCTGATCTTGAAAAGAAGTATCCCCAGTATGGCTATTGGGAGATTTATTGGCAGGTGGCGGACTACAGCTTCCTTGGTAAAAAGCGAACGATTACAAATCGTCTCAAAAAGCTTGTGAGCGCGAAGACACAGGCGGCTCGTCAGGGAATTGCCGATGAAGCTCAGTCATTACTGGACGAGCTCTATCTTCAGTTGAAAAGCAATAGTGCAAAACTTATTGAAATTGATCGGGCCCTTCGCTCTGAAGGGTAATGCGAAATGAGTGTCAGGGAGTTTGAGTTATACCATGGTGCGGTTCTTGCCAAGATTCTCCGTTCGGATAAGCCGGTAGCCCTCCGTTTGGTTGAAACCAAGCCTGGAGAGAATTGGTCAACCTACACGTTGAATGATGCCGTGAGCCTGTTGGTGACGTTCAGTAAAGGACCGCGTCCTATATCTCGTGGCAATGGTGGCATTTCATGGAGTTTTGTATTCAGTGTCAATCAACTTCGACAAATGAACCCGGACAATTCTGAGCTACCGGTTTGGGTCGCAATGGTTTGTGGTAGGAAGTCTCCGGCAGATGGAGATATGCAGGTTTGCTTGCTGGATCCCGAACAACTGGCTGATGTGATTGATTTTACCGCCGCACAGCAGAGCCTTACGGTGAGAAATCCCAAAGGTCGGGGACAGCTTCGGGTGTTCAAGGGTCGTAAGGAGACGTTTTTGGTACCCCAGTCTCGCCTTGAGAAATGGGAGTTGCCGGGGTCATGATTTTCATCCTGAAATTCGAGTTGAGAAGGGCTATTGGCCGCGAGGTATCCTTATCGAAACTGGGTCGGCGCTCATGGTGATCATCCGCTCCAGAAGGTAGCTGTTCCTGGCCATAACGGCTCTGCCCTCAGGCGTTCGAATATGCTGATGCCGGATGCTGCTCAATGAAACCGGCGATTTCGGCCTCCAGTGCAATGGCCAGCATTCTCTGTGCTCCCGGCCGTGACAACTCTTCCAGATTGAGTTGGCCGTTCATCATCTCTAATGCAAGAAACAAGTCGGGAGGTCATCAAATGAAGCTATGTCGCTTGCGTATCCACAACTTCCGATCGATTATTGATGCCGACATCGAGGTTCATGACTATACGATGATTGTCGGTGCGAATAACGCAGGTAAAAGTAACCTGCTGGCAGCACTGCGTGCGTTTTATGAGGATGTTAAATGGACCACTGAGGACGTGCCCAAGGTGGGCAAGAGCTCTGAAGAAACTTGGGTTGAGTTGGCATTTACGCTGACCGATACAGAATGGACGAGTCTTGCAGACAAGTACAAGGCAGACGTGACCGACCAGACACTGAGGGTGCGGCGCTACTTTGTCTCCAAGGATCGCGTCAAGGCCAATCAGAGCAACATCTATGGTTTAGTTAACGGTGAGCCGGAGATGACTTATTTTTATGGAGCCAAGAACATAGGTACTGCAAAGGTGGGGCGTGTTATCTACATTCCTGCGCTCACGACGGCTGCTGATCAGATGAAAACCTCCGGACCTTCACCGCTGCGCGACATGCTTAACTTCATGCTCAAACGCGTGGTGTCGGAAAGCGAGGCTTATAAGGCCGTAGAGAATGCATTCGACAAGCTTAATGAAGAGGCTCGCGGGGATGATGGTTTTCTTGCCAAGATTGCCAAGCCGATCAATGATGCCATTGGCCACTGGGGCGTACGATTTGATATGTCGGTCAATGCGGTGTCGCCAGATGACATTACCAGAAATCTGGTCAAACATGCGTTTGCTGATGCAATGCTTGGTGATACTGCGTTTGCGCTTGACCGTTATGGACATGGTTTCCAGAGATCATTTCTATATGAGCTGATCAAGCTCGCTCCATCGTTCGCGGATGTCAAGGCGTGTGAGAAAAAGGAATTTGACCCTGACTTTACGCTTATTTTGTTTGAGGAACCGGAAACTTTCCTGCATCCTGCCCAACAGGAAAACATGGCTTTTCACCTTCGTCGTCTGGGCTCTGGGGATGGACAGCAGGTCATTATCACCAGCCATTCTCCGATTTTCATCGGTAAGATTGCTGACAACCTTTGCCAGATCGTACGTGCACGTCGCGAAGGCGGGATAACGGTTTTGGGGCAAATCGGCAGAACGGTCGCAAAGGATCTTTTTGCAGAAGGACTGGCATTCCGGAAGTGCCTGGAAGAGTATGTGAATGACACTGCGATTCCGGGTGATCAGAAGACGGCGGCTCGAAAGCTCTTGACGACTGCTCAACAGGATGAAGAAGTCGCTACCCAGGAAGAGCGTTTCCGATATCAGTTATGGCTTGATTCTGATCGTGCCGCGATGTTTTTTGCTGATCGCGTGTTGTTTGTTGAGGGGGCTACTGAAAAAGCGCTGTTCGGCTGGTTGTTAGCTCGTGACTGGCACGAACTGACCCGGCACTGTATTGCCGTGGTTGACGTGATGGGCAAGTTCAACTTTCATCGTTACACGGCACTTATGGAGAAGTTCGGTATCCCTTACGGTTTGATGCTTGACGACGATCAGAATAAGCAGCACCACAAGGCGGTCAACGAGATGCTACGTAATCAAGCGGGTCAGTCTCTGCTTGCGCCCGCGGTGTTCATTCCGACGCACATGGAGTCCTTTCTTGGCAAGCCATTGCCTGACCGCAATGACCAAAAGCCCGTGCAACTACTCCGCGAGCTTGAAGCTGGGGACGTGGCAGCTGATAAGCTCTCGGCGCTACGAGCCAAGTTTACGGAGGCGCTGGCTCTGTCCGACGAGGTTGATGCCTGTCATGTAGCCGACGGTAGCCTGCGTTCCTCGCTGATAAATGAATAGGGTGCCATTCAGCGCTACCTGGTTTCTACTGGAGCAGGAAGGGCTTTTGGCCCAATCCTGTCTGTGTAATGGTCTGACCGCTCTCCGTCATGCCACCCTTGGCGATAAGAAGGGGCTTTTCTATTCGGCGTTTTTCGAGTTGTCGATTGGTTTTGAACGGGTATTGAAGTTGATCTTGATTCTTGACCATATGGGCAAGAATAAGGCTCCTCGCTGTTTCAAATGGGTAAGCTGAAATTAAGTTTCCCGTTGATGAGGTAAATCATGTTGATGAGATACCTGTTGGTACGGTAGCCCCGAGCCCGTGCTTTTGCGGCCTGGACGAGGC
>NZ_SJPA01000009.1 GCF_004332115.1 Chlorobium sp. N1
CCAAGAAGCTGCTGGTAATGAGAGATCAGGGATTCCATCACGAGACTGCGGGTTGGATTGGTGAGGCTTGAGACTACGTCAAGCTATCCATTTCCTCCCGCATTCCCACTAAATTTGACGAAGAGCCCACATTTCTACAGATCCTGAGTCTCAGCGTATTCGAGAAAGTCGATATTTTACAATTAGTTACGAACTCAGCCGGCACAATCGAGAGTACCTATACCGATAACCAGTTGAATTTATTTGACTTATAACCGGACACTAGTGGTGGGCGACGATTCCGCCGACCCCCTCGAGCTCCGAGGCGAGCCTCTTGACCGCCTGGACGATCGCGTCGGGGTAGGAAACCCTGCAGCCAGGAACCCGTTTCTTCTCGAGCTCTTCGGCGATGGCGTCCTTGAGCTCCGAAAGACCCTCGCCGCGCGAGGCCACCATCGGCACGACGCGGCACCCGAGCCCTGCCGAGAGCGCTTCGACGTCGATGTCGATACCGCGGCCGGCCGCGGTATCGAGCATGTTGAGCGCAACGAGCACCGGCACGTTCATCTCAAGCAGCCGGCTCGTCAGGTAGAGGTTGCGGTCGGGATTCGAGGCGTCGACGATATTGACGACGAGCTCCGCCTCGCCCCCGAGGATGTAGTCGCGGGCCACCGCCTCGTCCTCGGAGAGGGCGGAGAGCGAATAGATGCCGGGAAGATCGACCAGCTCGTAGGAGCGGCCCTTATGGGAGAACGAACCGCTCTTTCGGTCGACCGTGACGCCCGGCCAGTTGCCGACCGTCTGGTTGAGGCCGGTCAGCGCGTTGAAGAGCGTCGTCTTTCCGCAGTTGGGATTGCCGACGACGGCAACGACCCGCGTCTCCGAGGCCTTCTCGGCCGGTTTCATGACGGAACCGACCAGTGCTTCTGCCTCCATCATGCCACCTCCTCGACGGTTATGCCCTCGACCTCGTGCTTGCGGAGCGTCAGGCGGTAGTTCTTGACCGAGATTTCAAACGGATCGCCGAGCGGGGCGACACCCTCCACCCTGACGGTCTCACCGGCCAGCAGCCCCATGTCGAAGAGGCGGCGCCGAAGCTGCGGGGAGGCCGAGACGGAAAGCACCCGCCCGGCCTGCCCTTTCTTGAGTTCTGATAGATTCATGATATTTTTCTCCGTACGATGATTTCCATTGCAACACTGTGATCAATTGCCATCCGGCCGTCGTGGACCTTCAGGAGGAAGGGCACGCCGCGGCCGCTCTGGACCACCTCGACCGTCTGGCCGGGACTGAAGCCCAGCTCCGAAAGCCGGAGCTCCTGCCCCCGGCCGTCGTGCGGCCTTCCGTCCCGCGGCCTTCCGCGACCCGGACCCCGGCTGCCGTGAAGGAGGCGGCCGGATCCGTTGCCGCAGGAGAGCGGGCCCCCGCCGCCTTCACGGCGGCGGAATCCGACGATTTGGGCGGACTCCCCCGCTCCGAGCACACCAAGAGGCACCATCATCGCTGCTCCTGTTTTTTTGAGGTTGGTTAAAATTCCATTGCAAGCTGCATGGTGAGGGTATCGGTATCAGCCGTGCCGGCCTTGTTGTCGGCACGCTGGTACTCGAGCGCAAGGCCCGCACCATCGACCACATCCCAGCCGACGGTCGCGCCGTAACGGCTGTCATTGGTGCCGAAATCGTCGGAACCCTCATAGCGCACGGCGAGTCGAAGCGGAAGCTCGCACCGGTAACCCGCCTCGACGCTCCAGGCGGAAGGCTGACGGCCACTGTAGTCGCCACCATCCTTGAAACTGTCGCAGGCGCCGAGGTACTCGCCCCTCAATTCGAAGCTGCCGTAACCCGCCATGGCGTTTACCGACCATCCGCCCACGAAATCAGCCGTGGTTTTTTTACCATCAGCATCGAAGCTGTCCTGCAGCCCGTCGGTGTCGGCCATATTGTTGGTCCAGGAGGCGCCGAAGCCGTAGCGGAAATCATCCTGCTCCCCGCTCCAGCCGAGGGCTGCGACAAGACTCTGGATCTCGCTCTCGCCCGCCTTCTGCACGTCACCCTTGAAAACGGAGACCGAACCGGCAAGGCCGTCCTCTTCATAACCCGCCCTCACCGATGCGTGCCCGGTGGTCTCGCCGAGTTCGAGCGTCATGGGATCGGAGACCATGCCGCTCTCGAAGCTGCCGAAGGACTGCGTGAGGCGGCCGACCTCGAGGAACAGCGGCGAAGAGCCGGACTTCATCCGGATATAGGCCTGGTCGACCGAAATATTGTCATTGTTCTCACCCTGTTCGTAGAGCAGGACGCCGTAGCCCGTGATCCAGGAGTTGAGCTTCGCTTCGAGGCCGAGCTCGAGCGTGGCAAGGGTGATATCGGAGGTCGACTTCGCCCCTTCGGTGTCGACAAAGGCCCCTTCGACCTCGACAAGGCCCGCGAAGGAAAGCTCAGGGCCGACCTTCTCTTCGGCCGAAGCGGAAAGCTCGCTCCTCTTCTCGAGCGCGTCGAGACGGCGCTTCAGCTCCTCGACCTCGTTATTGGCGAATGCCGTGGATGAAAGGAGCATCGAAAGCGATGCGGCGGCGGTGGTTTTAACGAATCTGTTCATGTGCAGCTGAGGGTGTATGATTGTTCTTCTTATTTATACTCTATCTAATTAAATCACGAGAAACTTAACACTATTTAGATTTATTCCAAATAAGCTGACAAAAAAAATTACGCCAGCCGAATTGATATCGCCAGCAGCGTGACGGCTTCACCAGAGAGACAGTCCGTTAGGGAATTTGCAATTGCGACACGTCGGAACGCCGTAGGGATGAAAAAAAATGCCTCATCTGCAGACCGATGAAGGCATCCGGCGTATTTTTCGTTAAGTTAACAATGAAAAAGCCCTTTGAACTGAGACCGAATTCGTAGCTTTCCTCCCAAAGCGCCTCAACCCCAGAGAACACTCGAAATGGAAAACATGACGGAGTTCGTCCGGATCGGACGGACCATACTCGATACGCTCAGGAAGGCAAGGGAAGGCAAAGGGCTCAGCCTCGAAGAAGCCGCACGGATGGCCGGCACGGCTCCCGACCGCCTCGCACGGCTGGAGGCCGGAGACCTCGAGATCCTCCCCCCTGCCTACACGGTCGCCCTCATGCGTGAATACGCGCAGGCGCTCGGCGCCTATGACGAACCGCTCTTCCATGAGCTCAAGGAGGCGGCCGGCATTCCGGTGCCCCGGTCGAGCACGACGCGTCCTGTTCCCGACCATCGGGAGCAACAACCCGGACTGTGGCGCAATGCTTTTGCCGGAGCCGTTGCAGTGACGCTCCTTATCGCTGCCTGGCTGCTCGTCGGGCGCGCATGCCAGACCCCGTCCAGAACCGTACAGAAAACACCCGATCCGGCAATGACGGCCGCGGCACCGCCGGCCCCGGTGCCGGCTCCATCCGCCGCTCCTCTTCCGGAACCGGACACGCTGCAGAGCCAGGCGCCGGCCATAAACGCGGACAGTGCACCGGCAAGCGGCGCGACAGTAGCGCACAGCTGCTTCACGACGTCGATCGACAGGGAGAAACGCTCTCCTCTTGACCGGCTCCGGCGTACGCCACAGCAAGAAACTGCCATCGCATACTTCAGCGACATTCTGAACCCTTCGGGGAAACCCCTCTACCATGAGTGGCTGTTCAACGGAAAAACGGTACAGCGGATAGCCGTCGGTACGCCCACCGGCCGGCGATGGCGCTGCTGGTCGCAAAAAACGGTCGGACGGGGTGAAGAGGGAACGTGGACAGTGAGGATCGTGGAGGGAGAGGGAACAGTGCTGCATACCGACAGCATCCCCGCGGGAACGCTGCCGGCTGCGGCGGAATAAACGGGAACCCTAGTTGAGCTTCTGGCGGGCCAGCTTGGCTTCAGGAGCCTGCGGATAGACGTTCACGAGATCCCGGTAACGGGTTTTCGCGTTAGTCGTGTCGCCGATCAGTTCGAACGAACGGGCCTGCTTGTAGATCGCAGCAGGGCGCTTCGCGCTTTTGGTGTACTTGGCGATCACGGTCTGGTAATCGAGGATGGCCTTGTCGTAGGCTTTCTCGGCGAACCAGCTTTCGGCGATGAAGAACTGCGCGTCACCAGCCCGTGAAGACTTCGGATACTCCCTGACCAGGGCGGAAAAACGCTCGCGGGCGTCAGCATAACGCTCCTTGCCGAACATCGCCGCACCTTCATTGAAAAGATCGGAATCGTTTTTCGGGGCCGGAGCCTGCGATACGGCAACCGGAGCCCCCTTCATTGCGGCAGCGCTGTCAGGCGGAGCTGCGGCGACGCTGTCGGCGGCGGCAGCCGGCATTGCGGCGGGCACCGAAACGGCCTCTTTCGGAGGCGGCGTCAACCCGAGATAGCGTTCGACGGCCCGGATCCTGCGTTCGAGCTCATCGCTCTTCTGCACCAGCAGCGAATCCTCTGCACCGAGGCGCTGGAAAGCCGAGCGGCTGCGGTACGTCGACTCGTCGATGCGTCCCTCGATCGAACCGATTCGGTCGCGGATCTGCTGCATTTCGGTATAGGATCCTGCGGACTGCGTCTTGATGGTTTCAAGATTGTCCTTGACGACGACGAGGTCCTGCTTCGAAGCGCAGGCGGAGAGGAAAAGGAACGGAACGAGAAGAAACCTGCCGGATTTCGTGATCATGGGCATCGGGGTATTGTTCATCTTTGAATTAACCTCCCGGGCCCTGAACGGGCCCGGAAAGAAGGGAACGGCACTCGGTACTTACTTGAGGATGAAGTGCGCACGGCGGTTCTTCGACCAGGCCGATTCGTCATGGCCTGCCGCAAACGGCTTCTCTTCGCCATAGCTCACCGTCTCGATGCGAGAAGAGGGAATACCGAGCCTGACGATGTACTCCTTGGCGTTCGTGGCACGACGCTCGCCGAGTGCCATGTTGTACTCGGAGGTTCCGCGCTCGTCGCAGTGACCCTCGATAAGGGTGGATGCACCGGCATTGTTGCCCATCCAGGTGGCGTTCTGCTGAAGCTGATTCTGCGCGTCCGAACTCAGCTCGGAGCTGTCGAACTCATAGAACACGTCGCCGAGCGGACCGGTCTGGTACTCATCGAATCCGTAGCCGGAAGGACCTGCCTCGACGGAAGTCACGGGAGCTGGAGCGGGAACACCGGCTCCTGCCCCGGCATCAGCCCCGCCCGAAGGAGCCACGGCATTTTTGGACGAACACCCTGCAGTGAAAAGCACGGCGAGGGAAAGGATTCCATACACGCTTTTTTTCATGGGACCGGAAGTTTTGATTGTGATGGTTACGGGAAACGAAGCAGGGCGGCTGAACGCCGCCCTCTCTCCGGGTACTGCTTATTCAGCCACGAAATGCGCCCGCCTGTTCTGCGCCCAGGCCTCCTCCGTACTGCCGGCGGCAAACGGCTTCTCTTCGCCGAAGCTGACCGTCTCGATGCGCTCTGAGCTGACACCGAGATTTACCATGTAGTCCTTCGCAGAATTGGCCCGGCGCTCTCCGAGGGCCATGTTGTACTCGGCGGTGCCACGCTCGTCGCAGTGTCCCTCAACAACAACACGGCGGGAACGGTTGGCGTCCATCCAGGCCGCATTGTCGCGGAGCTGGCTCTGGGCGTCCACGCGGAGGGCCGACTGGTCGAAATCAAAGAACACGTCTCCGAGAGCGGGAACGGCAACAGGAGCTGGGGCCGGCGGAGGGGGGGGCTCCGGAGCGACGGCAACATCTTTCTGGCAGCTGCATGCTCCGATGAAGAGCAGCGCCGGGATACACAGACTTCTGGCTAAAGGCTTGAGATTTTTCATGGTTCCCCCTGTTTTGTGTTTGTAAAAAACTGCGTGTACTGCCTAAGAACAGATGCGTCAGCGGACAAACGACCATGAGGGCTGCATCTGCTCTCCCGACATCTGGAGGAGACGACGCTGGTGTTCCCCGTTCGCATTCATGACATAAAGTTTTTTCTGGCCCTGGCGGCTGGAGGTGAAGACGATCATGTCGCCGCCGGGCGACCAGGACGGAGATTCGTTCTCGCGGTCCCCCGAAGTCAGCTGGGTCGCGCCCGAACCGTCCGCCCTTATGGTAAATATATTTATTTCGCCGTTTTTCTCCATTGAACTATAGGCAATTTTATCGCCGGCCGGAGACCACGAGGGCTGCGTATTGTAATTGCCGTTGTAGGTCAGCCGACGGGTCTGGCCGGAGATCAGGTCGAGGATGAAGATCTGCGGGTTGCCGTAGCGGGCGGAAACGAACGCCATCCTGCTTCCGTCGGGTGAAAAGGACGGGGAGAGGTCTATCCCCCGGCTGCTCGTCACCCTGCGGGACAGGGAACCATCGGTGCGGACAAGGTAGATCTCCTGGTCACCCTGGAATGAGAGGGTCGTGGCCACCTCCGCGTTGCTCCGCCATCCGGGATCGATGCTGACCCCGGACTGCCGGACGGAGGCGATGCGGCGGTCCGAGAGGTTCATGATCTTCAGCGCCGGCCTGCCGCTCGTATAGTCGGTAAAGGCCAGGCTGGTGCCGTCGGGAGAGAGCGCGGGAGTAAGGGAGATGGAGCGGGAACGGGTCAGCTGGCGGACGTTGCTGCCGTCGAAGGCGCAGGAGTAGATCTCCTTGAACCCGCTCTGGTTCGACACGAACACGATGCTTGAGCCGAAGACCGATCGGTGGCCGGTCAGGAGCTGCACGAGATCGGCGCAGAAGGCATGGGCGAGGGCACGCAGATCGCCGGAACTGCCCGTATAGGTCTTGCTGAGAATGGGTTTGGCGCCGAAGGTCTCATAGGCGGCCATGGTAAGCCGGACCCGGTCGGGATCCCCCGAGACCGTCCCTCCGGCGAACACCTCCGCACCGATGGAATTGAGTGCGCCGAAATTCAGCGCAGGCTTTCCGCCTTTTCCCTCCTCGAAAAGGTTCATGGGCGGAGGAATCATGTTGAAAAGCCCCGTGAAATCGAGAGCCCGGCGGATCTCCCGGTCGATCTCCCCGGACCAGGAGGAAGCCTTTCCTCCCTCGGCCAGCGGTGGGGCGACAATGAGGGCGATGCGCCCGGAACCCTCCTTGCGGATCGCAATATACTCGCCATCCGTCGCACGGGCGGGAAGAGAGAAGGCCAGACTGAGAAGGAACGTGAGCAGAAAAGCGGCAGCGGGTCGCATTAAGAGCCTCATGGGTACGGTGGTGTCGTTATGGGTTGTCGTCTCGTTATCGTCTCATCATCGGCGGGAACCCCGGAGAGGATCTGCAGCCGGAGGTCCGTCACGGATCGGATCGATTCAAGGAAAATGAAAAAATATACACAATACGCGCAACCCCCGAAAGACTCCCATCCCTTTCCCTCAGGGCGCGATCCCCTCTGGCGTAAAGACGAAGCCGATCCACTCCGACTGCGAAGCATAGCCGGAAGGGAACGGGGGAAGGGGCGAGGACTTCTCCAGGGCTATTTCGACCGAGTTGTTCAGGTAGGCGCTCGGGGAACGCTTCTCGAAGACGATCTGCTGGATCGTTCCGTCGCGAAGCACCTGTATTTTCACATACACCTCCATCCCTCCGGCGCTCTGCAGCATCGGGCTCGAGAAGTTCCAGTTCGCGTTGATGATCTGTGCAATCCCGGCACGATAGGGATCGCCGGTCCCGCCTCCGCCCCCGGTACCGGCCCCTGTTCCCTTCCCCGGCGCTCCGGCAGGGCCGGAGGAGACGCCGCTTCCGGCGGCCACGGACTCCTTCAGGCGTGAGAGCGCCCGTTCAAGGTTGTCCCGGCCCGCCGCCTTTTTCGCCGCCTCGTCGGCCTCGACCTTTTTTTTGAGATCGGCGATCGCCTTCGAGATATCGGGAGCCTTTTCGGGCGCCACGGGTTTCTTCTTCGCGGCAGGGGTTTTCTTCGGCTCCGGAACGGTTTTCTTCGCCTTGGGCGCCTCAGGGACCTTCACCGCCTTCTTTTCTGGTGCCGAGGCCGCCTTCTTCTCCGGCTTCGGCGCCGGAGCAGGCTCGCTGACCGCCCTCGAACCACCCCCGGCAGGCTCTCCCCCGCCCGGAAGCGAAAGGAGGCTGACGCTGACGACCCTCGGCCTGAAAGGGCGCACGGCCGTCCACTGCTGATAGGCCACCAGCGCGGCGAAGACGGCGAGGTGAGCCGCCACGGCCAGGACGATCCAGAAGGAAAAAGGCCTGCCGGTTCCGAAGGGCATCCCGATTTTTCTCATAGACCCGCCTATCGTCCTTCCTTCCGCCTCACGGGGGCGGGTTCGGTAACCATGCCGATCTTCTCGATGCCGGCATCCCTGATCTGCGCCATGACATCCATCACCAGCCCGTAGGGCAGCGACTTGTCGGCCTTGAGATAGACCTCGCCGGTCTTTTTCACGTCGAGCAGCGTCGGGAGCTTCTCACGGACCTCCGAGGCGCCGAGTTCGTACTGGTTGACGAACACCCGCCTCGAGCCGTCGATGCTGATCATCAGGCCCTTGGGATCCACATCCATTTTTTCATGCGTGGTCTCCGGCGTCTCGACCTTGACGCCGTGCGTCATCATCGGCGCCGTCACCATGAAGATGATGAGCAGGACGAGCATCACGTCGACGAGCGGCGTGACGTTGATGTCGCTCATGAGCCGGCCTTTTCCGGAAGTCATCATGGTGATCAGTCCTGTGTCTGGTTGGGAAGGCAGGCGGAGGTGAACTCGGGGGCAAACTCCTCGATGTCGCGCTCGATGATGCCGATCTGGAGGGAGAAATAGTTGTAGGCCATGACGGCGGGAATGGCGGCGGCAAGCCCGGCGGCGGTTGCGACGAGCGCCTCCGAGATGCCCGGAGCCACGGCGGCGAGCGAAGCCGACTGCACCATGCCGATGTTCTGGAACGCGTCCATGATCCCCCATACCGTCCCGAACAGACCGATGAAGGGCGCGGTATTGCCGACCGTCGCCAGGAACGGCACCAGCGTCGAGAGGCGCTTCAGTTCGAGGTTGGCTTCCCGCTTCACGGCTCGCGCGATGCGAACGCGCGGCTCGCCGGATCCGGGAGCTTCGCTGAGGGCACGGTACTCGACGTAGGCCGCGCGGAAGACGCGGGCGAGGGAGGCGTTGCGGTAGTTCTCGCTTTCGGCGAAGATCCGCTCCACACCCTGCGACTGGAAAAAAGCGTCGAGAAATGCCGTCGACTCGCGCATCGAGCGGCGAACGAAGGTGAATTTCTGGAAAATGATCGCCCAGGAGACGACGGAGAAAAGCAGAAGGACGGCGAGGACGAAGAGGACGACGGGACCCGCCTGCGAGAGGAGGGTGAGGATACCGGAATGCGCTTCAGGCATGGGAACGTGGAAGGTTAAGGTTCAACTGCGGTCTCGTAGAGGAACGGCCCCCGGAGGGGCCGTCAGACAAACATACGATATAGGGCGACATATCAAAAGAGTCCTGCGTTCTGGATGACAAGAAAAGCGAGCCCGGAGCCGGAAAGGGCGCAGAGCGTGTTGACGAGGTCGTTGTTGACGAGGGCGTAGCCCTTCAGCAGCCGGTTCTCCACTTTCGATCCGTCGGGCGCCATGCTGTGGGTCCGCTCGGTCACCTTCTCGCGGATGGGATCGTAGTACTGGGCCTGGAGGGTGGCGCCGAAGAAACTGTCGACGAGGCTGGCCAGGAGGCCCGAAAACCCTACCAGGAGAAACGAGTTGAGGAGGCCGAACTCCTGCAGCCACGGCGTACCCACCGCCACGGCGCCGAGGCAGATGAAGAGCGAGCCGATGAAGGCGCCGGCCGTGCCGGGGAAGGATACCCCGCCGGAGGTGCCGACGGCGACCGGCTGGAGAGTGGTCACGAGCCATGCCTTGGGGTTCGGCCACATCGTGCCGATCTCGGTCGCCCAGGTGTCGGCCTGGACGGCGGCGAGGGTGCCGAGGTAGGCGAAGAAGACCGCCGGGTTTCCGGTAAGGGAGTAGACCCCCATGAGGATCCAGGCGATGCCGCCGTTAGCGTAGACCTGCCCGGCGTCCCGCTGCGAGCCTTTTTCGAAAACAAGGTCGAACTTGGCCTTGCGCCTGCGCCCGAGCTTCGAGAGGACCGATGAGAGCAGGTAGAAGGTGAGCAGCGGCACCGTCCAGAGCATGCCGCCGACACCGAAGATGGTGGTGCCGAGCAGGAAAGTCGCCGTGGCTCCGCTGTTGTTGAGGAAACGCACCTTCACCGAAAAAACGGCAAGCAGGAAGGCGAAGAGCCCACCGCCGAGGAGTCCGGAAGCCGTCGCGGCCTGGTTGCCGTCGAGCAGGTAGAGGACGTATGCCGTCGCGAAGGGAATGAAGAAGTTGTCGAGCCCGTAGGAGAGCAAAGCCTCGACTGCCGTCGAGACGAGGGCGAGCAGCAGGGCGAGCAGGAGAAGCGTGAGGAGCGGCGCACCCTGGAGGCCGCCGGTGAATGAGGGCTGGAAGAAGAGCAACGAAAGGGCGATGCCGGCAAACGAAACCCCGAACATCGTCGCCGACCCTTCCAGGCTCTTGCGGTTGCGGGTAAGGTCTGGAATCAGGTGGCGGCCGAAGGCGGAGCCGACGAGCGCGGCGAGCGAATCCCCTGCGGTCGAGGCCAGGACGGCGGTCTGCAGGATCCAGCGGTGATCGTCCCAGAGCAGGAGCGTGCCGAGCAGGAATGCAAGCGGCAGGAGGATGCTGCCGTAACTGCGGACCGCCTGGGAAGCAGGCTCCCCGGCCCCGGGGCCGGAGAGCAGCGAACGGAACCAGCCGAACGAAAGGTTCAGCGTATTGAGAACCAGGAACAGCAGCGCAAGGAGCAGCGGGTAGAAATTCGAGTCGAACCAGGACGGGACGAAGAAGAGCACCACGCCCGTTCCGAGGTGGACGATCTTGCGCGAGACCGTCGCATCGAGACCGAATCGGCCGGAAAGGAGCTCGGAGAGCAGGATGAAAAGAACGAGGAGGCCGGCCGAAAGGAGGAATGCCGGAAATTCTGGTGCGAGGGGGAGCGGAATGTTCAGCATGGCTGCAGTGTTGTGATTGTGCAGGATGATAATGCGGAAATTGCCCGATATCATTAAAATATACGCCTTTGGAACTCCAAGACAAGAAAAACCACGGGAATCCGCCAAGTGCCGAGGCACGACAGTGCACGAAAAAGGTGCGAAATCCGGCAGGAACGGAACCCATGTCCGTACCCCTATATTATTAGGGAGCATCCGCTTGTATTAATGGCGGCGAAAATGTAATTTAATGCCGATTTTTCGTCCGTTACCGTTTGCCGAAGAAACCCGTATCCATCCATGACTGCACCGTCGTCACATACCGGTTACCGCAACCGCCACTCCCCCGGCAGCCGCAAAAGGGCCTTACGGTCCCTTAGCAGCGCCGCGCGCCCTGCAGCCATCACTTCCGTATCGGGCATTATCGTAACCGGTTCAGTACGCTGAATCCGGCACCGCCCCCCAGTCCTCACATTCCTGTTTCTGCACACCACATGCACAGAGTGACGTCGGGACCGGCGGTTCCGGGGCCCTGGAAGTCAATTGCATAAAAACAGACATCGCACCTATGAGATCCGACACCATAAAAGCGGGATATGAAAAAGCCCCCCACCGCAGCCTTCTGAAAGCGACCGGCACCATCCGCGAGAAAAGCGACTACCGCAAGCCCTTCATCGGCGTCTGCAACTCCTTCAACGAACTGATTCCCGGCCACGCCCACCTGCAGGAGCTCGGCAGGCTCGCCTGCGAAGCGATCCGGGAGGCCGGCGGCGTCCCGTTCGAGTTCAACACCATCGGCGTCTGCGACGGCATCGCCATGGGCCACATCGGCATGCGCTACTCGCTGGCCAGCCGCGAGCTCATCGCCGACAGCGTCGAAACCGTCGCCGAAGCACACCAGCTCGACGGCCTCGTCTGCATCCCCAACTGCGACAAGATCACTCCCGGCATGATGATGGCCGCGCTGCGCATCAACATCCCGGCCATCTTCGTCTCCGGCGGCCCGATGAAAGCCGGCCACACGCCCTCCGGCAAAACGGTCGACCTCATCTCCGTCTTCGAGGCCGTCGGCCAGCGCAGCACCGGCGAGATCTCGGAGCAGGAACTCGAAACGATCGAAGAGAACGCATGTCCCGGCTGCGGCTCATGCTCCGGCATGTTCACCGCCAACTCCATGAACTGCCTCTCCGAGGCACTCGGCTTCGCCCTGCCCGGCAACGGCACCATCCTGGCGAGCGACCCGCGCCGCCGCGAGCTCGTCCGCGAGGCCTCGCACCGCATCATCGACCTCGTCGAAAAGAACGTCCGGCCGCGCGACATCCTCTCCCGCCAGGCCCTCCTCAACGCCTTCGCCCTCGACTTCGCCATGGGCGGAAGCACCAACACGATCCTGCACACGCTGGCCATCGCAAACGAGGCAGAACTCGACTTCGACTTCTCGGAGCTCAACGCCCTCTCGGCCAGGACGCCCTACATCTGCAAAGTGAGCCCCGCAACGATGGAGGTCCACATCGAGGACGTCGACCGAGCCGGCGGCATCTCGGCCATTCTCAAGGAGCTCTCGAAGATCGACGGGCTGCTCGATCTCTCCGTGCCCACCGTCACCGGCAGGAGCCTCGGCCAGAACATCGAGGGCGCCGTGGTCAGTGACCGCAAGGTCATCCGCAGCATCGAGGACCCCTATTCGGCAACCGGCGGCCTTGCCGTCCTCTACGGCAACCTCGCCCCCCAGGGCGCCGTCATCAAGACGGGCGCGGTCAGCGCGCCGATGATGCAGCACACCGGCCCCGCGAAGGTCTACGACTCCCAGGACGAGGCCATCGGCGCCATCATGAAGGGGGACGTCAAGGCGGGCGACGTGGTCGTCATCCGCTACGAGGGCCCGAAGGGCGGTCCCGGCATGCCGGAGATGCTCTCCCCGACGAGTGCCATCATGGGCCGCGGCCTCGGCGACTCGGTCGCGCTCATCACCGACGGACGCTTCTCGGGCGGCTCGCGCGGCGCATGCATCGGCCACGTCTCGCCGGAAGCGGCGGAGAGGGGCCCCATCGCAGCGCTCCGGACCGGCGACACCGTCTCGATCGACATCCCCAACCGCTCCATTACGATGGAGGTCGGAGAGGAGGAGATCGAACGACGCCTGGCCGGGCTGCCCGCATTCGTACCCAAGATCAGGAAAGGCTACCTGGCCCGCTACGCTCAAATGGTGACCTCCGCCTCTACCGGCGCGATCCTGAAGACACCCGACTACAACTGAACCCAAATACCGACGACCATGCCAGCATCAGGACCGACCATGAATGGCTCTGAAATATTCTTCGAAAGCCTCCGGCGGGAAGGAGTCGACCTCATTTTCGGCTACCCCGGCGGAGCGCTCCTGAAGGTCTACGAGACCCTCCACGACATCGAGGACATCAAGCACATCCTCGTCCGCCACGAGCAGGGTGCAACGCACATGGCCGAGGGCTATGCGCGTGCCACCGGCCGGCCGGGCGTGGTCCTCGTCACCTCCGGTCCCGGCGCGACGAACACCGTCACCGGCATCACCAACGCCTATATGGATTCCTCTCCGATGGTGGTCTTCACCGGCCAGGTGCCGAGCAGCCTCATCGGCAACGACGCCTTCCAGGAAGCCGACATCGTCGGCATCACGCGCCCGATCACCAAGCACAACTTCCTCGTCAAGGACGTGCGGGAACTGGCCTCGACCATCCAGAAGGCCTTCTTCCTTGCCACCAACGGCAGGCCGGGCCCCGTGCTCGTCGACATGCCGAAGGACATCCTGAACGCCAGCTGCGCCTTCGAGTGGCCGGAGCAGGCCGACATCCGCGGCTTCAAGCCGACCCTCAAGTGCCACCAGAACCAGATCGAAAAGGCGGCGCACAAGATCGCCGAAGCCAAACGCCCGCTCCTCTACATCGGCGGCGGCGTCATCACTGCGGAAGCCTCCGAAGAGCTGCAGGAGCTGGCCACGAAGCTGGACATCCCGGTCACCATGACCCTGCAGGGGCTCGGCGCCTTCCCGGCGAGCCACCCCCTCTCGATGGGCATGCTCGGCATGCACGGCACCTACTGGGCCAACCAGGCGGTCAACAAGTGCGACCTGCTCATCGCCGTCGGCGCCCGTTTCGACGACCGCGTCACCGGCCGGGTCGACACCTTCGCCCCCCAGGCCTACAAGATCCACAACGACATCGACCCGACGAACGTCGACAAGAACATCAAGGTCGACCTGCCGATCGTCGGCGATTCGAAGAACTTCCTCCAGGGGATCCTGAAGGCGCTGCCGAAAAAGGCCGAAAAGCACGAAGCGTGGCTCAATGAGATCCGCCAGTGGCAGGAACAGTGCCCGATGACCTACACGGTCGAGGAGGACTCGCTGAAGACCGAATTCGTCATCGACCAGGTGTCAAAACAGACGGAAGGCAACGCCGTCGTCGTCACCGACGTCGGCCAGCACCAGATGTGGACCTCGCAGTACTACCGCTTCAACAGGCCCCGCTCGATCATCACCAGCGGCGGGCTCGGCACGATGGGCTACGGCCTTCCGGCCGCCATCGGCGCGGCCTTCGGCGTCACCGACCGCCCTGTCGTCCTCTTCTGCGGCGACGGCGGGTTCATGATGAACATCCAGGAGCTCGTCACCGCGGTCCACTACCGGATCCCGGTGAAGATCTTCCTGCTCAACAACAGCTACCTCGGCATGGTCCGCCAGTGGCAGGAGCTGTTCCACCAGGAGAAGTACTCGTTCACCGACCTCGAGGACAGCAACCCCGACTTCCTCAAAGTCGTCGAGGCGTTCGGCTGCAGGGCCATGCGGGCCGAGACCCCGGCGGAAGCCGAAGCGGCCATCCGCTCTGCGCTTGACTACAACGAAGGCCCCGTCTTCGTGGAGTTCCGCGTCATCAGGAAGGACATGGTCTTCCCGATGGTTCCGGCAGGCGGCTCCATCTCAGACATGCTCCTCGAGAGGCTGAATCCGAAAACAATGGTTTAACCCCGTCCAACGATGAAACATCTCATATCAGTCCTTGTCGAAAACAAGTTCGGCACCCTCAACCGGGTCGCATCGATGTTCAGCGCCCGCGGCTTCAACCTCGAGAGCATCTCCATCGGCGAGACCGAGGATCCGGAGATCTCACGCATGACCATCGTCACGCGCGGCGACGACCAGATCGTCAGCCAGGTGCTCAAGCAGCTCAACCGGCTCATCGACACCATCAAGGTGACCGACCTCACCCGCCAGCCGCATGTCGAGCGCGAACTGCTGCTCATGACCATGAAACTCAGCAAGGCCACCCAGCACGAGATTTTCGAGCTGATCAACGTTTTTAAGGGAAAAGTCGTGGATATCAAACAAAAATCCATTACTATTGAGGTCATCGGTTCCCCGGATAAAATCAATACCACCATTGATATTTTCAGGCCCTACGGCATCCGGGAGCTCGCCCGCTCTGGGGCTGTAGCCATCCACCGCGGGGAATGAACACCAGAATAACTGCCATTCAATCAATCAAAACCTACTTACGAGATGAACGTTTATTATGAGCAGGATGCCGATCTCGGGCGCCTCCAGGGAAAGAACATCGCCGTCCTCGGTTACGGCAGCCAGGGCCACGCCCATGCGCTGAACCTCAAGGACAGCGGCCTGAACGTTTGCGTCGGCCTCCGCACTGACAGTTCATCATGCCAGAAGGCACGCGAGGCGGGCCTCCGCGTCGAACCGGTCGCCGATGCCGTCAAATGGGCGGACATCGTCATGGTCCTGCTCCCCGACCAGACCCAGAAAGCCGTCTACGAAGCCGAGATCAAGCCGAACCTCTCGGCAGGCAACACCCTCGCCTTCGGCCACGGCTTCAACATCCACTACAAGCAGATCGTCCCCCCGGCCGACGTGGACGTCATCATGATCGCCCCGAAGAGCCCCGGCCACCTCGTGCGCCGCACCTACACCGAGGGCAACGGCGTGCCGTGCCTCATCGCCGTCCACCAGGACGCCAGCGGAAGCGCGAAGGACACCGCGCTTGCATGGGCCAAGGGCATCGGCGGCACGAAAGCCGGCGTCATCGAGACCAACTTCAAGGACGAGACCGAAACCGACCTCTTCGGCGAGCAGGCCGTCCTCTGCGGCGGATCGGCCGAGCTGATCAAGGCCGGCTTCGAGACCCTCGTTGAAGCGGGCTACCCCGAGGAGCTCGCATACTTCGAGTGCATGCACGAGCTCAAGCTCATCGTAGACCTCTACTATGAAGGTGGCCTCTCCCGCATGAACTACTCCGTCAGCGATACGGCCGAGTACGGCGGCATGACCCGCGGCCCGCGCCTCATCACCCCGGCGGTGAAGGCCGAGATGAAGAAGGTGCTCGAGGAGGTCCAGGACGGCCGTTTCGCCCGCGAGTTCATCGACGAGTGCGAAGGCGGCTACAGGAACCTCAACAGGCTCCGCGAAGAGAACACCCAGCACCCGATCGAAAAGGTCGGCGCCAAGCTCCGCAACATGATGAGCTGGCTCGTCAGGAAATAACCCTCTCCACTTCGAGAACACTATGTACAAGATCGTATCCATACCCGGCGACGGCATCGGCCCGGAAGTAGTCGCCGGAGCACTTGCCGTCATGCGGCAGGTCACGAAAAAGCACGGCTTCGAGATCCAGGTCGAGGAGCACCCCTTCGGCGGCGCATCCTACGACCTGCACGGCAGCATGCTGACCGACGAGACCCTCAATGCCTGCCGCGAGTGCGATGCCGTCCTGCTCGGCGCCGTCGGCGGTCCGAAGTGGGAGAACCTTCCGCACGAGCACAAGCCTGAGGCCGCGCTCCTCAAGATCCGCCGCGAGCTCGGGCTCTTCGCCAACCTCCGCCCCGCAAAGGTCTACGACGCCCTCGTCGACGCATCGAGCCTGAAGGCCGACGTGGTGCGCGGCACCGACTTCATGGTATTCCGCGAACTGACCGGCGGCATCTACTTCGGCGAACCGAGAGGCTACGACGAGACGAAAGGCTGGAATACGATGGCCTACGAAAAGCACGAGGTTGAACGCATCGCGCGCCTTGCCTTCGAGGCGGCCCAGAAGCGCGGCGCCAAGCGCGTCATGTCGATCGACAAGGCCAACGTCCTCGAGGTGTCGCAGTTCTGGAGGAACGAAGTGCACCGCGTGCACCGCGACTTCCCCGACGTCGAGCTCGCCGACATGTACGTCGACAACGCCGCCATGCAGATCGTGCGCAACCCGAAGCAGTTCGACGTCATCGTCACCGGCAACCTCTTCGGCGACATCCTCAGCGACATCGCCGGCATGATCACCGGAAGCCTCGGCATGCTGCCCTCGGCCAGCATCGGACGCATCCACGCCCTCTATGAGCCGATCCACGGCAGCGCTCCCGACATCGCGGGCAGGAACATCGCCAATCCCATCGCCACCATCGCTTCGGTCGCCATGATGTTCGAGCACAGCTTCTGCATGCAGGACATCGCAAACGAGATTCATGCAGCCATCGAAGCCGCGCTTGCCGACGGACTTCGCACGGCCGACATCGCAGCTCCCGGAGAGAAAACGGTCTCGACGACGGAGATGACGGAGGGTATCCTCCGCCACCTCGGCGCCTGAGCAGAACGAAAGGGTTTAAGGCACGGTGAAAGAAAAGATCCTGGTATTCGACACAACGCTCCGCGACGGTGAACAGTCCCCCGGAGCGTCCCTGAACGTCCAGGAGAAGGTCGAGATCGCCCGGCAGCTCGAGAAACTCGGGGTGGACATCATCGAGGCGGGCTTTCCCGCCTCCTCCCCCCTGCAGTTCGAAGCGGTCGAGCGCGTCGCCGGCGAGTCCGCCGCCGTCGTCGCAGCCCTCTCACGGGCAGTCGAATCCGACATCCTCTCGGCCTGGAAGGCACTCAGCAGGGCGAAAAAGCCCCGCATCCACACCTTCATCAGCACCTCCGACATCCACATCCAGGGCAAGTTCGCCTCCGACCGGTACGGACGCACGCTCGACGAGAAGCGGCGCACCGTCCTCCGGATGGCCGTCGACGCCGTCGCCTACGCGAAAAGCCTGTGCGGGGATGTCGAGTTCTCCGCAGAGGATGCCGGCCGAACCGACCCCGGCTACCTCGCCGAAATCACCGAAGCGGTCATCGCCGCCGGCGCCACGACCGTGAACATCCCCGACACCACCGGCTATACCTGGCCCTCGGAGTTCGGCAGGAAGATCGCCGACCTCCGCTCACGGGTCCCCAATATCGGGGAAGCCACGATCAGCGTCCACTGCCACAACGACCTCGGACTGGCCGTCGCCAACACGCTCAGCGCCCTTGAAAACGGAGCCCGGCAGGCCGAGTGCAGCATCAACGGCATCGGAGAGCGGGCCGGCAACGCCTCGCTCGAGGAGATCGTCATGGCCCTCAAGGTCCGCAGCGACCTGCACGACTTCGAAACCGCCGTCGACACCAGGGAGATCTACCGGACCAGCCGGATGGTCTCCACGTTCACCGGCATCATCGTCCAGCCGAACAAGGCGATCGTCGGAGAGAACGCCTTCTCGCACGAATCCGGCATCCACCAGGACGGCATGCTGAAGAACCGCCAGACCTACGAGGTGATGACCCCGGAATCGGTCGGCGTGCCCAAAACCAGCATCGTCCTCGGCCGCCACTCCGGCAAGCACGGCCTCAAGGCTCGACTCGAAGCGCTCGGCTACGCCATCGCGGACGAGGAACTCGAGCCTGTCTACCGGCGCTTCATGGAGATAGCCGACAAGAAGAAAGAGGTCTACGACGACGATCTGCGCTTCCTCATGGGCGACACGCTCGCCGACCGGGGCTCGGCCTACACCCTCGACTACCTGCACATCAACAGCGGAACCGCGTCCATCCCGACAGCCACCGTCCGGATCCTCTTCCGGGACAGGGTATACGAGGAGTCGGCCACCGGAGACGGGCCGGTCGACGCCTGTTTCAGGGCGATCGAGCGGGCCCTCTCCATCTCTTCGATGGTCACCGGCTACACCGTCCGTTCGGCCACGGCCGGCCGCGAAGCGCTCGGAGAGGCGCAGGTGCGGATCCGCGACGCCGAACGTTCATACACCGGCCGGGGGGTATCGACAGACATCATTGAAGCCAGCGCCAGGGCCTACATCCAGGCGCTCGGCCTCCGACTTGAACACGAAGAAAACACCACAAACGAAACCACAGAGCACGGGGTTTAAGAATTATGGCACAGACAATAACCCAGAAAATCCTTTCAAGGGCGGCAAACCGCAAGTTCGTCGACGCCGGCGAAAACGTATGGCTTAACGTCGACGTCCTCCTCACCCATGACGTCTGCGGACCGCCGACCTTCGACATCTTCAACCATGAGTTCGGAGCCGGCGCCAAAGTCTGGGATCCGGAGAAGGTCGTCGTCCTTCCCGACCACTACATCTTCACCTCGAACGAGCACGCACGGCGCAACATCGACCTCCTGCGCAAGTTCGCGGCCGAGCAGCACCTCCCCAACTACTATGACGTCGGAACGGAGCGCTACAAGGGCGTCTGCCACGTCGCGCTCGCCGAAGAGGGCTTCAACGTCCCCGGCACCGTGCTCTTCGGCACCGACTCGCACACCTGCACCTCGGGCGCGTTCGGCATGTTCGGCTCCGGCATCGGCAACACCGACGCCGCATTCATCCTCGGTACCGGGAAGCTCTGGGAAAAGGTGCCCGAATCGATGAAGTTCACCTTCGACGGGGTAATGCCCGAGTACCTCATGGCCAAGGACCTGATCCTGCAGATCCTCGGCGACATCGGCACCGACGGGGCCACCTACCGCGCCCTCGAGTTCGACGGCGAGGCGATCCACAGCCTGCCGATGGAGGAGCGCATGACGCTCACCAACATGGCCATCGAGGCCGGCGGCATGAGCGGCATCATCGCCGTCGACGAGGTCACCGAGGCCTTCGTGAAGGCCCGCACCTCGAAGCCCTACGAGATCTTCCACAGCGACCCCGACGCCAGGTACCACAGCGTCCACCGCTACGACGTCTCGAAGCTCGAGCCGGTCGTCGCCAAGCCGCACAGCCCCGACAACCTCGCCACCGTGCGCAGCGTCGAGGGAACGCCCATCACCAAATCCTACATCGGCTCCTGCACCGGCGGCAAGCTGACCGACTTCAGGATGGCCGCAAAGATCCTCTACGGCCAGAAGGTGGCCATCACGACGAACATCGTGCCCGCCACCGTCCAGGTCGCAGCCGGCCTCGATAGCGAGACGCACGAAGGAAAAACGCTCCGCGAGATCTTCGTGGAGTCGGGATGCAACATCGCCCTCCCCTCCTGCGCAGCCTGCCTCGGAGGCCCGTCGGACACCTTCGGACGTTCGGTCGACCGCGACGTCGTCGTCTCGACGACCAACCGCAACTTCCCCGGCCGGATGGGCAGCAAGCAGGCCGAGGTCTACCTGGCCTCACCGCTCACGGCGGCGGCATCGGCCATCACCGGCAAGCTCACCGACCCGAGGGACTTCCTCTGAGAAACCGCACAGAACAGAACCTGAACTGAGAAGAAACACCATGGAAAGCATCATACAGGGAAAAGCCTTCGTACTCGGCAAGAACATCGACACCGACCAGATCATCCCGGCCGAGCACCTCGTCTACAGCCTCTCCGACCCCGAGGAGGTGAAGCTCTACGGCAAATACGCCCTCTCCGGCGTACCGCCGGCCCAGGCCGGCCTTCCCGAGGGCAACATCCCCTTCGTCAGCGAAGGGAGCTTCAAGAGCGACTACTCGGTCATCATCGCCGCCGAGAACTTCGGCTGCGGCTCCTCGAGGGAGCACGCCCCCTTCGCCCTGCAGGTTGCCGGCGCGAAAGCCATCGTCGCCGAATCCTACGCGCGCATCTTCTACCGCAACTGCGTCGACGGCGGCTTCGTCATCCCCTACGAGACCGCGGAGCACCTGACGGAGTTCGTGAAGACCGGCGACGAGGTGAAAATCGACATCGCAGCCAACACGCTCGAGAACCTCACCACCGGCAACACTTACAGCCTCAATCCCCTCGGCGACGTCTTCGACATCGTCGAGGCCGGCGGCATCTTCGCCTACGCCCGCAAGGAAAACCTGATGGAAAGGACCGATTCATGACTGGCACAGGGAAGAAGGTGGAGCTCTACGACACGACGCTGCGCGACGGAACCCAGGGAGAGCACATCAACCTCTCCCTGCAGGACAAGCTGCTCATCGCCCAGCGGCTCGACGAGTTCGGCATGGACTATATCGAAGGCGGCTGGCCGAGCAGCAACCCGAAAGACGAAGAGTTCTTCAGAAAGGCGGCAGCGCTTGAGCTCCGCCACTCCAGGCTCTGCGCGTTCGGCTCGACGGCCCGCCGTTCCGGCGACGTAGAGAGCGACGTGAACCTCCTGGGCCTCGTCAGGTGCCAGGCCCCGGTCATCACCATCTTCGGCAAGACATGGAGGGCGCATTCGGAGAAAGGCCTCGGCATCTCCGACGCCGAGAACCGAGCCCTGATCCGCAACTCGGTAGCCTTCCTGAAGGATGCCGGCCGCGAGGTCTTCTTCGACGCCGAGCACTTTTTCGACGGATGGAAGGACGACCGCGCCTTCGCCCTCGACATGCTCAAGGCCGCAGAAGAGGGCGGAGCGAGCCGCATGGTTCTTTGCGACACCAACGGCGGCACGCTGCCGCACGAGATCTCGGCCATCGTCGAAGACGTCAGGAAGCACACCTCCGTCCCCGTCGGCATCCACTGCCACAACGACAGCGAGCTTGCCGTCGCCAACTCGATCGCCGCAGTCATGGCCGGCGCGACCCACGTACAGGGCACCATCAACGGCATCGGCGAACGGTGCGGCAACGCCAACATCCTGAGCATCATCGCCAACCTCGTGCTCAAGCTCCCCCAAACCGGAGCCTCGGTACCGGACCTCGCCCAGCTGACCTCGCTCTCGCGCTTCGTCTACGAGATCCTCAACCTCCCTCCGGATTCGAAAGCACCCTTCGTCGGCCGCTCGGCATTCGCCCACAAGGGCGGCATCCACGTCAGCGCCGTCATGAAGGAGAGTTCGCTCTACGAGCACATCGATCCCGCCCTCGTCGGCAACCGCCAGCGCGTACTGGTCTCGGAACTGGCCGGCCAGAGCAACATCCGCTACCGGGCCAGGGAGCTCGGCATCACGATCCCCGAGGACGGAGAGCAGATCAAAAAGATCGTCCTGCACGTCAAGGACCTTGAAAACCGGGGATACCAGTTCGACGGCGCCGAAGCCTCGTTCGAGCTGATCCTGCAGAAGGAGCTCGGTTCCTTCAAGCCCTACTTCGAGGTGATCGAAAGCAAGGTGTACGTCGAATCCAGCCTGGAAGGCCGCAACGTCGACCAGGCGGTCATGAAGGTCCGGGTCGGCAACGAGACCGAGCATATCGCTGCCGACGGCGACGGCCCAGTCAACGCGCTCGACAAGGCGCTGAGAAAAGCGCTCATCCGCTTCTACCCCGAGATCAAGGGAATCAAACTCGTCGACTACAAGGTCCGCGTCCTCGAAGAGAAACGCGGCACCAGCGCCAGAGTGAGGGTGCTCATCGAAACCGGCAACGGCCGCACCACATGGGGCACCGTCGGCGTATCGACCAACATCATCGAGGCCAGCCTCCGGGCCCTCGAGGACAGCATGAACTACCACCTCTTCACCCTGAAGGCCCCGAAGCCCGAACCCGCCCTCTGACGAACGCACGAAGGGCCGGCATCCGCTGCCGGCCCCTCGCTTGCCGTTACCATATTTTCTGCGTATTATATCCTATACTATCCGACAGAGACCGACAAACCGTCTCTCACGGATACACCCCATGGCGCAGCCGCGCCGGAGCACCGGGGCGATTCCGCCAACCCCTCGCGTCCATCCGCCCATGCGCATACACGATCTCGACCCGGAGAACCGTCCGCGGGAACGCTTCCTCTCCAGCGGCCCCTCAGCGCTCAGCTCGGCAGAGCTCCTTGCCCTCATCCTCCGCTCCGGCACCAAACACCTCAACATCGTCGACACCTGCCAGCGCATCATCGCCGAGAACGGGCTGGAGAAACTCGCCTCGATGACGCTGCGGGAGCTGCAGAAGACACCGGGCATCGGCCAGGCCAAGGCGATGCAGATCGTCGCCATCTTCGAGCTCAACAACCGCCTGAGCCACAAGAAGAACGCAAACCGCCGCATACAGGGCGCCAGGGACGTGTACGAGTACATGAAGGGACGGATCCCCGACGAGACGCAGGAACACCTCTTCGTGCTCCACCTGAACACGAAGAACCAGGTCACCCGGTGCGTCCGCTCCACCGTCGGGACCCTCAACGCCTCTCTCATCCATCCGAGGGAGGTGTTCAAGTCGGCCATCCGCGAGAGCGCCCACGCGATAATTCTCGTCCATAATCACCCATCGGGGGACACCGAGCCGAGCAACGCCGACCGCCAGGTGACCACGCTCCTCAAACAGGCGAGCGCCGTCATCCAGATCGACCTGCTCGATCACGTCATCGTCGGAAAGACCGGCTGGTTCAGCTTCCGGGAAAGCGGCCTGCTCGGCTGAGAAGCCCTACTCCCCCAAGAATCCGGCCGGGGCGGACGTTTCCCCGGACGCAGCATCCTGCACTGCGGAAGAAGAGGCCTGAGCGGCCTCGGAGGGCAGTTCACGGACATTCTTGGCCTGGAGGCCTTTCTGGGTGGTATCGATCTCGAAATCGACATCGGCGTCCTGGTTCAGCACCTTGAAGGGCTGGTCGCTTTCGATTGCGGAAAAATGCACGAAAATGTCCTCCCCGCCTTCGGGGTGGAGGATGAAACCGTACCCTTTCTTCCCGTCAAACCATTTCACTTTACTTCTTGCCATAACGAGCATACTGATTTATCATTGTTCATACCGCGGCAGTACGGCATAGGGGTTTGCGGTTGCCTTGCCATTTGCTTATGAGCGAATATATACAATATTGCCATCACTTCACACCACACACGGATGTTGCAATGTTATTACACTCTTAATCCAGGATATCACGCAACCGACACCGTCCCCCGGAACGACATATACATAAACCACCCAAAAGAGCAGACAGCATGAAACAGGTCATCGTCATCACGGGAGCCGGCAAAGGCATCGGCCGGGCCATCGCCCTGGAATTTGCGGCAGCCGCCGCCCGGAACACGGAGTTCGAACCGCTTCTCGTCCTCGCGTCCCGCACGCCCGAAGAGCTTGAACGGCTCGCCGAAGAGTGCCGGGGATACGGCGCGGAAGCCGAAACTGCGGTGCTCGACATCGCAGACACCTCCGGGCTGGACGACTTCGTCGAGGGCATCGTCAGGCGGCACGGCCGTATAGACTGCCTCGTCAACAACGCAGGAGTCGGCAGCTTCAAGCCGTTCCTGGAGATGAGCGAAGAGGATTACGAGCTGATGGCCGGCGTCAACATGAAAGGGACCTTCTTCCTTACCCAGAAGGTGTTCCGGCACATGGAAGGCCGTCGTTCCGGGCACATCTTCTTCATCACCTCCGTCGCCGCCCGGAAGGCATTCCCCTCCTCCTCCATCTACTCGATGACGAAGTTCGCGCAGGACGGACTCGTCGAAGCCGTCCGCATCTATGCGCGCAGGTGCGGGGTCAGGGTGACGAACGTCATGCCGGGCGCCGTGCTGACCCCGATGTGGGGAGCGGTCGACGAGGAGATGAAGAGCGTCATGATGATGCCGGAGGACATCTCGGGACCGGTCGTGGAAACCTACCTTATGGCGAAGCGCACCGTCGTCGAGGAGCTGGTACTGCGTCCGGTCGGCGGCGACATCAACGAGTAAAGGAAGGAGCGGCGCCGAAATAGCGCCGCCCCGTCTGGGAAAGATCGGGTTTTTGCCTTATTTTCATCCACTTACCATAGCAATCACAAGACACAAGCGCCATGAGCCTCAAGGAACAGATAGACGCCGACCTGAAAGCCGCAATGAAAAGCGGTGAAAAAACCCGCCTGACCGCGATCCGCTCCATCAGGGCGGCGCTGCTCGAAAAGGAGGTCTCCATCCGCGTCGGAGGGAAGGCCGAACTGAGTGAGGACCAGGAAATGGACGTGCTTTCGAGCCTGGCCAAGCGCCGCCGCGACGCCATCGAGCAGTTCAACGCCGGAGGAAGGGCCGACCTGGCCGAAAACGAGGAGGCCGAACTGAAGGTCATCGAAACCTACCTGCCGGAACCCGCCGGGGCCGAAGAGATCGAGGCCGTGGTGCGCGAGGTCATCGCGAAAACCGGTGCCTCGTCCATGAAGGATATGGGGCGCGTCATGGGAGAATCCATGAAGGCCCTCAAAGGCAAGGCCGACGGCAGCGCCGTGCAGGCGGCCGTCAAGGCGCTCCTTTCCTGACAACCACTTTTCCCCACAGACCAACGGAACCATGCTCGACATCAACTACATACGCCAGAACCCCGAAGAGGTCGCAGCCATGCTCCAGGCCCGCCAGCTGTCCGGCGAGGAGCCGAAGCTTCGGCGGCTGCTTGAGGCAGACACGCTTCGCCGGGAGCTGGTGCAGAAGAGCGACGAGCTGAAAGCCGAGCGCAACGAAACCTCCAGGGAGGTCGGCCGGCGGAAGAAGAGCGGCGAAGCGGCCGAAGAGCTGATCGCCAGGATGCAGTCGGTCGGAGAGGAGATCTCCGAACTCGACCGGAAGCTCTCCGGGCTGAACCTGGAGATGGAGGAGATCCTGCTCGCACTCCCGAACCGGCTCGACCCCTCCGTTCCCGTCGGCCGCACGGCCGAAGACAACGTGGTCTTCGGCGAGCCGGTGCATTTCAGCCACCCGCTGGAGTTCGACGTCAAGGACCACCTGGAGCTCGGCCGCTCGCTCGGCATACTCGATTTCGAACGCGGAGCCAAGATCACGGGAGCCGGCTTCCCGGTCTACGTCGGAAAGGGAGCCCGGCTTGAGCGGGCACTGCTGAACTTCATGCTCGACCGGCATACCGAAGAGCACGGCTACCGGGAGATCTTCCCGCCCTTCATGGTAAACCGCGACTCGCTGAGGGGAACGGGCCAGTGGCCGAAGTTCGCCGACCAGGTCTACCACATGGAGGAGGACGAGCTCTATGCCATCCCCACGGCCGAAGTGCCGGTGACGAACATGCACCGCGACGAACTGCTTCCGGCAGAATCCCTTCCCATCGCCTATGCCGCCTATTCGGCCTGCTTCCGCCGCGAAGCCGGCAGCTACGGCAAGGACACGAGAGGGTTCCTCAGGGTGCACCAGTTCAACAAGGTGGAGATGGTGCAGTTCACCAGGCCGGAGGACTCCTACCGCACGCTCGAGGCGATCCGCAGCCACGCCGAGGCGATCCTCTGCGCCCTGGAAATACCCTACCGGGTGCTCCTGCTCTGCAGCGGGGACATCAGCGCCAATGCGGCGAAGTGCTATGACATCGAAGTGTGGTCTCCGGCGGAGCAGAAGTACCTCGAGGCCTCGAGCTGCTCGAACTTCGAGGACTACCAGGCCCGTCGCGCCAGTATCCGGTTCAGGCCGGAGGCCAAGGGCAAGCCCGCCTTCGTGCATACCCTCAACGGATCGGGCCTTGCCACCACGCGCCTCATGGTCTCCATCCTCGAGCACTACCAGACCCCCGAAGGGGGCATCAGGGTGCCTGAGGTGCTCGTACCCTATACGGGATTCCGCGAGATCACGCCTTCAGCATGAGGGCTGCGAGGAAGTCGCAGACCATCCGGCTGACCTGATCGACGTCGATCAGGAAGGCGTCGTGGCCGAAAGGCTCCTGGAGATAGACGATCTTCGAGTTCGGAAGCATCCGGGCCAGCTCCTCCTGCTCCTCCTTCGGATAGAGCACGTCGGAATCGATGGAGAGGATCTCCGTCGGAAGCGTGATCGAACACACCGCCTCCTCATAGCCTCCCCTGCCCCGTCCGAGGTCGTGCATGTCCATGGCCCGGGTGAGGGTCATGTAGGTGTTGGCGTCGAACCGCCCGACCAGTTTCTCTCCCTGATGGCGCATGTAGCTCACGGCCTGGAAGGTGCCGTCCGGCTGCCGGCTGCGGCCGAACTTCTCCTCGAAGTTGCGGAAGCTTCGGTAGCTGCACATGGCCATCATGCGCGCTGCCGCGAGCCCTGCGGCAGGAGGCGCGTCCGGCTCGTACCACCCGTCCTTCCACGCCGCATCGGCCGAAATGGCCTGCCGCTGGGCCTCGCTCTGCGCGATGCACCAGGCGGAGTGGCGCCCCGAGATCCCCATCGGCATGAGCGCCCGGGCCACGTCCGGATAGAGCGCCCCCCACTCGAGAACCTGCATGCCCCCGAGCGAGGCGCCGACGACGAGCTTCAGCCTCCCGATGCCGAGGTGGCCGAGCAGCCGGTGCTGGAGGTGGACCATGTCGCGGATGGTGATCGGGGGAAAGTCCGGTCCGTAACGGCGGCCGGTTTCGGGATTGGGCGAAAGCGGCCCGGTCGTGCCGTAGCAGCTGCCGAGCACGTTGCTGCAGATGATGAAGTCCCGGTCGGGATCGAACGCGCGGCCGGGGCCGAACAGCCCGCCCCACCACTCGTCGGCGTCGGCAGAGCCCGTCAGGGCGTGGCAGACCAGGATGGCGTTGTCCCTCTCTTCGTTGAGCCGCCCCCATGTCCGGTAGGCGACCTCCACCACCGGAAGAACGGCGCCGAGCTCGGTCCGGAAGGGTTCAGTGGATGAAAAACGTTTCGTTTCGGCGGAGACAAGTTCGTTTATGGGTTTCATGCCTTGGTTCATGCCTTGGTTCATGGCTGTGTTCTGAATGCCTGCTGGAAGTCCTCCAGGATGTCGTCGATATGCTCGATGCCGACCGACACGCGGACCATGTCGGGAGTTACGCCGGCCGAAACCTGCTCTTCGGCCGTCAGCTGCTGGTGCGTGGTCGAAGCGGGGTGGATGACGAGCGTCTTGGCATCGCCCACGTTGGCCACATGGCTAGCCAGGCGCACCGAATCGATGAAGGTGACCGCTTTTTCGTAGCCGCCCCTGAGGCCGAAGGTGAGCACGCAGCCGAATCCGCCTCGCAGGTATCGGGCCGCCATATCGTGCGTCGGGTGGCCTTCGAGGCCGGGATAGTTGACCCATGCGACCTCCGGCCGCCCTTCGAGCCAGCGGGCGAGGGCCATGGTGTTGGAGAGGTGGCGCTCCACCCTGAGCGAGAGGGTTTCGAGGCCCTGCAGCATGAGAAACGAATTGAACGGGCTCTGGACAGGGCCGAAGTCGCGCAGCCCCTCGACGCGGGCCTTGACGATGAAGGCCAGTTCACCGAAGGTCTCGTGGAACCGCAGCCCGTGATAGCCTTCGGAAGGCTCGCTGAGCATCGGGAACTTTCCGCTGCCCCAGTCGAACGTGCCGCCGTCGACGATAACCCCTCCCATCGAGGTGCCGTGTCCGCCGATCCACTTGGTGGACGACTCCGTGACGATCGAGGCGCCGTGCTCGAGCGGACGGCAGAGGAAGCCGCCGCAGCCGAAGGTGTTGTCGACGATGAGCGGGATGCCGTACTCGCGGCCGAGGGCGGCGAGCGCCTCGAAATCCGGCACATGGAAGGCGGGGTTTCCGATCGACTCGACATAGAGCGCCTTGGTGTTCTCGTCGATGCAGCGCCGGAAGTCCTCCGGCCGGAGCCCTGCGGTGAAATGCACCCCGATGCCGAGACGGGCGAAGGAGACCTTGAACTGGTTATAGGTACCGCCGTAGAGGTAACTGGAAGAAACGATGTTGTCGCCCGTCCGGCAGAGGCTCGTGATGGTGAGGAACTGCGCCGAATGGCCGCTCGACACCGCCAGCGCCGCCTTGCCGCCCTCGAGCGCGGCCATACGGCGTTCGAAGACGTCGTTGGTCGGATTCATGAGGCGGGTATAGATGTTGCCGGGCTCTTTCAGGGCGAACAGGTCGGCCCCGTGCCGGGCGCTCTCGAAGGTATAGGCTGTCGTCTGGTGGATCGGAACGGCGCGTGAGTGCGTAACCGGGTCGGGCTCCTGGCCGGCATGGACCTGGAGGGTCTCAAAACGGTATGTCGGGGTCTTCTTTTCGTTCATGGCGGCAGTTGGTTCACCGGTGGCGCCACCATCTCCTGGGGGGAAGGAAAAAATACGGAATGCGTCTGAAGCGGGGTATCGTATCTCTTCATCTTTCCCGGCCGTTTCTCCGGGATGGAATTGGCACCGCTCACTATGGCAGTGACGGTTGCCAAGGCTTCTCAGGGCCAGTCCCTCCACCTTTCTCGATGATAGCGTAAAACTTGAAAAGAACATTAATTCAATGAATCTACAACAGCAAAGAGTATTTTACAAGCCGCAGCCAAGAGAGACAGCCCCCCTCAACACCGACCAGCAGTTATGACTTCATCACGGGAACTCGCCTTCAACGTCCTCCAGCAGCTCGAGAGCGGCTCGCGCCACTCCGACTCGCTGCTCCATGAACTTCTGGAGGCCTCGTCCCTGAAAGGCCCCGACCGCGCGCTCGCGACCGCGCTCACCGGCGGCGTGCTGCGCCGCCGCCTTCAGCTCGATTTCATCATCTCGAAGTTCTACAGCCACGACCTCGAAAAAGCCTCCCCCGCCGTACGCAACATCCTCCGGCTCGGTGTCCTCCAGCTGCTTTTTCTCGACCGGGTGCCCCGCTGGGCCGCCGTCAACGAGTGCGTCAGGCTCGCCCGCCGCTACAAAGGGGAGCGGATGTCGAAGCTCGTCAACGCCGTCCTGAGGAAGATATCGCCAGAAACGGTCCACCTCGAAGAGTGGCTGGCGGGAAGCACCCCCTCCCGGCGCCTCTCGGTGCTCCACTCCCATCCCGAGCCGCTCGTGCGGCGCTGGATCGGGCGCTTCGGAGCGGAGCGGGCGGAATCGATGCTCCGTTACGACAACGAGCCGCCGCTCTTCGGCATCCGCCGGAACCCCCTGAAGAAAGCCCCTGCAGAGAGCTCTGCGATACCGGAGAACGCGTGGCGGGAAAGCGGCATTCCGGGAGTCGGCATCGTCGGGGACTTCGCCCTGATCGAAGCGGCCGTCCGCGAAGGCCTCGTCTGCGTGCAGAACCCGACCCAGGCGCTTGCGGGCCTGTTGCTCGACCCCCGGCCCGGCTGGAAGGTACTCGACCTCTGCGCCGCGCCCGGAGGCAAAGCCGCACATCTGGCAGAACTGATGGAGAACCGCGGCCAGCTCATCGCACTCGACCGTTACGAACAGAAGACGGAGCGCATCGCTGCCCTCAGCCGGCGGCTGGAGCTCTCCATCATCGAAGCCCGTACCGGGGACGCCCGGGAGTTCACCCCGACCTTCCGCCCCGACGCGGTACTCGTCGACGCACCCTGCACCGGCACCGGCGTACTCGGCCGCCGCGCGGAGCTGCGCTGGAAGAGCGGGCCGGACCGGCTCGCCGAACTGGTACGGCTCCAGGAGGAGATCCTGGAACATGCCGCAACCCTTCCCCGCCCGGGCGGCGTACTGCTCTACTCGACCTGCTCGGTCGAAGAAGAGGAGAACCGCCTGCAGGTGGAGGCATTCCTCAGCCGCCACCCGGAATATTGCATCGACCCCTCCATGGGAAAGGTACCCGAAACATTCCGCAGTGACCGCTCACAGGAAGGAGGCATCGCTACACTCCAGGGATCGCGACCGGGATTCGACGGCGGATACTGCGTCCGGATGCTCAGGCGGGAGGAGTAAAGCGGTGGAGGGGCTGCATGCCGAATACGCACGGATGCTCGAGGGCTTCCTCGACTACCTCTTCATCGAGAGGAACTTCGCCGGCAACACCAGAGAGTCCTACCGCAACGACCTCCGGCGCTACATGCTCTGGCTGCAGGAAGAGGGGGTCGCCCTCGAAACCCTGACGACGGAGAACATAGGGCGTTTCGTCGACAGCCTCCACCTGGCGGGGCTCGAGCCAAGCTCCGTCGCCCGGAACGTCTCGGCCATCCGTTCGCTGCACCGCTTCCTCTTCCAGGAACGCCTGCTCCCGACGAACCCCGCCGAAACACTCCACCAGCCGAAAAAGAACCGCCACCTCCCTTCCGTCCTCACCATCGATGAGACGCGGCGGGTGCTCGAAGCCCCGATGCTGAAGGAACCTCCGGGACGCTTCCGGCTGCGCGACCGTGCGATCCTCGAGCTGCTCTACGCCTCCGGCATCCGCGTCAGCGAACTCGTCGAGATGCGGCAGCAGAACCTCTACCTCGACGAACGCTTCATCAGGGTCTTCGGCAAGGGCTCCAAGGAGCGGCTCGTACCGATCGGGGACGAAGCGGCGCAGTGGATCGGCCGCTACCGCGAAGAACTGCGGCTCCGGCTCGCCAACCGAAACTCCCTCGACCACCTCTTCCTCAACGCACGGGGAGGGAAGCTCACCCGCATGGCTGTCTACTCGATGGTCAGGCAATACGCCGTGCTGGCAGGCATCGCCAAACAGATCAGCCCCCACACCTTCCGCCATACCTTCGCGACCCACCTGCTCGAGGGAGGGGCGGACCTGCGCGCCGTGCAGGAGATGCTCGGGCACAGCTCGATCACGGCAACCCAGATCTACACCCACATCGACCGCACCTTCGTGCGGGAAGTCCACCGCACCTGCCACCCGAGGGGATAGGCCGGAAGCCCGGGAACCATTACGGAAGGGGGCGGGTTGAGCTGGAAAAAGGACGTCCCTGCGTTCTCTTGAATGCGTAGCTCAGCGGGTAGAGCATCTGCCTTTTAAGCAGAGGGTCGCAGGTTCGAGCCCTGCCGCATTCACCAACAGGCGCTAGCAGGCCTTGGGATGGATCTCCTGCTCGATCTTCAGCGCCATCAGCGTGAGGTTGATGTCGAAGAGGAAGAAGACCAGCGAGGCAGAAAGCGAAGCCATGCAGGCAAAGAAAAGCACGGCGATGAGGATGCTCGCATCGATGTCGGCGAGCACCGAATAGAAGAGCAGCATGATCATCACCGACGCCCCGAGGCAGGTGAGGGTGGCAAGGAGGATCGCCATGCGGATGTAGCGGGCGCGCTGCCAGAGGATGTCGAGCTCGCGGTTGAGCACGCCGGCGTTGCCCTCGGCCGAGGCGTCGAGCCCGGCGAGCAGAACCCTGGAGCGGTCGATGATGCGTCCGAGCCGGTTGGTCATGGTAAGCAGGAGCAGGCCGATGCCGGAGATGAGGATGACCGGACCGATCGCGGTCTGAAGGGTCGGGACGAACTCCATGATGGCTGAAGCGGGCATAAATTCAATAAGGGTTAATGTTGAGTTCGCTCATGAACTGAAATCGTAGCGGTCCCCCGGTTCCGGAATCCCGGCACGGCACCCCAGGCGTTGCTCGATCGCCGTGCGGAATGACTCCTTGGCCGAAGGATCGCCGTGGACTACGAAGAAACGGGGAGAGTTTTCGAACCCCGAAGCCCAGCGAAGCATGTCGTCGCGGTCGCCGTGGGCCGAAAGCCCCCCGACGGTATGGAGCGCTGCACGGACCGGATAGCTCCTGCCGTGGATCTCCACCTCCCCGGCGCCCTCGACGAGCCGCCGTCCGAGCGTACCCTCGGCCTGGTAGCCGGTGATCAGCAGGTGGCATTCGGGACGCGGGATGTTGTGCTTCAGATGGTGCAGTATGCGGCCGCCGTTGCACATGCCGCTGCCGGCAATGATGACGGCGCCGCTCCGGCGCGCGTTCAGCTCCTGCGACTGCTCGACCTTCGGGGTGAAATGAAGGTTGCGGAGGGTCGGAAGCAGACTGCTGTCCCCCTTTGCGGCCGCCGCTTCGCGATCGAACAGTTCGGGGTGGCCCCAGTAGATGAGGCTCGCCTCGATGGCCATCGGGCTATCGAGGTAGACCTGCCACTCCTGCATCCCCCACTCCTCGAAATGCGTCGCCATGAGGTAGAGCAGCTCCTGGCTGCGCCCGATCGAAAACGCGGGAATGAGGATGTTGCCGCAGCTCCGGCAAGCACTTCTGAAAATATCGCCGAGCTCGTCGAGCGTTGAGCTGAATTCGCGGTGGAGCCGGTCGCCGTAGGTACTCTCGATGATGACGGCATCGGCATCACGGACCGTTTCGGGATCATTGAGGATGGGGTGGCCGTACTGGCCGAGATCCCCGCTGAACACCAGCTTTCTCCTGCTGTCGCCTTCGCTGAGCCAGAGCTCCAGTACTGCCGAACCGAGGATATGGCCCGCGTCGCGGAAACAGGCTTCGAGTCCGGGTACGACCGTGAAGCGCTCTGCGTATGGGACTCCCCTGAAACGCTCGAGCGCGCGCAGCGCAGCCTCACGGGTGTAGAGCGGTTCGGCCCGGCGGTCGGCGGCGATTCGGGGATGTTTTCTGTGGTAAAGGGCGTCGCGCTCGGCAAGGGATGCCGAATCGAGCAGGAGGACCCGAGCGAGATCCGCCGTCGCCTCCTGGGTGAAGACGGGCCCTGAAAACCCCCGGCTGACGAGCAGGGGGATGCGCCCCGAGTGGTCGATGTGGCCATGGCTGAGCAACACGGCGTCAAGCTCGCGGGCATCGAAAGCGAACGGCTCCCGATTCAGGGCCTCCTCGTCGTGCGAACCCTGGACGAGCCCGCAGTCGAGCAGGACGGTGCGCCCCCCGACCCTCAGGATATGGCATGAACCGGTGACCCGCTCGGTCGCTCCGTAGAATTCGATTTCCATGGTGCTTCCTCCCTCTGATTCAACCGTTTCGCCGCCATGCCGGCGGCCCTGACAGGAAACGCTCAGCCCTTCCGTTTCTTTTTCGGACCGGTGAAGAACCCGCCGTCCCGTCCCGAGGGCTTGGGTCCGCGCTTTGCCGGCTTGCCGCCGTACTGGGAACGGCCGCCCTGGCCGCCGTCCATCTTCGAAACCCTCAGCTGCTTGCCGCACACCCTGACCTTGCGCAGCTCCTGGTAGACATCGTTGGGCATCCCGGCCGGCAGCTCTACTGTCGAGAATGTGTCGGAAATGGAGATGCGCCCGATCGCTTCCGGATCGAGGCCGATCTCGTTGATGATTGCACCGAGGATGTTGCCCGGCTGGACGCCGTCGGCACCGCCTACCTCGATCCGGTAGAGTTCGCGCGGTTCGTCGCCGTACAGGTCGTTCTGGCGGGCTTTGCGGCGGGGCGGAGCCTCATCGAACGATCGCTCCCGCTCCGGGCGGCGGGCCTGCCGTTCCGGCTTGGCCGAGAACAGCAACGGAGTATCCCCCTGCACCATGGAGGCCAGGGCTGCGGCGGCCTCGAGCTCCGGGACGTCGTGCTCGCGGCAGTACTGCTCGATAAGCCCGGTGAAGAAGGCCAGATCCTCGGCCGCGATGGTATCGCTGATGCGCTGCTTGAACTTCTCGATGCGCTTGTCGTTGATGATCTCGGTCGAGGGAAGCTCCATCAGCTCGATCCGTTTGCGGGTCGCCTTCTCGATGGCGTAGAGCATGTTCTTCTCCCTCGGCGAGACGAAGAGGATGGCCTCGCCGCTGCGTCCGGCCCGGCCGGTACGGCCGATGCGGTGCACGTAGGACTCCGTGTCGTAGGGAACATCGTAGTTGATGACGTGGCTGATACGCTCGACGTCGAGGCCGCGCGCGGCCACGTCGGTGGCGATGACGATGTTCAGCGTCCCGTCCTTGAGCTGGTCGACGGCGCGTTCGCGCTGCTGCTGCACCATGTCACCGTTGAGTGCTGCGGCGGCGTAGCCGCGTGCCTGGAGCTTTTCGGCAAGCTCGAGCGTCATCGTCTTCGTGCGGACGAAAATGATCATGCCTTCGAACGGCTCCACCTCGAGGATGCGGGTGAGGATGTCGAGCTTGTGGCTGCCGCCGACGATCCAGTAGCGCTGGCGGATGGTTTCGACCGTCTGCGCCTTCCCCTGGATGGTCACCTCGGCGGGGGTATTGAGGTATTTCTGGGCGATGCGGCGGATCGGAGCCGGCATGGTCGCCGAGAAAAGGGCGACCTGGCGGCCTGCGGGAGTCTCGCCGAGGATCCACTCCACGTCGTCGATGAAGCCCATGCGAAGCATCTCGTCAGCCTCGTCGAGCACCAGGTACTTGAGTGAATCGAGATTGAGCGAACCGCGGCGCATGTGGTCCATGACGCGTCCGGGGGTACCGACGACGACATGCACCCCGCGCTTGAGCATGCGGAGCTGTCCGCCGTAGTCCTGGCCGCCGTAGATCGGCAGCACATGGAACCCCTTGAGGTATTCGGCGTACTTGTGGAAGGCTTCGGCCACCTGGATGGCCAGCTCGCGGGTCGGGGCCAGCACGAGGACCTGGGGTTCGGTGAGGGAAAGGTCGATGCGCGAAAGCGCGGGAAGGGCGAAGGCCGCGGTCTTGCCGGTTCCGGTCTGCGCCTGGCCGAGGACATCGCGCCCCTCGAGCAGGAGCGGAATGGTACGGGCCTGTATCGGGCTCGGGGTTTCGTAGCCGACGTCCGCGAGCGCGCGCATAATGGGCTCGCCGAGGGCGAGGTCGGTAAAACTGGTGATCTGTTCGGTGGTTTCCTGGCTCATGCTCTGGTATCCTTGGTGCTATGGTGTTGTCAATGCCTCTCTTCTTCTCCATTGAGGTGTGGCAACAATGCACAGGAAAGCAACGCAATAGGGGAAGATGTTCCCGCCCCCTGCAGCCGGGGGCCACAATCGCCGTAACGGCCGTAACACACGATACCTGCTCTTTCTCGGCATATCAACCACGCAGTCAATGCGAAGCCATACTACAAATTAATTCTGCCATTACCGAATAGATATTTCATCCCTCTGCCCTACCGACTTTTTTCTTAAGTTTGGAAAACAGGACGCCGCCCTGCCGACGCCCCGAAAAACCCTTCGTCCGCCCCATGAGCCAGCCGCTCCTCGCCATCTATTCCGCACTCATCCCGGCCGTTGCCGCACTCGCCCGGGCCGCCGGGCGGCTCAGCCCTCCGCTCGGAGAATTCTTCGCCGTGCGGCGCGGAGTGCATGCAGCGCTCGCGACGAAATGCGCTGCCGTGGAGGCCGGCCGGCCCCGCCTCTGGGTCCATGCCGCATCGGTCGGCGAGTTCGAGCAGGCCCGTCCCATCATCACGGAACTCAAGCGAAGCGTCCCCGGCCTTGCCGTCTTCGTCTCCTTCCTCTCCGAGTCCGGCTACAGCGCCCGCCGGGACTACCCCGACGCCGAAGCGGTCTTCTACCTCCCGGCGGATACCCCTGCCAATGCGAAAAGGACCGTCGAACTCGTCAGGCCGGACCTTTTCATGCTCATGCGCTACGACTTCTGGCCGAGCCACCTGCTTGCCCTCAAGCGGCACGGAGCAAGGATGATCCTTGCCGCAGCGGTGCTGCAGGAGGGATCCGGCTACTTCAACCCGCTCCTGAAAGGGTTCTACCGCGAACTCTTCGGCCTTTTCGACCGGATTTTCACCGTCGGCGGAAAGGACGAGCGGGCCTTCAGGGAGGTCTTCGGATGCACGACGGCCGAACGGGCCGGAGAACCGCGCATCGACCAGGTCATCCGGCGCAGCACAAACAGCGCCGGAAAAACCGCAGGCCTGCGGCATGTTTTCAGCGACCGCAGCGTGCTCGTGGCCGGAAGCGTCTGGGAAAAGGACGAGGAGGTGGTGCTCGGAGCCTGGCTGCAGACCGTGGATCGGCCTTCGCTCGTGCTCGTCCCCCACAAGGTCGGCCGCGAAAACATCCTTCGCATCGAACGGGAGCTTGAGGCAATGGCCGTTCCTTTCAGGAAGGTGTCGGAACCGGACGTCCGGCTCGACCCCTCGAGGGAGGTGCTCCTCGTCGACGAAACCGGCTATCTGGTGGAACTCTACAGCATCGCCACCCTGGCCTATGTCGGCGGAGGGTTCGGCGTCAACGTGCACAACACGCTCGAACCCGCCGTCTACGGCATCCCGGTGATGTTCGGGCCGCGCCACCACAACTCCCCGGAAGCCGAAGGGCTGCTCGAAGCGGGAGGGGCTTGCGTGGTCGGAAACATTGCGGAGATGAAAGCCGCCCTCGAAAGGCTCCGGAAAGGATCTTTCGCATCGGCTGAAGCGGGAAGGGCGAGCTACCGGTTCATCCACGACCAGGCGGGTGCGACGGAAACGATCGCGGATGCGGCCCGCCAGGCACTCAGTCCTGGCATGTCTGGGAGGCAAGCGCGGTAAAGTAGTTCTTCAGCGACTGGTGCTTCTCGAGTCCGAGCTTCTTGTGCAGCCGATAGCGGATGTTCTCCATCCCGCGCAGCGACACTCCGGCTGAACGGGCGATCTCCCGCGTTGCGTAGTTCAGCTTGATGAACAGGCTGAGCCGGCGCTCACGCTCGCTCAAATCAGGGTGGCGTTCCTGCAGCACGCCCAGGAAACAGATGTCGGAATCAGTCAGCTCCGTGCTCAGCTCCACCTCGGCCGACCGGCGGAACTCCATTTTCCTGCAAAGCCCGCGCATGGCCTCACGCAGCTCGGGACCGGTCTCGACGCGGTCAACCTCCGTACAGAGCTTCGAGAGCATGGAGATCTTGTCGTCGAACAGCCGTGCGACACGCGAGAGCTCCGCATCCTTTTCCGAGAGTATCGCGCGAAGCCTCGTCAGCTCCGCCTCATACTGCTGCGCCCCCCTGCCGTTCTCGTCCAGCAGGAGCTTCATCTGGACCCTGCACTCCGCCTCCCGCTTCCCATACTCCGCCTTCAGGCGCCGGATCCGCTCCTGATGCAGCGTTTCGCGCCCCTGCAGATCGCGGCGCATCTCTTCGAGCGAGGTAAAGAAAAACCGGTATTCGTTCTGCTCCTGCGGGGCTGCAATCGGCTGATCGAGCATGTCGAGCCACGTAAGGCGCGCCGAAGCGGCGAAGAACCGGCCGACAGCCTCCTCCAGCGAATCTGCCACCGGCGATTCGGGAACTTCGGAAGGGGCATACCGGACCTTGTAGTCGGCGATGTACTCCATCGCCTCACGGTAACTGCCGACGATCAGCGCCTGGGAGCGGTCCGGACAGAGCGAGCCGAGGCCGAGCATGTGGGCCGTGATTTCGGGACGGACGTTGTAGACCACCAGCACGGCGATCCAGGGCCCCCAGTTGTAGAAGAGATTCCCGTAGTCCTGCTTGTAGCTCAGACGGACCTCGTTGATGGGAGCATAGTCGATCACGACGAAGAGCTTGCGGCCGTTGAGCTGCATCTCCTCGCAGATGGACTGGAAGAGCTCGGCGTCGATGTAGTCGAGATAGGTGGGCTCTTCGGCGATCACACGGCCATGGATGATGTCGGTGCCGATGACATCGAAAATGACCCGGTATCCGGGCCCGGGATGCTCGACCTGCCACGCGGGGTTCTCCCTGACGGGCAGATCTGTGACGGGACACCGTTTCATCGACATAAAGGGAGAGGAATAATGTTAGTACAGTAAAAGTAGCCATTCTCCGGCGGAGAACAAAAAAAGAGCGAAAAAGTCACGTTGCCGCTATTAAATAAGAATTGCTCCATATATGAAATTTGACTATCTTATTTCAAGATAGAATTAATCCGATTTAACGGAAGGGGGAAGAATGCGATGAACGAGGCACGGGAAGGAAAAATGACCGAAGAGTTCATCTCACGGTGCCGCTCACACGGCCTGAAGGTGACCCCGCAGCGGCTTGCCATATTCAGGGCGCTTGCCGGATCGAAGGAACATCCTTCGGCCGACGCCGTGTACCGCAGGCTCGTACGGGAGCACCCGACGATCTCTTTCGACACCGTCAACCGCACGCTCCTGACATTTGCAGAGATCGGCGTCATCGAAACGGTCGAATCGCACTCCGGCGTACGCCGCTACGAAACCGACCTCATGAGCCACCACCACCTCCACTGTGTGAAGTGCGGCAGGATCATCGACTTCACCGACAGCAGCCTTGACGACATCCCCGTCCCGAGCAATGCGCCCGGCAGCTTCACCATCCTCGGAAAGCGCGTCGTCTTCAGCGGCATCTGCGAGGAGTGCAGGAAAAAGAAGAGCTGAAGATCGCTTTTCGGCCACAGGAAGAAACCCGCCCTCATCCGCACCAAACGAAAGAAGCCCCCGGAAATCCGGAGGCTTTTCTCATTATGGATGCCGCAAGAGACCGGCTCAGCCGACCTGCACGTAGACCTCGGCCTTCACGCCGCAGATCGGGCATTTCTCGGGAGGGGTGCCGAGCTCGATGTGGCCGCACACGGGGCAGAGCCAGACGGCGGTCTCGACGATATCCGTCCCGTTCTTCACGGCCTCGAGCGCATGACGGTAGAGCGCAGCGTGCACCTTTTCGGCCTCGACGGCGAACCCGAACATGCGCTTTGCCCTGTGTCCTTCGGCCACGGCCTGTTCGTACATGGGAGGGTACATCTCGTTGTGCTCGTAGGTCTCGCCGCCGATGGCCGTTTCGAGGTTCTCGACGGTCGAACCGACCGCGTCGTCAGCCATGAGATGGCCTTCGGCATGGATCCTCTCGGCTTCGGCTGTGGTTCGGAACAGCTTGGCGATGTTCTTGAACCCTTCCTTCTCAGCCTTCTTGGCGAAGGTCACGTATTTCATGAAAGCCTGGCTCTCGCCGGCAAAGGCGTTCTTGAGGTTTTCGTGGGTCGATGGCATATGGATGGTCCTCCTTTGTTACGTGTTTTGGCTTGGTGATAGACAACATCATTTCCTGAGGAAAAGCCCCAGGTCCTCGAGCAGCGACTGGAGATCCTCCTCGTGCTCGACCTCGTCCTGCATGATCTGCACGGCGAGATTGAAAGTGATCGGATCTTTCATGCCGATCTCCTCGATGATGCTGTTGTAGGTCGTGATGGCGCACTGCTCTCCCGAGATGTTCTGCTCGAGGACGTTGCGCACGAACGGATCGTCCGGGGCGTCGTAGCCGCAGTTGGTCCACTCGAACCAGAGCTTCGGATTCGCAAGCGGCTTTCCGCCGAGCTGGATGATGCGCCCGGCAACCATGTCGGCGTGTCGCAGCTCGTCGGCGGCGTGCTGCAGGAGCTCCGCCATGACTGCGTCCTTCATCGGTCCTTCGACGATCTTCGATCCGATCCAGTACTGGTAGTAGGCAAGCCATTCGTCGGCAAAGGCTTTGTTGAGCAGCTCGAGCACGCGCTCGATGTTCTCGCCTACGATTTCACGTCCTTTCGTTCCCATAGTGACTCCTCCTTGTTGGGGGGGTTATGATGACAGATTCTCAACGTAGAAACAATTCTACAGAAAAAAGTCCTGTATTCCACAAAAAAATCCACCAGGCCCGCCGAAACCGCGGGCCTGAGGATAGTGGTCGAAGAAAGAGGCTTACTTGTCGAGCGCCTTGTGGCAGAACCACCAGTCGTAGCACTCGTACTGGCCCGGACGCTTCTTGGCGTCGGCGACGTTGTTGGCCGGAGGAATGATGACCCGATCCCCGAGCATCGCATTGTTCGGCCAGTCCGCAGGCATGGCGACCTTGTTCTTGTCGGAGATCTGCAGGGCCTTCACAGCGCGGAGGATCTCATCCATGTTGCGGCCGATCTCCTGCGGGTAGTAGAGCACGAGGCGCACCTTGCCCTGCGGGTCGCCGACGAAGACGGCGCGCACGGTGTTCGAACCCTTGCCGGGATGCAGCATTCCGAGCTGGTTGGCGATCCGGTCGTTGGCCGCAACGATCGGGAAGGTGATTTCGACGTTGAGCTTCTCCTCGATCCACTCTACCCACTTGATGTGTGAGAAGACCTGGTCGACGCTCATGCCGATCAGCTTGCAGCCGATCTTGTCGAACTCCTCCACGCGCTGCTGGAAGGCCACGAACTCGGTCGTGCAAACCGGGGTGTAGTCTGCCGGATGGCTGAAAAGCACAAACCAGCTGCCTTTCAGGTCGCCGGGGATGTTCATGGGTCCGTGGGTGGTCTGTACGTCGAGCTCCGGGAAATCGTCGCCGAGCAGCGGCATGGAGATGTCGTAGTACAGTTCTTCCTGGTGTGTCATGGTGTTTTCTCCCTGTTGGTTTTGTTTTGATGGATGGTACTGCAAAAAAGAAGCTGAATCGAACGTCTGATACCAATATACCACTCTTCGGATAATTTTCAAGAGCAAATACTAAATAGGAATGATTATTTTTTATAAAAATCATTCCCGCCCGTTTCCGCATACCCCAACCCCTCTTTCCGAGAGCATGATGTTATGTGTATATTGCACCCGTTCCCTGTCACAATCATGCAAACGTCATGGCCATGATCGCAAGAATCCAGTCACTCTACCTCATTCTTGCCGCGCTCCTTGCCGCAGCAAGCACGTTCTTCCCGTTCTGGAGCTTCAGCTCCGCCGGGCTCCTCATGCTCAGAGACTTCAGCGCATCGGCGGATGCCGGCATCTTCTTCACCGCCGGAAGCTTCGCCTCCGGAATCTTCTCGCCGCTCACCGCAATGGCGTCTGTTGCGGCGATCTTTCTTTTCAGGAACCGCGGACTCCAGCAGAAGGTCATCGCCCTCGCCGTTCTCTTCTTCGCGCTCGACCTGCTCTCGGCCCTTACGGCCGCCCACTTCATGAACCAGCACTTCGTCGCTCTGGGGGAGCCGTTCTCCCACCGTCCGGAAAACGGGTTCTTCATGATCCTGCCGGAGCCGGTGCTCTTCTGGCTCGCCATGAAGGGGGTCGAGAAGGACAACCGCATCGCCAACGCGTACAAGAGGCTCTGAAAAAGAAATGCGCATCGTCTTTTCGCTTGGAGACCCCCACGGCATCGGCCCGGAAATCATCCTCAAGGGGTTCCTCGAACTCCGGAAGAGCGGGCATTGCTTCGCCGTGGCCGGATCCTACAACGTCCTCGAGTACTACCGCCGCCGCCTCGACCTGCCGGTGGAGCTCGAACGCGTCGAAGATGCCCGCTCGCTCCAGAGCCTCCCGGCCTGCAGCTGCGGGGTCCTGCCCGTCTTCAGCGTCGGCGAGCCCGACTCGATCGAACCCGGCACCGTAACCGCGGGGGCGGGAGCCCTTGCCAAAAGCAGCATCATGGCGGGCGCGGAGCTCTGCCGGAGCGGAGCGTTCGACGCCCTCGTCACCGCCCCCATCCACAAGGAGTCGCTCGCACTGGCCGGCTCGCCCGATTCCGGCCATACCGGCATGCTCGCCAGGATGTTCGGCGTCGCATCCCCCACCATGCTCTTCGCCGACCGTGCCAGCGGCCTCAAGGTCGCGCTCCTGACCATCCACGAACCGCTCGAACGGGTCCCGGAGCTCGTGCGCCAGACCGACATCGAAGCCTTTCTTGCACGCCTCGCCCACAACATCGAAACCGACTTCGGGATGGAGCGTCCCTCCATTGCCGTACTCGGGCTCAACCCGCACGCCTCCGACGGAGGGGTGATGGGCCGGGAGGAGAAGGAGTTCATTTCGCCGGCCATCGCCCGGCTCCGGGAACGGATGCACATCGAGGGCCCCTTCCCCGCCGACGGCTTTTTCGGAGCACGCATGCAGGGCCGCTTCGACTGCGTCGTGGCCATGTACCACGACCAGGGGCTGCTCCCCTTCAAGGTACTCGCCTTCCACAGCGGGGTGAACGTCACGCTCGGCCTGCCGATCGTACGCACCTCGCCGGACCACGGCACGGGGTTCGACATCGCGGGGAAAGGCTCGGCTTCGGCCGAAAGCCTGCACGAGGCCGCGCTGCTTGCCGCCCGGATCGCCGAAAACAGAAACAGGAAAACCCAACCCTCTCCATGATCTCATTCATCAACGTCGATATCGAGCTGAACCGCAAACCGGTGTTCAGCAACCTCAACCTCACCATCCAGCCCGGAGAACTGGTCTATGTGGCCGGGAGGAGCGGCAGCGGCAAGTCCACCCTCCTGAAGTCGATGTACATGGACGTCAGGCCGAAAAAGGGCGAGATCCAAATCGCAGGCTACAACTCACGCACCATCAGGAAGCGCGAAATCCCGCTCCTCCGGCGCAAGCTCGGCATCGTCTTCCAGGACTTCCGGCTCCTCGAGGACCGGAGCGTCTACGACAACCTCGCCTTCGTTTTGAAGGTGACCGGAACGAAAGAGAAACAGATCCCCGAAAAGGTCATGCAGGCGCTCGGGAGCGTAGGCCTCGAGAGCGCAGCCAAAGCGATGCCCTCCCGCCTCTCGGGCGGTGAGCAGCAGCGCGTTTCGATCGCCCGGGCGCTCGTGCGCGAACCCCTCGTGATCCTGGCCGACGAACCCACCGGCAACCTCGACCCCGACACCTCGCTCGAAACCCTCGAATACCTGAAGAAGATCAACGCAAAAGGCATCATCGTCGTCATCGGCACCCACGACTACGAACTCATCCGCCACTCCCCCGCAAGAACCTTCCTGATCCGCGAAGGCGCTCTGGCGGAAGCCGCCGTGCGGGAGACCGAAACCGGCTACCGTCCCGTGCCGGTCTGAAACCCTGAGCCCCGAAACAAAAAAAGCCCCCACGTTCACGCTGAACATGGGGGCTTCTTTTTTTTGTCCGTTTCCCTGGCGGCCGGGGCCTAGGAGCAGCCGGTCGTCATCCCGCAGTCTTCGCACACCTTGCAGGTGCCGTTCTGCTTGACGCGCATCGAACCGCAGTTCTCGCACTGCTCGCCGGTGTAGCCCTGCACCTTGGCCTGGGCGACCTGGCTCTTGAGGGTGCTCGTGTACTCGGACTCGCCATGGTGGGCCGCGGCGACCGGTTCGGGCTCCGGAACCGATGCGGCAGGTGCCGCGGGGGCCTTCCCGTTGCCTTTCTTCGTGTCGTGCTCCGGCACCTCGTCGACCGCCTTGACGTGGACGAAGTCCTTGCGGCCGAGGTAGTCGTAGCCGATCGAGCGGAACACGTAGTCGAGGATCGAGGTCGAGTTCTTGATGGCGTTGTGGCCCTGCACGGCGCCGGCAGGCTCGAATCGGGTGAAGGTGAAGCTGTCGACCAGCTCCTCGAGCGGCATGCCGTACTGCAGCGCCTTCGAAGCAAGCACGGCGAAGCAGTTGAGCAGGCCCTTGAAGGATGCGCCTTCCTTGTACATGTCGATGAAGACCTCGCCGAGCGAACCGTCCTCGTACTCTCCGGTACGAAGGAACACCTTGTGGCCGCCGACATAGGCCTCGCGGATGAAGCCCTTGCGGCGCTTCGGCAGGGTGCGGCGCTCCGAGCGGTGGTAGACACGCTCGACGATCCGCTCCTGGACCTCCCGCGGCCCCTTCGTCTCGTCGACGTCCTCCTCGTTGCCGAGCATGATGACCTCGTCCAGGTCCTGGTAGCTGGAGATGTTCAGCGGCTGGGAGAGCTTCGAGCCGTCGCGGTAGACGGTGATGGCCTTGACCATGTGCTGCCAGCCGGAAAGGTAGACCTCGCCGATCTCGGCAGTCGTCGCCGTGGCCGGCATGTTGACCGTCTTGGAGATGGCGCCGGAAATGAAGGGCTGCACCGACGACATCATGCGCACATGCGCCATGTGGTTGATGAAGCGCATCCCCTTGCGCCCGCAGCGGCTTGCGCAGTCGAAGACCGGCAGGTGCTCGAGCTTCAGGTGCGGGGCGCCCTCGATCGTCATGGTGCCGCAGATGTAGTCGTTGGCCGCCTCGGCGTCCTCGGCCGATGCGCCGAGCGCCAGGAGCATGTCGAAGTTGGGGTCGTTGAGCTGTTCGTCCGTGAAGCCGAGCGACAGGCAGAACTCCTCGCCGAGAATCCACTTGTTGAAAGCGAAACGGACGTCGAAGACGGTGGCGAGGTTCGACTCGAGCAGGGCGATCTTCTCGTCGGTGAAGCCGCGCTTCTGCAGCCACTGGCGGTTGACGGAGGGGCAGCCCTCGAGCGAGCCGCTTCCCTTGCAGTACTTCTCGATATCCTCGATCTCAAGGGGGCTGTAGCCGAGGCGGCCAAGGGCCTTGTGGACCGACTGGTTGACGATCTTGAAGTAACCGCCACCGGCCAGCTTCTTGAACTTGACGATGGCGAACTCGGGCTCGATGCCGGTGGTGTCGCAGTCCATGACGAGGCCGATCGTGCCGGTAGGGGCGATGACGCTGACCTGCGCATTGCGGAACCCGTGCTTCTTACCCTTCTGCAGCGCCTCGTCCCAGACCTTCGCGGCGGCGTCGAAGAGCTCCTTCGGGCAGTACTCGGAATCGATGCCGCGCGGCTTGACCGAGAGACCCTCGTACTCCTCCTCCGCTTCGTTGCGCGCCGCCCTGCGATGGTTGCGGATGACGCGGAGCATGTCCTTCGAGTTCTTCTGGTAGCCGTCGAACGGTCCGAGGTCGCGGGAGATCTCTGCCGAGGTGACGTAGGCCTGGCCGGTGATGATGGCCGAGATGGCTCCGGCAAGCGCCAGCGCCTTCGGCGAGTCGTAGGGGATGCCGAGCACCATCAGCACGGTGCCGAGGTTGGCGAAGCCGAGGCCGAGGGTGCGGTACTCGTAGCTGAGGCGGGCGATCTCAGGCGAGGGGAAGTGGGCCATGAGGACCGAGATCTCGAGCACGACGGTCCAGAGGGCCGAGGCGTGGCGGAGCTCGTCGACCTTGACCCTGCCCGACTCCTCGTCGATGAAGTGGATGAGGTTGAGACTTGCCAGGTTGCAGGCGGTGTTGTCGAGGAACATATACTCGCTGCAGTTGTGCACGCCGAGGCCGTTGGCGACGAAGTGGTGGGTCTCGGGCTCGGTCAGGTCGAACACCGGCTCCTCACCGAGGGCGATGAGCGAATCGACGGGGTCGAGCAGCGGGTCGCGGTAGGTGCCGACGTTCCGGTTCAGGCTGGCGAGCGCTTCCGATTTCCGGCTCTCCGCCATGAAGCCGATCCTCTCCTCGAAGCGGACCCTCGAGCTGCGGCTGATGCGGAGGCTGTGCGTCTGGCGGACGGGATACTCCTTCATGCCGCCCCTGCCGTCCGGCAGCATGGCGACGGGATCGCCGACCCTGCGGTCCTCGTAGATCTTCGACTTGATGCCGAAGTTCAAGAGGAGCAGCTGCACCTGCAGGAGCAGCTCGAGCGAGGTGGAGTCGAGCGCGACGTACTGCGACTTCTCCCCGTAGTCGGCCACGGTGCCGTCTGCCGTGAAAAGTCCGCGGAGGATCGCCGCCTGCTCAGCCTCGCCGAGGCGGAAGACCGCGTCGGTGAAGGCCTTGTTCCGGCTGCCTTCGTCAAGCACCGCGTAGGCCTCGAACCGCTCGAGGATCCCGGGGCTGCCGACGGCGGCGCGCGAGGTGGTCATGGTCTGTGTGACGGGGCCCCGCTTGTTGTGCTCACCGAGCTCCGGACGCATGTCGTTAAGAAGGTCGTTGGCCCACAGGGTGATCTCCTCCTCGGCCTTGTCCATGGTGAGGAAGGCCGTTCGGCGCTCTTCTCCCGAAGCGGTCGTCGAGCCGGTCGGGGTGATGCAGCCGTCCCCGACGAGGAGGCCGATCAGCTGCGCGATGTCGGCGGAGCCGGTGCTCTCTTTGCCGAACTCGGCGCCGACGAGACGCACGACATCGTCCTTCGTGAGCTCGGAGGCCATGACGTCGCCGCGGTTTTCGGTGAAGACGGGGTGGTCGCCCGTCAGCTTCAGGCGGTAGCCGCTTTTCGTGCGAAGCTCGTAGACCGGCTTGGTCCCGGTCGGAAAGATCTTCTCGACCCAGTGCAGAGCGCCGTCGATGCTCTTGATGCCCCTCGACTGGCCGACGAGGCCTCCGATGCGCTCGAGGCCGCGGTCGGTCGCCACCAGCGTGTCGGCGGTCACGCACGGGTTGCTGGCGTTGATCCTTCCGGCCGCCGGGCAGGTGTGCCACTCGTTGATGGTGGTGTCGAACTGCAGGCCCGGGTCGGCGCACTGCCATGCGCTCATGAGGATCTTCTCCCAGAGGTCGCGGGCGTTGACCGCACGGGCGGTCTTGCCGGTGGTGCGCTCCTTGAGCATCCAGAGCTCGTTGTTCTCGACCGCCTTCATGAAGGCGTTGGTCACCCTGACCGTGTTGTTGGAGTTCTGTCCGCCGACCGTCTGGTAGGCCTCCGATTCGTAGTGGGTGTCGTACTCCTCGAAATCGAGCGTGGTGTAGCCCTGCTCGACGAGGGCCAGCACCCTGATGATGTAGCTCATCGGCACGGCGCGGTGCAGGGCGTTCTCGATGAGGCGCTGCAGCTTCGGGTTCTCCGTGCGGTCTGCGCCGTTCTGCACGGCCTCGTCGACGATGGCCTTGAGGAAGCGCGAGCAGATCCTGGAGCCGGCGACCAGAGAGGCGACCTTGTCCTCCTCGCGGGCCTTCCACTCGATGAACTTCTCGACGTCGGGATGGTCGATGTCGATGATGACCATCTTGGCCGCCCGGCGGGTGGTGCCGCCCGACTTGATGGCCCCGGCAGCCGAGTCGAAGATCTTCAGGAAGCTCATGAGGCCGGAGGAGCTGCCGCCGCCGCTGAGCTTCTCGCCCGAGGAGCGGAGGTTGGAATAGTTGGTGCCCGATCCGCTGCCGAACTTGAAGACGCGGGCCTCGCGCACGGCGAGGTCGAAGATGCCGCCCTCGTTGACCAGGTCGTCCTGGACCGACTGGATGAAGCAGGCGTGGGCCTGCGGGCGGGTGTAGGCGTCGGGCGACTCGACCACCTTCTTGGTGGCGGGGTCGACGTGGTAGTGGCCCTGCGCCGGGCCGGTGATGCCGTAGGCGAAGTTGAGCCCGGTGTTGAACCACTGCGGGGAGTTCGGCGCGCCGCGCTGCGAGAGCAGCATGTAGGCGATCTCGTCATAGAAGGCCGAGGCGTCCTCGGGAGCGTCGAAATACCCGTGCTTCTCGCCCCACTCCTTCCAGCAGCCGGCAAGACGGTGGACGACCTGGCGGATGGAGTGCTCGCTGCCGGTGACGGGCTGGCCCTTCTCGTCGAGCACCGGCTCGCCCTTCTCGTCGAGCTGCGGAACGCCGGTCTTGCGGAAGTACTTCTGGGCCAGGATGTCGGAGGCCATCTGCGACCAGTGCTTCGGCACCTCGATCTCGTTCATCTCGAACACCTTCGAGCCGTCCGTGTTGCGCAGGACCGACGACTTCAGGGTGTATTCGAACCGGTCGAAAACGTTTTCACCGGGAGATGTGAAGTGGCGGGGTATTTTCATGGAAGCGCTCCGAGATCAAAGTTGGTGATGAGTATAAAACATCATTTAAAAAAGCTTTAAGCGCGGCAGCCCTCGAACGGGAAAAGCGGCTCCGAAGCCGGGCGCGCGCAGAAATGGGAATATAACATAAATCGGAAAAGAAGTCACGGCTCCCGCAGACGATCGGCTCCTCCCGAGAGAAGGAAAAACGCAGGGAAGAGACTGAAAACCCCATGATTTCTATGCCCGAAGGAGTCCTCGGAACTGAAAAAAAACAGGATAAAGCCCAAGTTTTTTTTTACTTCACCCGCAGCCCCTCCGGCAGACGGGGAAGAATACTTTCGGGCCGGTCCTGCACCGGGCAGCCGGCATAGACGAGGATGGCTCGCAGGAGCGAGGCGGAGTGGACGGCCTGGACGATCGCTTCCCGGCGGGTCATGTCGCGCCCCTGGCGCTGCATATCGAGGGCGAGCGTTCGGGAGAGCTCCCCGATACGGGCGATTTCGCGGGCAAGATCCTGCTCGCTCGAAATGGAGATCGGGTAGATGCGGCTCCGGATCACAGGGGCGAGACCGAACGCCTCATCCTCGATCACGGCGTCGCCGGCATGGTGGCGGCGGCGGTTGAACTCGTCGTAGGCCACGTTGTGCAGCGGCATGGAGAGGTCGCCGACGTAATGGGAACAGTAGACCATCGCATAATCGGGGAACTTCCCCCTCTCCCTGAGCTCCCGGTATTTGCGGACCGAGGCCACGATGGCGCCGTAGAGATGGCCGTCGCCGTCCTTCGTCCGATCGTAGCGCTCCGCCTGGGAGAGCACCGCCTCAGCGGTGAGCGGCTTCCCTTCGGGGTTGTGTGCGTAATGGTTCGGGCCTTCGAAGGCGCCGCAGGGGTATTTCGACTTGGCGACGTCGGGAGCGGCGGCGCTGTACCAGCGGTCGAACCCGGCGGCCCAGGCGATGGCCAGGTGGGTCCGGTCGTGCCAGGCACGGAGGTCTCCCGCCGGCCGGAGCAGGAGGGAACAAGCGACGATGGCGGCGAGGACGGCGGATTGCAGGGTTTTCATGGGGCTCCCTCCGGGGTTGGCGTCCGGCTCCCCCGCCTCAGGCGGACATGTCGAGCATCCGCCGTATCGGCTTCAGCGCGGCCTCTCGAAGGGAATCGGGGACGGTGATTTCGGGTGAACGGTCGAGCATGCAGCGATAGAGCTTCTCGAGCGTATTCTGCTTCATCTGCGTACAGACGCTCCGCGGGTTCGACGTGTCGCGCGGTGCGGCAATGAAGGTCTTCGAGGGCGAGCGCCGCTGCATTTCATAGAGGATGCCGGGCTCGGTTGCCACGATGAAGGTATCGGAAGCACTCCGCACCGTGTAGTCGAGCAGCGCCTGCGTCGAGCCGACGAACGAGGCCAGCTCGAGCACTTCGCGCCGGCACTCCGGATGGGCGATGAGCTCCGCCCCGGGGTGCTCGCCGAGTGCCGTACGCATCATGTCGGGCGAATAGGCGTCGTGCACGTAGCAGAACCCCTGCCAGAGGATGATGTCACGCTTGAGCTTGCGGGCGATGTAGCCCCCGAGGTTCCGGTCGGGCCCGAAGATGACGGGGGTCTCCGCCGGGATCTGACGGACGATGTGCTCGGCGTTCGAGGAGGTGCAGGTGATGTCGGAGAGCGCCTTGGTCGCAGCCGTGGAGTTGATGTAGGTGATGGCCACGGCCCCGGGGTGCTCCCGGCGGAACCGGGCGAACTCCTCCTCCGGGCAGCTGTCGGCAAGCGGACATCCCGCGCTCCGGTCCGGCATGAGCACCGTGCGCGCGGGGTTGAGGATCTTGGCCGTCTCACCCATGAAGTAGACGCCGGCGAAAACGATCACCTCGGCGTCGATCGTTTCGGCCGCCCGGGCGAGAGCGAGGCTGTCGCCGACGATGTCGGCGACCTGCTGTATTTCTGGAAGCGTGTAGTAATGGGCCAGGATGACCGCATGCATCTCTTTTTTCAGCGCCCTGACGCGCTCCTGCAGCTCGGCTGTGTTCATCTTATTTTAGATAGTATTCAAGTTCGTCGTCCTCCCTGACAAGAAGCAGGATCGCGGCGTTGGGGACGATGAGGAACCGCTCGCCGTCGTAGTCGATCTCGTGGGCGCTCGACTGCAGGAATATGGCGAGGTCCCCGACATGGGCCTGGAGGGGAATGTACTGCGGGGTCGTGACCGGCTCTTTCCAGGGCTCGTCCGCCCCGCTCGGAGGGGCCACCGCGTAACCCGGCCCCGTCTTCAGGATGTAGCCGCTCTGGATCTTCTCCTTCTCCTGGACCCCCGGAGGCAGGTAGATGCCGGATTTCGTCTGCTCCTCGAGGGATTTGGGTTTGACGAGGACCCTGTCGCCGACAACGACAAATTTACTTATATTCATGATCGCAATTCATCAAGCTGGTTCCCTCTCCTGCTGCCGCGGGCCGGTGCGCCCTCCGCCTGAGGAAGTGTGAAAATGTAAAAAAATTCCGTGTCCGGCAAATCAGCCGCCCCACGCCCTGAGTGCATAACCGATCCGAACCGTGAACAAGTTTTTCGGCCTCTTCCTGAGATACAACTCATGGGTCATCCTGAGCCTTCTGACGGGGATCTCCCTTTTCGTCACGGCGATCGAAAAGAACGACGTCCCGGCCAAAGTCACCACGGCCGGCTCGGACCTTCGGGCCTATCTGGCGGAGCGGCTCGGAAGCCTCGGCTACCTCCTGCACATCAAGGAGGAGAACCAGCGCCTGCTCCAGCAGAACAGCCGCCTTCTCGGCCGGCTGCTCCTGGCCGAATCGGCGCTGCGCGAGCAGAACGCGCTGGAGCGCCTCCAGCACGCGACACCGCCGGCCATGCAGCGCTTCAGCGTCGCCCGCGTCGTCGACCGCACCTTCAGCGACCGTGAGAACATGCTCCTCCTCGACAGGGGCCGGCGCGACGGCGTCCGGAAGGACATGACGGTACTGACCCCCGAAGGACTCGTCGGACGGGTGACGAGGGTCTCCGCCCACTACAGCTCGGTCATGCCCCTCATCCACTCCGACTTCAAGGTGAGCGTCGTCTCCTCGGCCAGCGGCACGACGGGCCTTGCATCCTGGGAGGGAGGCCGTGAAGACCTTGCCTACATCGAGCACGTCCCCATCAGCAGCAGCCTGGCGGAGGGCGAAGAGATGCTCACCACCGACTTCAGCACCTTCGCCGTACCGGGCGTACCGGTCGGCCGCGTGATCTCGGTGAAACCGGGACGGCTGTTCTCCACCGTCACCATCAGGCCCTCCGTCGACTTCTCCCGGCTCGGCTACGTCCTTCTGGCCCCCCTCAGCAACGAACCCGAAAAGCTCCGGATGCTCGGAGAGCCGGCTCCCGGAGAAGAGAACCAGTAACCCAATGCCCTGAACCGTGGCAAGAAACATCTTCATACTCCTCGCCGTCCTCGTCGCCGTCACCTTCATGCAGGTGCTGGGTTTTTCGCGCCTGACGGTGCTCTACACCGCCCCCGACGCCCTGGCCGTCTTCCTGGCCTTCAGCGCCGTCACGCTCGGCCGCAACGCCGGCATGGGGTTCGGCTTTCTGGGAGGGATCCTCACCGGCCTTCTCTCCGGCGCAGCGGGCCTCCACATGCTGGCGGGAACCCTCGGAGGGTTCGCCGCAGGCTCCTTCCACATCCCCCGGGACAGCCATGCCACGCCGAGCCAGAAAATGCGGCGCATCTATGCTGCCACGGCCGTCGCGGCCTTCGTCTCGCACACGGTCCTGTCGATCGGGGAAAACCCGCTCGGGCTCTCCCCCGCCTACCGCATCGTCGTGCTCGGCCTTCTCGAAACGCTGCTCACCCTCCTGCTGGCATTCGCGGCGAACCTGCTCATCCTGAAAAAGACCTTTTCAGACTGAGCGATGGACAGACTCCAGCACAGCACCAGGATCGTCTCGTTGCTCATCATGGCGGCCTTCGCCGTCCTGCTCGGGCGGCTCTTCTGGATCCAGGTGCTCGATTTCCAGAAACTCGGCTCGATCTCCTCGTCGAACAGCGTGCGCAGGGTCTGGGTGCAGCCCCCGAGGGGGCGCATCATCGACCGGAACGACGTCATCATGGTCGACAACCGGCCGCTCTACTCCGTGAAGGTCATCCCCGCCGAATTCAAGGGCGAGGGCACGGCCGCCCTTGCCTGGCTGATCCGCAGGCCCGAAGAGGAGGTCCGGGAAAAGGTCGAGCGTGGCCGACTGTTCAACCGCTTTTCGGCCGTCACCCTGCGACGGGACCTCGAGGCCCGGGACGTCGAACGGCTCGGTGAAAACCTCTGGGAGCTGCCCGGGGTGCTCATCGAAGCCGAGAACAAACGCAAATACGCCGACTCCCGCCGGGGCGCGCACCTCTTCGGCTACCTCCGCCAGATCGCCCGCCGGGATGTGGCGAAACTGGTGCAGGAGGGCTACGCACAGGACGACAAGATCGGCTACAGCGGACTCGAGCGCCAGTACGAGGAGCGGCTGAGGGGCACGAAAGGCGCCCGCTTCGAAATGGTCACCCCGCTGGGGCGCTACGCCGGCAAGTACGACGACGGCCGGAGCGACGTTTCCGCCGTGCGCGGCGACGACCTCTACCTCAGCATCGACTCCGGGCTCCAGCAGCTCGCCGGGGAACTCATCGAAAACACAGGAAAATCGGGGGCCATCGTAGCCATCGATCCCTCCACGGGAGGGATCCTGGCGCTCGAGAGCGCCCCCGGCTACGACCTCGAAACCTTCAACGGCGCCACCGATCCCGACGGCTGGCGCGCCATCATCACCGACCCCCGCAAGCCGCTCTTCAACCGGACCGTCCAGGCCGTCTACCCTCCCGGCTCGATCTACAAGATGGTGCTGGCCATGGCCGCGCTCGAAGACGGAAAGATCGACCCCGCGAAAAAAGTGCTCGACAACGGGGTCTTCACCTACGGGCGCCGGCGCTTCCTCAGCCACGGAGGAAGGGGCCACGGATGGGTCGACATGCGCCGGGCCATCACGGTATCGTCGAACCTCTACTTCTACAGCCTCATCTTCGACGTCGGTTTCAGCGAATGGACCCGCTTCGGCTCCATGTTCGGATTCGGGCGCAGGACCGGCATCGACCTGCCGGGCGAGCGCAGCGGGCTCCTCCCCTCGAGCGCCTACTACGACCGCCGCTACGGCAAGGGGCGGTGGACCCAGGGCTACCTGGTCAGCCTCTCCATCGGCCAGGGAGAGCTCGGCACCACCCCCGTGCAGCTTGCAGCCTACGCCGCAGCCATCGCCAACGGCGGAACCCTCCACCAGCCGCACATCGCCAACGGCTACCGCGACACCGAAACCGGCCGGTTCGTGCCGCTGCAGCACTTCAGCCGGCAGATCCCCGTATCGGAACCGACCTTCCGCTTCATCCGCGAAAGCATGACGGACGTCGTCCGGGAGGGCACCGGCCAGCTGGCCGCAGTCGAAGGCATCACGGTCGCCGGCAAGACCGGCACCGCCCAGAACCCCCGCGGCAAGGACCACGCATGGTTCATCGCCTTCGCACCGGTCGAGGATCCGAAAATCGCCGTGGCGGTCCTCGTCGAGAACGCCGGATTCGGAGGAACCATCTCGGCGCCGATCGCCGGCAAACTCATCCGCCGCTACCTGCTGCCCGAATCGGCTGCACCGGCATCCCCGGACTCCTCCGGGGGTTCGGCCGACACCAGCCCCGCCGAAGCGGACTCGCTCTCGGACTCCCTGCCGCTCATCGAAGGAATAGATGGCGACGCCAAGGGGAACGGCGACGCCGGCACCGCCGGACACGACACCGAACCCCTGCCGGTGGAGACATCGGCCGGAAACACCGAACCGCAAGCGCCATGATCCATAAAGAAGACCCCGCATCCATACAGAGCTACCTTGAGGACACGAGCAACCTGACCACGGGCCGGACCGAGGGGGTGTTCATCCCCGAAACCCCCGAAGAGCTGGCCGGCCTGCTGCGGGAAGCCGCCGCCCTCAAGCGCCGCTACACCCTCTCGGGCAACGGCACCGGCACGACCGGCGCAAGGATCCCGATGGGAGGCCACGTCATCTCGATGGAGAGGCTCAAGGCCGTCGGCGAGCCCCGACAGACCGCTCCCGGCCACGCCCTCATGAGAGTCCAGGGAGGAGCGATGCTCGAGGAGGTGCAGAAGAGGGCCGAAGCCGCAGGGTGGTTCTACCCGCCGGATCCGACCGAAAAGCTCTGCTTCATCGGCAGCACCATCTCGAACAACTCCTCCGGTGCCCGCTCGTTCCGCTACGGGCCCACGCGCGAGCATGTCGAATCGATCACAATCGTCCTGCCGCAGGGCGACATCCTCGAGCTCCGCCGCGGAGAACACCCCGCAGGACCGGACGGGACGTTCCGGCTCGAGCTGCCCCTGGCCGGCACGCTCGAGTTCCGCCTCCCCCGCTACCGGATGCCCGAAACGACCAAGCACAACGCGGGCTACTACAGCCGCGAGGGAATGGACCTCCTGGACCTCTTCATCGGCTCCGAAGGCACCCTCGGGGCCATCGTCGAAGCCGAGCTCCGGCTCATTCCCCTGCCGGAGCGGATCATCTCGGCCATCATCTACTTCCCCGAAGAGGAGGGGCTGCTCGGGTTCACCGAAGCCCTCCGCAAAAAAGAGGGGCGGGCGCGTCCCCGGGCCCTCGAGTACTTCGACCCGAACGCGCTCGCATTCCTGCGCCGCCGGCACCCCGACACCCCGGAGGGCACAAAAGGGGCGATCTTCCTCGAACTCGAAACCACGGCCGGGGACGAGGATGGGGACCTCGAAAGGCTCTTCGCGCTCATCGAGGAGCACGGCGGGCTCGAGGAGGACTCATGGATCGCCCTCGACCGGGAGGAACAGGACAGGATGCGAGAGTTCCGCCACAGCCTCCCCCTCCAGGTCAACGAATGGCTCAGGACCCAGAAGGAAAGCAAGGTCAGCACCGACATGGCCGTCCCGCCCGCCCGGTTCCGCGAACTGCTCGAAACCTACCGCAGCGCTTGCGAACGGCTCGGCTTTGTCTATATTATTTTCGGTCATATCGGCGACGCCCACGTGCACCTGAACATCCTGCCGCGCAACCATGAAGAGTTCGTGGCGGCCAAGGAGCTCTATCTGGAGTTCATAGGAAAGGTGCTCGAACTCGGCGGCACGCTCTCGGCCGAGCACGGCATCGGCAAGCTCAAGAGCCCGTACCTCGAAGCGATGTACGGCAGGGAGGGGCTCCGTGAGATGGCGGCCCTGAAGCGCGCCCTGGATCCCGCTCTCGTGCTCAACATCGGGAACATGATCCCGGCCGAATATCTCGAAAACCAGCAACGATAAAGCCGGCAGTGGCGAAAAAAGAACAGAAACGTTCATATGCGGAGTCCATCCAGAACCGGAAGGCCCGCTACGAATACCAGATCCTGGAGACCATCGTCGCCGGCATAGAGCTGCTCGGCAGCGAAGTGAAATCGGTACGCCTCGGCAAGGCCAGCCTCAACGAGAGCTATGCCGGCATCCGCAACGGCGAGATCTGGCTCGAGAACATGCAGATCACCCCCTACGAGTTCAACCGCCTGGACGAGCTCGATCCGAGGCGCAGCCGCCGCCTCCTGCTCCACCGCAGGGAGATCGAGCGGCTGAAATCCAAGATCGATGAAAAAGGCCTCACCCTCATCCCCCTGAAGGCCTTCTTCAGCCCGAAGGGCATCCTCAAGGTGGAGCTCGCGCTCGCCAAGGGCAAGAAGCTCTACGACAAGCGCGAAGCCATCAAGGGCCGGGAGAACGAACGGCAGCTCCGCCAGATCCGCAAACAGTACTAGAACACCCCAGAAAGACACACCGCACCATGGCATTCCCCTCCCTTCAGGAACAGCTCGACGTCATCTCCGCCAACACGGTGGAGATCATCAGCCCCGCCGAACTCGAAACGAAGATCAAAGGCAGCATCGAGAGCGCCACCCCGCTCAGGGTGAAGCTCGGCGCCGACCCCTCACGGCCCGACCTCCACCTCGGCCACTCGGTCGTGCTCCAGAAACTGCGGGAGTTCCAGGACCTCGGCCACGAAGCCATCCTCATCATCGGCGACTTCACCGCCATGATCGGCGACCCCTCCGGCAAGAGCAGGACGCGGCCGCAGCTCAGCCACGACGAAGCCCGCGAAAACGGCGCGAGCTACTTCGAACAGGCCTCGAAGATCCTCGACCCTGAAAAGACGACCATCTGCTACAACGCCGACTGGCTCGGCCGCATGAGCTTCGCCGACGTCATCCGCCTCTCCAGTCACTACACCGTCGCCCGCATGCTCGAGCGGGACGACTTCGAACGCCGCTACCGCTCCGGCGAACCGATCTCCATCCACGAATTCCTCTACCCGCTCGCCCAGGCGATGGACTCCGTCCACCTGAAGAACGACATCGAGCTCGGCGGCACCGACCAGAAGTTCAACCTCCTCGTCGGCCGCGACCTGCAGCGCGAGCACGGCATCACGCCGCAGGTCTGCATCACCATGCCGCTGCTCGTCGGCACCGCCGGGGAGGACAAGATGTCCAAGTCGCTCGGCAACGCCGTCTGCTTCAACGACCCCGCACCCGACATGTACGGCCGGGTGCTCTCCATTCCCGACACCCTCATCGAGAACTGGAGCCGGCTGCTCCTGCCGCATGAGAGCGAAGGGCGCCGCAGGATCCTCGAAGGGTGGGAACGCGATCCCCGTACCGCCAAGCGCACGCTCGCCCGCGAGATCGTCGCCCGCTACTGGTCGGCGGACGAGGCCGAAGCGGCCGAAGCGCACTTCGACCGGCTCTTCGTCCACAAGAAGGCCCCGGACGAGATCGAGCTCACCCGTTTCGACGAGCGCGAGCTTCCGCTCGTCGACCTGCTCGCCGCGCTCGGAGCCGCCTCGTCGAAGAACGAGGCACGGCGTCTGATCCAGCAGAAAGCGGTCTCGATCGACGAAGAGCGCATCGAAGACATCAAGGCGGTGGTCGCCCTCACCGCGGAGCCCAAAACCCTGAAAGCCGGCAAGCGGAAATTCTACAGGATCGCAGGAGGGGGCGAAGGATAAGCCGGAAGGAGGTACTCAAAAAAAATCGTTTCGAATGCCGTACCTTTTTCCTATAATTGCTCAATTTCGGTAGCGTCACAATTTCCGCAACAATTTAATCGGAGGAACCGCATTGTCATTCGTACCGACGAAAGTCTTCTTCACCAAGGGCGTAGGAAGACACAAGGAGTATCTCTCCTCGTTCGAGCTGGCGCTGAGGGATGCCAAGATCGAAAAATGCAACCTGGTTACCGTTTCGAGCATCTTTCCTCCCAAATGCGAACGGATCAGCGTTGAAGAGGGTGTGAAACTGCTCACCCCCGGCCAGATCACCTTCGCGGTGATGGCCCGCAACTCCACCAACGAGAACAGCCGGCTCATCGCCTCCTCGATCGGCGTGGCCATCCCGGCCGACGACAACCAGTACGGCTACCTCTCCGAGCACCATCCCTTCGGTGAGGATGCCGAGACTTCCGGCGAATACGCCGAAGATCTCGCGGCGACCATGCTGGCGACCACCCTCGGCATCGAATTCGATCCCAACAAGGACTGGGACGAACGCGAGGGCATCTACAAGATGAGCGGCAAGATCATCAACTCCTACAACATCACCGAATCCGCCGAAGGCCAGAACGGCCTCTGGACGACGGTAATCTCCTGCGCGGTCCTGCTCCCGTAACCATACGGCCGGGAAACGTCCGCCAGAGAACAGGACAGCGGCACCTCCGCCCGCCAGAAAGGCCGGCGGGGGTGCCGCACTGCTTTCAACCCTACACAGAGACGCCGATGCCCCTTTTCGAATCCCTGCAGCATATCGGATCCCTCGACGAGCTCGTCCTCCGGGGCGGCTACCTCCTGCTCTTCCTGCTCGTCTTCGCAGAAACGGGACTCTTTGCGGGATTCTTCCTGCCCGGCGACTCGCTGCTCATCACCGCGGGGCTCATCGCCGCATCAGGCCGCCTCGATCTCCTGTCCGTCATGGCGACGCTCGTATCGGGAGCAGTCCTCGGCGACCTCACCGGCTGGCTCATCGGCCGGCATATCGGGCGCCGCCTCTTCCTGAAAAGCGACTCGCGTTTCTTCCACCGCGAGCACCTCGAAAAGACCGAAACCTTCTACCGCCGGCACGGCCCCAAAGCCGTCTTCCTCGCCCGCTTCATTCCGATCGTGCGCAGCTTCGCCGCCACCCTCGCCGGGGTCACCGGCATGCCGGCCTCCCGGCTGCTCTTCTTCAGCATGGCCGGCAGCACCGTCTGGGTGGGGTTCTTCACCCTCGTCGGCTACAGCCTGGCCAGCCTCTTCCCGGAGCTGGTCGCATGGATCCATGCCGTCATCGCCGTCGGCATCGTCCTGATCATCCTGAGCGCCCTGCGCCACCTGGTGCCGGCAGGGAGAGGCCCGAGCAAGAAGCCCGAAGCGGAAAACACACCATGAAGAAAAGAATGCCGCAGGGAAAAATGCCCGCGGCATGGTATTTTGCGCTAAACCACCGCACCTGGAACAGCAACCCGGCACACACACACCCATGACCGAAGAGATCAAGACGGACGTCCTCGTGATAGGCAGCGGCATCGGCGGCCTCTATTTCGCCATCCATATGGCCGACCATGCACGGGTCACCATCATTACCAAGAAGGAGAGCTCGACCTCCAACACCAACTGGGCACAGGGCGGTATCGCGGCGACCATCGACCACAACGACAGCGCAGAGCTGCACATCGCCGACACGCTCGACGCCGGCGCCGGGCTCTGCAACCGCCGGATGGTGGCGACCATGGTCGAGGAGGGCCCGCAGCACATCAGGCGGCTCATCGACCTCGGCGTGCAGTTCACCACCTCCGCCGACCGCCACCTCGACCTCGGCAAGGAGGGCGGCCATTCGCGCAGCCGCATCGTGCACGCCCGCGACCTCACCGGCCGCGAAGTCGAAACGGCGCTCCTCGAACGCGCCGGAAGCCACCCGAACATCACGCTGCTCGAGCACCACTTCGCCATCGAGCTCATCACCGAGCACCATCTCGGAATCAAGACCAACGACATCACCTGTTACGGCGCCTACGTGCTCGATTCCCTGCAGGACAGGCCGAAGAAGATCCTGGCCAGGATCACCATGGTGGCTTCAGGAGGGCTCGGCCACGTCTACCCGCACACCACCAACCCCGACATCGCCACCGGGGACGGGATCGCGATGGCCTACCGCGCCGGAGCGGAGATCGCCAACATGGAGTTCATCCAGTTCCACCCCACCTCGCTCTACCACCCGAAGGCCAAGTCGTTCCTCATCTCCGAGGCGGTCAGGGGGTTCGGCGGCATCCTGCGGCTGAAGGACGGCGAAGCCTTCATGCACAAATACGACCGGCGCGAGAACCTCGCCCCCCGCGACATCGTGGCCCGCGCCATCGACTCCGAGATCAAGAAAAGCGGCGAGGAGTGCGTCTTCCTCGACGTCACCCATATCGACGCGGCAAAGACCATCGAGCACTTCCCGAACATCTACGAGACCTGCCTCGAGTACGGCATCGACATGACGAAGGAGATGATCCCGGTGGTGCCGGCGGCGCACTACTCCTGCGGCGGCATCCTCACCGACGACCGGGGACACACGACCATAAACCGCCTCTACGCCTGCGGCGAGACCAGCTGCACCGGGGTGCACGGAGCCAACCGCCTGGCCAGCAACTCCCTGCTCGAGGCGCTCGTCTTCGCATGGCGCTCCTTCGAGCAGATCCAGAAGGAGCTGCACCACATCCAGAACAGCGTCGACTTCCCCGACTGGGACGACAGCGGCACCGCGAACCCCGAGGAGTGGATCCTCGTCTCGCACAACAAGCGGGAGGCGCAGCAGGTGATGAACGACTACGTCGGCATCGTACGCAGCGACCTGCGCCTGCAGCGCGCCAAGCGCCGCATCGACTTCCTCAAGGAGGAGACCGAGTCCTACTACAAGAAGACCCGCATCACCACCCAGACGCTCGAGTTGCGCAACATCATCAAGGTGGCGAGCCTCATCATCGAAGGGGCGATGAAGCGCAGGGAGTCGCGCGGCCTGCACTACACGACCGACTACCCCCAAACCGACGACCGGCACTTCCACATGGACACCGTCCTGCGATCGTTCTGAAGAACGCTGCAGAGCAAGGGCCCTAAAAGCCGGAGAGGGCGAAGGCGGAACGGAACGGAAAAGAAGAAAGGCGCAGAAGCGGGAGAAAAGAGAAGAACAGAACGGGACCGGCAGGAACGGCAGAAGGAAAAGAGAGGGGGAGGCCGCCGGCCTCCCCCTCCTGTTTCTAGCGAACCGCCTGCCAGTCGCGGGCGTAGCGGAAGTCGATGCCGGGCGTGCGGGCGGACACCTTCGCAATCACCGGCATCATCCGCTTGTACTGGTTGCGCACCACCATCCGGCGCACCCGCTCGTAGAACCCTTCGTCGATGCCCTCGCGGAGGACGTCCCGGCGGTCCATGCGCAGCTCCAGCATCATGTAGAGCAGGAGGTCGACGTCGCCGTAGGAGAAGCCGAGGTCACTTTCGTCGCTCTGCCCCTCCCAGAGGTCGGCCGAGGGGGCCTTGTCGATGATGGCGGCGGGGATGCCGAGATGGCGGGCAAGTCCACGGACCTGGGTCTTGTAGAGGTCGCCGAGCGGGTTGACGGCCGAAGCCATGTCGCCGAACATGGTGCCGTAGCCGAGCAGCAGCTCCGTCTTGTTGCTTGTGCCGACCACCAGGCTGCCGTCCCGGGCGGAGACGTCGTAGAGCAGGACCATGCGGGTGCGCGCCATGATGTTGCCGCGGCGCAGCCGCTCCCCCTCCGGGACGTCGGCGAAAAAGGCGTCGGCCATCGGCGTGACTGCGCGCTCTTCGGAACGGATGGCGAGCCGCTCGACCATGAGGTCGGCATGTTCCAGGCTCTCGCGGCTGCTCAGGCTGTAGGGCATCTTCAGGGCAAGCACGTTCTCCGCGCCGAGGGCGCGCACGGCAAGCTCCGCCACGACAGCCGAGTCGATCCCCCCGGAGAGTCCGAGCACGGCGGAGGAGAAACCGAACTTGCCGATTTCGTTCCGGAGGAAGGCCGTCAGGATCTTTTCGAGAAGGCCGTAGTTGAGATCGAGGTCCTGGACCTGCATGGAGGGAGGGCGTTAGAGGTTGAAGAGCCGGACGAGCGCCGTGGAGAGGACGTAGACCGAAGCCTGCAAGAGGCCGGTGACGAGTGCGGCTGCCTTGACCGGCCGGCCCGAAAGAGCAAAGAGCGAACCGAAGCCCGCCGTGGAGATGAGCAGCATGTGGCCGAGCGCCAGCAGGGCGAAAAGCCAGCTCCAGCTGCCGGTGAAGTAGAAGAGCTCGAAAAGCCAGATCGGGGTGAGGGCGTAGGAGAGCACCGTCACCACTCCGCCCTCCATCTCGGCGGCACGCTCGCCGAAAAGAAGCCTGGCCGTCACGGCCGAGAGGAGGTAGAATGCCGAAACGTCGAGGATGAAGGAGAGGATGGAGAACAGCATGGCCGTGCGCGGCACGCCGATGAGCGGAAACTTCAGGAGCTGCACCATGGCGATGACCGGCACGGCGTAGCCCCGCTGCAGGTCGAGCCCCTCGGGCCACCGGCCCTGCTGCAGCTCCGCCCAGAACCTCCGGTAGCGGAACATCACGGCGACCATTGCGCCGAAGATCCCTTTCACACCTGATTCCATACGCCTACCTGAGCCATTTTTCCGGATTCTGCTTCACGCCGGCCTTCCAGATCTCGAAATGGACGACAGAGCCGCCGTCGGGGTTTTTGCCCGACAGGCCGATCAGCTGCTGCGAACGGATGAGGTCGTTTTTGGCCACGCGGAGCTCGCCGAGGTTGGCGTAGACCGTCAGGTAGGAGTTCGGGTGGCGGATGATGACGATGTTGCCGAAGGTCGGCATGAAGGCGATCTGGGCCACCTTGCCGCCGGAAACGGCCTTCACCTGCGATCCCGCCGCAACGGCGATGTCGATGCCGTTGTTGGTCGTCACGATCTTCAGCTCCTGGTCGGTCACCGAACCGAACCGCTGCGCGACCCGCCCGTTCGATACCGGCCAGGGCAGCTGGCCCAGGGCCTTGTCGAAGTCGGCCGATATCCGAAGCAGTTCCGGCGAGTCCGGGGGCGTCGGCACGCGGCGGCCTCCGGAGGGAGAAGGTGCGCTCTTTGAGGCGGCGCGGCGGCGGGCCGCCTCGGCCTCGATGGCCCGCTGCTCGGCCTTGATGAGCGCCTCGATCCGGCCCTGCAGCTGCCGCCGCTTGCGCCTGGCGGCCAGGACCTTGGCCGTATAGGCGGCCCGATTTTTCTTGATCTTCTCGAGCGCAGCCTCTTTCTCGGTTTTGCTGGCGGCATAGTTCTTCAGCTGCCGCTCCTGGTCCCTGACGGTCTCCGCCTTTGCCCGGTAGCTGCGCTCAAGGTCGGCCTGGTTGCGACGGAGCGTTTCGGCGGTGTTCTGGAGGGTGTCGGCGTGGCCGTGGACGGCGCGGGCAAAAAAGCTCATGTAGTGGGCCCTGACGATGGCCTCGTTGACCGATGGGGCCGAGAAGACGCGCTGGCGCTCCCGGTCGGCGCCATGCTTGTAGACGGCGACGGCCGTCCGCGCGAAGTCCTGGGAGAGCGTGCCGTACGCCTGGCGGTTCTCCCTGAGCTGCCCCTGCAGGCGGTCGATGTCGCGGTCGAGCACCGTCAGGTAGCGCTGGTTCTCGCCGATCAGCCGGCCGAGGGTCGCGATCTTCTGCTGGAGGGCCTTCAGGCGGCGCAGCGAGCTTGTCTCCTGGCGCTTGGTGGCGTTGAGCTTCTTCTGGTAGAGGTCGAGCTCCTTTTTCAGCTTGCCGAGCGTTCGCTCGACCTCGAGCCGCTCCTGCTTGATCCTGGAGAGCTCGCCCGTCGTGGCCGAGCCGGCCGTACCGGGCAGGGCGGCATGCAGCAGGAACAGGGCCAGGAAAAGCACGAGCGGCCGGGCGGCATGGAACAGGAACCGAGAAGGGCGTATGGGGCCCTTGGTGGAAGAGTGGATCACGTGTCGGAAAATGGTTTGCTCTCGTCCGGCGCCCGCTGGAGCCGCGCGCCGGCGCGGAATGTTTCAAGGTACAGCATTAATCCTTTTCTTCGCAAACGGGCGGGGTAAAAAATTAATTTGTTTTTCTGCGGGCTAAAGCATTAACTATCGCTTTTTCCCGGCTCGCAAGAGACATACAACAAGGCACCGAATGGACAAGCTCGTCATCACGGGGGGCAAAAGGATAGAGGGCGAAATCACGGCCGCGGGTTCGAAGAACTCCTCGCTGCCGATCATCGCCGCGACGCTGCTCTCCGGCAGCGGCACCTTCAGGCTGCACCGCATCCCCGACCTCAAGGACATCGCCACCTTCCGCCAGCTCCTCGGCCATCTCGGCGCCGAAACGGCGTTCGAAGACAACACCCTCACGGTTTCGACCGCCCGGGTCGAAAGCGTCCTTGCGCCCTACGAACTCGTCAAGAAGATGCGGGCCTCGATCTACGTGCTCGGCCCCCTGCTCGCCCGGTTCGGCCACGCAAGGGTCTCGCTGCCCGGCGGCTGCGCCTTCGGACCCCGCCCGATCGACCTGCACCTCATGGCTATGGAGAAGCTCGGTGCGAAAATCACCATCGAGACCGGCTTCATCGACGCCGTGGCAGAACACGGCCGCCTCCGGGGAGCCGAGATCGACTTCCCCGTCACCTCGGTCGGTGCCACCGGCAACGTGCTCATGGCCGCGGTGCTGGCCGAAGGCACCACGACGATCACCAATGCGGCTGCCGAGCCCGAAATCGAGGCCCTCTGCCAGTTCCTCAGGGCGATGGGCGCCGAAATCGAGGGCGTCGGCACCACCACGCTCACCATCCGGGGCAGGGAGTCGCTCCGCCACGTCGAGTTCGAGAACATCTTCGACCGCATCGAGGCCGGCACCATCCTGGCTGCGGCGGCCATCACCGGCGGCTCCGTCACCATCCGGGGCGTCATCGCCTCCCACATGGAGGCCGTCCTCCGGAAATTCGCCGAGGCCGGCTGCCGGGTGGACACGACGGAAGACAGCGTCACCCTCCAGAGCACCGGCCGGCTGACGGCGACCTCCATCGCGGCCGAGCCCTTTCCGGCGTTTCCGACCGACATGCAGGCGCAGTGGATGGCGCTCATGACCCAGGCCGAAGGCACCAGCGAGATCACCGACCACGTCTACCATGAACGCTTCAACCACATCCCCGAACTCAACAGGCTCGGGGCCCATATCGAAATCGACGGCAACCGGGCGCTGGTCCACGGACCGCAGGCGCTCTCCGGTACGAAAGTGATGTCGACGGACCTCCGGGCGTCGGCATGCCTGGTGCTCGCAGGGCTTGTCGCCGACGGCGCGACCGAGGTACTGCGCGTCTACCACCTGGACCGGGGCTATGAGAGGATCGAGGAACGCCTGCGAAGCCTCGGCGCAAAGATCCGGCGCGAAAAATACAGTGAGTTCGGCTGAGGGAAAACAAATCGGCAAAAAAGAAATTTCTCTTTTGCATTTCTATCGGAGAGCGTTATATTAGGACTCTCTAACGCCAAGGACTGAGGGCCCTTAGCTCAGTTGGTCAGAGCAAGCGACTCATAATCGCTGGGTCGTAGGTTCAAGTCCTACAGGGCCCACTGGTTCTGACGGCAGCAGAGAACAATTACCTGGCGTGTTCGTCTAGTGGCCCAGGACATCGCCCTCTCAAGGCGAAGATCACGGGTTCGAATCCCGTACACGCTACATGACCCGGGGCCTCTGCCAGCCACTGCAGAGGCCCCAACATATGCACCCGTAGCTCAACTGGATAGAGTATCTGACTACGAATCAGACGGTTAGAGGTTCGAATCCTCTCGGGTGTACCAACAGCAAAGGCCTCTTCCCAACTCCGCATCGTGCATAACCTGACATGTTCGATCTGGCCTTTCTCCTCGCTCCGACCTTCGCAACGTTCCTTCTCGGCTTCCTCTTCCGCCGCCTCCGCATCCTTGACGACGCCGACGTCGATACCCTCTTCAAGGTCATTTTCAACCTCGCCCTTCCTGCACTCCTGCTCTCGGTGCTGCCGTTCGTCAGCCTCGAAAGGAGCATGCTGGCCCTTCCCGCCGCATCGCTTGCCGTGATCATCCTGACCGGTGGCGCCGCAGCCATCTCCGGCCGCTTCCTGCGACTCCCCGACCGCTCCCTCGGCGTGCTGTATTCCGGAGCCATCATCATGAACCTCGGCTTCATCATGCCGTTCGTCAAGTCCTTTTACGGCGACGAGGGACTGGCGCGGCTGTTCGTCTTCGACCTCCCCAACAGCATCTCCGCCTACACCCTGGCCTACGCCCTGGCATGCCGCAGCGGAGAGGGCGGCCTCTGGGGCGCAATCCGCAAGGTCCTCTCCTCCCCGCCGGTCTGGGCGCTCGGCGCCGGCATCACGATGAACCTCCTCGAAGTGCGCCCCGGCCCCATCGAAGCCGGCATCCTCCAGTCGCTCGCCTCGCTCGCCATTCCGCTCCTCCTGCTGAGCCTCGGGGCATCGGCCCGTTTTGCCGCCGTTCCCCCGGCACGCGTCCTCACGGGCATCGGCGTGCGCATGGCGCTCGGCCTCGGCGCCGGAATCCTTTTGGCGGCCCTCTTCAGGCTCGAGGGAATCGACCGTGCGATCGTCATCATCGCCGCCTCGGCACCGGCAGGCTTCAACACCCTCACCTTCGCCTCGCTCGAGAACCTCGACCGGAACCTCGCCGCAACGCTCGTCACCACGGGCATGCTGATCTCGCTCGTGCTCGTGCCGCTGCTCGTCGCGATGCTCTGAAAAAGCGGAAGGGCCGGAATGCAAAAAAACTTGTTTTGAATCGAGAATTTTTCCTATATTGGCAACTCTCAAGCTGATTGAGGAGTGGCCAAATTGGTAAGGCACCTGATTCTGGATCAGGCAATTCCAGGTTCGAGTCCTGGCTCCTCAGCACCAGAAAGCCCTGCAACGGAAAACGTCGCAGGGCTTTTTTCGTTTGTGCCGCTCTCCCCCCCGCTCTCACTTCCCGGAATAAACGCGCACCTCGAAATCCCTCAAAAGCGTACCCGGCGGCGCGCTTACGGCTTCAAGCCTCCCAGGGACTCCTTCCGGCCGGCAAACCCGCCGCCCTGCGTGTTCCGCCCAACCCCGAACACGAATTCCGCCATACATCGAACAGGTTTTCCGCTCCAACTTCGAACGATTTTAAGCCCTCGGGCAGAAAAGGTGTTCGAAATAACCGGACCCCAGCAGATCACCGTATTCGGAGTATCGCACAGCCACTGCCCCACCACGACGCTTTTCATTAATAATGGGCCATCCAATTTCCCCGTGTTTCTCTGTGAAATTTGGCTGGACAAATATCTACATTGATAACAGAGTATTTATCGTGGGAACAAGAAGGGATATGCGGCCATAGCTCCAAAAGGCGAGGAACTGGCGCATGCCGCAACGGCACGGGACAACAGTTTTAATGCGTTGACGGCGCTGACGCAGGAAATCCATTCGCTTGAAATTGCTGCAGGGCTCAAGAGGACGATGACCGAAATCTGCATCGGACTGTCCCAACTGCAGCGCATCGAGGCTCAGGTTGGCATGGAACTGACCGATTCCGATTACGAATTCATAATGGGTGAGCAACCATCGTACAGGTATGAGGAACATGAGCAACCTGGAAATCGTCGATCAGGGAAAAGAGCTGCAAAGACTGATTCATACCTTACGCGGTGTCGAAGTGATGTTCGACCACGATCTTGCCGCACTCTACGGTGTGGAAACCCGAGTGTTCAATCAGGCGGTCAAGCGCAACATCGAACGATTTCCCGATACCTTCCGCTTTCAGTTGACCGCCGAAGAGTATGACGCTCTAAGATCACAACCTGTGACCTTAAACAACCCGGTTACGAACATACAAATACCACCCTCATTCGGAAAATCGAATCGACAGCAATCGTTGCCGGGCAAAGAGAATACCGCTTCATCCGGATCGGAGGTCATAGCGCCCGAAAAAGGCAGAGGGAAACATCGCAAGTACCTGCCATATGCCTTCACCGAACAAGGCGTTGCCATGCTCTCGTCGGTGTTGCGTAGCGAAACGGCGATTCAGACCAGTATCAGCATTATCAATGCCTTCGTGGAGATGCGTCGATACCTTGCGGCCAATGTTGGCCTGCTGCAGCGCCTTAATCTTCTGGAACAGCGTCATTCAACCCTGGAAATCGAAACGGCAACCCGTTTTGAAACGGTGTTCGATGCGCTTGAGCAGAAAAGCGTCAATCCGGTTCAGGGCATCTTTTTTAACGGTCAGATATTCGATGCATACCTCTTTGTCAACGATCTCTTACGACAGGCAACAAGATCGATTATCCTGATCGACAACTATATCGATGACAGCGTCCTCATGCAGTTGACAAAACGTTCAGGAAACGTTCAAGCCACGATTCTCTGCAGGAACATCAGCAAACAGCTTGCACAAGACCTGAAAAAACATAACGCGCAGTATCCGCCCATCACCATCAGGGAATTCGCTGACAGTCACGATCGCTTTCTGATTCTCGATGAAGAAATCGTCTATCATCTTGGTGCATCACTCAAAGACCTTGGACGGAAGTGGTTTGCCTTTTCAAAAATGGCGAAATCCGGACTGAAGGTGATGGATCGAATCAAAGCGTATCTGGAACATTAAACACTCCCGGCAAACAACCCATACAACCCGAAACCCCATGACCACCCCGGTCCCCAACCGGCTGGTGCCGAGAACGGGAGCAGTCTGGATCAATGCTTCGGCGTGGCCTCAAAAAGCTCATCAAACTTCGAACGAGTTCAGCCCCCCGGGTGGAATCGGTGTTCAACGATGCTTATGGAGCCAGCCCCGGTGTGGTCTCACGAGACTGAACGTACATCCCGGCCAAAGCCGCCCATGAGCGGTTCACCCGAACACGCCGGAGAGCATCGGATTTCAGCCTGGAGATCAAAGCCGTACTTGCGACAGCTGATCCGGGCACGCGCCGCCTGATTGTCTTTCCATGCCGGCTCCGGCAAACCCAGGTTCGAATCCTTGAGCCTCAGTACTGGAATGCGCTACTGCGCATAAAAGCAGAGAGGCCACGTACACATCTCCCTCGACGATCGGCAATATCTCTCACAGCCTGACCTGGCCCGCATTGCTTAGAAGCCACAACATCTAACCGAAAGAGATCATCGCTCCGGCGCGCTTAAAATCCCCATATTCCCGCATAATCACGCGGCTATAACGTTCAAGGGCCATAAATATCTTTAATCGCGTAGCTTAGACTGTTTCCTGAGTTCAGAAATCGCATAACTTGCAATAGAACCCCGCGTGTATTCCCCATCCACGTAGGATTGCCGTCCAACAGTTGTAATACAGAACAGCAATGCACTACGCCGAACAGATCAACAGAGAAATCATCGAGCGCCTGAAAAAGCGGCATGTCGTTTTCAGTTCCGGCTCACACTACAGATTTCGCTACGCAAGCCAGGCCTCTCAGAGAGGCGAACGCTGCACTGGCAGGAGCTCATTGATGAGCTGACCCTTCACGCGGTAGAGTATGGGCTGGAAACCATCGACGAACAGGCCTACATAGAGATGACTCCCACCGGCTGCGGGAGCCATTGCGGGAGTCGGGCGGCATGCGGCGCATCCACCCTCATGAATGTATTCGGACCGCCGTGTCCGCCGATCTCCTTAAGCGCGTGTAATGGCCACGGCATCCTCACAGCGCCAGACCCGGAACAGTCGCCACTGCGGCACAGAGAAGCGTTCGGGACACCGGTTTTGTGAGGATATGCTTTCCATCCATCGCCTCACCGGGACGATGGTGGCCGATGTCTCCGGAAACAAAGAACACCTTCAGATCCGGAATGATCAGCCTGGCTTTCTCCGCAAGCCGGAATCCATCCATTTCCGGCATTCGCACATCGCTCGGCAGCAGGTCGAGCCCACCCCCTGTGCTGTTCAAGCAGCCGCAGCGCCCCGGAGGGAGAACCGGTGAGGAAAACATCATAGCCGTCACCGTCCATGAATACCCTGAACCGGGAAACGATCAACAGGCTCTTATCTCTATGGGGTGCTTTGAGGGGAAACGGCATCCGGCCGGGATTATATTAATAGGGTGATAAGGCAACGACTCTCATCCGGTATTACTCCTCAAATTTTTATACCGTACATTACATCCGTCATACTCGCCCGCCAATCAAGCCCGGCAGGGACTGCCCGTGGTCATGCCGTCGGCAGCGGCAGTCATCCCCGGCAGAAAAAACGCCAGCATGACAGAACAGAGCAGGCGATCCTCAACGAACAGCAAACACCCCCTAGACATGACCACCCCCCGGAGAACGATTCCCGCCGAATGCTACAGCTGCCTCTTCGGCCAGCTCGACTCACTGGTGAACATCACCGGAATGGACGAAAAGCAGGCAAAAAGCCTGTTCGAACACGCAATGCGCAAATTGCTCGAAACCCAGGGTGAGGGCATCGTGGCGCAGCACCTCATCCGAAGCGCCACCGACCATGCCGCCCTGCTCCTCGGCAACACTGAGGACTTCGATCCCTACCGCCAGATCAAGAAAGAGTCGAACGACATCGCCATGGCCTTTGCAGAACGCTTCAGCAACAGCTCGAACGACGGCAGAATCTCCCTGGAAGAGGCGGTGAAGGTTGCGGCGGCGGGCAACATCATCGATTTCGGCGCCCTGCGCCACGGGTCGCTCGACATCGAAAAGGAACTCGCCTCGATCGACGGCCAGGCGTTCGGCTGCTTCGACATGGAGCCGTTCAAAAGCCGCCTCGGCGATGCCCGCCGGCTGCTCTACATCTGTGACAACGCCGGCGAGATCGTCTTCGACCGGCTCTTCGTCGAAACCATCGCGCGGCTGCACCCCGGACTGGAGATAACCTGCTCGGTGAGGGAACGACCGGTCATCAACGACGCGGTCATGGCCGATGCCCTTTACGTCGGGCTCGATACCGCCGCCCCGGTCGTCTCGTCCGGCAGCGTCTACCCGGGGACGCTCCTCGAAGAGACCTCCGAAGCGTTCAGGAGGCTCTACGACGAAGCGGACCTCGTCATCGCCAAGGGTCAGGGGAATTTCGAGACGCTGCTCGAGGAGGCCGACCCGAAGCTCTTCTTCATCCTGAGGATCAAGTGCGGGCGGATGGCCAGGCTCTCCGGGATCCTGAAAGGCGAGCTGGTGCTGATGCAGGGAGGAGGACAGAAAACCCGCTGATCGAACGCCGCCGCATAACACCCGAAAACCCCCTCACGCTCCGCAACCCGCAGCCCCGCTCTGCTCACGAAACAGCCGCCGCTTGACGAAAAAACAAGCGGTATTCGAGCTATTAAAAACATGAAAAATAGGAATACTCGAATTCGGAGCGTATGTTACAAGTGCTGACGGGTTTGGACCGAAAGGCGACTCGCTGCAAAAAAGCACACAGCAGGCCCGCCGCGCCATGCAGCATCCGCAGCATGCGAATCAGCCCCCATCCAATCAGCCGCACGGAAAGATCGACCACAACAACCACAACCTCAGAGCAATGAAACATCAGGGACTGATCATCGGAGCAACCGTAGCGGCGCTGTCGCTCTCACTATCGGCTTGCGACACGCTGAAACTCGGCCAGATGAAAGGCCAGACGACCACGACTCATGTAGAGCTGTCAAAAAACAACTACAAGGTCATCAAGACCGGAGCAAAGGGCGCCAGCACCCACGGCTTCAAACTGCTCGGCATCATCCCGTTTGGCGGGCCCGACTATGCAGAGGCCAAGGAGAAGCTCTACAGCTCTGTCGGACAGCCCCTGACAGGGAAAGCTATCGGCCTTGCCAACCAGACGGAGGAATGGTCCGAAAAGAGCTATATCCTTTTCTCGATCCCGACGGTCACCCTTCAGGCTGATGTGATCGAGTTTACCGACAGCAACTCGAAATAACGGCACGGCCCCATCCGCCCAAATCAAGAAACAAAGCCCCCAGGTCATGGGGGCTTTGTTGTTTGCCGACGCTCCCGAAAGCCCGGCGGATCCTCTACATCTGCGACAACGCCGGAGAAATCGTCTTCGACAGGTTCTTCGTCGAAACCATCGCGCGGCACCGGCCCGACCTGGCGATAACCTGCACGGTGCAGCAAACGCCCATCATCAACGACGCGGTCATGGCCGACGCCCTCTACGCCGGATTCGACGACGACGCTACGGTGGTCGTCTCCTCCGGCAGCGTCTACCCTGGAACAATCCCGGAAGAGAGCTCCGAAACATTCAGGGAGCTGTACGACGGCGCCGATATGATCATCGCGAAGGGAGAGGGGAATTTCGAGACGCTGCTCGGGAAACCCGTGCATCCCGCCACAAACACTCAATATACACACTGCAACAACCACCCGTCAATCCGCCACATGCGTAACAGGACCTGATACCAGTGTGCTAACCTACAGAATACCATTCAATTAATTATACAAACCGCACTGCTTATCCTCGAGGATCCTTGCAGAATAGGGGAGGCGGTATGTATATTTATATGTATGGACTTCCGCTCCTACAACCACAACAACAACCACAACCACACGCCCCCCTACCAATGAAAAAACGGCTCCTCGCTGTGGGGAGTGGGTGACGGTATGAGAAGCGTATATTGTTGGTCAACTCTGACAACATACAATTCTCCTCTGTTACATGAACGACCTGACCCTCTTTCAGCTGGCTCTGGGACTTGAA